>MNXJ01000003.1 GCA_001872455.1 Anaerolineae bacterium CG2_30_57_67 | reverse complement strand
CTATGGGCGTTGATTCCTGATGAGTATAAAGCCTGCTACACTTTTAGTGATTTTTGGGATGCCTACGAAAAAGTTTTTCCAAAAGAAACCCATCGGAGTGTTGGCAAAGAAACTGGAGAGACCAGTCACATGGAACGTTGGAACAATACATTGCGGCAATCGAATGCTCGCTATGTACGCAAGACTTTATCGTTTTCAAAATCCGATATCTACCATGAATTGGTTACTCGACTGTATGTCGTCCGCTACAATCTTGCCAAAGCATCACTTGCTACTTGACCACTACCAAAAATGATACCTTCATGCGCATTCTTGGCATGACCCAATCTGCCGAGGCTGACTGGCAAACGCTGGACGCTGGAACGCAGGCCATCTTGCAAGCCTACGCTGACGGCGTCAACGCTTTTCTGGCGCAAGCCGGTGACAACCTGCCACTGGAGTTCAAAATTTTAGGGATAAAACCCCAGCCCTGGACGCCAATTGACTCGCTCGTTTTTGGAAAACTCGTCGCCTGGGGACTGAGCAACAACTATCAGGACGAATTGGTCATCAGCAAACTGACTGCAACGCTGCCCTGGAAAAAAACCATCAGCATCCTGCCAAATTATCCCGGCCCAGATGTCATTCCCGACGCCAACCGCGCCGCCCTTCGTCCCGAAACTACCGACGCCCTGCTTGCGCTTAATCACGACATGAATGCCGTGCCACTTTCAAAACCCGACCAAGGCAGCAATGCCTGGGTGGTTGGCGGCGCGCATACGCGCACCGGAAAACCCTTGCTGGCGGGCGACCCGCACCAGGGGCTTTCGATGCCGACGCTGTGGTACGAAATCGGCCTGCACAGCGCTGGCGGGCAGTATGATGTCGTCGGCGGGTCGCTGCCCGGCCTGCCCGGCGTTGAAATTGGTCACAACGCCCGCCTGGCCTGGGCGGTCACCAACGCCCGTCCAGATGTGCAGGACCTTTTTATTGAGACACTCAACCCTGCCGGGACGCAATATCAATTCATGGGCGAGTGGAAAGACCTGACCCTCCGCGAGGAAATCATCAACGTCAAAGACGGCGTGCCGGTCACGCTGAAGGTGCGTGCCACACAGCATGGGCCGCTCATCAGCGACGCGGCGCCTGACGCAAGCCAGGCGCTGGCATTGCGTTGGACTGGTCTCGACCAGGGGCGTCCGCTGGCGCAGGCCATTCTCGGTCTTGATCAGGCCAAAAACTGGGACGAGTTCCGTGCGGCGACGGCGCTGTGGCAATTGCCGGGCATGAATTTCGTTTATGCTGACGTGGATGGCAACATCGGCTATCAGATGTCGGGCGCGGTGCCGGTTCGGGCCAGCAACGATGTCTATGGCCTGTTGCCCGTTTCCGGCGCGGACGGGGCGCACGAGTGGCTAAGTTTCATCCCGTTCGAACAACTGCCCTCCGCGGTCAATCCCAGCGGAGATTTTTTCGCTTCGGCCAATAATCGCCCGACGGGGAAAGACTACCCGTATTTTCTTTCGCATTATTTTCAGCCGCCTTACCGCGTTGCGCTCATCAGCGAGACCATTCGCACCGGCAAAAAGTTACGTGCTGATGATTTTGCCAACCTGCAGGCCAGCTGGTACAGCGACATTAACCTGCAAGTGGCGCGCGCGCTCGTGGCCGAAGCCAGCCCCCAAACCGATGCCGAACGAGCGGCGCTTGATTTGCTGAAGAATTGGGACGGAGTCATGTCGCCGGAAAGCGCTGCCGCTTCGGTCAGCGAGCTGGCCCAGCGGCAGCTCATCCGCCTGGCACTGACGCCAGAACTGGATTCTGCCGGAGCGGAGGCCTATCTGACACTGGCAGGCTACCCGTTCATGTTCCTGCAGAATTTACTCGACGACCGCAACAACGCCTGGTGGGATGGCAAACGCGCCGAGACGCTCAACGCCGCACTGGCAGCGACGGTGAAGGAACTGGGAACCGACCAGAGCAGGTGGGCCTGGGGAAAAATTCACACCTTTACGCTTTCACACCCGCTGGGAAGCGTGGCTGTGCTGCGCCCGCTCTTCAACCGCGGCCCGTACCCGGTCGGCGGTAACTGGAACACCGTCAACAGCGGCGCGTACTACCCCGATAAGGCCTACGCCATGGGGCTTGGTCCAGCCTACCGCATCATCAGTGACCCCGGTAACTGGGATGCTTCGATTTCGATTATCCCCGTGGAGAATCCGGCCAGCCTTTTAGCCCGTTTTACGACAATCAGATTCAATCCTGGCTGATTGCGGGTTATCACGCCCTGCCCTTTAGCCCAACAGCGATTGAAGACGCCACCCAGCATACCCTAATACTGATGCCATAGTCTGCGGACACAGCCTGGTTGAGGCGTGTCCTGCTTTGCTTTACGCCCAGTTTGAAACATGACCCGCCTTATTCCCAAGTACGCTCATCACGGATGGGTGCGGCATCAGGTGGAAGCGTGCCGGGGGCGATGCTTTCCACTCTAATTTGGAATTTGAGGGCTTCGTGGGTGCTTTTGGCGATGGATTCTGTCAGCGTGGCAGAAACGCTGGGAGCCAGTTCGACCTGCAGGCTGAGAAAGTCGCGGTGTTCCTGGCGGGTGACGACTGCCTGCCAGACGGAAATTTGTCCGCTGAAACGGGACATCACTTCGCGTAGTTGACGCGGATGCAGGAACATGCCGCGCACTTTGACGGCGTCGCCGATGCGTCCCTGCCAACCCATCAGCCGGGGGGTATTCAAAGTACAGGAGCAGGCCTCCGTGGCGTAAGCCGACAGATCGCCGGTGCCGAATCGCACCAGGGCGTAGTCGGGATTCATCAGGGTGACGACAATCTCTCCGCTTTCTCCATCCGGCAA
Source organism: Anaerolineae bacterium CG2_30_57_67 (assembly GCA_001872455.1). GTDB lineage: Bacteria > Chloroflexota > Anaerolineae > Anaerolineales > Villigracilaceae > UBA8950. The sequence continues at coordinate 96,230 of MNXJ01000003.1, read as the reverse complement.
AGGCTGGCCGGTGTTGATGTCGCAAATTTGCAGAATGATTTCGGGGGGAATGTGCCAGCCGTTTTCGCGCTCGCATTCAAAGCCCAGGTTGCCACATTCTGCTGTGCCGTAGCCCTGGCGGGCAATTTTGACGCCGCGCTGGTTGAGCCAGGCGCGCAGGGAGGGCGGCAGCGGTTCGGCGGTGAAGAAGGCCTTTTGGATGGGACAGGTCAGGCCAATCTGTTCCGATTTTTCCAGGAGGGCTTTGAGATAGGAAGGCAGGCCGACGTAGCCGGTGACGTTCAGGTCTGCAATCAGGCGGGCTTGCGCTTCCTGGCTGCCGATGCCGCCGGGGATGACGGCGCAGCCTGCCGCCCACAGGCCTTCCTCAAACATCGCTCCGGCGGGGGTGAGATGGTAGCCGAAGCAGTTGATGACCACGTCGCCGGGGGCAAAACCAGCCGCCTGCAGGGCGGGCTTCCAGCGCCAGTAGTCGGGGGTGCGCGCTTCGGGGTCGTAAATGGGGCCGGGCGATTGGAAGATGCGTTTGAGCTCGCCGGGGGCGCAGGCCAAAAATCCGCCAAAGGGCGGGTCGGCGGCTTGCATCTGCGCCAAATCATCTTTGCGGATGACGGGCAGGGCGGCCAGGTCGGCGGCGGAACGCAAATCCTCGGCTTTCAGCCCGGCCTGTTGCAGGCGGCGGGCAAAGCCTGGGGCGTGCGCGGCGAGGTGGGGAAGGAGGGTGGTAAGGGACATGGGAAGGCAGAATGATGAATGACCAGCGGACTAACGACCAGCGACCAGCCTACGACAGCCAGCGTTTGCGGCGTTTGTAGTGTTTGACTTCGCGGTACGATTTGCGCTGTCCGACTTCGGTCAGGCCGAGGTAGAACTCACGCACGTCGGCGTTTTCGCGCAGGTCTTCGGGGCGGCCTTCCAGCACGATGCGGCCATTTTCCATGATGTAGACTTCGTCGGCGATGCCGAGCGCCAGGTTGGCGTTCTGCTCCACCAGCAAAATGGTCGTGCCGGATTCTTCGTTGATGCGCTTGATGATGTGGAAAATTTCGCGCACCAGCAGGGGCGCCAGGCCGAGCGAGGGTTCGTCAAGCATCATCAGATTGGGCTTTGCCATCAGCGCGCGGCCAATTGCCAGCATTTGCTGTTCGCCGCCCGAAAGATGCCCGGCGGTCTGGTTGCGGCGTTCTTTGAGACGGGGGAAATACTCGTAGACTTTTTCGATGTCGCGCGAGAGATTCAACTCTTTGCGGGTGTAGCCGCCGGCGACGAGATTCTCCTCCACGGTCAGGTGAACAAACACCCGGCGGCCTTCCATCACCTGAAAAATTCCCTGGCGGACAATGTCGGCGGCATCCTGATTCTGAATGGGTTTGCCCATAAATTCAATCGCGCCATCGGTGACTTCGCCGTCTTCGGGCTTGAGCAGGCCAGAGATGGCCTTGAGCGTGGTGGTTTTTCCCGCGCCGTTGGAGCCGAGCAGGGCGGTGATTTTCCCTTGCGGAACGCGCATTGACATTCCTTTGAGAACAAGGATGACATCGCTGTAAATGACTTCGATATTGTTGATGGTCAGCATGGACGCCTGCCTGGGGAATTAGCCCCTCCCTGCTGGGGAGGGGCTGCGAGGAAAAGAAAATTTTACTGCCCGGCAGAAATGGCGTCGCTGACCTGAGTCCACGCGCCGCCGGTCACTTTGTACAGGTGCAGGGAGTTGTTGCCTTTGTGGCTGCTGGCCGAGAAACTGATCGGCGCGGTCACATCACCAGTGCTAAAGCCTTGCAAAGTCTCCAACCCGGCGCGGATGTTCTCGCCGGTGGGTTCGTTGCCAGCCTTGATGGTGGCTTCGATGCCAGCGGCCATGACGGCCATCGTCCACCAACCCTGCGTGTAGTGCAAACCCTTTTCAGCCAGGCTGGAACCCTTGGCTTTGAGGAAGGCTTCAGCGTCGGTCTGACCAGCGACCGAAACGGTGGGCGGAACAAAGGGCAGAGTGCCCATCACGCCTTCAGCGGCGTCACCGGCCAATTTGACCAGAATTTCATCCGCGCACCAGTTCAGGCAGATGAATTGTCCGGCAAAGCCCTGGCTTTTGGCGTCTTTGAGTAAAACCGCCGCCGGGCTGGAGACGTTCTGAATGATGACATACTGCGCACCGAAGGTGGTCATTTGCGCCAGCTCGGCCACATAATCGGTCGCGCCTTTGGGCATCGCCAAATCCATGAACGCGCCGCCGTTGGCTTCGGTGTAGGTTTTGGCATCCGCCACCGGTGACTGGCCGAAGGGGCTGTCGTTGTGAATCAGGGCAATCTTAATCTGGTCAGCGCTGCCTTTGGCCTTGAAATCGTCCAACGCCCAGCGCACAGCAATCACGGCCTGATCAGAGTAGGAAGTGCCGACCAGGAAGTTGTAGGGCGCGGTGGTCAGGTCGAGCAGGCCCGCCGAGTAGGAGGCCGACATGAAGGGGATTTTATCTTCGGCAATCTTGGTGCGCAGGGCTTCGGTGTCGCCCGTGCCCCAACCCATGAAAGCGACAACACCTTCCTGAACGTACTGGGTGTAGAGTTGCTCGGATTGGTCTACCTTGTAGGCGTAATCGGCGGATGTCAGTTCAATTTGGCGACCGGCAATGCCGCCATTGGCATTTTTCCAGGTGACGTAATCTTTCATGCCTTCAGAGTAGGGCGTGCTGACATCGGCGGTGGGGCCGGTCAGGTCAAAGATGGCGCCGATTTTAATCGGGGCGGCGGATGCGCCGCTTTGGCCGCAAGCCGTCAAAATCATGGAAGCGGCCACCAGAGCTGCGAGTAAAGTGCGAATGCGGGACATAGGTTTTTTCTCCTTGGAGCAAACAGGAAACAGGGTAAAAAGTGAAAAGTGGAAAGCGAAAAAAAATGAGAGGGACCTCCTTTTTGTCGTTGCTGCGTTTGCTAATAAACGTCAATGATGGATAAGGGATTTTTACCGCAGAGACGCAGTCTTCGCAGTGTTTTCATTCGTTCTTCTCGGCGGTTAGAGTCGCCTTTTTTAGCGCGTTTCGTCTTATCCATTATTCGCGTTAATAACTGAATGGCCACAAGCGGAAATAGTCTTTGATGTTCTTCCAGATTTTGTTCAGGCCTTCCGGCTCGAACACCAGGAAAAGGATGATGACCAGGCCGAAAGCGGCTTGCTGAATAAAGGGAATCAGCGCCTCGACGATGGGGAAGACGCCCTTGAGGGCGCGCCCCAGATTGGAGAGGACCACTGGCAAAAGAGTCATGAAAATTGCGCCCAGGTACGACCCCGTTACCCGCCCCAGCCCGCCGATGATAATCATGGCGAGATACAGCACCGAAACGTCAATGGTGAAGCGTTCCCAGGTGACGATGCTGCGGTAGTGCGCTGTCAGCGCCCCGGCCAGACCAACCAGAAAAGAGGAAATGGCAAAGGCCAGCAATTTGTATTTGAACAAATCCACGCCCATGACGGATGCGGCAATATCCTGGTCGCGGATGGCGGTGAAGGCGCGTCCGTAGTGCGTGCGGAATAAATTCACCGTTGCCAGCGTGACGACAATCACCAGCGCCCACACCAGCCAGTAGAAGTTGAAATCCGTGTTCATGCGCAGTCCAAAGAGTTCTGGGTTGGGGACGACCAGTGCGTCCACGCCGCCGGTGACGACTTTCCAGTGTGTGACTACCCACAAAATAATTTCCTGCGCTGCTAGCGTGGCGATGGCGAGGTACAGCCCTTTCAGCCGCAGGGAGGGAATGCCGAAGATGGCGCCAATGCCTGCGGTGGCGAAGCACGCAATCAGCGTGGATGCCCACCAGGGGACGCCCATGCGGGCGGTCAAAATTCCGGCGGTGTACGCGCCAATCGCCATGAATCCGCCCTGTCCCAGGCTGATTTGGCCGGTGTAGCCGACCAGAATATTCAGCCCGATGGCGCCAATGACGGCGATGCCGATTTGATTCGCCAGGGTGAGCGCGTAGCGGTTGGCGAAAAACGGGAAGGCCAGCAGGAAAAGTACCAAAATGACCAGCCGGACTTTTTGCGCGTGACTGGTGCGCAGGGCCATGTCTTGTTCGTAGGTGGTGTGGAAGATGCCAGATATCATGAGGGTTCCTGTTGGGTATCAGTTGCCAGTTATCAGTTATCAGGTTTCTGGTTTTAATTGGTTACTGGTTACTGGTCACTGATTACACTCTTTCAATTCGTTCCTGGCCGAAGAGGCCGGTGGGGCGAATCATCAAAATCACAATCAGCGCCACGAAGGGCAGCACCTGATTGAGGCCATTGCCGAGGTAGCCGCCGGTATATTGCTCCAGCAGGCCGATAATCAGCCCGCCGATGATGGCGCCGGGAATCGAATCCAGCCCGCCGAGAATCACCACCGGGAAGACGCGCAGGCCGAAGTGCGAAAGTTCCGGCCCGACGCCGACGATGTTGGCGACCAGCGCTCCGCCGATGGCGGCGGTGGCGGCGGCAATTGACCAGGCCCAGGCGAAAATTTTCTTGACGCTGATGCCCATGCTAAGCGCGGCCTGCTGGTCATCGGCCACGGCGCGCATGGCAATTCCTTCGCGCGAGCGGCGGAAGAAGAAGGTGAATGCGCCCAGCAAGACGAAGGCGACCACAATCGCCCACAGGCGATCCTGCCCAATCGTCGCGCCCAAAATTTTGACCGGCGTACTGGGGATGAAGGGCGGGAAGGCTTGCGGCGTGTTGCCCCAAATCATGCTGGCGATGGCTTTCAGCAGGCTGGAAAGCCCAATCGTGACCATGATGACCGAGATGATGGGTTCGCCAATCATCGGGCGCAGCACCAGCCGCTCAACCAGCACGCCCAGCCCAACGGAAACCAGCACCGTCAGCGCCATGCCAATCGTCCAGTGCAGTCCCAACTGTCCGACCATGGCGTAGGTGACGTAGGCGCCAATCAGCAGAAATTCGCCCTGGGCGAAGTTGATGACATCGCTGGATTTATAAATCAGCACAAAGCCGAGCGCCGCCAGCGCTAAAATTGCGCCGCTAGTCAGGCCGGTGAGGGTGAGTTGAATGAACAAATCCATAGGTTTTCCTTTTTTTTCAGCGGAGGGCGCTTGTATTAATTTTGCAGGCTTTGAATAGCCAGGCGGGTTGCCAGGCGGGCGGTGCGGCCATCCTGGTAGGTGATGACGGTTTCGACATCCACAAAATTGTTCTGGCTGTAAAGCGCGGAAATGATGTCGGCGTAGCGCTGCGCCACCAGTTTGCGGCGCACTTTGCGGGTGCGGGTCAGTTCGGCGTCGTCGGCGTCGAGTTCTTTGTGGAGCAAAACAAAGCGCTGGATGCGCGCGGCGGGCGGCAAATCTACGTTGGCCTGTTCGATGTGCTTGCGAACCAACTCGTAGACCTGCGGTTTTTGCGCCAGGTCGGTGTAGGTGGTGTAACTGATTTGGTTGGTTTCGGCCCATTTGCCGACGTTGGCAAAATCAATGTTGATCATGGCGCTGACAAACGGCCAATCGCCGCCGAAGACGACGGCTTCCTTGACGTGCGGGCTGAATTTGAGTTTATTTTCAATGAACTGCGGGCTGAATTTGGTGCCGTCGTGCAAAGTCATCACGTCTTTAGCGCGGTCAATCACAATCAGATGGCCGTCCTCGTCAAAGTAACCGGCGTCGCCAGAATGCAACCAGCCATCAATCAGCGTTTCGGCGGTTGCTTCCGGGTTGCGGTAGTAACCTTCCATCATGGCGGGCGAGCGCATCAGAATTTCGCCGCTTTCGTCAATTTTGATGTCCGTCTCCGGGATGGGCGTGCCGACGGTCTGGAACTTGACATCATCGTCGCGGTGAACGACGGCAATCCCGTTAATTTCCGTCTGCCCATAAATTTGTTTGAGCGTGACTCCCAGCGCATGGAAGAAGCGGAAGACATCCGGCCCCAGCGCCGCGCCGCCAGTGTAGGCGCGGATGAGATGGCGCAGCCCCAAATGGTCTTTGATTTCCTGAAAAACCAGCCAATCGGCCAGAAAATACTTGAGTTTCATCCCCGCCGAGGGTTTTTCCTTGCGAAAATGCAGGTCGGCCATCTGATAACCAATCGGCATGGCCCAGTTGTACATGCGCTGCTTGAACTTTGTGCTGTCCTGAATTTTGACCTGCACCTGGCTGACGAGATTTTCCCAAATGCGCGGCGGGCTGAACATGACGCGCGGCCCAATCTCGCGGATGTCGTGCTGAATGGTTTCCGGCTCTTCTGGAAAATTGACGGTGAAGCCAACCTGCAGCCCGCACGACATGCACATCATCTGTTCGCCAATCCAGGCCAGCGGCAAAAACGAAACAAACTCATCCTGCGGGCGCAGCGGGTCAATGCTCATCAGATTGCGCCCCATGCTCATCATGGAATGATGCGTCAGCATGGCGAGTTTGGGGTTGCCGGTCGTGCCGGATGTGGTGGAGAGAATCGCCAGGTCGGAGGCTTTGCCCTGCGCCAGGCGCTGTTCAAACCAACCAGCGTGCTCGCGCTCGTAAGCGCGGCCAGCCTCCTCCACGTCGGGAAAATTCATCAAAAAATCTTCGGTGTAATTGCGCATCCCCTTCGGGTCGTAATAAATTACCTTGCGCACGCCCTTCAACTCGTCCCACATTTCCAAAATTTTATCCACCTGCTCCTGGTCTTCGACGACGATGAAGGAAACGTCGGCATGGTTGAAGATGTAAACCATTTCGGTCACGACAGAATCTTGATAAATGCCAACCGATTTTGCCCCCGCTGATTGCGCCGCCAGCTCCGAGATGACCCACTCTGGCCGGTTGTCGCCGATGATGGCGATGGTTTCCTGCGGCGAAAGCCCCATGCTGACCAGCCCCAGCGCAAAATATTTAACGTGGTCGGCGTACTGCTGCCAGGTCATGGCCTGCCAGATGCCGAAATCGCGCTCGCGCAGGGCGATTTTATTCGGCGTGGCGCTGGCGTGCTCAAACAGAAGTTGCGGAAGGGTTTCAGCCATGATTGCTCCGTGCCTTATTCGGAAGTGGTTTTAATGAAGGGGAACGAGCCTTGCTCTTCGCCCAGGTAGGCCTGAATGACGGCGGGCTGACGGCCAACTTCATCGGGCGTGCCCTCGCCGATTTTTTGCCCAAAATTCAGCACGGCAATCCGGTCGCTGATGTCCATCACCACGCCCATATCATGCTCAATCAGCACGGTGGTCACGCCGTGTTCTTCGTTGATGTCGAGGATAAAACGCGCCATATCTTCTTTTTCTTCCGAGTTCATGCCTGCCATTGGCTCATCCAACAGCAGAAGCGCCGGTTTCATCGCCAGCGCGCGCCCCAATTCCACCCGTTTTTGCAGGCCATACGACAGCGAGCCAACCGTCTGGTAGCGGATGGCTTCAATTTCCAGCAGGTCAATAATATCTTCCACAAAACGCCGGTACTGCAAATGTTCGCGCTGCGCCGCGCCCCAGTAAATCAGGCTGGCAAGCAGGCTGCTCTTCATGTGAATGTGACAACCCGAAAGCAGGTTATCCAGCACCGTCATGTGTTTGAATAATTCGATGTTTTGAAAGGAACGCGCAATCCCCAATTTGGCAATTTGATGTGGCTGAAGGTGAGTCGTCTCGTGCGCCGCGCCGTTGAAATAGGTGATTTTTCCGCGCTGAGGGTGGTACAGCCCGCTGATACAGTTCAGTAGGCTGGTTTTTCCCGCGCCATTCGGCCCGATGATGGCGAGAATCTCGCTCTGGTAAATGTTCAGGCTGATGTTGGACAGCGCGGCCACGCCGCCAAAATTGAGCTGCAGGTTTTCAACCTGCAATTGAATCTCGCCGGGGGGCAGGGTGCTACTGTTGAGGGTGCTGACAAATTCGCTCGGCATAAACGCTCCTGTAAGAGAAACTTTCCCTATCATACAAGCCCTGCGCTAAAGAAGCGTTAATGAAAGCGTTAATAGGACTGGTGGTTACCCACAAGTCGCCAATTTTCTTCCTGTGGACAATAGCGACATAAATGTCGCGCTACGTTATGCGATATTTATGTCGCTATGCAGGGTGGAGCAAAGATGTTGGGTATCACCAGGCCTGCACCCTGAATTAATTGCCTGCTGCGGCCAAAGTCATTACAAAAGCCGGGTTAAGTTTGAGAAATGCCAGACAAACCCCGTTAAGGAATATAATCCCGTCATCATTCCCAGCCAGGAGGAGAACCTATGACCGACAGTTTTGATTTTGGCGGCGAAATTGTTTGGCGGCCCAGCCCAGCCGACGTGGAGCGCGCCCATCTGACGGCGTTCATGCGCCAGTATCACCTGCGCGATTTTGCGGAACTAATGCAAAAATCCACAACCGACGTGGCCTGGTTTAGCGAGGCCGTGCTGAACTATCTCGACATCCGCTTCTACGAACCGTATCAGACCGTCGTGGATTTAAGCGGCGGCATTCAATTTCCCAGGTGGTGCGTGGGTGGCAAAATGAACATCGTCCACAACTGCCTGGATAAATACCAGTCGTCAGCCGTCAGCCAGCAGACAGCGCTCGTCTGGGAGGGCGAGGAAGGCGCAGTTCGGCGGCTGACGTACCGCGAACTATACGAAAAAGTTAACCAAACCGCCAACGCCTTGCGCGCGCTCGGCCTGGGCAAAGGCGACGCCATCGGCCTGTACATGCCGATGACGCCGGAAATCGTCATCGCCCTGCTGGCAATCGCCAAAATCGGCGCGGTGATTTTGCCGCTTTTCAGCGGCTACGGCCCCGGAGCGATTGTCTCGCGCCTGGCGGATGGCGGCGCGAAAGCGCTCTTCGCCGCCGACGGTTCCTTCCGGCGCGGCAAAGCCATCGAAATGAAATCCATCGCCGACGAGGCCGCCGCGCAACTCCCCAACCTGAAACACATGATTGTCCTGCGGCGTACCGGCCAGCCCGTACCGATGCAGGCCGGACGCGACTTTTGGTGGCACGAACTGGTCGAAAAACAATCCACTGAATCCGCAACCGAAAAAACGGACGCCGAAGACCCGCTGATGGTGATTTACACCTCCGGCACAACCGGCAAGCCCAAAGGAGCGTTACACACGCACTGCGGCTTCCCCGTCAAGGCAGCGCAAGACATGGCCTTCGGCACGGATGTTCACACCGGCGATTCAATCTACTGGATGACCGACATGGGCTGGATGATGGGCCCCTGGCTGGTTTTTGGCGCACTGATTTTGGGCGCGACGCTGGTGCTTTACGACGGCGCGCCCGACTACCCGACGCCCGCCCGCCTGTGGCAGGTGACCGAACGCCATCACGTCAGCCAGCTGGGCGTTTCGCCGACGCTGATTCGCGCCCTGATTCCGCACGGCGACGAACCTTTCCGCGGCTGTGACCTTTCGGCGCTGCGCTGTTTCGCCTCGACGGGCGAGCCGTGGAATCCTGAACCGTGGAAATGGCTTTTCGAGCGCGTCGGCCAATCCAGCCGCCCGATTATCAATTATTCCGGCGGAACCGAAATCAGCGGCGGAATTGTGATGGGCAACCCGCTGCTGCCGCTCAAACCCTGCGCTTTTTCCGCGCCCTGCCCCGGCATGGCCGCCGACGTGGTGGACGAATCCGGTCAGCCGGTGCGCAACGCGGTTGGCGAACTGGTCATCCGCGCGCCGTGGATTGGCATGACGCGTGGTTTCTGGCACGACAACGCGCGTTACCTGGACGCCTACTGGAGCCGCTGGCCAAACGTCTGGGTGCATGGCGATTTCGCCGCGATTGACGCCGATGGCCTGTGGTACATTCTAGGGCGCTCGGACGATACGCTCAAAATTGCCGGAAAACGCCTCGGCCCGGCGGAAGTTGAATCGGTGATGGTGGCGCATCCGGCGATTGTCGAGGCCGCGGCGATTGGCGTGCCGGACGCCGTCAAGGGCATGGCGCTGGTCGTTTTTGTGGTCGCCAATCGAAACCCGCAAGCCCCGCTGGAACAGATCCGCGCCGAACTGCGCCAGATGCTGATTGAAGAAATGGGCAAGGCGCTCGCGCCGAAGAAAATCCTTTTCGTCAGCGACCTGCCCAAGACGCGCAACGCCAAGGTGATGCGGCGCATGATTCGCGCGGCGTATTTGGGGCAAGAATTGGGCGATACCTCGTCGCTGGTCAACCCCGAAGCGGTGGAGGAAGTGCGCCGGGCAAGATAACCCGTTCTTTTAGACACGGAGCGGGCGGATTTTGACGGAGGCTTTTTCTCCGCGCAACTCCGCCCGCTCCGTGTCCCATTTTACAGGGATTTTTCCAGCGCCGCGCCAGCCGCCAGCAAGCGCGATTCGTGCCAGGGGCGGGCCACCAGCTGGATGCCGATTGGCAGGCCGTCGGCGTCGCTGCCAGCGGGCAGGGTCAGCGCCGGTAAACCGGTGAGATTAAACGGGGCGGTGAAGCGCGTCAGTTTGGGGGCGTAGGCGGCAGAGTCGAGTCCGTCAATCGGCGCGGCGGTGGCGGCGGTGGTGGGCAGCAGCAGCAGGTCAAATTCTTCAAAAAATAGGTCAAAATAGCGTTTCATTTCGCTTTGAACGCGACGCGCCAGGGCGTATTCGGTGGAGGTGACGGCGCGTCCGCGCTCGAGGCGCTCGCGCACGTCCGCGCCGAACCACTCCGGGTGAGCGGCCAGCCGCTCGCGGTGGAAGGCGGCAGCGTCGGCGATGACCATTGTACTGTTGGCTTGCGCCGCTTCGCGCAGGCGGGCGATTTCCTTTGCGGTGACGGCGGTGCCCAGGGAGCGGAAAGCCTCGGCAGCGCGGCGCAGCGCCGTCAGAATGGGCTCCGCCACTTCTTCGACGTACCCGCCAACCGCCAGCGCTACGCGCCACTCGCGCGGGTCCGGCTGGGGCGCGGGGAAATTCCCCTCAGCGCTGACCGGGTCCTGCGCGTCAAATCCACGAATCACCTGATACAGCAGACTCACATCATCCACCGTTTTGGCGAGCGCGCCAACGTGGTCGAGATTCCACGAGAGCGGCAGCACGCCGCGCGTGCTGACCCGCCCAAAGGTGGGTTTCAGCCCAACGACGCCGCATAGCGCGGCAGGGATGCGAATCGAGCCGCCGGTGTCGGTGCCGAGCGCACCGAGCGCCATGCCGCTGGCGACTGCCGCCGCGCTGCCGCTGGACGAGCCGCCGGTGATGCGGCTGGGGTTGCGCGGGTTGCGGACGGCACCGGTGTGCGGGTTGATGCCGGTGATTCCCAGGGCGATTTCGTGGGTGTTGGTTTTGCCGAGCAGCAGCGCACCCGCCGCCCGCAGTTTTTCAACCGCAAAGGCGTCTTTCAGCGCGGGCTGTTGGCCAAAAAAGTGCGGCGACCCGGCGGCGGAGGGCAGCCCGGCCACGTCAATCAGGTCTTTGACGGCCAGGGGAATGCCGGCCAGGGCGGCGCGGTTGTCCGCTTGCCCGCCGCCGGACAGGTCGACGGCGCGGGCGGCGAAAACGTTCAGCGTGGGGTTTTTCTGCTCGATGACGGCCAGGCAGGCTTCAGCCAGGGCTTGCGCGCTGATTTCTCCGGCGCGGAGTTGCGCGAGGGCGGCGGCAATCGTCAGGGTGGTGGTGTCCATCGCTAAAACAATCCAACGACTTTGCCGGTTTCCAAATCCAAATCCACGTCGTAGAAAACCGGGCGGGTGGGCAGGCCGGGCATGGTGCGCATTTCGCCCAGCAGCGGATAGAGAAAACCTGCGCCCACGCTGGCGCGGATGTCGCGCACGGGGATGCGGAAACCGCTCGGCGCACCTTTCAGGGCCGGGTCGGCGCTGAAGGAGAGATGGGTTTTTGCCATGCACAGCGGTAGTTTGTCGAAGCCGAGTTTGGTGTACAGGGCGATTTTTTCCTCGGCTTCGGGCAGGTAGTCCACGCCATCGGCGCCGTAGATTTCACGGCAGATGATTTCGATTTTTTCCTTGATGGATTTTTCCAGCGGGTAGAGAAACTGGAAGCGGCTGGGTTTTTCCGCGGCGCGGATGACGGCCTCGGCCAGGGCGACGGCTCCGGCGCCGCCGTCCATCCAGTGGGTGGAGACGACGGCTTCCAGCGCGCCGGCTTGCAGCGCGGCCTGGCGGACAATTTCCACTTCGGCGGGGGTATCGCTGGCGAAGGAATTGACGGCGACGACGACATGGACGCCAAATTTGAGCGCGTTTTGAATGTGGCGTTGCATATTCGGCAGGCCCTGGCGCACGAGTTGCAAATTTTCGTCGGTGTATTCGGCGGCGAGCGGTTTTCCGGCGACAACTTTGGGGCCGCCGCCGTGCATCTTCAGCGCGCGGACGGTGGCGACCAGCACGACGACTTGCGGAATCAGGCCGGAGTAGCGGCATTTGATGTCGAAGAATTTTTCCATGCCAATATCGGCGCCGAAACCGCTTTCGGTGATGACGTAGCCGTCTGGCCCGACCAGTTTGAGGGCGATGCGGTCGGCGATGATGCTGGACTGGCCGTGGGCGATGTTGGCAAACGGCCCGGCGTGGACGATGGCGGGCGTGCCTTCCAGGGTTTGCATCAGGTTGGGTTTGATGGCGTCCTTCATCAGCACGGTCAGCGCTCCGGCGGCGCCCAAATCTTCGGCGGTGATGGCTTCGCCGAGGTGATTCGTCCCAATCACCATCGCGCCGAGGCGCGCGCGCATATCGGCCAGGCTGGTGGTCAGCGCCAAAATCGCCATGATTTCGCTGGCAACGGTGATGTCGAAGCCGGTGCGGCGGGTGTGACCTTTTTCTTCTGCGCCCAGGCCAACTTCGATTTCGCGCAGAAAACGGTCGTTGGTGTCCATCACGCGCCGCCAGGTGATGCTGGCGGGGTCAATGTCGAGGCGGGCGAAGCGGCGGCGTTCTTCGGCGGTCAGGTCTGCCGGGTTGGTTTTTTCGATGCCAAGTTTTTTCAGGCGGCGCAGCATGGAGGGGGAAAATTTGCGCTGGCCTTTTTTGTCAGGCGGGCAGAGCGCGTTGAACAGTTTTTCATCGTCCGCCGTCTGGCTTTCGTGGAACATGCGCGCGTCGATGGCGGCGGCCAGCAGGTTATTGGCGGCGGTGATGGCGTGAATGTCGCCGGTGAGATGCAGGTTGAAATCCTCCATCGGAATCACCTGGCTGTAGCCGCCGCCCGCCGCGCCGCCCTTGATGCCAAAGGTCGGCCCCTGCGATGGCTGGCGGATGCAGGTGAACACTTTTTTGCCGAGGTGCGCGCCGAGCGCCTGGCTGAGGCCAACGGTGGTGGTGGTTTTTCCCTCGCCGAGCGGCGTGGGGGTGATGGCGGTCACGTCAATATAGCTGCCGTTGGGGGCGTCTTTCAGGCGTTCCAAAATTTCCAGTTTGATTTTAGCCTTGTAAGGGCCATAAAATTCCAATTCGGCGGGAAAAATGCCGCTTTCTTCGGCCACCAACGCAATCGGCTTGGTTTCGGCGGCCTGGGCGATGTCAATATCCGAGGGGACGGGGCGCAGTAGATTCATCTTGAGCGGGGTGAAGGGGATGGTCATGGTTTCTCCTTGAATGATGAAGTAGCCTCTTGATTGTGCGAAAATACGCGGGAAAATTCAATGGATGGACGTCACCAATTTGTCACAAACAATTTTGAGAGGGTGGTGTTATATTAACACGCATTCCCAAGACCCGGCAGGAGGCAACCCGATGTTGGAAATTCGAAAAATAGACACCCATCAGCGCGGCGAGGTGGAACGCTTCATCCAATTTTCTTATCAGCATTACCGCAACTGCCCGCAGTGGGTGCCGCCGCTTTTGCTGGATGCGCGGCTGTTTCTCAACCGTGAAAAACATCCCTTCTACGAACACTCCGACGCCGATTTTTTCCTGGCGCTGCGCGATGGGCAGGTTATGGGGCGCATCGCCGCGCTGGAGAATAAGCCGTTTAACCAGTATCACGCCACGCGCGACGCGGAATTTTATTTCTTCGAAAGCGTAGACGACCTGCAGGTTTCGCAGGCGCTCTTCGAGGCCGTTTTCGCCTGGGCGCGGGCGCGCGGCCTGAAGCGGGTCGTCGGCCCGAAGGGCATGGGGCCGCTCGACGGGTACGGCATTCTCATCGAGGGTTTCGACCAACGGCAGATGATGACCATGATGAACTACAACTACGCCTACTACCCGCGTCTGGTGGAAGCCGCCGGTTTTGAAAAAGAAGTGGATTTTGTCTCGTGCTATCTGCCCGCCAGCAGTTTCCAAATTCCAGAGCGCGTGGCGCGCATCGCCAGGCGCGTGGCCGAGCGCGGAAATTTGGCCGTCAAACAGTTCAAAAACAAGCGCGAACTGGCCGCCTGGGCCGGGCGCATCGGCACAGCCTACAACCAGGCCTTCGTCAACAACTGGGAATATTCGCCGCTGACACCCGCCGAAATCAAATTTGTGGTCGAAAACATCATCACCGTCGCCGACCACCGTCTCATTAAAATCATCACGCACGGCGAGGACGTGGTCGGATTCCTGTTTGGCTTCCCGGATGTTTCCGCCGCGCTGCAGCGCGCTCGCGGTCACCTGCTGCCCTTTGGCCTGCCCGACCTGCTGCTGGAGATGAAGCGCACCGACACCGTCTCGGCCAACGGCATGGGAATTTTGCCCGCCTTTCACGGTCATGGCGGCAACGCCCTGCTCTATGACGAACTCGGCCAAACCCTGCTGACCTTCGGCCAATTCAAGCACGTCGAAATGACGCAAGTCGCCGAAAGCGCGGCGCAAATGCGCGCAGATTTGAAAAACCTGAACGGCGTCGAATACAAAAATCACCGCGTGTACTGGAGAAATATATGAATCACCCGCTGGAATTTATCCCCGCGCCGCGGCGCAAACCGCTCTTCTGGTTGTTTTTTGCGCTGACGCTGACGATTTTTGGCGTCTTTCAGGCGTTGGATACCTGGCTGAAAACGCGCGCCGCCCCGGCAGGCATCATTACCTTCGAGTTTGCGCGCAACGCCCACGAAGCAGGACAAATCATCGGCTCGTGGAGCTTGCCCGCCCGCATCAGCGCCGCCTTTGGCCTCGGCCTGGATTATCTCTTTATGCCGGTGTACGC
Organism: Anaerolineae bacterium CG2_30_57_67; assembly: GCA_001872455.1. Lineage (GTDB taxonomy): Bacteria > Chloroflexota > Anaerolineae > Anaerolineales > Villigracilaceae > UBA8950. The sequence continues at coordinate 81,224 of MNXJ01000003.1, read as the reverse complement.
GCTGGCGCTGGGGCTGGCGATTTTGCTGGCCTCGCGCCAACTTTCAGCGGGACGCTGGCAAACCCTGGGCAATTGGCTCGGCTGGGGCGTCCTGCTGGCCGTCGCCTGTGATGCACTCGAAAACGTGGGCCTTTACCTGGCGCTGAATGGCTACGGCAACGATACCAGTGTTGCCATTGTCTACACGTTCGTTAATATCAAGTTTGCGCTGCTGCTGCTTGGCCTGCTCTACAGCCTGATTGGGTTGGCGCTCCGCGCGCGAGCTGCCATTGTAAAATAGCTGATGTTGCGCGGCTACACCGTAGCACGACATTTATGTCGTGCTGCAATTTGGCTGACGCCAATTTTTAGAGTCTCTCCGAAAAACGGGGCAGGTGGGGCAAGCCCGCGCAAATCACAGATTTGCGCCACTGTTGGCTGCCCATTTTGCCAATCTTTTGGACGGGTTCATCACTATTCAGCGCCTATCCAACGGCTCTAGTGCCGGAACTTTATAAAGATGTAGGGTAAAAACGGCGCAATTCAGCCGTTTTTACCCTACAAAATCGGAAAGTTCCGGTACTAGTGCCAGAACTTTCCGGTTTCCGCGGTGCAACCACGCGCACCACAGGGTTGTTGCTGCGTAACATCAGTTAAATAATTCTGGAGTTTCGCCTTTTTTGTTACAATGCCTCCATGCGAAAATTTTTGCCTGTTCTAATGCTTTTTCTGGCAGCCTGCGCCCCGGCAACGCCCGCGGCCACGGCCACGCCCAGCCCGCTGCCTTTTTTCACTGCCACCCTGCCAGTGATGACGACGCAGCCCCGGCCGCCGACAGCCGAAGCGCCAACGACCAACGCGCCCAGCCAGGCCGCGCCAACCACCAGCGCGACCACCATTGTTCAGGTAAATGTGCGCGCCGCGCCCAGCGCCGATTCTGCTGCGCTGAATCTGCTGCCCGCCGGGGTGCAGGTGCAAGCCACCGGGCGCGATTCCGCCGGGGCGTGGATTCAAATCCTCGCGCCCGAAGCCGCTAACGGATTGGGCTGGGTGACGGCTGTGGCGCTGGAAATTCCTGGGGACGCGAAAGCACTGCCCGTCGTCGCCGAAAATTCTCCAGCCACGGCCCTGCCCACCACGCCCACCCCCGCCTTCAGCGCCAGCGTCACCAGCCAAATCAATGTGCGGCGCGGCCCAGCGGCTTCGTTTGAGTCGCTCGGCCTGCTGGAAGCCAATACGCCGGTGACACTGACCGGGATTAATCAAATTTCCACCTGGTACCAAATCGAATACGCGGGCGGCGAGAACGGACGCGCCTGGGTGGCCGCCGCCTACTTGAAAATTGACGGGCTGCCGAGCGGTTTGCCGCTTTTTGATACGCAGGGCAACCCGCTGAGCGGCGAGGCCGGGACGACGCCCACCCCGCCCCCGGCGACGTATTCCGCCGCGCCCGAAGACGTCGACTCGGCAGAAAACCCGGCGGTACGCCTGACGTTTGCGCCCTCTGGCCCGCGTCTGATTGCCTACACCAGCGATTTATCCGCGCCGTTTGGCGACGCCGCCGACTGGCTGGAATTTACCGTGGTGACGCCGCAGGACGGCCAGGCGACGATTTTATATTTTTCGCTGATGTGTGAAGGTAACGGCGCGCTCCACGCCGAACTGCGTCAAAACGGCCTGTTGGCGCAGGATTTCCCCGGCCTGCTGTGCGGACAATATGATGTGGCCGTGCGCGTGTTGGGCGGCCAACCCGCCCTGCTCAAACTCAGCGCCGACGGCTCGGCCACCGATATCCGCTATGTGCGCTACACGCTGACGATTTCCACCCAGCCGTAAACCAATTTTATGAAAAAATATTTGCTTTTTCTGATAATTTTTCTGCTGACGGCCTGCGGTACGCCAGCCACGCCGACGCCAACCGCCAACCCGCTGCCGACCAGCGCGCCCAGCGCGACCAATACGCCGCAGCCAACCGCCAGCCTGACGCCCGCGCCGACGCTGACGCCGACCATCATGCCAACCATCGAACCCATGCTCGGCGTGATAACCGCCCCGACCAACGTGCGCAATTATCCAAGCAAGGGAATTGGCGACCGGCTGGGCGGCCTGCTGTACAATCAGCGGGTGAATGTCATCGCGCGCAACGACCGCGCCAACTGGCTGTACATCCTTTTTTCAGAATCGCCAACCGGCGCCGGCTGGGTTACTGCCAAAGCCATCCAGTTGAATGGCGACCTGACCCGCCTGCCGATTGCGTTGTACGCGTCACCAGAAGGCGTGCCTACCCTCTACCCGCCGGTACTTTTTGATGCGCCCACCGCGCCGCTGCCGATTAATACTCCCGCGCCGGGCGTCCGCATGCTGAAGGTCAATGACCTGGCCTATATGCGCGTCTGCCCCAGCGTGGGCTGTATGACGCTGGGAACGCTGCCGGGTGGGACGCTGCTCACCATCACCGGCCAGGCCGACGAAAAGGCCTGGTTACAATTTGAATATCCGTCCGGGCCAAACGCGCGGGCGTGGATTGCCACCAGCCTGGTGACCATCCTCGACGGGCTGGGCGGCGCGCCCGAATTTGACCTGCTCGGCAACCCGCTGACGCCCGCCGCGCCCGAAACGCTGGCAACGCTGCCGCCGGCGACTGTTTCTGCCAGCGCCACGCCTGCCGCGCCAACCGGCAGCGTCACCGCCCAAATCAACGTGCGCAGCGGCCCGGCCTCGTCATTCGACTCACTGGGTTTGCTCAACGCCAAAGACACGGTGATATTGACCGGACTGACCCTCAACGGGCTCTGGTATCAAATCCAGTATGCCGCCGCGCCAGGCGGCTTTGGCTGGGTAGCCTCCAGCTACATTACACTTAACAGCGATAGTTCAACGCTCCCTTATTTCGATAACCAAGGCAATCCACTTCCAAAACCATGAACAATTTCTTTTCCAACGATCGTCTTGCTCGCGCCGGTCTGATCTACGGCCTGTTCGCCGGTTTCGCGCTGGCTGCCGCCCTTTGGGGCTGGGACGCGCTGCTGCTCTGGCAGGCGCGCGCCATGCTGCCCTGGGCGCGTTTTCTGATTGGTCTGGCGGCCTGCCTGCTGACCTTTGGCCTGGCCGGATGGCTGACCATGCGCCTGGAAAAAGCCCTGCTCGGAGCGCTTTTTTGGCTGCTGGCGGCGCTCGTACCAGCCATTTTCACCCCGCTGCTGACCTTCAGCATCTGGCCCTGGCTGGCGCCCCTGCTCAACCCCGACCTAGTCGGGCGTCTGAATTTGCCCATCGCCGATTCGCAAGGCGTTTTCAGCAGCATCAACGCCGTCGTGTTCGGCGTCACCGCGCTGATTCTGGGCGCGGTGGAAGTGCCCATGGTGGAACAAACCCGCCTTTCCACCGCCGCCGGGGCGCTCACCGGGCCCGTCATTTTGGCGATGACCGTCTTCACCCTGGCCGGGCTGTTTGCCGACAGCACCATGCACGCCCGCCTGCGCACCCCGCTGATCAGCCTGAATAGAACCATCCAATTCATCGCCGCCAACGACCTGACGCAGGTGGATAAAGCCCTGGCGCGTAAAATGCACACCGGCGCCCTCAACCAATTCAAAGACCGCGCTGGTTTGCCCTATCAGATGATTGTCACCAACTACAACAGCACCTTCGACCAGGTGGATATTTTGGTAAATTTTGACGGCGTCTGGGCCTACTGCATCACCGCCGCCGAGCAGCCCTCGTACTGTAAACCGCTGGAGTAAACGCCCGGCCCATTTCCCATGCGACGCATTTTCCTTCTCGTCTTGCTGGCGCTGGCTTTTTGGGGCGGGCAAACCCTGGCAAAAGCCGCCACGCCCCACGATACCTGGCGCGCCGCAGATTTTCGCGCCCTGAACGCCTCTGCCGCCGAAAATTTACGCGCCCTGCTGATTCGCCGTCAGGCCACCCGCTGCGAAATTCGGCTCGACCTGCTCGACCTGCCCGAAGCGCCCGCCTACCAACTGGAAATTAGCCTCAACCAGCGGAACTACACCTTCCGCGCCGACCAACTCGCGCCGCCGCGCACCCACCTGCGCGTGGATTCTGCGCTGGACACGCTCACCATTTCCCTGCCCGACTGCCCGCCCCAGGCGCAAATCCGCGCCCGGCTGAACGGTGAAACCCTTTCCGCCTCCGCTGACGGCCTGCCGCCCGCCGCGCCGTTGCCCCTGAATTTTGTTTTTTTTAACACCTTTGAACCCGCCGCCACGCCCGCACAAGCCCTGCGCCGCTGGGACGCGGCCCACAGCGGCCCGCGCGGTGAACGTCACGGCCTGAAGGGGCTGCTCGACGCCGCCGAACAAAACGCCATCCCGCTCACCCTGCTAGATTTAGAAACGCCCTTCGCCCTGCCCGCCCTCGACGCGCTCGGCGCGCTGAACCAAATTCGACGCATGGAAGCGGCTGGCCTGCTGGAATTGCCCGCCGTGATGTTTTCCCCCGCCGAAAGCGACTCGCGGGCCGTCAGCCACTTCGCCGCCCGCGCCTTTGACCTGGCCGACAGCGGCGCCACCTTCACCGTCAGCGCCGCGCCGCAAATTGCCCCGCAGCCCGACCTGACCCGCGCAGGTTTCCCGCTCGGAACGCGCCGCCTGCTCTACGAAAACCTGATTGCTCACCAGCCGCTCACCCTGGGCGGCGATTTTCAAAAATCCACCTGGGGCACGGGCGAATACGCCGCCCCGGCGCTGGCCTGGCTGACAGCGCGCCCCTACTTTTCGGCGCAAATCGGCAATTTTCCGCTGCCGCAGACCGACGAAACGCGCTTCGACCCCGTGTCAACGGCGGCGCTGGCCCGGTTGGCGCAGCGCACGCCATCCACCGACCCGCGCCTGACCGCCGCCTACGCAGACGAATTGCTGGTTTGGTCGCGCCTGCAGGCCTGGCAGGCGCAACCGCAAGCCGGGCTGATTTGTGAAACCGATTGGTGCTGGCTGAGCTCACTGCGCTTTTTCGCGGCGATTGATTTGCGCGGCGGCAAAGTGACCCATTTTTTCAGCGGCGCTGACCAATGGCTGGCGCCAAGCGGACAGTTTTTTCTCGGCCTGAGCGACGCCTCGCGCTGGGATTTTTCCAAAGGCGCGGGCGCAGACCCCGGGCAAATTGACGGTTCGTTTGCCGATGGCGATGACCCCTTGCGGCGCTATCAGGCCGAAAAAGGGGGCGCGACCTCGCTGCGTTTGACGGCGGCAACGCGCCAAAAGACCTTTACGCTGACCGCACGCGGGCTGGAAGTGACCTTCAACTCGCCGGGCGAAACGCTGGTGGCGCTGGCAGTCAACCCCGCCGAACGCTTTTCCCCCGGCTGGGACGGACGCTACCGGCTGGAAAAATTGCCGGGGCGGGTGGGTTTTGGGCTGGAAAACGGCCCAATGGCCTGGATTCAGGCTCCCGCCGAGTCGATTCGCGCGGCAGAATCGTTCCTCGATGCGCTTCCGCTGCTCGCGGCTCCCGAAAACCCCAATGCCGAACTGCCTGCTGGCTTTTTTCTGCCCTTTCCGATGACGGTTGTCCGGCTGCGCGTTGGCGCCGGTGATTTAATTCTGCTGGGGCCGTGAAGCGGCAATTTGTTATAATCCGCCCATTCTTTTTCTGATGGAGTTGCCATGCTCGACATAAATTTAATTCGTGAAAATCCGGAACTTGTCCGCAAATCACTGCGCGACCGGCAGGATGACCCCGCGCCGGTGGACGTCATTTTGACGCTGGACGCGGCGCGCCGCGAAAAAATTGCGGCGGTGGAAGTCTTGAAATCGGAGCGCAACGCCGTCTCCAAGGAAATCAGCCAGATGAGGCAGGCTGACGAGCGCCAGGCAAAAATTGAGGCGATGCGCGCTGTGGGCGAGAAAATTTCTGCGCTGGATAAGGAATTGGCCGAAGTCGAGACAGAATTGACGCGGCTGGTTTCTGTTTTGCCCAACCTGCCAGATGAGCGCACGCCCTACGGCAAGGACGACAGCGAAAATGTGGTGCTGCGCGTGGAAGGCGCACAAAAGCAGTTCGCTTTTGCGCCCAAGCCGCACTGGGAACTTGGCCCGGCGCTGGGCATTATTGATTTTGAACGCGGCAGCAAATTAACTGGTTCGCGCTTTTACGTGCTCAGCGGGCCGGGCGCCCGCCTGCAGCGCGCGCTGATTGCCTGGATGTTGGATTTGCACATCCGCCAGGGCTACACCGAGCAATACCTGCCGTTCATGGTCAAAACAGCGACGGTTTTTGGCGCGGGGCAGTTGCCCAAATTTGCCGATAATTTGTACAAAGACCACCAGGAAGATTATTATTTTGTGCCCACCGCCGAAATTCCGCTGACCGGGCTGCACATGGACGAGGTTTTGGACGAGGCCAGCCTGCCGCGTCACTACACTGCCTACACGCCATGTTTCCGGCGCGAGAAAATGAGCGCCGGGCGCGATGTGCGCGGCATTAAACGCGGGCATCAGTTTGACAAAGTGGAAATGTACACCTATTGCCTGCCCGAAGCGGCGGAAGCCGAGCACCTGAAAATGCTGGCGGACGCGGAAGCGACCTGCGCCGGGCTGGGGCTGACCTACCGCGTCAAACGGTTATGCTCCGGCGATTTGGGCTTTGGCGCGCGCATGACCTACGACCTGGAAGTCTGGGCGCCGGGCTGCGACGAGTGGCTGGAAGTTTCATCCATTTCCAACGTGGGCGATTTTCAATCGCGGCGCGCCAACATCAAATATCGCCCAACGGATGGCGGCAAGGCGCGCCTGCTGAACACGCTCAACGGCTCTGGCCTGGGTCTGCCGCGCACGCTGATTGCGGTGATGGAAAACTATCAGCAGGCCGATGGCTCGATCGTCATTCCCGAAGTGCTGCGCCCCTGGATGGGCGGCGTGGACATCATCCGCGGGCAATAACCTGACCCCGTCACCGGACAACTACCCGCCATGTTTCTCACCATCTTTTTACACGCGCTCATACTGACCTTCATGCTGGTCGGGCTGGTCGGGCTGATTCTTCCCATTTTCCCGGGAATCGCCATCATCTGGCTGTCGGCGTTTTTCTACATGCTTTTTTCGGCGCTGATGGGCGGCATGGATGGCTGGGACTGGCTGCTGTTTGCGCTGATTACGGTTCTGGCAGTGATTGGCAGTTTTGTAGATAACGTCATTTTAGCGACCAAACTGCGCGAAACCGGCACGCCCTGGCGTTCGATTTTGATTGGTATGGGCGCGGGGCTGGTCAGTAGTTTTTTGGTGACTCCCATCGGCGCGCTGGTGGTGACGCCGCTGGCGCTTTACGCGGCGGAGTATCTGCGCCTGCGCGATAAAGGCGCTGCGCTGCGCACAACCCAGGCCTTCCTCATCGGCTGGGGCTGGACATTTTTGGCCCTGTTTGTGATTGGCGTAACCATGATTGGGCTGTGGGGAGTTTGGGCAATGAAGGGGTAAGGCGGACAGGATGAAGGGGATAAATGGGATAGAATGAAAAAACAAAAAAAATCCACCCTGCGGTGGATTTTTTTTTGTTGCTGTCAACTTACAGTTCGACCGGCTGGCTCAGCAGCGCGGTTGCCAGTTTGACGGCGTTTTCCACGTCGCTGGCGTCCACCATTTCACTGGGGCTGTGAACGTAGCGGCACGGAATGGAAATACAACCCACTGGCACGCCCGCGCGGACGAGCTGCATGGCGCGTGCGTCGGTTGTGCCGCCCAGCAGCACTTCACGCTGATAGGGCAGGCCGTGCTTTTCGGCAGTCGTCACCATCCAATCCACAATGCGCGGGTCAGACAACATGCCGCCGTCTTTGATTTTGATGGCTGGGCCTTTGCCGAGCGACATTTCAAAGTATTTTTGGCCGGGCGTATCGCCCCAGCCGGTGACATCCAGCGAAAATCCCAGGTCGGGGTCAATGCCGTAAGCCGAAGTCTCCGCGCCGCGCGTGCCGACTTCCTCTTGCGTGGTGAAGACAAAATAAACTTCGTTGGGGGTGGATTTGAGCGCCCGCAGCGTTTCGATGGCGACCAGGCAGCCGATGCGGTCATCCATGCTTTTGGCAACCCAGCGCGCGCCCAGGTCGAGGAAGGGACGCTCGAAACCGGCGACATCGCCAATTTTGAGGGGGTGGTGCTCGTCGCTGGCAGCGCCGACATCCACATAACATTTTTCCAGCGGCTGCGACTCGGTCATCTTGTCGGCGGGTTCAATGCTGATGACGCCGGGCGTGCCGTTGACGAAGCGCACCCGTCCGCCGGGCAGGTTGCGCGGGTAAACCCCGCCGATGCCGGTGAAGCGCACAAAGCCTTTTTTGTCAATGTGCGTGACAATCAGGCCGATTTCGTCCATGTGGGCGGCGACCATGATTTTTTTGCCGCCTTTGCCTTTGCGGACAATGAGATTGCCGAGGGCATCCACGCGAACTTCATCGGCGAGCGGCGCAACTTCGGCGCGGATGACGTCGCGGATGGCGCTTTCGTAACCGGAGGGGGAGAACGTTTCAGTGAGTTTTTTGAGGAGAGTTTTCATGTAGTTTCCGAAAGACACAGCAGGCTGATGAGATTAAAGATAGCGGGCAAAAAAATCCCGCAGTGTTGTGATATCTTCGAGCCTATTTTGAACGATTTCGTAGACGATTTGGTGGCTGATGTCGAGGTAATCATGGACAAGAATATTTCGTAAACCTATCATTTTCACCCAGATGTCAGCCAATTCACGCGAGATGAGTTCTTTGTCAGCCAAGATATCAGGAATTTGTGTTCCATAATCGGCATGGCCAAGGTTCATGTCTGCAACAAGGTGATTTCCCATATCAATGGTGGCTTCAATGGCAAGTTGTAACAACCTTTCCGCACTATTGTAATGCTCTGGCTCTGATAAGAAGTCTTCAAGAGAGATTGTTGGGTATTTTTGCAACAACTGCAAATACTCATCAATTTTCTGAATGCGTTTTTGCAGGACTTCAACGCGCACCATGGCTTAATATCCTTTGTTTGAGCGACTGGCGCTGAACTGCCAGATAGGGTTTGAAATCCCAGTATTCACGCGCAATGCGAGACGTATAAGTGCCGGGGTCAAAGTCGGGAACGCAGTACAAGAGGCGATTGTGACGGATTGCTTCAAAACGCACAACAACATCTTTGGTATCTAGAAATACCAAATCTATGCGGTCATAGATTTGCCGAACCAAATCAGCCATCATGTCGAGCATTTGTTGGCGGGCAGAAGAGTCGCGCGGCACAATTGCCAAATCCAAATCACTGTCGCGGCGGATTTTTCCAGTAGCATAAGACCCGAACAAGTACACTGCTTGTACAGATGGGTATTTGCTAAAAATCTTTGGGACGCCGTCCAGATTGGGATATTGGAAGTCCATGCAGTGATTATACCGGTTTTCAGGTTGGCAGGGTGATGACCCAGCCCGCGCCGTAGGTTTTGACTTCCTCGCGGGTGATGACGAGGACGTTTTGGCGTCCCATCACTGTCCATTCGCCGCCGGGTTTACCAATCAGAGCGGTATCTTCTTCCAGGCCGAGGGCGTACTCGCCAGCGGGGAGGAGCGGCTGAAGTAGGGGAATCGTCACCCCGCGCCAGGCCAGCATCCGGTCAAAGTGGGGGATGATATGGCTGTTGGGCAAAAGCCCGAAGGCGCGGCTTTGCTTCAGGCCGAAAGCGCGAAAATCGGGCAGATATTCGCCCAAAAACATGGCCCCAGCCGAGCAGCCCGCCAGCGCCGCGCCGCGCGCTGTGGCTTTTTCGACTGCCTGCCAGGCGAGCGAACCATTCATCGTCTCAAAAAGATACTGCGGTTTGCCGCCGGAGAAGTAAATCAAGTCGGCCTGTTCGATTTGGGCGGCCAGGGCGGGGTCGTCGGCTTCAGCGTGGTTGGTGAGGCGCGGGGAAGCAACCTCGGCCCCAAGCGCGCGAAAGTGTTCCTCGCCCAGGCGCATCCAGTAGGCAATTGTCTGCTCGCCTTCGGTTCCGGCGGCAGTCGGCAGGCAGACGACGCGCGGTGCGCGCCCATCGGCTGCGCAATTTTGCAGCAGAAAACGGTCGGTGTCGTTCATCACCGGCAGGTATTCGCCAGAGCCAAGCAGGGCAAGCGGTCCGTTCATGGTCAGCGGGGTTCCGCCAAAAGATCGGGGGTGAGGCGCTGCAGGGCGGCGGAGAGCAGCGCCAGGGTATTTTCCCAATCGGCGACGAGCGCCAGGCTGATGGCGGTGTGAGTGTAGCGATGCGGCACGGAAACCGACACCGTCGGCACACCGGCGCGCACGCGGTGAATTGCGCCGCCATCCGTGCCGCCGCCGCCCGGCTGCCGGTACTGATAGGGAATTTTTTCTTCGTCGCCGGTTTGCGCCAAAAAGCGAATCAGGCGCGGGTCGCTGAGCGTGCCAGAGTCAAAGGTGTAAATGGCCGGCCCGGCGCCCAATTTGGTGTTGTAAAAGGTGTTTTCTTCGCCGTCATGCACCGGCAAATCGTTGGCCGGGGTCGAGTCAATCGCAAAGGCCAGGTCTGGGTTGAAGTGGTAGGCGGCCACTTTGGCGCCGCGCAGGCCAATTTCTTCCTGCACCGAAAACGACAGGCACAAATCCAGGTTGGCCGGGGCGGTTTTGAGCAGGTCAATCAGCAAAACGCAGCCGATGCGGTTGTCAATCGCCTTGGAGAAAATGGAATCGCCAACCCGGCGGAAGCGCGTGGCGAAAGTGGCGCGGTCGCCGACTTTGACTTTGCCCGCGCCGCCCGGGCCGACATCAATCCGCAAGGCGTCCACGCTGATTTTGTGGCTGCGCTCTTCAGGTGTGGTCAGGTGAATCGGGCGCGCGCCAATTACGCCGGGGATTTTGTCTTTGCCGACCAGCACCTGCTTGCCCGGCAGTTGACGCGGGTCAATGCCGCCGACCAATTCAAAGTGGAAGAGTCCTTCGCCTTCGTCGGCCACCAGCATAAAGCCGACTTCGTCCATGTGACAGTCGAGCATCACGCGCAGGCGTTTTTCTGCCGCGCCATTTTTTGTCACGAGAACATTGCCGAGCGCGTCTATTTTGACGGTATCGGCGTAGGGCTTTACTTCTTCGAGAACGATTTTGCGCACTTCGCCTTCGTCACCCGAGACGGCGCTGGCGTTGCAGAGTTTTTCGAGCAGTTCAATTTGTTTTTCGGTGATTGTTGGCATGAATGTTTTCCAATTATCCGGTTATCCAGTTATCCAGCTTTCCAGTTGTCCGGTTGTCCGGTTGTCCGGTTGATGGGAAAACCTGCAGACTGGGTAACCGGGTAACGCCTTTAATCTTCCCAGACGATTTTTTCAACGAAATCCGGTTCCAGCGCGGCGGCGAACTCAGCAATCAGCCGCCCGGCGCGCTGAATGTCTTTGATGGCGACCATCTCAACCGGTGTGTGCATGTAGCGCAGCGGAATACCAATTACCATCGTCGGAATGCCTTCGGCGGCGACCTGCATGGCGTAAGCGTCCGTGCCGGAATGACGCGGGGACATTTCCAATTGGGTGGGAATTTCCAACTGGTCGGCAATTTCTTTCAGTTTTTTGTGAATAAAGGGGTGCATGTTCGGCCCCATCGCCAAAGTCGGCCCCTTGGCGAGCGGGAAAGTCTGCCAGTCGCTGGCACCGGGGCCTTTGGCGAAGGTCACATCCACGGCAATGGCAATCTGCGGGCGAATGCCAAATGCGGAGGTAAACGCCCCGCCCAGGGTAACTTCTTCCTGAACGGTTGCCACCGCCCAGACATCCCAGGCGTGCTGTTTGGTTTGCAGTTCTTCCAGCGCCACCGTCAGCACCGCCACCGAGGCGCGGTTGTCGAGCGTGTGGCCGCTGATGACTTCCCCGGCCAGTTCCACCGGCTGGGTGGCGAAGGAAACCCGGTCGCCGATTTGCACTTTTTCGGCCAGATGCGCCGCCGAAAGGCCGACATCCACCAGTAAATCGTTCAGGCTGATGACGCCATCCGCCGTGCTGGGGGGCAGGGCGCGCGCCGGGGGCATGACCACCACACCGGGCAGTTCCTCGCCGCTCCTGGAAGCGTGCACGAGTATCGGTGTGCTGGGCAAAATGCGCGCGTCAATCCCGCCGATTTGAGTCACATGCAAAAACTCGCCGGTGAGCGCGGTTACCATCAGACCAATGGCGTCCATGTGCGTCGCCACCATCAGCGCCGGGCGCGGCGTGGGCGTAGTGCCCGCCTTGAGCGCCTCCAGCGAACCAATCCGGCTGAGCCGGGTTTGCGTGACCAGCGGACGCCATTTTTCTTCAATCAGGCGCGTCACCGGGGTTTCATACGCCGAAAGCCCGGGCGCAGAAAGCAGGGATTTGAGAAAGGGAAGAATATCGGCCATATCAGGGGGTTGGGGGAGTGGTGGGCGTCTCCGTCGGTGTAAATGTGGGGGGCGGAGGGGAAGTCGCCGTATCGGTGGGCGGAAGCGGCGAAGCGGTGGCGGTCGGCGGCGGTGTGGGGGTAGCCGAGGGCGGCAAGGTAAGGGTATAGGTCGGCGGCACAAAAGGCGTTAGCGAAGGGGTTGATGTGTCGGTGGCTGTTGCCGTGGGTGAAGCGGTGGGCGTGAACGTAAAGGTGGCTGTTAGAAAATTTGGCGTCGGCGATGGCCCCGGCGTGGTTGCCAGCAAGAGAATAGTCGGCGTAGGTGTCAGTGTAGGAATTCCCAGCGTAACCGTTGGTGTTAGCGTGGGGGTGATGGAACCGTCTGGCGCAACACCCAAAGCAATCAGCCCGGCGCAGTAGCACGGCAGGGTTGTCAGGAGAATGGTCAGGAATAGATTTCGCCGCCGGTTGCGGTTTTCGTCATCGTAAAACACCCCGCTATGATAACAGATGTAAGGAAGGCGGGCAAGCCAACGCTGCGGTAAAATCATGGCATGATTCCGTTGCGACTGAAACTTTCCGGCTTTCTTTCCTACCGCGCGCCGGTGGAGGTGGATTTCAGCGCCTTCAGCATGGCCTGCATTTCCGGCCAGAACGGGGCGGGCAAATCTTCCCTGCTGGACGCGATAACCTGGGCGCTCTTCGGCCAGGCGCGCAAACCCGGCGAAGCGCTGATTCACAGCGCCAGCGCCGCCGCCGAAGTGATTTTCACTTTTGAATACGAGGGCAACCACTACCGCATTCAGCGCATTTTACCGCGCGGAAAAACCACCACACTCGAATTTCAACTGTTAGACGGCGAGCGCTGGCGTCCGCTGACCGAAAAAAGCGTGCGCGCCACCGAAGAGCGCATCCGCGCCATTTTACGGCTCGACTACGAAACCTTTGTCAATGCCTCGTTTTTTTTGCAGGGCAAAGCCGACCAATTTACCCAGCAGCGGCCCGGCGACCGCAAGCGGATTCTCGCCAGCATCCTCGGCCTCGACCAGTGGGAAACCTACCGCGAGCGCGCCGCAACACGCCGCAAAGAATTGGAACGCGCTCTCGACACGCTCGATGGCCGCCTCGACGGAATTCATCAGGAACTAGATGAGGAAAGCGCGCGCAAAACACGCCTGGCCGAGCTGGAAACCCAATTAAAAGACCTGGAAACCAGCCGCAAAACCCAGGAAGCCGCGCTCGACCAGATCAAAAAAATGAGCGCCCGCCTCGAACAGGAACGCCAACTGACGCAAACCCTGGCCGAGGGGCTGAAACGCGCCCGACGCGACATCGCCGCCCTGGAAACCCGGCTGGCCGCCAAACAAGCGGAGCGCGACAGCCAGGCCAGCCTGCTGGAACGCGCCGCCGAAATCGAAAGCGCTTACAGCGGCTGGGCCGCCGCCCGCGCCGCGCTGGAAAATTTCGAGAGCGCCGCCGCCCAATTCCATCAGCGCGAAAAACGCCGCCAGCCTTTTTTGGATGAAATCAACCGCGAAAAAGCCGGGCTGGAACAGGAACAAAAATCGCTACGCCAGCAACAAACCCTGGTCAGCGCACAGGCCGCGCAGCTGGAAAGTTTGCGCAACAACATCGAACAAGGCCGGCAGGCGCTGGAAGAAAGTGCCGAAAAAATCGGCCAGCGCGACGAAATCCGCGCCCGGCTGGAGGCCATCCGTCAGCGTCAGGCCGCGCTCCAGGCCGAAAACGACAGCCTGCGCGCGCAAATGACCCCGCTGGAAAAGCGCATCAAAAACCTGGAATCCACCGCAGCCGAAAATTGTCCGCTGTGCGGGCAGGAACTTTCCGCTGAACACCGCGCCGCAACCCTCGAACAACTTTCCGCTGAGGGGAAAACCCTGGGCGACCGCTGGCGCGCCAACCGCGAAGAAAGTGACGCGCTGACGGCGCAGCTCGCCACGCTCGAAGCGCAGGCCGCGCCATTGAAAAACGCCGAAGCCGAACAAACGCGCCTGACGGCCCAGCAATCCGCGGCGCAGCAGCGCCTGGAAGCGGCGAACCAGGCCGCGGCGGCCTGGCAAAACGGCGGCGCGCCGCGCCTGCAGGCCGTCGAAACCCTGCTTAATGGCGATTCCTTTGCGGCGGCGGCGCGCGCCGAAATCGAAAAAATCAACGCCGAACTGGCGGTGCTGGGCTACGACGCCGCCGCGCACGAGGCCGCGCGGTTGCATGAGCAGGCAGGCCGCGCCAGCGAAGCCGATTTCCGCCAGTTGGCCTCGGCGCGCGCCGCGCTGACCCCGCTGGAAGATGAACTCCAGTCCATCCACGCGCAACTGGCGACCTTGACAAGCGAACTCGCCGAGCAAGAAGATGCATATACGCAAGCCACCGTGCGCCTGGCCGAAAGTGAACGCCAGACGCCCGATTTGCATACCAGCGAGCGCGCTTTTTTTGAAATTAAAGAACGCGAAAATGCGCTCCATCAGGAAGTGGGCATGGCGCGGCAGCGGGTGACGGTATTGACAACGCTGCGCGCACAAAAAGCCGCGCTGCAAGCCGAGCGCGAAGCGCTGGCGCTGGAAATTGGCCGGCACAAAACGCTGGAACGCGCGTTTGGCAAGGATGGCGTCCCCGCGCTGTTGATTGAACAGGCGCTGCCACAAATCGAAGAAAAAGCCAACGAGCTGCTCAACCGGCTTTCGGGCGGCGCGATGAGCGTGCGCTTTGCGACACAGGCCGAATACAAAGACAAAAAGCGCGACGACCTGAAGGAGACGCTGGACATCGTCATCAGCGACCCGGCGGGCACGCGCGACTACGAAATGTTTTCGGGCGGCGAGGCCTTTCGCGTCAACTTCGCCATCCGCCTGGCGCTGTCAGAAATTCTCGCCCGCCGCACGGGCGCGCGCCTGCAAACGCTGGTGATTGACGAGGGCTTCGGTTCGCAAGACGAACAGGGAGTGCAACGCCTGATTGAAGCCATCAACGCCGTGCGCGGCGATTTTGCCAAAATTTTGATTATTACCCATCTCGACGATCTGAAAGACGCTTTTTCGCACCGCATCGAAGTGGAAAAAAGCGCCGACGGGTCACGGGTGACGGTGATGTAAATGACGTTTTACGTTCTGCTTTCGACCCTTTTTTTTCTGGCCGCGCTGGCAATCATCGCCTGGCTGCACAACCAATCCTGGCTGGAGATTCAAACGCCGCACGTCACGCCGCCCGCCAGCGGAACGCTCATCAGCGTCATCGTCCCGGCGCGCAACGAGGCAAAAAACATCCGCCGCTGTGTCGAGTCCATTTTGGCGCAGGATTATCCAACCTTTGAAGTTTTTGTGCTGGATGACCGCTCGACCGATGAAACCCCCGCCATCCTGGCCGAACTCTCGGCCAGCGACTCGCGCCTGGTGATTCTGGCGGGCGGCGACCTGCCGGAAGGCTGGGCCGGAAAACCCCACGCCCTCTTCCAGGCGACGGCTGCCGCCCGCGGCGAGTGGCTTTTGCTGCTCGACGCCGATACCTTTCTGCACCCCAATGCGCTTTCCGCCAGCCTGGCCGCCACCAAAAAAACCGGCGCCGATTTGTACACGGTGATGACCGAACAAATTCTGGGTAGTTTTTGGGAAAAAACCGTCATGCCGCTGGTTTTCACCGCCCTTTCAGTAGGATTCTCGCCCAAAAAAGTCAACGACCCTACCAGCCGCGACGCCATCGCCAACGGGCAGTACATCTTCATCCGACGCAGCGTCTATGACGCCGTCGGCGGGCACGCCGCCGTCAAAAATAAGATTGTCGAAGACAAGGCACTCAGCGAAAAAGTCAAATGGGGCGGCTACCGGCTAATTATCGCCGACGGGCGCGGCATCGCCCAAACGCGCATGTACACCGACCTGGCCGCGATGTGGGAAGGCTGGACAAAAAACATCTACCTCGGCCTGGCCGATACGCCCGCCATGCTTTTGCTCGGCGCGTTTGGCGCATTTTTGGCGCTGATGGCGGCGCTCTTCATGCCCGTCTGGCCGTTGTTGGGATTTTTCTGGTGGCGCAACGGCGGCGGAATTTGGGCGGCGCTGGTGATGGCCCAGGCGCTGACGGTTTGGGCGGCGCTGATTTTCGTCCGCGCGCGCGTCAACGCCGAAATGAAAATTTCGCCCGGCTACGCCCTGCTTACTCCGCTCGGCGCAGGCGTCTTCGCCGCCATGATGTTCACCTCCGCCTGGAAAGTGCTTTCCGGCCAGGGCGTCACCTGGAAGGGCCGCCGATACCAGTAAGCGCACACGAAACTGCAACATTCCTTTATCTGATTTTCCGGTACACTAAAAATACTTATCCGCTTTCACCGGAGATTTTTATGGACGAACGCCGCAAAACCCCCCGCAAATATCTCATCATCTACTCGCGCGTCTTTCACCGGGAAAACGGCACGGTCATTGGCTATCTGTCTGACCTGAATAAACTCGGCGCTATGCTTATCAGCGACGACCCGCAGCCAACTGGTATCACGCTGCCATTACGCTTTGACCTGCCCGAACCACATCTCTTCGGTAGCCCGCGCTTCAGCCTGAACGCCAAAGTCGCCTGGTGCAGCCCCGATATTGACCCTTCTTTCTACAATATCGGCCTGGAATTTGGCGAATTAAGCCCCACACAAGCCAAAATCATCGAAGAAATGATGGTCGCCTACGAATTTCGGCGCGACAGCGACGCGCAGCCGCCCATCTTTCCCACCACCACCCCCTAAAATGCCCGACCGCCCCATCCCCGAAGCGTACTGGGTTATTGAAAACCGCTTTTTGGCTGGGGAATATCCAGCCAGTCCCTTCAAACCTGAAATCAGCCAACAACGACTGCAAGCCTTTTTGCGGGCTGGGTTTGATACATTTTTCGACCTGACCGCGTTCGGCGAAACCGAGCCTTACCTGCCCGCGCTGGCCGATGAAGCCCGCGCCCTGGGGCGAACCGTTCACTATCAGCGTTTTCCCATCGGCGACTACGGCCTGCCCAGCTACGAACAAATGCGTGCGGCGCTTGACGCCATTGACGACTCGCTGGCCGCCGGACGCAAAATTTACTTGCACTGCTATGGCGGCATTGGCCGTACCGGCACCACGGTGGGCTGTTACCTTGCGCGGCATGGGCAAAATGGACAGTCAGCACTCGACGCTCTGGCACAGCACTGGCAATCCGTTCCAAAATCAGCGCGTTACCCATACTCGCCCGAAACCAGCGAACAGGAAAATTTTATTCGCAACTGGCGTGAGTGACTATAATGGGGGCATGAACTGGCACACACGGTACCAACAACAAGCTCGCTGGACAGAAAACGCAAGGAATTATTTATGGAAAAGCGCCGGACTTTTCAGCGCTCAAAGAGTTTTGGAAATTGGCTGCGGCACGGGAGCCATCCTTGAGACGCTCCCAGTTTTTCCCGGCGCGCGCGTGTTTGGCCTGGACCTGAACCTGGAGACCGTCAAACAGGCGCAACTTCACGCCCCAGCCACTTCCGTCATGCAGGCGGCGGGAGAGTTCATCCCGTTCCCGACAGCGACATTTGACCTGGTCTTTTGTCACTATCTGTTGCTGTGGACGAAAAATCCGGTGACAATTTTGCGCGAGATGGTGCGCATTACCCAACCTGGTGGCGCAATTTTGGCGTTGGCCGAACCTGATTACACTGCGCGGATTGATGAACCTGTCGCGTTGATGGAACTTGGCCGTTGGCAAACTGAATCATTGCGGCGGCAAGGCGTCAACCCGTCAATGGGCAGGCAATTGGCCGGGGCTTTTTCTCAGGCTGGGATAACGCTGATTGAAAACGGTATCCACGCTGGCGGCTGGGGGCCTTCATCGCCTGACGAAGCGGAACTGGAATGGGCGGTATTACAGGCTGATTTGGTGGGAAAAATTTCAGGTGAAGTCCTCCAAAAAATGAAAATCTTGGATGAATCCGCTCGCCGTGATGGGAGCCGCGTGTTGTTTGTTCCCACGTTTTACGCCTGGGGTGCGGTATAATCTCGCAACTTGGAGGCTGGCTTTGGAAGAATTTCCTGTTGAAACCGTCGTTTCCACTCCCGAAGAGCAACATGAATCGGGCGGTTGGGTGCGTTTCTTTTTAGATATTTTCGAAACAATTCTGCTTTCTGCCGCGTTGTTTTTGGTGATTAACGCACTTTCGGCGCGAGTGCGCGTGGATGGTTTTAGCATGAACCCGACCTTGCAAAACGGTGAGTTTGTGCTGATTAACCGTCTGGCGTACCAAATTGGGACACCGGAACGAGGCGATATTATTGTTTTTCATTTTCCACTTAACCCGACACAGGATTTAATTAAGCGGGTGATTGGCTTGCCTGGCGATACAGTTGTGGCGAACAACGGCTCGATTTTGGTCAATGGCGAGCGGTTGAATGAGCCGTATATAGCCGCTGCGCCGGCATATCAAGGCTCGTGGACGGTGCCGGAAGGACATCTGTTTGTGCTGGGCGATAATCGTAACGATTCGTCTGATTCGCACTCCTGGGGTTTGTTGCCGCAGGATAAGGTGATCGGCAAGGCGGTCTTGGTCTATTGGCCGGTGACCGATTGGATGATTATTAGTTTTTCTCAGATGGCAAAGGCCAGCCAATGAAAACCAGCGTTGAAATTCTCGCTCTGACGGACCAATTGGAAAAACAAATGCCGCCCGCGCCTGCAGTGTTGGAAATGCCGCGCGGGGCTGCCTTGGCTGGTTGGATTGACCACACGCTGCTGAAGCCCGAAGCGACTCCCGCGCAAGTGGAAAAACTTTGCGCCGAAGCGCGTGAATATCATTTCGCTACGGTGTGCCTTAATCCGGTCTACGCGTCATTGGCCTCAAAATTACTGGCAGGGTCGGGCGTGCCGGTTTGTGTAGTGATCGGTTTTCCGCTGGGGGCAACAACACCCGAGCTTAAGGCGTTGGAAGCCGGGCGCGTGGTTGAAATGGGCGCCAAAGAAGTGGATATGGTGATTCATATTGGCTCACTCAAAGCGGGTGATGCTGCGCGCGCACTGGAAGATGTGCAGGCGGTGTTGGAAGCCTGTCACGCGCGTGGCGCTCATCTGAAGGTGATTTTGGAAATGGCGCTATTGACACGTCGCGAGAAGATTTTGGGCTGTGTTATCTCCCAAGCCGCTGGAGCCGATTTTGTCAAGACATCTACCGGTTTTGGGCCGGGTGGCGCGACTGTGGAAGATGTGGCATTGATGCGGGCGGTGGTGGGCGCTGGAATGGGTGTCAAGGCGGCGGGTGGTATTCGCACGCTGGCCGATGCGCGGGCGATGATTTCTGCCGGAGCCAATCGTCTGGGGGTCAGTGCTGGTGTGTCAATTTTGCGAGAGGTAATTTTATGAGTGAAGAGCAGCAAGAATCGTATCCATGCGGTGAATGTCAGGCCGGGGTATTAAGCCTGCAATTTATCACTTATTTCACATGGTTGGACGATGAACTGGTAACGGTGCCAAATTTTCCGGCTTGGGTGTGCGATGTGTGCGGTAAACGCGAGTATGATGAACGCGCGGTCAATTGGCTGGCAACATTGCTCAGCCCGACTGCGGGGCAGTCGTCGCACAAACTGCGATCGTTGCATCCGTTTCCACGCCGCCGCAGCACTGTTATTCGCCATTCCACCGACCAGTAAAGATGACCCCCGAACCAGCATCTACAACATCCTCTCAGCGACTAATTTTGGCGGATTTTTTCACACCGGGGTTTCGCGTTACCGGAAAAACGATTGTACCAAACTCTGGTCTGATGGGACTGATGAATGACCAGGTAACTTCTTTTATGGAAATCTTGGATGCGCGTTTGGCGCGGTTGCACATGCCAACGAAACTGGTGGAACACTATCAGGTGTTGCGTCTGGTGCGCTCACAAATTTTTGCGGTGTGCCTGGCCCGTCGCGAAGACCTGGGTCCGCCAGCGCTGGCGCGTGGTGGTTTTCAAAAAATGAACGAGTATTCAATACATATTGCCAGCCCTGTTTATGAGTTGACCGGTACGCTGGAGTGGGCCGGCCGTTTTGAGTTTTCGACGGTGATGATGGAAGGCAGCCGCGATTTTGTGCCGCTCTACAACGGCCACCTGGCTGCGATTCTAATTTCGGCGCTGAAGGTGGATTCTCCGGCGATGCTTTTCAATCGTAAGCAGGTGGATTTGCTTGGCTTAAAAAGCCAGTGCCTTGAAAGTTGATACAGTTAATCGCTTGACCGTTCTGTGCGTGAATGATAAAATAACCGCCGCTTCAAAAACAAGCCCCCATCGTCTAGTGGCCCAGGACGCAACCCTTTCAAGGTTAAGACCAGGATTCGAATTCCTGTGGGGGCACACCGGTAGACAAAACAAGCCGCGCTCATACGAGCGCGGCTTGTTTTGTTAAATTTTGAGCTGGTTAGCATCTGATATACACAGTGAAGGGTAAAAAATCTATTTTCGCTGCAAGTTGCCTAATCCAGGTTTGGCGGCTTTCCCATTCAATTCCAACGCAAACGGCGGGCGGCGGTTGAGAAAAAGCAGCTGTGCGCCTTCGGGGCGCAGCGCCAGCGCCGTCACCGAACCGGTATCGCAGGCCAGCCGCTGAAAGTTATCCAGCGCCAGCCCAAGATAATACGCCACCACCAGTTTGATCGGGTCGGCGTGGTAAATTACCGCCACCACCTCGTCGGGTTGATGCGCCTGGGCGATTCGTTCAATTTCGCCCACCAGACGGTATTGCAAATCGAAAAATGATTCGCCATGGGGAAAAGTGAAGCGCGACGGCTGGTTCTGCACTTGTTTCCATTCTGGCAATTTGACCAATTTTTTCAGTTCCTGCCCTTCCCAGTCGCCGACATGGGTATCGAGCAGGGCGGGCCGCGTCTGAATGGTTAACCCGCGCGCCGAGGCAATCGGCGCGGCAGTCTCCTGGGCGCGCTCCAGCGGGCTGGCGTAGATGGCCGAGAGCGGGGCATCTTTCAGCGCCTCGCCCAGCGCGGCGCCCTGCGCCTGTCCGCGCTCGTTGAGGTGAACGCCGGGCAGACGTCCGGCCATCTTGCCAGTTTTGACGTACTCATTTTCGCCGTGGCGGATAAGAAGCAATAGAGGCATAAAACTCCGATTTATGATTTGATGTTGCGTTTTAGCGCGTCAATGGTTTGCTGTGGCAGGTCGGGCAGGCGCTGTTCGGTTTCAATGCCCAGGGCGCGTTTTTGCGCCTCGCGCCACCGCTCCAGCCGGGCGGCGACTTGCGCTTCGTGGCCCTCGCCACTGGGGGTATAAAAATACGTCCCCAGCAGGCGCTTGGGCAGGTATTGCTGCGCGGTAAAATGGCCTGCCTGTTCATGCGGATAGACATAACCCTGACCCTGGCCGGTGGCTTCGCGGTCGCGGTTGCCGTCTTGCAAATGTTTTGGCACTGAACCCGCGCCCTCCTGCTCGATTTTTTGCATGGCTTTGAAATACGCCCCGGCGCTGTTCGATTTTGGGGCAGTCGCCAGGTAAAGCGTTGCTTCCACAATCGGGTAAATGCCTTCGGGCAGGCCGATAAAATCAAAGGCCTGCGCCGCTGATGAAGCCACCACCAGCCCAAGCGGGTCGGCCAGGCCGATATCTTCCCCGGCCAAAATAATCAGCCGCCGGATGATGAAACGCGGGTCCTCGCCCGCGTAAATCATCTTCGCCAGCCAGTAGAGCGCCGCGTCTGGGTCGGAGCCGCGCACAGATTTGATGAAGGCCGAGATGGTGTCGTAGTGCGCGTCGCCGTCCTTGTCGTACAAAACCGCCCGGCGTTGAATGGATTCCTGGGCGACATCCAGCGTCAGATGAATCAGCCCCTCGGCGTTGGGCGGGGTGGATTCGACGGCCAGTTCCAGCGCGTTGAGCGCGTTGCGCGCGTCGCCGGAGGCCATTTCTATCAGATGGGCGCGCGCTGCCGGTTCGAGGTGAATTTTCCGGCTGCCGTAGCCGCGCTGCGGGTCGGCAATCGCCCGGTCGAGCAGGAGGCCGACTTCGGTCTGATTCAGGTTTCTTAACTGGAAAATCCGCGAGCGGCTGACGAGGGCTTTAATGACTTCAAAAAATGGGTTTTCGGTGGTTGCGCCAATCAGCGTGACGGTGCCGTTTTCGACAAAGGGCAGCAGCGCGTCTTGCTGGGCTTTGTTCCAGCGGTGAATTTCATCAATGAAGAGAATCGTGCGCTGCCGATACAGCCGATTGCGTTCGGTGGCCCGCTCAATCACTTCGCGCAGGTCGCTTTTTCCGGCCAAAATGGCGGAAAGTGTCTCAAAGTGGCTTTTGGTTTGGTTGGCGATGACTTGCGCCAGGGTGGTTTTGCCGGTTCCGGGCGGTCCCCACAGCAAAATGGAGGAGAACAACCGGTCGGCCTGAATGGCGCGCCGCAGCAGTTTTCCCTCGCCGATGATGTGTTCCTGGCCGATATACTCGTCCAGCGTGCGCGGACGCATACGCGCGGCCAGCGGGGCTTCGTTTTTCATGCGTTCATTCATGGCGTGGTCAAACAGGTCGGGCATGGCGGTATTATAGCATTGACGGCATGGTAAAATAGAACGTTCGTTCCTTATATTCCAAGGTGAATTTTATGACGTTTAAACTTATCGCTCCCTTTAAACCCACCGGCGACCAGCCGGAAGCGATTGCGCAGCTGGTGGACGGCGTTCAGCGCGGGCTGAAACAGCAGGTTTTGCTGGGCGCAACCGGCACGGGCAAGACCTACACGGTGGCGTCCATCATTCAGCAACTGCAAAAACCGGCCATCATCATGGCGCACAATAAAACCCTGGCGGCGCAACTCTACGCCGAGTTCAAGGAATTTTTCCCCGAAAATGCGGTGGAGTATTTTGTCTCGTACTACGACTACTATCAGCCGGAATCTTACGTTCCGCGTCACGACCTGTACATCGAAAAAGAAACCGACATCAACGAGGAGATTGAGCGTTTGCGCCTGGCGGCGACCATGGCGCTGGTTTCGCGCAAAGATGTGATTATTGTCGCTTCGGTCTCGTGCATCTACGGGCTGGGTTCGCCGGATGAGTTTTTGCGCGGCTCAGTCACGCTCAAGGTGGGCGAGGTTTACCGGCGCAATGCGCTCATGCGCCAGTTGATTGATGGCCAGTATCAGCGCAACGATATGGAACTGCGCCCAGGCACCTTTCGCGTGCGCGGCGATACGCTTGAAATCATTCCGGCCTATTCTGAAAAGCGCGGCTATCGCATCACCTTTTTTGGCGACGAAGTTGAACGCATCGTGGAGTTTACACCGCTGACCGGCGAAATTCATGCCGAGTTGCCCGAAGTCGTGATTTATCCCGCCAAAAACTATATCACTCAGGAAGAAAAACTCAAAGACGCCATCACCGACATCGAAGCGGAACTGACTGACCGGATGAAAATTTTCACTGAACAGGGCAAACTGATCGAGGCCCAGCGTATCGAACAGCGCGCGCGGTATGATTTGGAAATGCTGAAGGAAGTCGGCTATTGCTCCGGCATCGAAAACTACTCCCGTCACCTCGACCGCCGCGCCCCTGGCACGCCGCCCTGGACGATGATTGATTTTTTCCCCAGCGATTACTTGCTGATTATTGACGAGAGTCACATGACCATCCCGCAAATCCGCGGCATGTATAACGGCGACCGCTCGCGCAAGGAAACGCTGGTCGAATATGGTTTTCGCCTGCCAAGCGCCCTCGACAACCGCCCGCTCAAGTTTGACGAATTCGAGCCGCGCATGGGCTACACCATCTACACTTCTGCCACGCCCGGCCCCTACGAATTGGGGCGCGCCGAGCAGGTTGTAGAGCAAATCATCCGCCCCACCGGGCTGATTGACCCCCAGGTGGATGTGCGCCCGAGCAAAGGCCAGGTGGATGACCTGGTGGGTGAAATTCGCCAGCGGGTGGAACGCCGCGAGCGCATCCTTGTCACCACCCTTACCAAGCGTATGTCTGAAGATTTGGCCGAGTATCTGATGGAACTCGGCATCAAAGTCCATTACCTGCACTCGGAAGTGGAAACGCTGGAGCGCATCTCAATTCTGCGCGATTTGCGTCTGGGCGTTTTTGATGTGATCGTGGGGATTAACCTGCTGCGGGAGGGGCTCGACCTGCCGGAAGTTTCACTGGTGGCGATTTTGGACGCCGATAAAGAAGGTTTTCTGCGCTCTGGCACGGCGTTGATTCAGACGATCGGCCGCGCTGCGCGAAATCTTAATGGCAAAGTCATCATGTACGCTGACCGCATGACCGATTCAATGAAATTTGCCATTGGCGAAACCAATCGCCGCCGCGCCAAGCAGGTCTCATATAATCAGGAACACGGCATCGTACCGGTCAGCATCCACAAAGCCATCCGCGACCTGATGACGACGAGCGCCACAACCGAGAAATCAGAGCCCGCCTTGGCGGTGGGTGAAGCCCGGGGACAGTACCGCGCTGGAAAGAAACCTGCCAGTGTTGACAAGAGCGAATTGCAAAAAATGCTCGCTGAAATGGAAGCCCAAATGAAAGATGCCGCCAAAGCGCTGGAATTTGAACGCGCCGCCGCCCTGCGTGATGAAATTTACGAGCTGAAGGGTATTCTGGCCGACGACGAGAATCTCAAACCCTGGGAACGCTTGAAATTACTAACTGGGGAAGCATAGCGCCCGGATAGGATGCAATGGAATCGGAACCCGTTATTTGTTCGATATCATTCGCAGACCTGGCGCGTTATGCTACCGTGCCGAATGATTTTCGCGTAGACACCGCACCGCAAGACAGAAGGAATTTTCGACCATTTGTGCTATAATTTTTTCATTCTTTACCCCAAAAAACATGCCTTTCAAACTTCCTGCCTTCCTTCAACCCAAACCCGCGCCAAAGGGAAAAGCCTCGGCAAAAAAAACCGCTGCGTCTAAAAAAGACCCCAAAAAACCGGCATCTGCGGGAAAATCTATTGTCCCAGTTGCGCCGCCCCCGCCCCTTTTCACCCTCTCGCCAGAGCGAAAATTGGACTTGCTCGGCGTTGGGCTGGCGCTCGGCGGGCTGTTGATTTTGCTGGCGCTCATTTCCTCCAGCCGTTCGGCGCTGACCGGGGCAACCGTCTCACTCTTCAGTTTCCTCTTCGGCTGGGGCGCTTACGGCCTGCCGATTGCCCTGATTCTCTTCGGCGGCTGGCTGCTGGTGCGCAAAATTGAGCGCATTCCGCCGCTTTCGGTGGAACGCGCCACCGGAATCATCTTTTTGGCGTTGTTTGGCATCACCGCCCTGCATGGGCTTTCGGGCAACCCCGAACCCATCAGCGCCAGCGGCGGCGGCTGGCTGGGCAGTATTTTTTACCGCCTGCTGGTCGAAAATTTGGGGCTGGGCGGCGCGCTGGTCGTTTTGCTGGCCTGGCTTTTGATGAGTCTTTCGCTGACGCTTGACCGCAGTCTGCCGGAACTGCTGGAAAGATTAAACCCGCTCTGGCAATTTTTGCGCGGCCTGTGGCAGAAATTGCGCGCCCGCCTGCCGGGCATTTTTCCGCGCGAAAAAGACTCTCCGCTGCCGCCCGTCCCTGCGCCGGAGAATTTTCCCGGGGCCGCCGCGCCTGCCGCCGCCGTCCCCGCCGTCGTGGCGGAAGCCGCCGACAGCGGCGTTCCCGCCCGCCCCTGGCAGCTCCCTGATTTGACGGAAATTCTCAACCCTGGCGCGAGCGCCTCCTCCAATCAGGAATTTCTCGACCAGCGCGCCCGCCTGATCGAAGAGACGCTGGCCTCGTTTGGCGCTCCGGCGCAAGTCGTCGAAATTAACAGCGGCCCAACCATCACCCAATTTGGCGTGGAGCCGCTGTTTGTTGAAAGCCGCAATGGCCGCACCCGCGTGCGCGTCAGCAAAATTGCCGCGCTGGCCGATGATTTGGCGCTGGCGCTGGCCGCCTCGCGCATTCGCATTCAGGCGCCGGTGCCGGGGCGCAGCTATCTCGGCATCGAAGTTCCCAATGATGAAATGGCGCTGGTGGCGCTGCGCGAAATTGTGGAGGGCGAGGCCTTTCAGCGCGGGCGCAAGTCGCTCGGTTTTGCGCTGGGCAAGGATGTTTCCGGCCATCCCATCGGCGCGGATTTGGCCGCCATGCCGCATTTGCTGATTGCCGGAACGACTGGTTCGGGCAAGTCGGTCTGTGTCAACAGCATTCTGACCTGTCTGCTGCTTTTCAACACGCCTGACGATGTTCGTCTGGTGCTGGTGGACCCCAAGCGGGTGGAATTGACCGGTTACAACGGCGTGCCGCATCTGCTGGCGCCGGTGGTCGTGGAGATGGAGAAGGTGATTGGCGCGCTGCAATGGATGACGCGCGAAATGGACCGCCGCTATCACCAGTTTGCCCAGGTTGGCGCGCGCAACATCACCGATTACAACGCGCGCATGAAAACGCAGGGACACAAAAAACTGCCCTACCTGGTGGTGGTGATTGACGAATTGGCCGACCTGATGATGCTGGCGCCCGATGAAACCGAGCGCACCATCACGCGCCTGGCGCAACTGGCGCGCGCGACCGGCATTCATCTCATCCTTGCCACCCAGCGCCCCTCGGTGGATGTCGTCACCGGGCTGATTAAGGCCAACTTCCCGGCGCGCGTGGCGTTTGCGGTTGCCTCCAACACCGACAGCCGCGTCATCCTCGACCAGCCCGGCGCGGAACGGCTGCTGGGGCGCGGCGATATGCTCTACCAATCGCCGGATGCGCCCGCGCCGGTTCGCCTGCAGGGGGTTTTCGTCTCGGATACGGAAATTCATCGGCTGGTGGAATTCTGGCAGGCGCAGGGCGCCCCCGCCGCTGCCCCCGGCGGCGCAGTGGACGTGCCCGCGCCGAATGCGCCCGTCAAGCAGTTGCCCATCTGGGAGCAGGAAGCGCTCGACCAGGGCGACCCGCTCTACAACGAGGCGCTGGATTTGGTGCGCCGCGAGGGGCGTGCCTCGGTTTCCATGCTTCAGCGCAAATTACGCATCGGCTACACCCGCGCCGCGCGGCTGATTGACCAGTTAGAAGAAAAGAAAATTGTCGGCGCGCCCGAAGACGCGACTGGCGTGCGCAAAGTGCTCGACTACGGCCAAACTGCGCCGCCGAAGGAGGTATGACTCGTGAAAAATATAAAATACATCCCCTTCATCCTCTTCATCCTGTTATCCTCCTGCGCCCCGCTCCAAAACTTCCAACTCCCCAACTTATTCCCGCCCACGCCCACCGCGGGGACGCCCGGCGCACCGACTGCCACGGTGACTCTGCGCCCGACCTGGACGCCGACTGCCAGCAACACGCCCCGCCCCACCCAGCCTTCGCTGTTTCCCGTCGCCCAGGGCACGCCCCTGCCCGACGTGGGCTTTCCCGAAATCGGCATGGGCAATGCCAGCCTGTTGCGGATGGTTTTTCGCGGCATGGAAAATCGCTTCCTGGCGTTAACCGTCAGCGCCGACGATCAGCGCGTTTTTGTCGCCGCCACCGACGGCCTGTATTTGTTCGACCGTGCCGGCCAGCAGATTGCCGCCTGGAGCGACCTGGCGCTGTTTGACCAGCCCTGCGCCGCCTGCCTGAGCGCCAACCGCGACGGCTCGCGCCTGGCGCTGTACGTCCGCAACTTGGGCGCGTGGGAAGCGCGCGTGTACGACATTGCGGGCAGCCAGGCGACGCTTCTCAAAAATATCCCCTCCGCCGCGCCGTTTGAAAATTTACCCAATCAGAACCGCCTGGCGCTTTCGCCGGATGGCGCCTGGCTGGCCTATGCCGCTGGAAATGAAAATTTGCGCGTCGTGGCGCTGGCCGATAACGCCAGTATTTTTGAATATCGCGGCGTGTCTCAGCTGGCGCAGTTTTCGCCGGATGGCTCGCTGTTTTCCATTCAGCGCGGGCGCGAACTGCTGGTCTGGAAAACCGCCGTCTGGGGCGATTTTATCAACCTGCTGCTGCCCGCCGAAGATACCCCGTATCTTTTTTCGCCCGATGGAAAATTTGTGACGATTGCGCTTGCCTCCGCCATGCGGGTGTATTCCACCGAGCGTTTTTTGGTGGCGCGTGAGATTCTCGTTCAGCCGTCCTACGTCAAAGACCGCCGCTGGCGCATCGAATTTGAAGATGAGCAAACCCTACGCGGCTACGGCTGGCAGCCCGCGCGCGGCGGCGAAATTCCCGTCACGCTGGCGCGCTGGAACATCGTCAGCGGTGAAACGCTTGCCGCCGAAAGTCAATCCGCTGCCGCGCTGCCTGCCTCGCCCGAATTTTACGGCGCGAATTTTGCCGAAACGCCCGCCGCGATTGGGCTGGCTGAAAATTACTTTGGCCTGCGCTTCACCAGCGTCGATACGCTGCTGGTGAATGCCCCGCACAGCGCCTGCTGGCTGAGAATTTCCACCGGCGAGATGACTTGTCAGGCCGAAGCGGAAAATTTTGTCCACGCCGGCGACGCCGTCCCCTACCGCGAGGAGCGCGCGCTCAACCGCACTTACCTCTCTACCTGGGCGGGCGACCGGCTCTTCGACATTGACCCGCGTCCGGTCGTCTGGCTCTCCAAATCCGCCGACATCGCCTTGGTGGATGTGGAGCAAGCCACCACCGACATCTACCGCCCCGGCACTTCGCAGTTGATTCAATCCATCCCCGGAACGCTGCTGGGCGCAGTGGAAACCGCGCAAGAAGTTGTGCTGACCACGCGCGAGAAAAGCGGCGCCATGTACATCACGCGCGTCCAGAAATCAGATTTATCGGTCACCCTGCAAATCAAGGAAGGCTCGCTGCACGCGCCGCTGGCCGTCAGCCTGGATGGAACCGTTTATTTTTTGAAGAAAATCTTCGGCGGCGACACCAGCGTTTTGAAAATTTTGCCACCCAACAGCGATGTGGTGATAGACCTGGGGCGCATTGTTTTCCCGGCAGAACCGCTGGCGCTGGCCGTCTCGTCCAATGGCACGGTCGCCGCCGGGCTGGAAGATGGCAGTATTGTTTTTTTCTCGCCGGACGGCGTGCAGTCGAATTTGTTTCAGGCGCTCAACAGCCCCATCCGCGCGCTGGTTTTTAGCCCCGATGGCCGCTACCTGGCCGCCGCCGCCCGCGATGGCTTGCAAATCTTTGCCGTCATTCGCTAATTTTGCAGCCTTCAACTACGCTGTGAACTCTGCCAGCACTTTTATCATTTTGGCGTTGGGCGTTGCCCTGCCAGCGTTCCAGCCAGCCGGGTAGTTTTTGCTTGAAACTGGCGTCCAAAATCGCGGCGCGCATCTCCTCCATCAGCCGAATCATCGTGCGCAGGTTGTGAATCGAAATCAGCGTTCCGGCCAGTAGCTCTTTGGCGACAATCAGATGGCGAATGTAGCCGCGCGTGAAGGTGCAGCAGGTGTAGCAGTCGCACGTTTCATCAATTGGGCGCGCGTCACGCGCGAAGGCGGCGTTCATCAGGTTCAGGCGTCCCTCCGGGCTGAAGGCGGCGTGATGGCGCGCCAGGCGCGTTGGCAAAACGCAGTCGAAGATGTCCACGCCGCGCGCCACGCCGTTGATTAAATCTTCGGGCGTGCCGACGCCCATCAGATAGCGCGGCTTATTTTCCGGCAAGAGCGGGGTGACGACTTCCAGCGCGCGGTGCATTTCATCCTTGGTTTCGCCCACCGAAAGCCCGCCGATGGCGATGCCGGGGAAGGGCAGGGAAGCGATAAATTCTGCCGATTGGGCGCGCAGTTGCGGGTTGACGCCGCCCTGCACGATGCCGAAAAGCGCCTGGTCTGAACGCTGGTGCGCGCGCAGGGAGCGCTCGGCCCAGCGATGGGTGCGTTCCATGGCGATTTTGGTGTAGGCGTGGTCATTCGGGTCGGAGCATTCGTCGAAGGCCATGATGATATCCGCGCCGAGATTTTCCTGAATGGCGATGGATTTTTCGGGGGTGAAGCGGTGCAGCGAGCCGTCAATGTGGCTTTTGAAGGTCACGCCGTCCTCGTCAATTTTGCGCGTACCTGCCAGCGAAAAAACCTGAAAGCCGCCGGAATCGGTCAGCATCGGGCGCGGCCACTGCATAAACTGGTGCAGGCCGCCCAGGTCGCGCACAAGTTCGTCACCGGGGCGCAGGTAGAGGTGGTAGGTGTTGGAAAGTACCAGCGAAGCGCCGAGGTCTTTGAGCTGTTCGGGCGTCAGCGTTTTGACGGTAGCCTGCGTGCCAACCGGCGCGAAAACCGGCGTCAATAGGTCGCCGTGCGGGGTGGAAAATATTCCCGCGCGGGCGCGCTTCGTTGTGGCGGCGATGTGATATTCAAACATGCGTTACCCGCCGAAAAAATGAATCAGTTTTTCGTTGACGGCGCTGGTTTCGTCGTGTTGCAACCAGTGTGTGGCATTGTCAAAATAAATCAACTGACCGTTTGTGCACAATTTCAGGCTTTCTTCGGCCATTGTGGCGCTCAAGGCGACATCTTTCTTGCCCCATAAAATCAGCGTTGGCATTTCCAGCCGGATGGAGCGCGGCCGGGCTGATGATTTTTGTAGAAGGGCGCGATACCAGTTAATCATGCCGGTTAGCCCGCCGGAGGCCGACCAGGCTTGCCGGTAGCCGTCAAACTCCTCGGCGCTGAAGGTGGCCGGGCCGCTGCTGGCTTTCAGCATGGCAATCGCTCCGGCGAAGTGGTTGAGGCGCATCAGCCCGTCGGCCAGACCGGGAATTTGGAAAAAGGCGATGTACCACGATTTGAGCATTTGCCGGGGCGATTTTTTCAGGGTGCGCGCCATCACGACCGGGTGCGGAACGTTGAGGATTGCCAGCCGCCGGACCCGCTGCGGGGCGGCCATCGCCAGGCTCCAGGCGACTGCGGCGCCCCAATCATGTCCGACCAGATTGGCCTGTTGAATGCCGAAATGATCGAACAGACCGAGAATGTCCTTGATAAGTTCGTCCATGGCGTAGGCCGTGACGGGTTTGGGAACGTCCGATTGGCCGTAGCCGCGCTGGTCGGGGATGATGACGTGGAAACCAGCGGATGCCAGCCCGGTAATGTTTTTTTGCCAGCCGCCCCAGTACTCGGGGAAGCCATGTAACAAAACCAGCGGGATGCCGTCTTGGGACCCGGCAGTGACAACGTGCAGGCGGATTCCATTGGTTTGAATAAAAGTATGTTCCATGCGCGACCTTTCTGCGTAACGCGAGAGCTATCTCGCGCTGCGTTACGGATGTACCAGTTTTCTGCCGCCAAGCAGGTGCAGATGCAGATGAAAAACAACCTGTCCGCCATCTGCGCCCGTGTTGATGACCAGACGGTAGCCGTTGGCGGCGATGTTTTCGCGCTCGGCCAGCAGACGCGCAACGCCGATGAGATGCCCCAGCAAGGCTTCGTCCTCGGGCGCAGCCTCGTTGGTCGAGGCGATGTGACGGTTGGGAATGATGAGAATATGGGTGGGCGCAACCGGGTGAATGTCGCGGAAGGCGGTCACTTGCTCATCTTGATACAGCAGGGTCGTTGGCATTTCTCCGGCGACGATTTTGCAGAAAATACAGTTTTGAGTCATGGGGTAATTTCTCCGTAGGTGGGGGCGCAGACGATGTCGTAGTATTCCAACTCGGCGGCGCGGTTGGATTCGGCGTAGGCAACGGCCTCGTTGCCAATTCTTCGCACCGTATCAAGGTGATTGCGCGCATCGGGCGCCCAGTAGCGCGGCAGCGTCATCAGCGGGTCGGCGGCGAGGCCTTCAGGCAGGTAGCTGGGGCGCAGCGGGTCGGCGGCATCTGCTTGCGGAATCCAGTTGAACATCACTGGCCCGCGCGGGTTGATGGTAAAGCCAAGTTGATAGCCATATTGGCGCGCGGCTTCTACCGGGCGTTTGCCAAAATCACCGCCCGGCCAGATGATGGCGATGGGCGTTTTGTTGAAGCGCGCTTGCATGGCATTTATCGAACCTTGCAGCTCGCCTTGGATGTATTCATCGGTGGAACTGTCGTTCATGTTGATGTTGTGAATAACGCCGTGCGCCTGATGATCCACCCAGCCTTCGGCTTCGAGCGCACTATTTTCATCCCAAAGTTGCTGGATGGTTTCGGGAAGGCTTATCCAGGCGTTGATGACCTTCCAGCCCCACTCTTTGTAATACTGGGAGAAGTATTCATCAAAATACTGGCGGTAGTGGCGGTCATCCACAATCAACAAAACCGAACGTGGCGGAATTTTGGCATTCTGGTACAGGAAACCGGCCATTTGTTGCATGTCAATGGCTTCAAAGCCCTGTTCCTTCAAATCCTTCATCAGGATGCGAAAATCTTTCAGTAAAATCTGATTGCTATCTGCTTTTTGTTCCTGCGGGATGGAATGGAACATGATCACCATCACAACTGTGCCGGGCGCAGCATTGTTCGGATTCCATTTGGCCTTCAGGTACTGGCAGGTATCCGCGCTGTAGGTGTGGGGGCTGTCAAGCGGGTTGAGCAACGTCGTGTGAAAACCGCCGGGCAAAGCGGGCGGCGTGCGATTTGGGTCGCGCGTGGCGGTGGGAATCGTAGTCGGCGCCGGGGTGAGGGTCGCGGCGGGCGGCGTAAATTGCGCCGTCTGGCTGGCAGCGGCGTAGACGGTGGCGACTACCTGCGTGCTGGCAGCGCTCACATCCAGCGTCGGCGCGGGCGCGCAAGCGCTCAGCAAGGTCAATATCCCTAAAAATGCGGTGACAATTTTCTTCTGCACGTTCATTTTTCCTATTCTGAAGCAAAAACGACAAAGGTGGAATCTCGATAAAATACCGCTAAATTATCACATACAATCGGCGCCTGTTCAATTGGCAAAACGATGCGGCTGGCATGAGCAAAAACAAGCAGTTCTTCTGCCGCCTGACAGGAAGCCGGGTGGCTGTAAAAATCATTGACGCGCGTGATGCGCCGGTACCATTCCAAAACATCGGCATTCCGATAGGGATTGGATTTGAAATCCACGAAAACGGGCGCACCCGTTGCCAGACGAAAATTCTGCATCTTGGGCGGGGTGACGAAAACCTGCCCCGCTGAGCGGTGTTCGGCGACAAAAGACATCAGCGCCCGCTCTGGCAGGGCGCGCTGACGGGCGCTCTCAACCTGAAAGCGAATCAGCCCCGTCAGCATCAGCAGGCCGATGAGTGTTCCAGCCAGCGGCAGCGCGGCTTTCTCTGCCAGCCTGAATGCGCTGAAAATCTTTTGCGTGGCAACTGCCGCCAGGCTGACTGCGCCCAGCGGTACGAGAATAACCGAAATGCGCCAGGGGAACAACAAAGCCAGAGTCGCGTTGCCGGTCATCACTTGCAGGACGCTTAACAAAAATGCGCCTGCGCTCATCAGCGCGTACAGCGGAAAGAGCGCTGTCTTGCGCGTCACCGCCAACCCGCCGAGAATCAACCCCAATTGCGCCAGCGAAGTCCAGTTGAACCATTGCGCCACGATGGCGTGATGCGGAATACGCACATGAATCAAAATCTCTTGCGCTTGTTGAAAAATTTCTGGGCGCGTAGGGCCGAACACCAACAGCGTATACAGAAAAACTGGCAAAACTGCGCCCAACGTCATCAGCCCGAAAACAAAAATGGCGCGTAGCGAACGATTATCGCGCCAGAGCGCCCACAAATACGCCAGAGTCATCAGCCCGGCGGCGGTCAAATAAGTTGGGTGAAAATAGACTGCCAGCGCCAGCGGCGGGATGGCGCACCAATTCTTTGCGCGCAAAAAAAGATACAGCGAGAGTACCAAAAATACGCCGAAGACGCTCGGCTGAAAAACCTGTCCAAGCAGGCGCTGATTGCCCAATCCGCCTTCAAACAGAAAGGCGGCATCTGCGTCCAAAAACCGTGAGAGCGCAAAGCGTAGCGCCGCTGAATGCAAGCCCAGAAAAAGAGCATAGAAAAAGATTTTCTGCGCGCGTGAACGCCCCAGCCTAAAGAGCAACTCCATCATTCCCGCCACACTGTACAGGTAGACACCCATCAGCAGGGCATAGTAGCCGTAAAACAGGATGCCGGTGTGAGTTAATGTGTACGTCAGGAAAACCAACCCGCTAAAGACCGGGGTGGGGTCAGCAGTGTTTGCCAGCCAATCGGCCTGTAAATTTCCCAGCCCAGCCTGCGCCAATCCGTGCAAAAAATAGGTGTTCTGGTTGGAGAGATACAGTGGGGACTGCGCGTAGAGTATGGCAAAAATGGCCGACCAGGCGAGAAAAATGACGGTTGGCTTCAATCTACTGGTCTTCCTACTGGTCTTCAAAACCACGGAGAAACTCCTGATGGGTTGTTTTCGTGTTAAATACACACCGGGGCAACGCGGCACATTTCTCCGCATTGCCCCGGTGTGATGTGTTCCTTGAAACTAGCCTTCGCCTTTGATAAAAGCTTCGGTCATTTCGAGGCAGATGTTATCTTTGAACTGCTTGGGAGGTGTCTTGAAAAAATAGGATGACGGTCCGACGATGGGGCCGCTTAACTTGCGGTCAAGCGCGATTTTGGCGCAGCGTACCGCGTCAATCACCACACCGGCGCTGTTTGGGCTGTCCCACACTTCTAGTTTGGCTTCCAGGTTGAGGGGCACGTTACCAAAGGTCGTGCCTTCCATGCGGATGTAGCACCACTTGCGGTCGGTCAGCCAGGGGACGTAGTCGCTGGGGCCGACGTGAATGTTGCTGGGCGCGAGCTGGTAGGGAATCATGCTCGTGACCGCGCCGGTCTTGGAGATTTTCTTGCTTTCCAGGCGCTCGCGTTCCAGCATGTTCATAAAATCGGTGTTGCCGCCGAAGTTGAGTTGATAGGTGCGGTCAATTCTTACACCCCGGTCAACGAACAGGCTGGTCAGCACGCGGTGCAGAATGGTAGCGCCGACCTGGCTCTTGATGTCGTCGCCTAATACTGGCAGTCCAGCATCCTTGAAACGTTTGCCCCAGTACTCGCCTGAAGCGATGAAAACCGGAATGGCGTTGACGAAAGCGCAGCCTGCCTCGATGATTTGTTCCACGTACCACTTGGTCGCCATTTCAGAGCCAACCGGCAGGTAGGAAATCACCACGTCGGTTTTGGTCTCTTTCAATAATTTGACGATGTCGGCGGTAGGGCCAGGCGCTTTGGTGATAACCTGCGAGAGGTACTTGCCCAGTCCATCGTGAGTCATGCCGCGCACGACGGGAACATTCAGGTGCGGCACATCGGTAAATTTGAAGGTGTTATTCGGCTCGGCGAAGATGGCTTCGCTCAGGTCTTTGCCAACTTTGGTGACGTTGATATCAATTCCCAGCGTGAATTCAATATCGCGCACATGGTAGCCGCCCAGGTTAACGTGCATCAGACCGGGAACGGTGGCGTCATCGGGTGTGTTTTTGTAAAGATCCACACCCTGCACCAGTGACGAAGCGCAGTTGCCCACACCGATAATCGCCACTCGAACTTTCTTGTTACTCATAATTATCTCCTTGTCGTACAGTTGAATTTCAGTATCTCGGCCTTGTGGGCCGGGGAACTTTGACAGTAGCGGTGTCAACCGCAGAGCGAGTATAATCCTTTTATCTCACTCTCTTAACCTCTCCGATACCCCATTATGTCATTTTCTGACCCCCGCCTGAAACGACTTTTGCGCCTTGGCCGCGAGATGAGCGTGACGTTGGAGTTGCGCTCGCTCCTGCACGCCGTGCTGAACGCCGCCATTGATTTAACGGCCAGCGAAACGGCTTCTGTGCTGGAGTACGACGAAGCCGGGCGTGTTTTGCGCTTTGTGGCATTGCCGCGTCAGCATCGCAAAAATCTGGAGGGGATGATTGTTCCCCTCGAGGGCAGCCTCGCCGGAATGGCTTTGCGCGAGCGTCAGCCGGTTTCCGTTAACGACGTGGCGCAGTCGCTGGAACATTTTAAGGGTTCAGATGAGTTAAGTGGTTATGTCACGCGTTCTGTTCTGGCTGTGCCGCTGTTAGCAGGTGACCGCCCTGTGGGGGTTTTGGAAGTCGTCAACAAACGCGGACAGGCCAATTATAACGGTGATGACGCGACAATTCTAGAGAGTTTGGCCTCGCAGTTGGCATTGGCTTTTGAAAATGATTCTCTGCGGCGGCAAGTTGCCGGAATCCGTGAGGATGCTGCGCGGCTGGATAGAATGAAAGGTAATTTCATCGCAATCACCTCGCATGAGTTACGTACCCCGTTGGGGCTGATTCTTGGTCATTCCACCTTTTTGCGTGAAATTGTCGGCGTGGAGTACCGCGAACAGTTGGATACCATCATCCGCAGCGCCACCCGGCTGAAGGAAATTATCGAGAGCATGACCAGCGTGGACAACGTTCAGAACGGCACATCTGTTGTTCAGCGGCGGGCGGTTTCGGTGCGGAAAATCCTTCAGGAACAGATTCAACGCATTCAGCCCGAGCTCGCTCCGAAAAATCTCAACCTGCGCGCCGATGTATCGCAACACGATTTGATGGTCGAAGGCGACGCCGAAAAAATTGGCAGCGCCCTTTCCAACTTGTTGAAAAATGCGGTTACATTCACCAATCCGGGCGGGCATGTTTTTGTCGTTGCAGAACAACTTCCCGGCTACGTCAAGGTTTCGGTGATTGATAACGGCATTGGAATTCCGGCCAAAGATTTGCCGCATATTTTTGAGCGTTTTTATCAGGTAGAGTCTCATCTGACCCGTAAACACGGCGGCATGGGGCTGGGGCTTTCGGTGGCGCGGATGATGGCGGAAATGCACGGCGGCAGTCTTTCGGTGGAAAGCGTGGAAGGCAAGGGCAGTAATTTCACCCTGCTTTTGCCGCTTGATTCCAGCCAGGCACAGGCGGCTGGCAAGGTTTTTGTGGAATAATCTTTGACGCGCGTTTTGGTTTGTGGTAACATCGCCCTACAACTTCATAGCCCCAAAACGGCACTCTTATCCAGAGAGGCGGAGGGACCGGCCCGATGATGCCTCGACAACCTGCCAGCGCAAGGTCTGTTTTGCCAAACGCTGAGAAGGTGCCAACTCCGGCAGATCAATTTCTGGGAGATGAGAGGGCATCTTGCAAATTTGTGCGTAAATTGCCCTTTCAAAAGTCCGAAGGGGCAATTTCTATTCTCAAAGGAGAAACGCAATGACCAACAGCTTTATGTCTACACCCAAGTTACTGTTTACGTCTGAAAGCGTGACCGAAGGCCACCCCGACAAACTTTGTGACCAGGTCTCTGATGCGGTGTTGGATGCCTGCCTTGAACAGGACCCCTACTCGCGCGTGGCCTGTGAAACCGCCACCAAAACCGGTATGGTGATGGTGCTGGGCGAAATCACCACCAACGCTTTTGTCAACTTTGATGATTTGATTCGCAAGGTTGTCAAAGAAATCGGTTACGACAGCAGTGAAAAGGGTTTTGACGGTAATACCTGCTCGGTGCTTTCAGCCATCGCCAGCCAGAGCGCTGATATTGCTCTGGGCGTTGACCACGCCATGGAAGATAAAAGCGGCGAAATGACCGAGCGCGAAATTGAACACGTCGGCGCGGGCGACCAGGGCATGATGTTTGGCTTCGCCTGCAACGAGACCCCGACTCTGATGCCGCTGCCGATTTATCTGGCGCACAAGCTTAGCCGCCGCTTGAGCGAACTCCGCAAAAATGGTACGTTGCCCTGGCTGCGTCCAGATGGCAAGAGTCAGGTAACGGTGGAATATGCCTACGGCAAGCCCAAGCGCATTGACACAGTGTTGATTTCTACCCAGCACGCGCCGGAAATTTCTCACGCTGAAATCGTCGAGGCCATCAGCGAACACATCATTTACCCGACTCTGCCCGAAGGCATGGTGGATGAAAACCTGAAAGTATTTGTCAACCCCACCGGGCGTTTCGTCATTGGCGGCCCAATGGGCGACGCTGGTGTGACGGGTCGAAAAATCATTGTGGATACTTACGGTGGCATGGGGCGGCACGGCGGCGGCGCTTTCTCTGGCAAAGACCCCACCAAGGTAGACCGTTCTGCCGCTTACGCCGCGCGCTGGGTGGCGAAGAATGTCGTCGCCGCTGGCTTGGCTGACCGTTGTGAAATCCAGGTGGCGTATGCAATTGGCGTCGCGCACCCGCTTTCCATCAACGTTGAGACCTTCGGCACTGGCAAAGTGTCGGATGAAAAAATTAGCCAGGCGATTAGCCAGGTGTTTGACCTGCGTCCCGGCGCCATTATCCGCGATTTGAATCTGCGCCGCCCGATTTACCGCCAGACGGCGGCTTACGGTCACTTTGGCCGTGACGATATTCAACTGCCTTGGGAAGAAATCAACAAAACTGATGCGCTCAAAAAAGCCGTTGGGCTGTAAAAAAAGAAATCAAAAAATCGCCAGCCGTTCGGCTGGCGATTTTTTCTACGCTGGCTTCAGCCAGTTCTGTCAATTTACTCTTTCACTTCGCCATCAATGACATCATCACCGGCGGGGGCGGTGTTGCCAGGAGCGGCGGGGCCGGCATCGGGCTTGGGCTGTTCCTGGGCGTAGAGTTGCTGGCTGATGGCGTAGAAGGCCTGTTGTACTTCTTCAATCAGTTTCTTCATGGCCTCGCTGTCTTCGCCTTGAATGGCAGTTTTCAACTCGGCGACTTTGCCTTCAATGTTGGTACGTTCGGCGGCGGGAACCTTCTCACCCAGTTCTTTGAGCGTTTTCTCCGTCTGATAGGCTAGATTGTCACCGGTGTTGCGGGCTTCAACCAGTTCTTTGCGTTTCTTGTCTTCGGCCTCGTGGGCGCGTGATTCCTGCACCATTTTTTCGACTTCCTGCTTGTTCAGGTTGGTCGAGGCCGTGACCGTCACTTTTTGTTCTTTGCCGGTGGCCTTATCGCGGGCAGTGACGTGCAGAATACCGTTGGCGTCAATATCGAAGACGACTTCAACTTGCGGAATGCCGCGTGGCGCCGGTGGAATTCCGTCCAGGCGGAAGCGTCCCAGGCTCATGTTGTCGCCTGCCATCGGGCGCTCGCCCTGCAGAATGTGAATATCCACAGCAGTCTGACCGTCCGCAGCGGTTGAGTAGGTTTCCGTCTTTTTGACCGGGATGGTGGTGTTGCGTTCAATCATCACGGTCATGACACTGCCCATCGTCTCCACGCCCAGCGAGAGCGGGGTCACGTCGAGAAGCAGGATGTCGCGCACTTCGCCGCCCAACACGCCGCCCTGAATGGCTGCGCCAACGGCGACGACTTCATCAGGGTTGACTGATTTATTGGGCTCTTTGCCGGTTAGCTGGCGGACAAGTTCCTGCGCCATTGGCATTCGGCTGGAGCCGCCCACCAGTACCACTTCGTTAAGATCGCTGGCATGAATTCCGGCATCTTTCAGGGCGCTTTCAAAGGGCGTGCGGCAACGATTGAGCAGGTCTTCGGTCATTTGCTCAAATTTGGCGCGGCTTAGCCGTAGCTGCAGGTGTTTTGGCCCGCTGGCATCGGCGGTGATGTAGGGCAGGCTAATTTCGGTCTCCATCATGCTGGAGAGTTCAATTTTGGCTTTTTCGGCGGCTTCGCGCAAGCGTTGCAGGGCCTGACGGTCGTTGCGCAAGTCAATGCCTTCTTGTTTTTTGAATTCATCTGCCGCCCAGGTGACGATGTGCTGGTCCCAATCGTCGCCGCCCAGATGGGTATCGCCGTTAGTGGCTTTGACTTCGATGACGCCTTCGCCCACTTCCAGCACCGAAACATCGAAGGTGCCGCCGCCCAAGTCGAAGACCAGGATGGTTTCATTTGTCTTTTTATCCAAACCGTAGGCCAGCGCCGAGGCAGTTGGTTCGTTGATGATGCGTTTCACGTCCAGTCCGGCAATGCGGCCAGCGTCTTTGGTGGCCTGACGCTGAGTGTCATTGAAATAGGCCGGGACAGTGATTACCGCTTCGGTAACGCTCTCCCCAAGATAGGCTTCCGCATCCGCTTTGAGCTTTGCCAGAATCATGGCGCTGATTTCCTGCGGGCTATATTCGCGTCCGGTAGCCGGAATTTTGACTTTGACATCGTCGGCGTTGCCTTCCATTACCTGGTAAGGCACCATCTTGCGTTCGCTTTCGGTTTCCTCGTAGCGGCGGCCAATGAAGCGTTTGATGGAATAGACGGTGTTTTCAGAGTTGATAACTGATTGACGCTTGGCGGTTTGTCCGACAATACGTTCACCGTTTTTGTTGAATCCGACGATGGATGGACACAGACGCCCACCCTCGGCGGTGGTGATGACGGTGGGCTGACCGCCCTCCATCACCGCAACGACACTGTTGGTGGTGCCGAGGTCAATACCAATGATTTTTCCCATAATACAATTCTCCTTTGGTGAAAAAACTTTTCGGGTTCTCTTTTTGAATTATCACAAGGATAAACGATGAATAATAGAAAAACGTTAACACTGTATAGAAAAATGATAATAAAAAGACGCCGGTCTCTTAACCGGCGTCTTTTTATAGTGTTCGTGCCAGACTAGGGTTGTTCAATCTTGAAGTATTCAATATCAACAAGAATGGGGGTGACGTTGAACGAAGAAACGTTCATCCCTACTTTCCCTTGGGGAAGTTTGAAACTTCGGTCGGTAAACTTAGCCGCTTCATTGCCGTTGATGTACAGGGTTAGTTTGTCACCGTTGCACGTAATGGCGTAAATGTTGGTATCTTTTCCCTGCTTGATTTTTGTGGAGCCGCCATTGGTAAGTTGGTTATAGCCTTTGTTGACTACGCCAAGCGAGTCGTAAGCGTAAATCCAGTACAGACCATTGTTGGCGATGCTGAATTCGTACCAACCGGCATCGCTGTATCGGCAAATGAGCGAGACGTTGTTGTTATTCTTGCCGCGATTGGTGGCAGAAACTTCCACGCGCACGTCGCTATAAAGATTGGTGTCGAAAATCAGGTACGAATACAAGTCAACGCTATCCAGTTTGAAGTTCAAAACACCATTGACCACTGTCGCGCTACCCTTGCTTTCATCAGCGTTGTCACTGCCTTTGAGATAGAACTGCGTCCATGCCGAAAGGTCGCCGCTGTCAAATTCATCGGTAAAAAAGGGATTGGCGGGGACGGCGGTGGCGGGTATGTCAGTAGGCGGCTCGGCGGTGGGCGGCTCGGTGGCGGGAAC
The DNA here is from genome assembly GCA_001872455.1 of Anaerolineae bacterium CG2_30_57_67. Taxonomy (GTDB): domain Bacteria; phylum Chloroflexota; class Anaerolineae; order Anaerolineales; family Villigracilaceae; genus UBA8950. The sequence continues at coordinate 39,899 of MNXJ01000003.1, read as the reverse complement.
AACTGTCGGGACATCGGTGGGTAACTGCTGAACCGGGGCATCGGTGGCCACTGGCGGTTGCGTGGGCGCTTCGGTAGCAGGTCCGCCTAAATTAATGCTACAGGCCAAACCAATCACCAAAATAAAGATTGCAATTAAGCCAAACGGACGGAACGTTTTCATCTTTTCTCTCCTCGAAGAATGGGTGAATACCTGGAATGATTGTAGCATATGCACATTGAAAAACAAAATTAAAATTTGATTGTTAAAGGCAACTGCAACGGCGCTAGCGCCGTTGCAGTTTATGGTGGAGATGGCGGGAATCGAACCCGCGTCCAAAAGATTCGACCCTCGGAAATCTACGAGCGTAGCCGGTTGATTGTGTCGCCGCCGGAAATTCACCCGGCAAAACTGCCCTGCGGCCATTCACTCAGGCCCGAAAGCCCTCTTTCACTCCGCGCGTGACCTTACGGAGCGGCATTTCGCCTTTGGGTCGCCTGCTCACTCTCCGGGCGAAAAGCGGGAGTGGCAGACGCCGTCCCCGTGGGGGCGGGCCGGTTTTGCTTCTACTGCGGATTAGGCAGCGAGGGGCATAGCGGCATAGGAAGTGCGGTTGGCACTTAAGGTTTGCACTGATTTATCGAGGTCGGCGCACTCTCGGCTCGCATTCCGGGACCAGCCTCCCCTGTCGAAGCCAGTCATCCCCAAAATGTAGTCCGATTATAACAAAAACTTGCCTGAAATTCCGCTTAATGCTAAACTGTAATCATCAGTTTTCCCTTTCACAAGGAAATTTTCCTTATGCCCGAAAAAATTCTCATCATTGACGACGATCTGGATACCTTGCGCTTGGTGGGGTTGATGCTCCAGAAACAAGGGTATCAAATTGTGGGTGCATCCAATGGCGAACAAGGATTGGAGTTGGCTCTGGCCGAAGCGCCCAACATCATTTTGTTGGATGTGATGATGCCCGGCATGGATGGTTACGAGGTTGCCCGGCGTTTGCGCAGCAACGAGCGTACTGCGGATATTCCTATCTTGATGTTCACAGCCAAAAGCCAGCTGGATGATAAAGTAACCGGTTTTGAAGCCGGCGCAGATGATTACCTCACCAAGCCAACCCACCCGGCTGAATTGCACGCGCACGTCAAGGCACTGCTCACTCGTTCTGGTAAGGGTAATCTCAATCCCGCCACCGGGCCTTCTTCCGAATCCCCGGCTCATTTGATTGGCGTTTTGGCGGCGCGTGGCGGGCTGGGAGTGACAACGGTGGCGCTCAACCTAGCCTCGGCGCTGGGACGATTCACGCAGACAGAGACCATTTTGGCCGAATTCCGCCCTGGGCAGGGAACTTTATCTGCTGATTTGAATCTCGCCGGCGCACCTGGCTTGAATGCTTTGTTGCTTACCCCGGTTATGGAAATTACCCGCGCCAAAGTCAAGGAAGCCCTGGTTCAACACGCCACTGGTCTGAATATCTTGGCGGCCTCGGTTCATCCCAAAGATGGCGCGCTGGTGACGAATATTCAGCACTTTGAAGTGATTCTCAGCCGCCTGACGTTTATGACCCGCGTGGTGATTGTCGACTTGGGCAATGGGCTGACTCCTCTGGCGCAAAAAATTATTCCGACGCTGAATGAAATCCTGGTCGTGGCCGAGCCTTTTGAAAACTCCATTTACCACACACGCGCTCTGATTGACGACCTGCTGACTCTTGGGTTGGATAAAACCCGCGTGCATGTTTTGATGAACTACCATGTTCGCTCTGAATCACAACTTTCCGTTCCGCAATCGCAAGAGAAAATAAAATATCCGATTGACATGACCTTTACGCCTGCACCAGAATTATTTTTGCAGGCAATTCGGATGCAGACTCCGGCTGTCGTTGCCCAACCTCAGGGAATAACTGTGCAACAATACACGGCTTTGGCAAACAAAGTAGTCAGCCGTATTCCCCAAGCTGTCAGGCCGCAGTAACGCATGGATGTTTTCCCTGTTCAGATTCAAGAAGCGATTGGCTACGCCGCCGACCTTCTGCGTCATGCGCGTCATGCCATTGTGCTGACCGGAGCTGGAATCTCCACAGCGTCGGGCATCCCCGATTTTCGTTCTGAGGGTAGCGGCCTATGGGCGAAGGATCAGCCGCTCGAAGTTGCCTCCCAACTGACCTTTCGCACCCACCCAGAGCAATTCTTTCACTGGTTTCGCCCGTTGGTTGATTCGATTTTTAGCGCACAACCGAATTCCGCTCACCTGGCGCTGGCTGAGTTGGAGCGTCACGGTTTCTTACAGGCCACACTGACCCAAAACATTGATATTCTGCATCAAAAGGCCGGTACCAAACGCGTGATTGAATTGCATGGCACACTTGCGACGCTTTCTTGTACGCAATGCTACCAGCAATACCCGTCGCAAGCATTTTTGACAGCGTTTACACAGTCTGCAAAATTGCCGTTTTGTCCAGCGTGTGGCGCATTGCTCAAGCCGGATGTGATTCTCTTTGGCGAGCAGCTGCCGCAAAAAGCCTTGCAGGAAGCCCAAATGGAAGCCCGTCAGTGTGATTTGATGATTGTGGCTGGCTCCTCGCTGGAAGTGTTGCCCGTGGCTGGGTTGCCAATGCAAGCTATTGACCGCGGCGCACACCTCATCATCATCAACAACACGCCAACTTACCTCAGCGTCCGCGCCGATTTGAATATTTACGCCGATGTGGCGCAAATTCTTCCGGCGATTGCCGCAGAAACCTTGAACCATGGATAACGAAACCCGCATTCAACGTTACCGTCGTCTGATTGAAATTTCCCGTGACCTGGCCTCTACTCTCGACTTGGACCCGTTGCTCTATCGCATTATCGAAGCTGCCCGCGACATTGCCAATGCCCAGGCGTCTTCCATTTTGCTCTACGATGACGCATCCAAACAACTTTTTTTTCAGGTCGCCACTAACATGGGCCCGCTAATGCGTGGTCTCTCTGTGCCGCTCGAGGGCAGTATTGCCGGTTGGGTCGTTGCTAATCGTCAACCATTGCGCATCGGAGATGTCAACAAAGACAATCGTTATTTCAAGAACGTAGCTCAGACGCTCAGTTTCGAGACCCAATCACTGATAGGTGTCCCGCTCATCACTAAGGAAAAAGTGGTCGGCGTATTGGAAGTGCTGAACAAAAATAACGGAGAATTTACCAGTGATGATGAAGACCTTCTCAGCGTTTTGAGCGCCCAGGCTGCGATTGCCATTGAAAATACCCGCTTGTTCCAACAATCCGACCTGATTGCCGAATTTGTCCACGAACTGCGCAACCCGCTGGCTTCAGTCAATACCGCCACCTATCTCTTGCTTCGCCCTGAAATTTCTTCCGAGCAGGGGCGCCAAATTATTCAAAACATTCAATCTGAGACCATGCGCCTGACCACATTGGCATCGTCGTTTCTCGACCTGGCGCGATTGGAATCAGGGCGCGTACAGTTCCAAAAATCTGCTTTCCCGCTGGACGGGCTTCTACAAGACTGTAAATCCATCATGCAGGCCAGGGCAGATGAAAGTCATATTGCGTTGAGTGTCCAAGTTGCGCCCGAAGCCGATATCATCGAAGCCGACCACGATAAAATGAAACAGGTGGTACTCAATTTGATTAGTAACGCCATTAAATACAATCGTCCTGGCGGATCGGTTTCGATTTTGGCGTGGATGGCAGGAAAAGACTTGCTGATTAGCTTCTCGGATAGCGGTTTTGGCATCCCCGAAGATGAAATTTCACACCTGTTTCAAAAATTTTATCGCGTGCGCGGCACAGAACACAAGGTAATGGGAACTGGTTTGGGGCTTTCCATTTGCAAGGGGATTATTCAGGGACACGGCGGGCGTATCGAAGTTACCAGTAAACTGGGCGAAGGCACTACCTTTACCATTCATCTACCGCGCAAGTAACGCGAGATAAATCTCTCGCTCAAGGCTGTATCAACACCTTCAACATACCTGCTTTGGCGGCCTGCTCAAAAGCCTGGAGCGCATCTTTTAGAGAAAGATGGGCGGCAATCAGCGGAGTTGGGTCTACTTCCCGCATTTCCATCAGGCGCAGCGCCGGGGCAAACGGGCCGCAGCGCGAACCGACCACCGTAATTTCATCCACCACAAAAGGCGAAAGATTGAGCGTCAGCTCGCCGCGATAGGTGCTTTTCAGCACCAGCGTGCCGCGCGGACGCAGCGCCCGCCGCGCCAGGTCGAAGCCCGAGGGTGAACCGGTTGCCTCAACCACCACATCCCAGCGCCGCGGCTGAATGTCGGATTCATCTATCAGGCGGATGCCGCGCCCGATCAGCAGATTCTGCTGCAGCGGGTGACGCGCCACGACGCGCAAATCGCAGCCGGTCAGCGCCAGCGTTTGGGCGATGAGCTGCCCCAGTCGCCCGGCGCCAATCAGCAGAATCCGGTCGGTCGGGCGAATCTGCACCTGCTGCTGAATCTCCAGCGCCGCCGCCAGCGGTTCGGTGAAAACGGCCATTTCGTCGCTGACAGAGTCGGGGACAAGGTGTAAATTTCCCAGCGGCAGAGTCGCGTATTCCGCAAAAATTCCATCGCGGTTGAGAATGCCCAGCACCGAGCGCTTTTCGCAGTGGGTCGGGCGTCCACTGCGGCAGGCTTCGCAGACGCCACAGACGGCGTTGATTTCGCCCACCACGCGCCGCCCCAGCCATTCGGCGGGCGCGTTGGCGGCCACCTCGCCGACAAATTCGTGGCCTGGCACGCCGGTAAAGGGGTAGTAGCCTTTGACCATTTCCAAATCGGTGCCGCAAATTCCGGCCAGGCGAATTTTGATGAGCGCCTCGCCCGCTTTTTCGGGCCGGGGGCAGTTTTCCCGCAGGGAAATCTGACGGTTTTTGAGCCAGAGCGCTTGCATGGTCATCTTGCTCCCTTTCTGCCAAATTGCCGTTCCAGCATGTCCACCGAAAGGTGAATCATGGTCGGGCGGCCATGCGGGCAGGTGCGCGGCGAGTCGCAGTTTTCCAAATCAATCAGCAGGGCGCGTTGTTCTGCGGGGCTGAGCGTTTGCCCGGCCTTGACGGCCAGCCGCTTGCAGACGCGCCCGGCGATTTTGGCTTCCAATTCGTTTTGCAGCGGGGTTTCGTCCTCTTCAAAATCTTCCACCAGCGCCCGCAGCGCCGCCGCCGGGTCGGCGTTGCCAAACAAAACCGGCATGGCGCGGATTTGGAAGGTGTTCGGGCCGAACTCGGTCACAGCGAAGCCAAACCGGCTGAGCGCGGCCAATTGCCCGCTGAGAACGCTTGCGCTCTGCGGCGGCAAAGTCACCACCAGCGGCGCAAGCAGCGCCTGCGCCGCGATGTTTTTCTGCGCGTGCTGGAGCATCAATTTTTCAAATAACACCCGTTCGTGCGCCGCGTGCTGGTCAATCAAATACAGCCCGTCTGGCCCTTCGGCGATTAAATACGTCGTGCCCACCTGACCAATCAGGCGCAGCAGCGGCAAATTGAACGCGGCGGTCTGCGTCGGCGCGCCATTCACCGGCAACTGACCACTTTCCACCGGTAACTGCCCACCTTCCACTGACCACTGGTCACTATTTTCTGACCACTGTCCACTGTTTCCTGATGACTGCTCACTGCCCACTGATAACTGTCCCCCGCCCCACAAATTTTGCGTCGGCGGCAGGGCCGGGATGGGCGAATAGGCCAGCAGCGCGCGCCGCGTTGAACGCGAGACAAAACTGAAAATTCTATCCTGGCTGCGGAAGCGCACTTCGGCTTTGGCCGGGTGAACGTTGACATCCACTTCTTCCGGGTCAATTTCCAAAAAGAGCGCCGCCAGCGGAAAACGGCCCACCATCAGCAGCGTGTGATACGCCTGCAGCAGCGCCTGCGTCAGCGGCGTATCCGACACCCAGCGCCCGTTGATGAAAAAAGTGATTTCCTTGCGGTTCGAGCGCGTCAGCGCCGCCGGAGAGATGAAACCCGTCAGACGCAGACCGTCTTCCTCGGCCAGCACTTCCAGCATTTGCTTGCCCACTTCCACGCCGTAGAGCGCCGCCAAAATCGCGCGCCGGTCGCCGTCGCCGCTGGTCTGAAAGGTGGAAGTCGCGCCATCTGTCAGCCGGAAACGCACTTGCGGGTAGGCGAGCGCATAACGCGCCAGCAGACCGTCCACCGCGCGGCGCTCGGTCAAATCTTGTTTCAAAAATTTGAGCCGCGCCGGGACGTTGTGGAACAAATCTTCGACCCGGATTTGCGTGCCGACGGGCGCGCCAACCGCCTCGACGGGATTCGCCCGCCCGGCTTCCACCCGAATTTTGGCCCCCGTAACCGAATCATTTGTCCGGCTGACCAGGGTCATGCGCGAAACGGAGCCAATCGAAGCCAGCGCTTCGCCGCGAAAGCCGAGCGTGGAAATGTGAAACAAATCGGCGGCAGAAGCCAGTTTGCTGGTGGCGTGACGCTCTACCGCCAGCGGCAATTCCCCGGCGGGGATGCCGCGCCCGTCGTCGGCGACCTCAATCAGGCGGCGGCCCGCTTCTTGAATGGTGACGCTGATGGTTTTCGCGCCCGCATCCAGCGCGTTTTCGACCAATTCTTTGACCACCGAGGCCGGTCTTTCGACCACTTCTCCGGCGGCGATTTGTGAGGCAACTTCGGGGGCGAGCAGATGAATAGACATAGCAGAATTATACCCATTCGCGGGCTTTCAAGGCTATGGCAGATGTCTCCGTGATAAAATTGGTACACTTTAGAGGAGCTGACTATGGCTGAATTGGTTGAAGTTTTGGTAGACAGTGTGCGCGTCAGTTTGATGAGCCCCCAGCGGCTGGTGGTCTTGCGCCAGGTGGACGCCGAGCGCTACCTGCCGATTTGGGTCGGCCCGTACGAAGCCGAGGCGATTTCGGTGGCGTTGCAGCAAATCGAAATGGCGCGCCCGCTGACACATGATTTATTAAATAATGTTTTAGGCCTGTTTAATGCCAGGTTGATTCGATCTGAAATTATTGCTTTGCGCGATGATATTTTTTATGGGCTGATCGTGGTCGAGGTTGAGGGCCGTACCATCGAAATTGACTCGCGCCCCTCTGATGCGATTGCCATGGCGGTCAGGGCGCATGTCCCTATTTTGGCGCACGCCGAAGTGATGGACTTGGCCGCCATTACTCCTGATCAGGATTTGCGTACGCAGCTTCCTCCTTCATCAGTTATGCCCGCTGTCCGCTCGGACTCTGCCACAAAAACGGAAGACTCCTCGCGCCTTTCCATTTTTGAAGATTTCCTGACCAAACTCGACAAGAAAAAACCGGACGACTCGGACGGCACTCCAGCGTCCGAGTAGCCGGTTGCCCGGTTGTCTGGATAACTGGCTAACCGGTCAACCGGATAACTAAAAAATTGCACGACTGAAAACTATCCCCTCATGTCCGAATTTACCCCGCCCGAATCCCAGCCGGAAGACGAATCGCCTTTTGGCGAGGAAGCCGCTTACAGCGGCGCAGAAACTTCTTCCGCTTCCACCGGCCAGCCTCACAGCCGCGAAGCGGAAGAAGCCGTCATTGGCGCTGTGCTGATTAATCCCGAAGTGTATTATGACCTGGCGCAGTTTCTCGTCGCCGAAGATTTCTACATTCACCGCCTGCGATTTGTCTGGGAAGCGTTTACCAGCCTGCATGACCGCCGCCTGCCGGTGGACAACCTGACCGTCTCGGAAACCCTGGCCGACATGGGCCGCCTGGACGAGATTGGCGGCCCGGCTTTCCTGACCGCCCTGCTCAATCAGGTGCCGTCTTCCCTGCACGCCGAAGCCTACGGCAAAATTGTCGAAACCGCCGCCATCCGGCGCAAACTGCTGACGGCGGCCAACAGCATCGCCACCCTGGCCTACGATGAAAAAGAAATCATCGAAACGGTGATGGGCGAGGCCGAAAAAGCCATCTTCAACGTTGGCGAACGGCGCACCCGCCACGATGTGCGCCCCATCCGCGAAGTGCTTTCGGATTATTACGACCACGTCGACGAGTTGATGAAGCGCGGCGACGAAATCGTCGGCGTGCCCACCGGCTTTATTGACCTCGACAAAATGACCGGCGGCCTGCAGCCCTCCGACCTGTTGATTGTGGCTGGCCGCCCCGGCCAGGGCAAAACCGCCTGGATGCTGACCGTCGCCAACAATGCGGCGCTGCATCACCGGAAGCGGGTGGCCGTTTTCTCGTTGGAAATGTCCAACGAGCAGGTGGTACAGCGTCTGATTGCGCAAAACACCGGCATCGACTCGCAAAAACTACGCACCGGAAAACTCAGCCCCGATGATTTGGATTTGTTCAACCACGCCATCGAAGTGCTGGGCGACACGCATATTTTCCTCGACGACACGCCCAGTCTGACGCCGCTGCAATTGCGCACAAAATGCCGCCGCCTGCACATGGAATTTGGCCTCGACCTGGTGATTTTGGATTACATCCAATTGATGAGTTCGGAAACGCGCAATGACAATCGCACCCAGGAAGTTTCCTACATTTCCCGCGCGCTGAAACAGTTGGCGCGCGAGCTGGATGTCCCCATTTTGGCGGCGGCGCAGCTTTCGCGCGCGGTGGAACAACGCGCCGACAAAGAACCCCAACTTTCTGACCTGCGCGAATCCGGTTCGCTGGAACAGGACGCGGACATCGTCATGTTCATTTACCGCGACGAGAAAGAAACCACCATGCAAAATGTGACCCATCTCAAAGTTGCCAAACACCGCAATGGCCCCGTCGGCAGCATTGATTTGATTTTCCGCAACAACCTGACTAAGTTTGAAAACGCCGCATCCAGAACGGTGGAATTGTAACGGCGCAGCGATGAGCGAAACCCCCGCCTTCCCCGGCTTCACCTCGTCTGAAACCTTTACCCAGGTGCCCGACGCGCTTTTCCGGCTGATGAGCCAAATCCGCGACGCGGACGAGCTAAAAATGGCGCTGTACGTGCTGTGGCGCATTGAGCACATGCAGAGCGCGCAGCGCTTCCTTTCACGGGACGAAATCGCCTCCGACGCGGAATGGATGAGCGGGTGTTCTGCGGCAGATTTGGATTCTGGGCTGGAAAAAGCCGTCCGGCGCGGAATCTTGCTGCGGGCGGGGCCGGATGCGGGCGGCCTGTATGTGTTGAATTCGCCGCGCGGGCGGGTGACGGCTGAAGCGTTGAAAAAATCTGCGGGCGGCGACTCCGCCCTTCTCCCGCAAGGGTTTCAGCACAAATCACAAATTTTCGGCCTGTACGAGCAGAATATTGGCCCGCTGACGCCGATGCTGGCCGACATGCTGCGCGAGGCAGAGACGGAGTACCCGGCAGAGTGGATTTACGAGGCGTTTGAAATTGCCGTCAGCCGCAACAAGCGCAGTTGGAATTATGTGCAAGCCATTTTGAAGCGTTGGAAACAGGACGGTAAAGATGAAAGAAAAAATAGCGAAGACGCTGGGAAAAATTCGCAGCGATATTCCAACAGCCAGTTCTCCGACTTCTTCGACCAGGATTGAGCCGCGCGTTGAGCCGCTGGGCGACCCCGCCTGCTCGATTTGCGGCGGCGTTGGTTATTTTCGCTGGGATGTGCCAGTGGGAGATGAAAAATTTGGCAAAATTGAAGCCTGCGTCTGCCGCAGCGTGGACCGCGCCGAGAAGGCGCGCAACCGCCTTTACGCGCTGAGCAGCCTCGACCGGTTGAGCCATCTGACCTTTGAAAATTTCAGGGCGGCGGGCAACCCCAAAGCCAAAGATGCCCTGACGCAGCTGGAAAAAGACAGCCTGGAAGAAGCCAGCCGCATTTGCCAGGAATTTTCGGCGCGGCTGGACGGCTGGGTTTTACTGGAAGGTTCCTACGGCTGCGGCAAAACGCATCTGGCGGCGGCGATTGCCAACGCGGCGGTGGAGCGCGGCGTGCCGACACTGTTCATCACCGTGCCAGATTTATTGGATAGTCTGCGTTTCGCCTACAACAGCCCGGAAACCACTTTTGAAGCGCGTTTTGACGACATCCGCAACGCCGGGTTGCTGGTGATGGATGATTTCGGTACGCACAACGCCACCGGCTGGGCGCAGGAAAAACTGTTTCAGATTGTCAATTACCGCTACGTCAACAAACTACCGACGGTGGTGACGACCAACCTGGCGTTGGACGAAATTGAAAGCCGCATCCGCTCGCGCCTGCAGGATTCTGACCTGGTGCGGCATGTGCGCATCGTGACGATGGATTACCGTCACCCGGAGGAAACCAGCAATCCCGGCCTGTCCATGCTCTCGCTGAAAGACATCAAGGCGATGACCTTTCTCAGTTGGAGCGGGCGCGAGGACGAAATCGGCCACGACAGCGTCACCGTCAAATCGGTCGAGCGGCGCAACACGGGCGGCTTCGCCACCAAAGAACGCATCATCGAACACGAAAAAGTCTCGGCGGAACACATCAAAAATTTACGAGAAATGCACGACGCCGCCGCCGGTTTTGCCGACAAGCCCAATGGCTGGCTGGTGCTGCTCGGCCCCTCGTTCTGCGGCAAAACCCACCTGGCGGCGGCGATTGGCAATTACCGCGCCGGAATGGGCGGGCAGGTCGTCATGGCGGATGTTGCCTCGCTGCTGGATTATTTTCGGGCAACCTTCCGCCCGAATACCGAAGTCCACTTTGACCGGCGCTTTTATGAAATTCGTACCGCGCCGCTGTTAATTTTGGACGGACTGAAAGAAAGCAACGCCAATTCCAACTGGGCCGAAGATAAACTTTACCAACTGCTCAACTTTCGTTACTACGACAACCTGCCAACAGTGATTACCTCGGCGCTTGACCCCGATGCCTTTGCGATGAATTACCCCAGCCTGTGGAACAAACTGCTCGACCCCACTCGCTGCCGTATTCTTGCCAGCGAAATGCCGCCTTTTCGCCGCCCGGCGGCCAAAGCCCGAAAGAAAAAACTATGACTCACCTGCGCTCACTCAGCCTGCGGCCTTTACCGGAACCGCAGGCTTTTCCTTTCAACCTGGCGTTGATTCGCAATTTGGAGGAAATGCGCTTTGAGACGGAAGTAACGTTGCTGGTGGGAGAAAACGGCTCCGGCAAATCCACCTTGCTCGAAGCGCTGGCCTGCGCCGCCGACATGGTGACGGTGGGTAGCCAGCCGCTGCGCACGGATAAAAGCCTGGCCCCCGCGCGCGAACTGGCGAAGTATTTCAGCCTGGCCTGGAACAAGCGCACCCGCCGTGGCTTTTTTCTGCGCGCCGAAGATTTCTTCGGCTACGCCAAAGCCCAAAACGAACTGCGCGCCGAAATGGAAGCCGACTTGCGTGACGTGGACCGCGACTATCAGAACCGTTCTGCCTACGCCAAAGCGCTGGCGAAAATGAGCGCGGCGGGCCAACTGGCCGATATGCGCCGCCGCTACGGCGAATCGGGCCTGGATGCGCGTTCACACGGCGAGAGTTTTCTCACCCTTTTTCAGAATCGTTTTGTGCCGGAAGGTTTGTATCTGCTGGATGAGCCCGAAGCGCCGCTTTCGCCCATTCGCCAGCTGGCGCTGATTTCGGCCATGAAGGCAATGGTGGCACAAAACGGCCAATTTATCATCGCCACCCATTCCCCGATGTTGATGGCTTTTCCTGGCGCGGCGATTTTCTCGCTCGATGGCGGCCAGGCCCGCCGGGTGAACTTTGATGAACTGGAGCATGTGCGCCTGATGCGTGATTTTTTGCAAAACCCGGCAGCGTTTTTGGAAAAACTGTAACGCGTTACTCGCCTTTGGCAAGGCGCAAAATTTCTTCCCGCGTTTCGTAAATGGCCACCAATTTGCCGTCGCGCATCTGCAAAATCCGGTCAACATGCTGGCACATGCGCAGGTCATGTGTCACCATAATTCCGGCGCGGTTGTTTTCGTGAATGAGCGCGGCAAAGGTTTCCACCACCTGATAGGCGCGTTCTGTGTCTAGGCTGGCGGTCGGTTCGTCGGCCAGGACGACGCTGGGGTTGTGAATCAGGGCGCGGGCAATCGCCACGCGCTGCTGCTGTCCGCCCGACATTTGGGCAGGCAGGTTGTTCAGGCGCTCGGCCAGCCCAAGGCGCGCCAGCAGTTCTTCCGAGCGCAAGGCTCCGGCGCGGTCGAATCGTCCATTCAGGCGCAGCATCAGCCCCACGTTTTCGCGCGCGGTCAGGTAGGGAATCAGATTGTTGGATTGAAAGGTGAAGCCGATTTTTTCGCGGCGCAGCGCCACACGCTCGGCTTCGCTCATTTGCGCCAAATCTACGCCGTCAATTAATACCTGGCCGGAGGTGGGCGTCAGCAGGGCGGCGAGAATGGAGAGCATGGTGGTTTTGCCGGAACCGCTGGGGCCAACCAGGGCCACAAATTCACCAGCGTTGACGGAAAAGGAGACGTCATCCACTGCGCGGATTTCTCCGGCGTCAGATGGAAAAATTTTGACAGTATTTTTGACTTCGAGGGCGATAGACATAGGAGTTTTGGAAGGGTCAGGACAGGCGCAAGGCTTTCAGCGGTTCAATTTTGACGGCGTAGAAGATGGAAACCAGCCCGCCGACTGGGCCAATCAATAGCAGGGCGACAATCGCAATGGCAGAATTGGCGCCATTGAAGATAATCGGCACGGTGGGGGGGAAACTGAGCGAAAACAGAAAGGCCAGTGAGCCGCCGAGCGCCACGCCGATGACGGTGGTGATGATGATTTGAAGCACTGCCGCCGCGCCGACCAGAAAATTATCCGCGCCGATGGCTTTCAGTACGCCAATTTGGGGCACTTTTTGCAAAATCTGAATCTGGAAAAAGCCACCGATGACCAGCACGCCAATCAGCAGGGTGAAAACCGCCTGGGTTTGCACCGTGCTTTGCTGCGCCGAAAACCCGGGCACGTTGGCAACCGCGGTCGGAATATCGGCGATTTCGATGCCGGTCACCTGATTGGTTAGCCGCTGTTTTAGCTCAGTCTGTGAGATGCCCGCCGCCATGCGCACGGCGACCACGTTGACGGTGGAGGATGGCTGGTTAAGCTCCGCGTCTGATTTGGTGCGCACCCGGTCCCAGGTTCCGTAGGGGACGAAAATGGACGGCTGAAAAGTATACAACTGCCCGTCGGTGGCGCCCACCACGCGCAACTTGTAGAGCTGATCTTTGGTGCCCTGCGTTACGCGCAGGGTAATCAAATCGCCAACTTTCACGTCCGAACGCTGCAAAATGTTCAAATCCACCACCGCTTCTTTGGCCTCGTCTCCGGCCAGGGCGTGTCCCTGCGTCACCGCCGGGTCGCCGGGGCGGCCAGGCTCCACGCCCAGCAGCGAAACTTTCAGGGTTTTTCCGTCCGCGAGCAGGATGGCCGCGCTCGATGTGGCGATTCCGCCCGCATCGGCGACGCCCTCCACCCGGCGGATGGCGCGTGCAGTCGAGCGTTCCACCCGCGAGGCGGGGATAATGAAATCCGCTTTTTCGCGGTAGACCAGCAGGTCGGCGTCCAGGTTATCGAGATACTGCCGGTTGGCGTTGCCCAGTCCTTCGCCCAGCGCGGCGATGAACAAGACCAGCAGGGTAATCAACCCGATCACCAGGCTGACGAGCAAAAAGCGCCCACGATTGCGCCAGACTTCCTGCCAGGAAAGATAAGCGGCCAGAAAAAAATTATTCATTGGGTTTCAGGCTTCCTTCGAGCGGGTCGTTCCAGCTCATGCCCATCAGCCCGTGCAAAAGCAAATCGGCGGGTGGATGGTCGGCGATATCCTGATAATAATATGGCAGGCGGATGCGCCCATCGCGCCCGATGACAAACGTGCCCGAGCTGACAAAGGCGTCTTGCCCTGCGGGCGGAACCTCGGGCGAGAAGTTTTTCTCGCGCTTCAGGCGGCGGTTGGACTGCCAGATGCGCGGCGAAAGCAGGGTTTGCCAGACTGAACCGCGACTCAGCCCGTAGGCGGCGTAGGCCAGCCGTTCGGGGTCGGCCAGGCAGGTTGCGCCGGGGGCGCGCTCGGCGCAAAAAGCGGCGGCCTGTTCCGGCGTGCCTTGGGTGACAATCACCAGGCGCAGTCCGCGTTGTTCCAACTGCGGGCGCAGGTCGTGCAGTTCATCCATCATCTCTTTGCATTGCGGGCAGCCAAAATGACGGGTGAAGGCCAGCACCAGTGGCGCATCCTGCCAGAAGGCGGAGAGTTTTATCGGTGCGCCAGTGAGGGTAAAAACCTGCACATCGGGCGCGGGGGCGTTGAAGGTGAGGAGAGTCTGTTTGCTCATGGGCTGATTGTAGTGTGTTGGGCTATCGAATCCTATCAGAGATTTTTGGTGGTGGGCAAGTCGCTGATTTTCGCCGCGATGACGCGCTGGGCGCCGGGCAAAAACATGCGCTGAAACATGCGCGTCATCTCCTCGGCAGAGTAGGCGGGGTTTTCCAGCCACCAGGCAATACTGCTGACCAATGCGCCGTAGAAGAAGGCCGCCAGCAAATCCACCGGAATTTCCGCAAACAGTGGAATCGGGTCATCGCTGTCCACCTTGGCCTGCACAAAATCGTTGATGGACTGCGTCACAATCGCGCGGATGCGCTCGGCAATGCGATTGGAGCTCTGGTTTTTGAGCAGAATTTGGTACAACTGCGCGTTTTCGGTAACGTGCTGGAAAATCAACAAAAATGGCGGCGCGGCTTTATTTTCGCTGACTAGGCTGCCATCTTCCAGCGCCGGCAGCCATTGCGAAAAGGGAATGGCCGAAAGCGCTTGCACCCGCTCGCGCGCCATTTCGCTGAACTCATCCAGCAGCAACTCTTCTTTGTCGTGATAATGCAGGTAAAAAGTTGCCCGCCCGAGATCGGCGCGCTGGGTGATTTCCTCCACTGAAACGTTTTCGTAGCCCTTTTCGCGGACTAAATCCATCAGCGCCTGGCGCAATGCCTGCCGGGTGCGCACAATGCGCCGATCGGTTTTGTTTTTTTCTTCCATATCGCCTCGCTGCAGAGATTAAAATTTTGATAGAAAATTTGCGTGCGCCTTGACAGGCGGGTAACTGTAATTATAATAGACAAAGTCTAATTTTGGAATAAGTCTATTTATGGACATTGTCCAGCGAAAAAATCTTGAGGCCCTGTGTGTCTGCAACTTCTTCTGCTCTGATTGAACTGCTTGATGTCAGCAAAATTTATGCCACCGAAGCCGGGGAATTTCCGGCTTTGCGCGGGATTAACCTTGCCATCAACGCCGGCGAGTTTTTTGGCATTGTCGGCAAATCAGGCGCAGGCAAAAGCACTTTACTGAATATGATTACCGGTGTAGACCACCTGACCAGCGGCGAAGTGCTTATACGCGCCGGGCGCGATGTCTCCGTTCATCATCTGAGCGAAAACGACCTGGCCTTGTGGCGCGGGCGCACAATGGGCGTGATTTATCAGTCCTTCCAACTTTTGCCCATGCTGACCTTGCTGGAAAATATCCTGCTACCGATGGATTTGTGCGGCCTGTACCGTCCGCGCGAGAGCCGCCGCCGCGCGATGGAACTGCTTGAACTGGTGGAAATTCCCGAACACGCCAACAAATTGCCCGCGTACATCTCCGGCGGACAGCAGCAGCGCGTCGCCATTGCCCGCGCGCTGGCGAATGACCCGCCGATTTTGGTGGCCGATGAGCCGACTGGCAGCCTCGACTCGGTCACCGCCGACCATATTTTCGATGTTTTTGAGAAACTTGTGACGCGCGGCAAGACCATCGTCATGGTGACGCACGACACCGGCCTGATGCCGCGCTTCAATCGCCATTTGGTGCTGTCCGAAGGCGAAATCATCTCGTGATGTACTCATTTTTCATATGATTGCCATTCAACAAGTTGTCAAAACCTTTAAAAACGCCGCCGGTGAATTTACCGTGCTCAAAGGCGTTGACCTGACCATTGAAAAAGGTCAGTTCGTCGCCATCATTGGCAAATCGGGCAGCGGCAAAAGCACCCTGCTCAACATGATGACCGGCATTGACCGCCCCACCGCCGGAAAAGTTTTTATTGGCGCAACGGATTTATACGCCATGAGCGAAAGCAAGCGCTCGTTATGGCGTGGAAAAAACATGGGCATTGTCTTTCAGTTTTTCCAACTTTTGCCGATGCTGACCCTGCTGGAGAACGTCATGCTGCCGATGGATTACGTCGGCATGTACGATGTGGATGAACGTCCGCGTCGCGCGCTGGAATTGCTGACTCTGGTTGGGTTGGAAAAGCAGGCTGGAAAACTTCCGCTGGCAGTTTCCACCGGTCAACAGCAGTTGGCCGCACTGGCGCGCGCCCTTGCCAATGACCCGCCTTTGCTGGTGGCGGATGAGCCGACCGGCAACCTCGACACGCGCACCGCTGACATCGTCATCGAACTCTTTCAGCATTTTGCCGAACAAGGCAAGACTGTCGTCATGGTGACGCATGACCCCAGCCTGACAGAACGCACCAGCCGCACGATCATCATCTCGGATGGCGAAGTGGTTAACGAGACTCTGGCGCAGGCCTTCCCGCTGCTTTCGCACCGTCAAATGTTGGCGCTCACCAAACAGTCTGTCCGGCAGACCGTTGCCCCTGGCAAGGTTGTCCTCAGCCGCGACCAGCATGTCGACCAACTGTACATCGTCGTTTCCGGTCAGGCTGAAGTTTCCATCGAGCGCAAAAAACACGCTTCCGCCGTGGCGCGTCTGGCCGCGGGAGAATTTTTCGGCGAAGTGGAACTGCTGCGGGGCGGAAAAGCCGTCGCCACCGTTTGCGCCGCGCCTGACGCCTCGCTGGAACTGCTGGCTATTCCGCACGAGGCGCTGCTCGCCGCGCTCAAAGATTCCCCGCTTACCGAGGCGGCCCTCACTCGCATTGTCCAGCATCGCGTGGGCGATGGAAAATAAAGTTACCAATTTAGAATGAACAACCATGAAACCTCGTTGGCGTAAAGTCCTTTCCGATTTGTGGGATAACAAAACCCGCACCCTGCTGGTGGTTTTTTCGATTGCCGTTGGCGTTTTTTCGATTGGGGTGATTTCTGGCGCGTATGTCATCATCAAAAATGATATGAGCGCCAGCTACGCCGCCAATCACCCGGCCAACATCGAACTGCGCATGGAAGATTTCGACCGCGATTTTCTAACCTCGGTGCAGAACGCGCCCGACATTGAAAGCGCAGTTGGGCGGCGCATTTTTGCCATTCGCGCTCGCCCGGTCAATTCCACGCAGTGGGCGGCGCTCGATATTGTTGCGGTGGATGACTTTAAGAAAAACGACATCAATCTGCTGACGCCCATCAGCGGCGCGCCCCTGCCCGGCAAACGTGAAGTGGTGGTCGAGAAGAAGGTTTTGAAGGAATTTCAGGTGGCGGTTGGCGAAGACCTGGTATTTGAACTTTCGGACGGCTCGACGCAAACGTTGAAAGTGGTGGGCATTGTGCAAGACCCCACGACCGGCGCGGACGATTTTCTGGCCCCGCCCTTCGTTTATGTGACCATGTCCACTTTGCCCACGCTGCGCCAGCCCGACGCCTTCAACCGCGTCTACGCCACAGTTGACAGCGGCAAAAATGATGAAGCCCACATCCGCAACGTTTCCGCTGATCTGGTTTCGCGCATTGAGAAAAATGGCAAAGACGTTTCGCGTTCCCGCATCGCGCTCACCAACGAACATCCGCTCGCTTCCACGGTCAATGCCATCCTCGGTATTTTGATGGCGCTCGGCATTCTGATTGTCTTTCTGTCTTCGTCGCTGATTGCCAACACGCTGGCGGCCTTGCTCAACCAGCATCTGCGCCACATCGGCGTGATGAAACTGATTGGCGGGCGCGCCAATCAGATTTTTGGCATGTACCTGGTGCTGATTCTGGCTTTTGGCCTGTTGGCGCTGCTGATAGCGGTTCCGGCGGGCGGACAGGGCGCTTACGGTCTGGCGCTTTTCATCGCCGATAAGTTGGGATTCAGCCTGTTGGGTTATCGCATTGTGCCGATGGCTTTCATCATCCAAATTGCGATTGGCGTTTTGGTGCCGCTCCTGGCCGGGTTTGCGCCGGTGATCGAGGGGTCACGCATCACGGTGCTGAGCGCCATCAGCGGCGAAGCGGGCCGCGAAACGGCGGGCAAGCCGACGCCGGGTGCAAAGCGCGAATCGCGCTGGGAACATTTTCAGGTTCGCGCGGCGCAAGCTCTTCTGCGGCGCGGAATCCATCTGCCGCGCCCGCTGCTCATTTCGCTGCGCAACACGTTCCGGCGCAGAAATCGCCTGATTTTGACGCTCTTTACGCTGACGATGGGCGGCGCGATTTTCATCGCCGTGTTCAACGTGCGCACAACCCTGTTTGATTACATGGATAATGTCGGCCATTATTTCGTCGCCGATGTGACCCTCGATTTTGAAAAACCCTATCGCCTGAGCGAAATTGAGAATGTTGCCCGTCAGGTGCCGGGCGTGGTGGACGTGGAAGGCTGGGCGTTTGCCACCGCTGAAGTGCTTTTCCCCGACGGGAGCGTGGCCGAAAATCTGACGGTGCTGGCGCCGCCCGCGGGCAGCAAAATGGTGGACGCGCAGCCGGTGGCCGGGCGCTGGGTGCAGGCGGGTGATACCAAGCAAATTGCCCTGACGGAGGGCATTCTGCGCAGTTTTCCCAACCTGAAACCGGGCGACCTGCTGACGGTTAAAACCAATGGCCGCACGGATCACTGGCAGGTGGTGGGCTTTTTCAAGTTTATTGACCGCGAAGGGTTGATTGCCTACGGAACGTATGACTATTTTTCACGCGAGGCCAACCTTGCCAACCGCTCCGTTTCTTTTCGCGTAGTCACAGACACCCACGACCAACCCTATCAGCGGGCGCTGAGCGAGGCGCTTGACCAGCATTTTCGCGCCAGCAGCTACAAACTGCGTCAGGCGCGTCCCGGCCTTTCGGCGCTCGACAACGCAACGGAAAGTCTCGACATTTTGGTTATTTTTCTGCTGATTATGGCCGTGCTGACGGCTGTCGTTGGCGCGATGGGGCTGACCGGTACGATGAGCATGAACGTGCTGGAGCGCACCCGCGAAATTGGCATTATGCGCGCCATCGGCGCCGGTGATGGCGAAATTATTCGCATGGTGATTGTGGAAGGCATGGTGATTGGCAGTCTTTCGTGGCTGTTGGGACTGGCGCTTTCGGTTCCATTTACTTATTTGCTCTCCACGATTGTAAGTTTGGCAGTTTTTGAGACCCCCATCACCGTAGTATTTACCCCGCTTGGCTATTTTATCTGGCTTGGTTTGGTGGTTGTGCTTTCCGCCCTGGCCAGTGTCGTCCCCGCCCGCAACGCCGCCCGTCTTACCATCCGCGAAGTGCTGGCGTATGAGTAAAGGCAGAATGATGAATGCAGAATGATAAACGCTATTCTTCAAACCGGACAACCGAATAACCGGACAACCGAATAACTGAACAACCGAATAACTGAACAACCGGACAACCGGACAACCGAATAACTGAACAACCGGACAACCGAATAACTGAACAACCGGACAACCGAATAACTGGACAACCGAACAACTGAATAACCGGAACCCCGAACAACAACTAACCGAAAGAGACTCCATGAAAAAACTAACCTTCTTCTCCCTGATGATTTTCTCCCTGCTGCTGGCGGCGTGCGCTTCTCCGCAGGCGACGCCCGCGCCGATTGCCACAGCCAACCCGACCACGGTGGTGGCGGAAGGGCATGTCATCCCTTTGGCGGATGTCAAACTGTCTTTTTCCGTGCGCGGAAAAGTGGCTGAAATTCTCGCCAGCGAGGGCCAGACTGTTCGGGCGGGCGACGTACTCGTCCGCCTGGCGGACAGCGAACAGGCCGCCGCCGCCGTCACCGCTGCGAATCTTGAACTCACGCAGGCGCAGCAAGCTTCTGACGCATTTTTGCGCAATGAAGCGCTCAATCGCGCCCAGGCCTGGACGACTTATCAGCAGGCGCAATTGGCCCGCGCCACGGCGCAGCTGGCCTGGGAAAAAATCAATCCCAACACCATTCAAGACCAGATTGACACCGCCGACGCCACCGTTAGCGATATGAAAAAGCTGATGGACGATGCCCAGACCGAGCTGGATAAATACAAAGACCTGAAGGCTGATAATCCCACCCGCCGCACCGCGGAAGATGCTTTGCGCACCGCGGAAGCCAATTACAACGATGCGCTGCGGAAAATTGAAGACCTGCGCCGCCAGGTGGATGCCCCGCGCGCCGCGCTCGATTCTGCGCTGGCCGCCGAAGCCGAAGCCCTGCGCGTCTACGACCTGACGAAATCCGGCCCCAACGCTGAACAGCAAGCCATTCTTGACGCCCGGCTGAACAATGCCAATGCCCAGGTCGCCGCCGCGCAAACCGCGCTAGATGGTTATTCGCTCCAGGCGCCCTTTGCCGGAACGATTACGGATGTCAATCTTTCGCTTGGGCAGTTGATTGGCCCGGAAACCTGGGCAATTCAACTGGCCGATTTGAGCGCCTGGACGATTGAAACCAGCGATTTAACCGAATTGGAAGTGGTCAATGTCAGCGTTGGACAACCTGTCGAAATCCGCCCGGATGCGCTCAGCGGTGTGGTATTGAATGGCGTCGTGGACGCCATCGGCCAGTCTTCCAAAACGCAGGGTGGCGACGTGCTTTACACTGTCAAAATTCGCCTGACAGATGGCGACCCTGCCCTGCGCTGGGGCATGACCGTCGAAGCGACTTTTGTCGGGCAGTAAAACGCCCGTGCCTTTTTTCACTTTGTTGACAACGTCCCTGCTTTTCGGTACACTGACTTCAACTTAACGCAGGAGGCTCACATGGCAACCGTTCGTGATTTGCTCAAAAACAAAAAGGTCAATTCCATTTTTTCGCTGGCGCCCAGCGCTACCGTGCTGGATGCGATGAAAATGATGGCCGAACACAACATCGGCGCGGCGCTGGTCATGGAAAGCGGCGAGGTGGTCGGCATTCTCTCCGAGCGCGACATCGTCCGCAAAGTGGAGTTGCAAGGTCGCAATAGCGCAACCGCGCTGGTGCGCGACATCATGACTGAAAAAGTCTTGTATGTCGAGGCCGCCCAGCCGGTGGAAGAGTGCATGGCGCTGATGACCGAAAAACGCATCCGTCACCTGCCGGTGATGGAAAACGGCAAACTGGCCGGGGTGGTCTCGGTCGGCGATGTGCTTTATGACGCCATCCACGAGCGCGATTTCATGATTAAGCAGTTGGAGCATTACATTCACGGGCAGTAAACGTGTTCGCTGGTTATCGCTGCGGCGCAAGTCAAAAGACTTGCGCCGCATTTTTTTATGGTAAAACTGCCTCATCTTTGCAGGAGGTCTTTCAATGAAAAAATGGTTCAACATCTTCTTTCTGCTCGTTATTCTGACCGGCGTTTGGGCTTCGCCGGCCCGCGCCGAAGACTCCCCGCCGCCGAAAATGGTCGGCCTGCCCGGCACGCATCAGGGCGAGTTGGGTTGCCCCGGCGACTGGACTCCCGGCTGTGAGCAGACTTTGCTGACCTACGACGCCGAAGACGACATCTGGCAGGGCGAGTTCCAAATTGGGCCCGGTAACGATAGCGACAAAATGGGCCCGCGTTACAAAGCCGCCCTCAACGGAACCTGGGATGAAAACTACGGCAAAAATGCCGCGCGCGGCGGCGGCGATATTCCGTTGGAAGTCAGCGCGCCAACCCTGGTAAAGTTTTACTATGACCACAAAACGCATTGGGTCGCCGATAATTTCAATACGCCCATTCTTACCGCCGTCGGCGACTTTCAACAGGCGCTGGGCTGCGCCGCCAACAACGACCCAACCTGCCTGCGCGCCTGGCTGCAAGACCCGGATGGCGACGGCCTGTTCACGTTTGCCACCCGCGCCCTCAAGGCCGGAACGTATGCGGTGGGCGTGGCGAAAAACGAAGATTCCGCCAGCCTGCTGGTTCAATCGCAATCCTTCACCGTTAAAAAAGACGGTGACGAAATCTACTTTGGATATGACCCTGTGAAAAACGAATTTACCCTCAGCACCGATGGTGCGCCGCGCGGCAACCTCGCCAAACAAAAAGCCCACTGGGCGCGCCGTGATTTGGTTTTGTGGAACACCGTTGGCTCGCCCAAATACACCTACTCGCTTTTCTACTCGCCCGAAGCCGCGCTCGCTCTGACGGCAGACGGCGTCAGCGGCGGCAGCGAAATTCCGCTGGAGTATCTCAAAGCGGGCGCGGATGCCGAAATCAAGGCCAAATTTCCGCAGTTGGCCGCCTTCACCGCCTTCCGCGTGCCGCAGCAAAGCCCCGAAACGCTGACCGAAATTCTGCAGTCGCAGATTGCCATGATTGTGCGCGATGAAAATGGCAGCGTGGTGGATGTCACCGGCGTGCAGATTCCTGGCGTGTTGGATGACCTTTTCACTTTCGATGGGACGCTGGGCGTCGCCTTCAACGGAACTGTTCCCAGCCTGAGCCTGTGGGCGCCCACTGCGAAATCGGTTTCGCTGATACTGTTCGACGCGCCGACCGGCGATTCGGCGGCGATTCTGCCGATGGAGCGCGACTCAACCTCTGGCGTGTGGACTCTGGTGGGCGAACCGGCCTGGGCCGGGAAATTCTATCTTTACCAGGTCCAGGTCTACGTTCCCTCCACCGGAAAAATCGAAAAAAACCTAGTCACCGACCCGTATTCCATCAGCCTTTCCATGAACAGCCAGCGCAGCCAGATTGTGAACCTGGCCGACGCGGCGCTCCAACCTGATGGCTGGACGGCTACCGGCAAGCCGCCGCTGGCCGCGCCCGAAGACAGCGTCATCTACGAGCTGCACATCCGCGATTTCAGCATTTCAGATTCCAGCGTGCCGGAGAATCTGCGTGGTACTTACCTGGCGTTCACCGTCCCAAATTCCAACGGGATGCAACATTTGCGCGCGCTGGCCGCCGCCGGTCTGACGCATGTTCACCTGCTGCCGGTTTTCGACATCGCCAGTGTCAACGAAGATAAATCTGTCTGGCAGACGGTGGACGAAGCCACCCTGGCCGCGCTGCCGCCCGATTCGGACGGGCAGGTGACCGCGGTCAGCGCCATCAATGGCGCGGACGGTTTCAACTGGGGCTATGACCCGTATCATTACACCACGCCGGAGGGCAGTTATGCCACCGACCCGCAGGGCGCGGCGCGCACGCGCGAGTTTCGCGAGATGGTGCAGGCGCTCAATCAGAGCGGGCTGCGCGTGGTGATGGACGTGGTCTACAATCACACCAACGCCAGCGGACAGGATGAAAAGTCGGTGCTGGATAAAATTGTGCCGGGCTACTACCACCGCCTGAACGACGAAGGCAGGGTGGAAACCAGCACCTGCTGTTCCAATACCGCCAGCGAACACGCCATGATGCGCAAATTGATGGTCGATTCGGTCATCACCTGGGCGCGCGACTATAAAGTGGACGGTTTCCGCTTCGACCTGATGGGTCATCACATGCTGGCCGATATGCAGGCCGTGCACGCTGCGCTCGACGCCCTGACGCTCGAAAAAGACGGCGTGGATGGCAAGTCCATTTACATCTACGGCGAAGGCTGGAATTTTGGCGAGGTTGCCAACAACGCGCGCGGCGTCAACGCCACCCAGCAAAACATCGGCGGCACAGGCATTGGCGTCTTCAACGACCGCCTGCGCGATGCGGTACGCGGCGGTGGCCCCTTCGGCGACCCGCGCGAACAGGGTTTTGCCACCGGCCTGTTCTTTCAACCCAACGGCGTGGAAAATCGCAGCGCCGACATGCAAAAGGCCAAACTGCTCGATACCAGTGACTGGATTCGCATCAGCCTGGCGGGAAACCTGGCCGACTATTCGCTGACTCGCGCCAATGGCGATACCGTTCCAGCGCGGCTGGTGCTGTACAACGGCTCGGCGGCGGGCTACACCCTCGACCCGCAGGAAAACATCGTCTATGTCAGCGCCCACGACAACGAAACCCTGTGGGACGCGATTCAACTCAAAGCGCCGGAAAACGCCAGCCTGCAAGAGCGGGTGCGGATGAATAATCTGGCGCTCAGCCTGGTGACGTTCAGCCAGGGCGTGCCATTTTTCCACGCGGGAGACGATCTGTTGCGCTCGAAATCGCTTGACCGTAACTCGTACAATTCGGGCGACTGGTTCAACAAACTCGACTGGACGATGGAAACCAACAACTGGGGCGTTGGCCTGCCCGGCGAGGGCCGCGACAAATGGGACATCTTCCGCCCGCTGCTGGCGAACCCGGCCCTGAAAGCGGGCAAGCCCGAAATCAGTTTCGCCGCCGCGGTTTTTCAGGAAAACCTGAAAATTCGCAAAAGTTCGCCGCTTTTCCGCCTGCAAACCGCCGAACAGGTGCAGCAGTCGCTCAGTTTCCTTAACAGCGGGCCGCAGCAAACTCCCGGCCTGATTGTGATGCGCCTGAGCGACCCGGCCAACCTTGACCCCAACTTTGCGGAAATTATCGTCCTGTTCAACGCCAACCCCGAACCGGTCACTTTCACTGCCGCCGAACTGGCCGGGAAAAAATTTGAACTGCACCCCGTTCAGGCCGCCTCGGCGGATGAAGCCGTCCGGCGCGCCGATTTCGACAGCGCCAGCGGAAAATTCAGCATGCCGGGGCGCACGACCGCCGTCTTTGTGCTGCCGAAAACTCCGCCGCTTAACCCGCTCTGGACGGCGCTGGCGCTGCTGGCTGGCCTCTTCGCCGCAGTTTGGGCGCTCAAACTCCGCGCATAAGCCCCAAGGACTATCCATGCAAGAACTTTCCATCCCCGAGCTGCAGGCGCAGATGAGCGCCGGGCAATTGACCGCCCGCCAACTGACCGAATCCTACCTCGAGCGCATCCGCCAGCTGGACGGGCTGACCCGCGCCGTCGTTGAAATCAACCCCGACGCGCTGCCGCTGGCCGATTCCCTCGACGCCGAGCGCGCCGCCGGAAATCTGCGCGGCCCCCTGCACGGCATCCCGATTTTGCTCAAAGAAAACATTGATACCGGCGACAAAATGCAAACCACCGCCGGTTCGCTGGCGCTGGCCGGTCACCTGGCCGGGCGCGACGCTTTCCTGGTGGAAAAACTGCGCGCGGCGGGTGCGCTCATTTTTGGCAAAACCAACCTGAGCGAATGGGCCAATTTCCGCTCCACGCACTCCTCCAGCGGCTGGAGCAGCCGCGGCGGGCAAACCCGCAACCCCTACGCCCTCGACCGCACACCCTGCGGCTCGTCCTCCGGCTCGGCGGTGGCGGTCGCCGCCAATTTCTGCGCCGCCGCCATCGGCACCGAAACCGACGGTTCGATTACCTGCCCGGCGGGCATCAACGGAATTGTGGGACTCAAACCCAGCCTGGGGCTGATTTCCCGCAGCGGAATCATTCCCCTGGCCCACAGCCAGGACACCGCCGGGCCGATGACGCGCACCGTGACCGAGGCGGCCATCCTGCTCGGCGCGTTGGCCGCCCCCGATTCCGCCGACCCGGCCACAGCGGCGATTTGCGCTGGGGTGGATTACTCTGCCAGCCTGAACCCCGCCGCATTAATCGGGGCCAGAATCGGGGTTTGTCGCAATTTCCTCGGCGCTGATGCGCGCGCGGCGCAAGTCTTCGAGCGCGCGTTGGAGATCCTGCGCGCGCTTGGCGCGGAAGTTGTTGACCCGGCCAACCTCGCAAACGAATCCAAATACGCCAAAAGCGAATTGGAAGTGCTGCTCTACGAGTTCAGGGCTGATCTGAACGCTTACCTGGCGGCGCATCCCGCCGCGCCGCGCCGCTCGCTGGCCGAAATTACTGCGTATAACGAAAAAGAACGCGAAAAAATCATGCCGTTTTTTGGGCAGGAGCGTATGCTTCAGGCTGAAAAAAAGCGTGGGCTGAAGTCGCCGCGCTACGCCTGGGCGCTGGAGCAGGCGCGGCGGCTTTCGCGCGAGGGGATTGACGCGCTGATGGCGGCGCAGCGCCTCGATGCGCTGATTGCCCCGACCAACCCGGCGGCCTGGATGATTGACCCTGTGCATGGCGACCAGTTTCCCGGCGGTGGGTTTTCCAGTGCGGCGGCGGTGGCGGGTTACCCGCACATCACCGTGCCGATGGGTTTCCTCTTTGGCTTGCCGCTTGGCCTGTCGTTTTTTGGCGCGGCCTGGACGGAGGCCAAACTACTTGGCTACGCCTACGCTTTTGAGCAGGCGGCACAGGTTCGCCAGTCGCCACGTTTTTTGCCAACGGTGATGTTTTCGTAAGCGGGGTTCGTATCATCTGAGCGAACTTCACGAATGACTCGGCTGCAAAAACTCGTCAAACACGAAGGTTGCGAAGGAACATAAAGAAAAATTCTTTCATCTCTTAACCTTCGTGTACTTTGTGTCCTTTGTGGTTAAGAGCCTTTTTGCAGTGGAGTCACGAATGTTTTTAGAAAACTCGCATCATTCGCCTATTCGCGGAATTGCATTAGGGCTTTGGCTTTCCCCAGGGTTTTGTCCCGCTCTTTTGCGCCAGCGCCACAATCAGGCGGGCGGCATCGTCCATGCTGATTGCGCCCAGCGACGGGTCGGGGATGTCGTACATGCCGTCGCCGCCCCATGCGCTCATCAGCAGTAGTTTGTCGCCGGCCCAGGGAAATTCTGCCAGAATGGCCTCGCGCTGATTTTGGGTCATCACAATCACCTGGTCGGCCTGGCGCAGCAGGTCGGCGCTGATTTCGCGCGAGCGGTGATTTTCCAACCCCGGCAGGTCGAACTTTTGGGCAGCGGCCAAGGTTTGCGGCAGAATTTCTCTGCCGTCCTGCGCCCAGGTTCCGGCGCTTTCGATGCGGTACTGCGCCGTCAGGCCGCGCTCATTAATCACCTTTTGGGCGGCAGCCTGCGCCAGCGGCGAGCGAATTAAATTGGCGGTGCAGACAAACAGCAGAAAAGGCATTCAGGCCACCAGGTCGGCGTATTCGGGATGTTTGGCGAGGTACCCGGCCACGAAACTGCACAGGGGGACGACTTTCTTGCCTTCTGCGCGGGCAAATTCCAGCCCGGCGCGCGCGAGCGCCCCGCCCAGGCCGCGCCCGCCTAATTCGGCGGGGACGCCTGTGTGGGTGAAAATCATTTTTTCAGCGTTTTGCGTGTATTCAAGAACTGCCGTATGGCCTTCCAATGTCAGTTCAAAGCGTGAGTTTTTAGGGTTGTGGATAATTGGCAGGTCGCTCATCGATTGCCTTTCAGCTGTTTTTCGCGGGCAATCAGCCCAATAAATTCCATGATGATTTTTAGCGCGGCGAAGACGGTGGCATTGGAAGCGTCCAGCGGCGGGGCAACTTCCACCACGTCCAGCCCGGCTAGTTTCAGCCCTTGCAGGCTTTTGAGCAGAATCAGCGCCTCGCGCATGGTCAGCCCGCCGAAATCGGGGATGCCGGTGCCGGGGGCGGCGGAAGGGTCGAGCGCGTCAATGTCGAAGGAGATGTGAATGGCGTCGCATTTGGTCAGCAGGCGGCGCACATCGTTGGCGACCCACTTCATGCCGCGCTCGGCGACTTGTTCGGCGGCGTAAATGTTCAGACGGCCATTTTCCACCAGGTCAAGTTCCTGTTCTTCCCATGAGCGCAGGCCGACCAGGCAGACATCGCTTTGTTCGATGCCCGCTTCCAGCGCGCGGCGCAGGACGCAGGCGTGCGAAAGGCGCGAGCCGTCGAATTCATCGCACAAATCGGGGTGCGCATCCACCCAAACCAGGCCGAGACGTTTCCCGGCAAAGCGCTGGCGCTGCCCCTGCAGCACGGGAATGCTGATGGAATGGTCGCCGCCCAGGGCGATCGGAATATTGGGCAGGGCGGCCACCCGCGCGCGGATGATTTCAAAATCCACTTCCGGGCACTGCACGGAGAAATCGCCGATGTCGCACAGGCTCATCGTCGAAAGGCGGGTGCGGTCCTCGCTGAACGGGGTGAGATGCCGCGACCAGGCGCGGATACTGGCTGGAGCCTGCGCTGCTCCCTGGCGGGCGCTTGCCAGGCCGTCAAACGGTACGCCAAAGACGGTGAAATCGGCTTCCTGCGGCGTTAGCCCTGCTTTGAGCAAATCGCCCCAATGGCCGTGTGTTCCTTCGATTGTCATAAGTTCTCCGGTTGTCAGTTGTTGGTTGCCAGTTGTTGGTTGTCAGTTATCAGTTGCCAGTTGCCTGCGCTTTACCTGTTTCACTGCTCTCCTTCTCTCCTTGGCTATTTCCCTGCATCCCCCTCAATTCTACCCGTTTTCCGGGTGATTGACCTTCGTCTGGAATTCTCTTACAATGGTGGCATGTTTCTTCGCCTTCCGGCCAACCCCTATTTTGGCGGTTTTTTTCGCCCCGACCACGACCCTCCGGCTAAATTCTTTACTTCCTACTTCCTACTTCCTACTTCCTACTTCCTACTTCCTACTTCCTACTTCCCGGAGATTTCCCATGCCCGAACCTTTTGTTTCAAAACGCGCCCCCATTTACGCCGACGTTCCCGCTGAAAAATGGAACGACTGGCGCTGGCAATTAAGCAACCGTCTCAATAACGTGGATGATATCGGCAAAGTGTTGAACCTGACCGACAGCGAGCGGCAAGCCTTGCAGACGCAGGGCATCTTCCGCGTGGATGTTACCCCCTACTTTATTTCGCTGATTGACCCGGACGACGCCGACGACCCGGTTCGCCGTCAAATTATCCCCCGCTCGGAAGAGTTGCAATCTTTCACCGCCATGATGGAAGATTCGCTGGCCGAAGACAAACATTCCCCCGTGCCCGGCCTGGTTCACCGCTACCCCGACCGGGTGCTGATGCTGGTCACGACGCAGTGCGCCTCTTACTGCCGCTACTGCACCCGCTCGCGCATTGTCGGCAACCCGGCGGCGACTTTCAACCGCCAGGAATTTGAGATGCAGATTGACTACATCAAACGCACGCCGCAGGTGCGCGACGTGCTGCTTTCCGGCGGCGACCCGCTGGTGCTGGCCCCTAAAATTTTGGAAGAACTGCTCAGCCGCCTGCGCGAAATTCCGCACATCGAAATCATCCGTATCGGCTCGCGCGTGCCGGTTTTCATGCCGATGCGCGTCACGCAGGAATTGTGCGACATGCTCGCCAAATACCACCCGCTCTGGCTGAACATTCACGTCAATACCCCCAACGAAATCAGCCTGGAATTGCAGCAAGCCGCCGACCGCCTGACCCGCGCCGGAATTCCGCTTGGAAACCAGTCGGTGCTGCTGGCGGGCGTCAACGACAACGTCCACATTCAGCGCGAGTTGGTGCATAAATTGGTGCGCATTCGCGTCCGTCCTTACTACCTCTATCAGTGTGATTTGGTCGAGGGCGCCGGTCACTTCCGTACCCCGGTCGCTAAGGGCATCGAAATCATGGAAGGGCTGCGCGGCCACACCTCCGGCTACGCTGTGCCGCAGTATATTGTAGACGCGCCCGGCGGCGGCGGAAAAATCCCCGTCATGCCCAACTACCTGCTCAGCATGTCGGATCACAAAATCATTTTGCGTAACTACGAAGGCTACGTCACCGCCTACGAAGAACCGACCGATTACACCCCGGCCATGGCCGCCAAGTACAAGGGTGCCAAACGCCCTGAACCCGGCCAAAAGGGCCTGACCGCCCTGCTGGACGGTGAAGAAATGTTCATCAAGCCCGAAGGCTTTGACGAATTGCACGACCGCCACGGCGTTCAGCACCGTCTCAAGGACGAGGGCAAGTGGAAACCGCTCGGCATCGGCGGCGAGAGCGAAAAATAGAAAGTACCTTTGGCGGCTGGTTTCTGCCCGCTGATTGTGTATAATGATACCGAAGGAGAAAACCATGAAACAATCCAAACCCTTTTCAATGATGGTAACGCTCGTAGCGGCCCTCGCAATTCTCGCCTCGGCCTTTTCGTCGGTCAAGGCTGCGCCCGCACTCTCTGTCAGTGTTCAGACGGACTCCGCGCTCGCCGGGCTGCCGCTGGTTTCTGGCGCAAACTTCTCAGCCTGGAATAGCGCCCTCTCGGCTGGCACGCCCTACGCCTGCAAACTGATTTCCCAAAGCCCCAAAGATTGGACGAAATTCAAGCCACGCCACATCTTTGACGCCAAATGGACCGTCCGCAACACCGGCACCAGCGGCTGGAAAACCTCCGGTACCGATTTGAAGTACGTCGGCGGCGCAAAGATGCAAACTCGCGGCGATGTTTTTGACCTGACGAAAGCCGTCGCCCCCAATGGCAAAATTACCCTGATGGTAGATATGAATAGCCCCAAAAATCCCGGCTATTACACGGCCTACTGGGGTCTCGCCAATGGCAACAGCGTCTTCTGTAAATTTTACGTCATCGTCACCGTCAAGTAGTTGAAGTTGAGAAACGGGGAGGCTCCCGTCTGGGAGTCTCCCCGTTTTCATAAGGAGCGGCGTGAAAAAGTTCTTTCCTATTCTTGGGCTGGCTGCTGTTTTTTTTGCTGCCTGCGCTCCCGTAGCCGCCCCTTTGGCTGACCCGCAATCCGCTATCGAGACGATGGTTGCTGCGACAGTGGCCGCTCTGCCCACGAGTACATCAGCGCCCTCACAGCCTGCCGGTGTTGAGACGAGCCTGCCGCCCACACAACTCCCCACACAGACCCCCTTTGCATCCATTACGCCCTTCCCGTCCTTCACACCCGTTCCCAGCGAAGTCCCATCTGGCACGCCTACGCCCGATGCCGGGTCAGAATACAATAATATTCAGGGAACTCCAAATTTTTCCTGCCAAATCACCAACCAGGTTCCAGAAGACTGGAAAATTTATCCTCCATCAGGACGCCTGTTGACCGTGGTTTGGGAAATTAAAAATGTGGGCGTCAAGGATTGGAACAATCAGGAAGTGCGCCTTGAATTTCGTGGCGGCGAGCGCATGGTTGCCAAAGGCACGACCCCCGAGCTTTCTGCGCCTATTCTCGCGGGCGAAACCGGTGTCATTATGCTCACCTTTATTTTGCCCACACAAATTAACCAATATGTCTCTCGCTGGGCGCTGATGCGCGGGCGCGACTCGTTTTGCGAATTTTCTTTTCAGGTCAATATCAAGTGATTTTTCCCCTGCGAAATTTCCTCGTTTTTCTGGTATTCCTTGCACTGACGATTTCAGCCTGCGCCCCTGTCGTTACCATTGATGACCCACAAGTAGCAATGGAGACCATGGTGGCGGCAACGATTGCGGCGCTCCCGACCAATACACCGCCGCCATCGGCCACTATGACGCGCCGCCCCGCCCAGGCGTTGTTTACGCCCACGCCTTTATTTACACCAGTGCCTGTCTTTTCTATTACGCCCGTTCCTAGCAGTACAACCGAACCCAGCCCAACCCCGTCTGAAACCGATTTACCTGTTGGCGGCGGCGAAGTGGGCAAATATCAGGGGCATGGAAATTTTGCCTGCATGGTGATGGGACAAAAACCAATCGACTGGAAAAAAGTTAAGGCCGATAAGTTGCTCTACGTTGTCTGGACGATTAAAAACGTGGGCGCAAAAGAATGGCGTCAGGGCGCGCTGGAAATTATCTACGTGGAAGGCACAAAAATGTACGAATTTGGCCCTTCGCAAGAGCTGGCTTACACCATCCCCCCAGGCGACACCCGCGATATTGTGGTTGTTTTACGCACCCCCAAGGCTGGCGGTGACTATCTTGCCGGGTTCGGCCTACAACACGGCAGCGATGTATTTTGCGATTTTCGCATTGGTGTATCGGTACGATAGCGTTAAGACAGGAGCTATTTTGTGAAGAATTTTAATCGCTGGCTGTTTGGAGCATTGGTAGGAGCCTTACTCTTGGCTGCCTGTGTCCCGGCGGCAGCGCCCGCGCAGGACCCGAAAGCGTTGATTGAAACCATCGCCGCGGCGACGATTGCAGCGCTGCCGACCAACACACCTTACCCAACGGCGACTGCTTCATTCACGCGCGACCCCGCCTTTACGGCTCTTCCAGATGCATCAAATATAACCACTGTTCCTACCCTGACGCCTTTCCCTACCCTGACGCCCTGGCCGACGTTGCCCCTGCCTTCGACATTGGCATCCAATCCGATCAATGGCAGTGGTAACTATATTCTCTATACCGCCACGCCCGAAACCTGGAAGTGTGACATGCGCCATCTTTCGCCCGCGCAGGGAACGACTTATGCGCCGCGTAACGGCTTTCGGGCCGAATGGCGCATCTTCAACATAGGCGGAAAAATTTGGAAAACGGATAGCGTTCGTGTAAAGTATTTGGGCGGAACCTCTATGCAAAATGACCCTGCGCAGCGCAACGAATTTTTTATTCCCGACGCTATATACCCGGGCGATAAAATTTTGGTGCATATCGCCATGACCTCTCCCAAAGAACCCGGCGAATATTCATCATTTTGGGGTTTGGTCAATGACAAAGACCAGGTTTTCTGTACGTTTGGAATGATGATTCGCGTTCAAAATAAAAACTAATGGCAAAGAAGAGCATCGGTTACGCAGAGACGGAATGGGTTTGCCCCAATTGCGCAAACAAAAACCCGGGTTCGCGCCAGGCGTGTGCGGCGTGTGGTTCGCCTCAGCCGCAAGACGTTGCGTTTCGCATGCGCCCGGATGCGGCTTTGCTGGAAGATTCTGCCGCGTTGGAAGCCGCGCGCAAAGCAGCGGATATTCATTGCCCGTATTGTGGCACGCGCAACTCTGCCGGCGCAAAACTTTGCCAGCAGTGTGGCGGCGACTTGTCGGAAGGGGCGCGGCGCCAGGCTGGAAAGGTACTTTTAGCGGCGGGAAATGCGCAAACGCTGATTTGTCCGGCCTGCGGAGCGGAAAATGCTCCAGACGCTGGCCGATGCGTCCGTTGTGGAGGGACGGCGGCGTCCGTTTTGGCGGCAACATCGGCGGCTGGCCCACTCCCGAACCAGCCCGGAGCGGGCAAACGCTTGGGCGCGGGTATGCGCCCCTGGATGGCAATCCCGCTTATCGCGCTCATCCTGATGTGCTGTGTTGTGGTGGGCTTTTTCTATTTACGCACCGAGGCGCTTTCAGGCCTGGTGCAGCGCGTGGCTTGGGAACGGACAATTGTTGTCGAAGATTTGCGGCCAGTGACGCGTGAAACCTGGCGCGACCAAATTCCCGCCGATGCTGAGACGCTGGCTTGCCGCCAGGAAGTGCGCAGCAGCCAGGAGCAACCCGCGCCGAATGCGCGTGAAGTCTGTGGCACGCCGTATTCGGTGGACAAGGGCAACGGTTACGCTGAAGTGGTGCAGGATTGCGTTTACGAAGTTTATGATGATATGTGCCAGTATTCGGCGCTGGAATGGCAAGCCGCTGACCAGGCGACGGCGCAAGGCGATGACCTATTCCCGGCTTGGCCGCTAGTAGATGTGAGCGCAACACGGCGCGAAGGCGCGCGCTCGGAACATTATTGGGCTTATTTTCAGACAACCAAAGGTGTTTTGGAATATGAAATCCCGGATTCTACTTTATTTGGACAGTTTCTATCGGGTTCGGAATGGCTGTTGACAATTAACGGGCTAGGCCAGGTTGTGGACGTGGCTCGGCCCTGATCGTTTTCCCCCTGAAAGGAGTCGCGATGCACTACCGGCGTTTGGGACGTTCTGGCTTGAAGGTGAGTGAAATTTCGCTCGGTTCGTGGGTGACATTTGGCGGGCAGATTGATGAAGCGGTTGCCAGCGACCTGGTGCACGCGGCGTATGATGCTGGGGTGAATTTTTTTGATAATGCGGATATTTATGCCAACGGGCAGTCGGAAGAAGTGATGGGGCGGGCAATTCTGGATTTGCCACGCGAGGCGTTGGTGCTTTCCAGTAAAGTTTTTTGGCCGACGAACTCGGGGCCGAACGGGCGCGGGCTTTCTCGTAAGCATATTAGCGAGTCGGTGAACGCTTCCTTGCGCCGGTTGGGAACGGATTATTTGGATTTATATTTTTGTCACCGTTTTGATCCGGATACGCCGGTGGATGAAGTGGTCTATACGATGGATTCGCTGGCGCGTCAGGGAAAAATTTTATATTGGGGAACGTCAGAATGGCGCGCATGGCAGGTAACGGACGCGATTCATGTGGCAAATTTGCATCATATGCTTCCGCCGACGGCGGAACAGCCGCAATATAATATGTTTCACCGCCGCCGGGTGGAGATGGAACTCGCGCCGGTTTGCCATGAGCATGGCCTGGGGTTGATGACCTGGGGCCCGTTGTATTATGGAATTTTATCGGGAAAGTATAACGATGGGATTGAGATGGGGACGCGCGCTTCGATGGATAGCATGGCCTGGATACGCGACCGAATTACGCCGGAGCGTGTGGTGATTGTGCGTCAATTGACTCAGGTGGCGCAAGATTTGCATATTTCGATGGCGCAGTTGGCGCTGGCCTGGCTGCTGCGTCGTAAGGAAGTCAGCACGGTCATCACCGGCGCGACGCGCCCGGCGCAGTTGCAGGAGAATCTCGATTCGGCAGAAGCGGTGGAAAAGTTGAACGATGACGTGCTGGAGCGGATAGAACAGTTGCTGGGCAATTATCCTGACGAGGATTAATGCCCTAGTGTGGCAATCAGCCCGATGAACAACAGGGCAACGCCAGCGGCCAGAAGTAGATTCTCTGGCGGGGCCAGCAGCGCTTCCAGCGCTGGCCTGCGTTGCGGGCGCGTGTGGAGCGGACGGTTGGGCAGTTCTTTGGTACCAAAAAGATATTGGCGCAGGGTTTCGATGGCATCCGGCCGCAGGTCGGGGTGTAGTTCAATTGCCCACAGGATGGCGCGCTCGGTACGCATGGAAATGGCCGGGTTAATGCGCCGTAGCGGCAACAAAACTTCAGGGTGTAAAAAACGCTGGCGGGCGTCGGCGGGCGGCTGATTGGTGAGCAGGTGATAGAGGGTCGCGCCGAAAGCGAAAATATCGGAGCGCACGTCGGTATGGTTTTGACTGCCCCCAAACTGTTCCAGCGGGGTGTACAGCACCGTTCCCTGCCCCTGAATGATGGTGATGGTTTCTTCATCGGGCGCAAGAACCTTGACCAGGCCGAAATCTACCAACTTGAGCAGGCCGTCGGGCGTTAATTTCAGGTTACTGGGTTTGATGTCGCGGTGCACAATTGGCGGCGTTTGACGGTGCAGGTACGTTAGCGCATCGCACAGTTGCGCTGCCCAGTCAAGAACGGTGCGTTCTTCAAGAAAGGTGTTGTGGGCTTTGGCTTCCAGCATCAGCGTGCGCAAATCTTTGCCCGGCACAAAATCCATCACCAGGTAGTCGCGTGCGCCCACAGAGAAAAAATCTGAAACTTTGGGCAAATTGGGGTGGTCGAGGCGCGCCAAAACAGTGGCCTCGCGCAAAAATTGCTCGCGGGCCTCGCTCAGAATTTTCTTGGGCAGGTTGCGGTCGTGTTCGACCTCTTTAAGCGCACAGTGCCGCCCGGCAAGTACGCGGTCATCGGCAAGGTAAATATTTCCCATGCCGCCCTGACCAATGCGTTCTTGCAGAACGTACCGTTCGCTCAATACCTCGCCTGATTTGAGCGGCAGGGGCATTCGGCGACTTCTCCAGTAATGCAGGGTTGGTTCTGCGCTGATTTCGGCGTATTTTGGCGCAGAACAGAAATTTCTGCTATATTATAACGTGTGTTTGATGGTTCATCTTTGCATGGGCGCATTGGCCTCGTGATAGGCTCGTTTGTAGGAGTGTTGCACAATGTTGATGGAACAAGAAGCCCCGGTTTTGATTGCCCAAAACGGCCCGCTGAAAGGTGAGCGCTGGACACTTGACCGTCCATTGGTGCTGGGGCGTGATTCGGGTTGCGATGTCGTCATCCCTGACAGGCAGATTTCTCGCTACCATGTGCGTGTTAGCCCGCTGGCTGGCGGTGTTGTGATTGAAGACTTGGGGAGTAAAAATGGCACGCAGCGGAATGGCGAAGCGCTCACTTCGCCAGTGACGCTGCAGGATGGCGATATTATTCAGGTAGCGCTGGCGCAGGAATTTCTCTTTCTCAACTCTGATGCCACCATGCCGCTGGAGTCACCTTTGCGCGCCGGGCGGCTGATGTTGGATATGCGCTCGCGTCAGGTTTGGCTACATGGCAGGCAAATGTCGCCGCCGCTTTCTGCGCAACAATTTCAACTTCTGTGGGTGCTGTACCAATCGCCGGGGAAAGTCATCTCGCGCGGTGATTTAATTGTCGCTGTTTGGGGGGAAGAGCAATCTTCTGGTGTTTCGGATCAGGCGCTTGACGCCTTGCTCCGCCGTCTGCGCGATCGCCTAGCTGAGATGGATACAGCCCAAGGTTATATCACCACCCTGCGGGGACATGGCATTCGTCTTGACAATCCGGCGGAGAGTTAGACCTTCCCGATGATGCGGCTCACGGACGGCGTCGGCGGACTCCAAAAAAAGGGGGGGCGAAAAAGTTTCCAACCTGAACCATTACGAACATTGGTTTAAAAAAGCGTCCCAAAGGCTACCAAAAGCCTCTGGGACGCTTTTTGACGCGTAGATACGCTGGGTTGCCGCTAGCGCAATTTTTTCTTCATCTGAAACTTAATTACCACACTGTAGGCGGCTTCGAGCTTGGGCAGAAGCTCGGCGGCTTCGGGGTTTTTCGTGGC
Source organism: Anaerolineae bacterium CG2_30_57_67 (assembly GCA_001872455.1). Taxonomy (GTDB): domain Bacteria; phylum Chloroflexota; class Anaerolineae; order Anaerolineales; family Villigracilaceae; genus UBA8950. The sequence continues at coordinate 3,370 of MNXJ01000003.1, read as the reverse complement.
TTGTTGCTCCACCTGCTGCATCAGAGCTGCGAACATGCCGCCGAGTTCTTCCGTGACCATTTTTTCGTTGTCAGCCAGAATTTCTTCCATCATGGCTTCGCTGGGCGCGTCCACCAATTGTTGAATCAGTTCCATTTCGGGCGGGGCGCTGGCCTGCTGCAGGATCGCCACCATTTGTTGTAACTTCTGCATTCGGGCGGTATCCTTTTTCTGCGAAGCCTCGCGTAGTTTGGTCTCAAACACCTGGCCGATAACTTCATTGTTGAACCGGTCGAGGTTTTGCGCTGTGGCCTGGGCGATATCGGGCGCAGCCAAAATTTGTTCAATGAAGGCGTCAGCCACTTTCATTTGTTCTTCCATGGCTTTATCCATTTGATTGGTGAAGTCGAGCAGGGTCTCGCGCAGCGCCTCTAGATTTTTGCGTTCATCACCGGCTGTTTTTTCGATGCGTTCGGTCAACATTTGAAAGAATGAGTAGTCGAGGCCGTTGCGTGTGAGTGAAACCAGCGCCTTGAGCCGGTCGTTGGATGCGGTTGTGATGAAAATTTCCAGCAATTTTTCACGCGTCAGCCCTTGCCCAACTTCTTGCAAAGTCTTTACCGCCGCTTCCATTTCTTCAAACTGGCTTTTGATTTTGCGCCCGTAATCCGTCTGGTCGAGCAACTCTTGTTGAATAGCGCCCATCGCCTGGGCGGTTTGTTCTTGTCCTTGCGCCAGGGCGGTTTCGATCAGCCGGGTGAACATGCCGAAGAAAGCTTCATCAAACAAGTCTTTTTCCTGGCTGATGATTGTGGCGCGCACGTCGGGTGCAGAAGCCTGCATCAGGCGCTGCAACAGGTTGATGCGTTTTTGTTGACCGTCAAGCATTTCTTTCGTGATGCCGTCTTTTTCTAGAATTTTCTCCATCATGCTCTGCAATGTGAGAAAGCTTTGTGGGCGCAACAGATAACCTTTACGTTTTTCGGGCGGCAGTTTATTGGTGACCTGGCTAATCAACGGTCCGGCCATTTTCTCCTGTTCGTTGACGGGCAATCCCAACTCGGAGGGAAAATACGTCAGCAGAAGTTCTTTTTCGTTGTCGTGATAGACCATCGGCGTTGTCAGTGGGCCTTCAAAGCCGCAGTGCGGGCAATGCGCATAGTTGGAGACTCGTCCCAGCAGGCGTTGTTTGCTGGCAGGGTCATTGGTGACATCGAAGAGTTGTTCTATGTTGGCGCTAATGATTTGACGGCAACGTGGGCAGGAAATTTGAGTTTCTGGCATGAGATTGACTTTCTTGAAAGGGGAAATGGGAAAATGGCAATTTATTTCTGATGATTGGTGATTGACAACTGATTACTGACCACTGGCAACGAGAAGCAAATCTTTGCGCCGACGGGTTTATTCTCGACCCAAATGCGCCCGCCGTGCGCTTCGACGATGGCTTTTGCCAGATACAGTCCCAGCCCGGCGCCTTTGGTCTTGCGTACTGCGCCATCGGACCGGTAAAAGCGGTCAAAAATGTGGGGCAGGTCGCGCGGGTCAATGCCGGGGCCTTCATCGCTGACGGTAACGACAACTTGTTCCGGTAAATTTTGTCCGGTGATGGCAATTTCTCCGCCGGGGGCGTATTTGATGGCGTTGGAGATGAGATTGGCAAGCAGCTGTTCGATGCGTGTTTCATCTGCCAGGACAGCCGGGAATCCGGAGGGAAAATCCACGCTGATTTGGTGGCGCGTGGTTTGGGTTTGGAAGCGCTTTGCCAGCCGGAGAGCGAGTACCGGTAACGAGACATCGGCCCGGCTGAGGGCGAGTCCGCCCGCTTGCAGGCGCGAGGCGTCCAGCAGGTCGTCAATCATGTGCGCCAGGCGGTCGGCTTCTTCTTCGATGACGGTTAGCGACTCTCGCACCACGTGTTTCTCCCAGCGGACATCCTCGCGGCGCAGGGTGGAAGCGTAGCCTTTGATTAATGCTACTGGGGTCTTGAGCTCGTGGCTGACGACGGATATAAACGTGGCTTTGACTTCGTCGGCGTTACGAAAGTGGGTGATGTCGCGCACGGTGGCGAAGATATTGCTTAATTTTCCGTCGGTCAATAACGGCGCATAGGTGATTCCAACGGGCAACGGTTGCGGGTCGCTGCGCAACAGGTCACCCTCCACGTACAAATACGCGCCAGAGGTCAGCGGCCAGCCACTGACCTCTGCTTGCTCCAGCGTTTGTCCTTCCGGCTTTTTTGCCCAGCGGATGGTGTCTTCGTGGCGCTTTCCGCGCAGGGCTTCATCGCTTTGGCCGTAGATGCGCTCAAAGGCGTCGTTGACGCGCTCGATGGTGTGGTCGGGGTTGAGGATGAGAATGCCGTCGGCGGCGGAATCAATCAGCGCAGCCAGACGTTGTTGTTCGTACGAAACTTGCCCGTAGAGTTGGGCATTGTAAACGGCGATGGCGGCCTGGTCGGCAAAAGATTGCAAAAGTTGTTTATCGTTGCTCGAAAACAGGTCGGGGTAGTTGCGGAAGATGAAAATGACGCCGATAACTTTGCCATGAGAAATGAGGGATAGCCCCACGCCGTTAAGTAAACCCATGCTGGCGGTGTAGGTCAGGTCTTTGAGCAGGCTGTTGAGTTCATCCACATCCAGGTTGGTGGTGCGTTCTTCTGCCAGAAGCGGTTCGAGGTAGCGCAAAAAGGCTGGAGGAATGCCGTGCGCGGTGGCGACTCGCCAGGTGCTGGCTTCTTTCAGCGCAATCAGCCCGGCCTGACCTGCCAGCAATTCGATGGAGATGCGTAAAATGCGCGCCAGTAACTTCTTCAGGTCAAGTTCCTGGGTAACAGCGCGGGAAATTTCCAGCAGGTAGTCGCGTTGGCGGACGCGGAAATCGGGTAGCATGGGTTGAATTTTATCATCCGTGCCGCGGCGGAAGTGTTAGAGCTTTGGAAGAAAATAGAGGGGGGAGAAGGAGTAAGGAAACAAGTATACAAGGAAACAAGGAAACAATGAGATAATGAAGTGGTAAAGATTTTTCGACAGGGAAAAGGGTAGTTTGAAGGTGGTTGGACTCCTTTCTAGATTTTTTAACATTGCGTTGAATGGCAGGAACCTTAACAAACCGTCGGGGTTGCGGGTGTGTCCGGGGAGTGGCGGCTAGCCTGCCCGTTCGATTTTCAGCCCGCGCAACAGGTATGGGTAGACTTTGTGCTCAGGGCAAGGACGACTAGTGCCGGAACTTTATAAAGATGTAGGGTAAAAACGGCGCAATTCAGCCGTTTTTACCCTACAAAATCGGAAAGTTCCGGCACTAGTATTGGGTCCCGGCGCAATCCCGGCTATTTGCATTTCACGCATGTATTGTTGAACCGTCGGGCGCGAGATGCTTCGTCCTTCCCGGCAAA
>MNXJ01000043.1 GCA_001872455.1 Anaerolineae bacterium CG2_30_57_67 | reverse complement strand
CTATGGGCGTTGATTCCTGATGAGTATAAAGCCTGCTACACTTTTAGTGATTTTTGGGATGCCTACGAAAAAGTTTTTCCAAAAGAAACCCATCGGAGTGTTGGCAAAGAAACTGGAGAGACCAGTCACATGGAACGTTAGAACAATACATTGCGGCAATCGAATGCTCGCTATGTACGCAAGACTTTATCGTTTTCAAAATCCGATATCTACCATGAATTGGTTACTCGACTGTATGTCGTCCGCTACAATCTTGCCAAAGCATCACTTGCTACTTGACCACTACCAATTTCCGAACCTTCCGGGTCGAACAGGTCGGCGAAGACGGCCATCAGCCGGCTGTTTTCGGAAATTTGCGACATCATCAATGAAATCAGGTGGTCGCTGACGATGAAATCGTCCACTTTGGTGATTTCGGCCAGCTGGCGGTTGCGCAGGTCGAGCATTTCGCTGACGATGGAGAAGGGCGTTTCGTCGCGCGAGGCGATGTCGCGCAGGTGCAGCAGCGTCATCAGCGTGTGGGCGTCGGCTTCCTGCACCGGCAGGGAGGTGTCGGCCAGGACGATGACGTGGTCGTAATCGGCGGCGTCGAGCGTATCGAGCAGGGCGCGGCTGGTGGTGTCGCCGGGGTGAAAATTCAGCGTTTGGTTGGTCAGACAGTCGCAAGCCCGAATTTCTTCTTCAAAATTGGCGCTGGCGACAATTTGGGCGGAGGAACCGGCGGTGACGTAATTGTCCAACTGGCGCAAAAGCGTCGGGGCGCTCTGATTCCAGCCCAGCACGAGAATTTTTTCGGCGCGCGGCGCGGGCAGTTTTCCGTTGGCGCGAATCAGATTTTCCATCACGGGGGGAATGTTCAGCCCGGAGAGTTTGATGGTGTCGTCATCGGCGGAAATGGCGATAATCTGGTCGCCGGGCGCTAGGCGCGTCTCCATCGGCGGGTTGAGTTTGACGGTCTTTTCGGTGCGCTGAGAAAGCCCCATGACGGCGGAGTCTTCGTAGGCCGCCAGTGTTTCGCCGTAGGTGCGCCCGGAAAAGCCGGGTTCTTCTTTGAAGTAAATTTCATCGCCGCCGAAGTTCATCAATTCGGTGTAGACGATGGACAGGCCGGATTGGCGGCTGGTTTGGGCGGTGACGCGGGCAATCAGGTCGCCGGTCAGCAGGGCGTCAATCTCGTCGCGTTTGGCGAGCATTTTGACGATTTCCAGGTTTTCTGGCTCGCGGATTTGGGTGACAATGTGATACGGTTCGGCGCGGCGGTTGGGGTTGTTGGTGATGGCGAGTACGGTTTTGATGATGAAGGTGTCGGGGGCATCTTCATCGGGCGGCAAGACGATGATGGCGCGCGCGGCGTGCGGGCTGACCATTTCCAGGTCGGTGGGGTCGTTGGGCTGGCCGCTGCGGCAGATGATGCGTGTATTTTTGGTTTCCGGCACGCGCGCGCGCAGTTCGTCTTCCATCTCCACTTTGTCTTTGTCGGCCAAAATGGCGATGGCCGGGCGTTTGCGGTTGCTGTTGGCTTCCACCAGTTCGGAGATGACGGTGAAAATTTGCGGCGACCAGCCGAGAATGACGGTATGGTCGTTTTCCAGCACCAGCGAGCGGCCTTTGCGCATTTCCTCCAGCTTGGCTTCGACGCCGCTGCTCAGCACGCCAATCAGGCTGGAGACGATGAAGACGCCGCCGATGGTGACGAAGAACATGATCAGGCGCAGGCCAAAACCGCTGTCGCCGCCCATCGTCCCGGCGTCGAGGGTGCGCATCAGGCTCATCCAGGCCGCTTCGCCAAAGTTGAGCGGCACATCACCCGGCGCGCTGGGAATGCCCAGCAGGGCAACAACGCCGCTCGCCAGAACAATCACAATCAGCGAGAGCAGGGCCAGTAAACCAATCATGGCCGGTGTACCAGCGGCCATGATGTTATCGAAAAAAATATTGCAGTTTTTGCTTGATGGTCGGGCGCGGATTTGCCATTTTTTCTGCCTTTTTGGGTTGGAATTGGGCTATTATACAGGCAAACTACGGTTTTTCCAGCCCGTGCGCTTCAAGCAAGGCCGCGTTCTCCAAAATTTCATAGGTCAGCCCGTCGGCGACGATGCGCCCCTCGTCCATGATGATGGTGCGCGGAAATAATTCCTTGACCATCGCCAGGTCGTGGGTGGAAACCAGCATGGTGATGGGCAGGTCGCGCAGCAGGTGAATGAGCGTGCGCCGCGCGCGCGGGTCCAGCCCGGCGGAGGGTTCGTCCAGCACCAGCAGTTGCGGGCGCATCGAAAGCACGGTGGCGATGGCGATGCGTTTTTTCTCGCCGACGCTCAGGTGATGCGACAGGCGTTCTTTGAAGTTGGACATGCCGACCGCCGCCAGGGCGCCTTCCACCCGTTGGCGGACTTCCGCTTCGGGCAGGCCCATGTGCAGCGGGCCGAAGGCGACGTCTTCGAAGACGGTTGGCGAAAAAAGCTGGTCATCGGGGTTTTGGAAAACCAACCCCACCGCGGCGCGGATTTGCGGCAGGGTTTTCTCGCTGATGGTCAGACCGGCCACTTTTAACTCGCCCTGGCCGGTCAGAATGCCGTTCAGGTGCAGCATGAAGGTGCTTTTGCCCGCGCCGTTGGGGCCGACCAGGGCAACTTTATCGCCCGCGCATAGGTTGAGCGAAATTCCGTTCAGCGCCGGGTGACCGTCGGGGTAGGCAAAGCGCAAGTCGCGCGCCTGCAAAATATCGCCTTCGCACAGCGGCAGGGCGTAATCAAAGTCGGGTTGATGTTCGATGGGCATTAGCGAATCCAGCCTGTCAGTTGAATCAGCGCCAGCAAAATGAGCGCCAGGGTGAGAAAATTCCAGTCGGAGGGCTTGATCTCGTGCGGGTGCAGGGTGCGCAGCTGACCGGTGTAGCCGCGCGCCGCCATGGCGTTGTAGATGCGGTCGCTGCGCTCGTAACTGCGCACAAATAACTGCCCGGCCATGTTTCCGGCTACGTTGGCGCGCCACAGCAAACTTCCGCCCCGCTTTTGGCCGGGCAGACCGGCGCTGCGCGCCTCGCGCGCTCGCAGCAGACGAAAAACTTTATCGGTCAGTACGAACAGGTAGCGGTAGAGAAAGGCGATGATCGTGGTCAGCGCTTTGGGAACGCGCAAATGTTCCAGCGCGTGCAGAATATCGGGAAACTGAGTCGTCGCCACCAGTAAAACCGCCATCTGCACCGAGAGCCACGAGCGGATGAGAATGCTGGCAAAGCGTAGCAGGCCAACATCCGTCACCGTGAGATTCAACCAGAGAAGATGAAAGGAAACCAGCGCGCCGCCCAGCGGTGAAAAAATTGCGCTGAGCGCCGCCAGCGCAAACGGCGCGGCCAGCAGCGAACGCCGAAACGTGAACCACAGCCCCAGCCGTGATTGGTCGTTGGCGGCCAGTAAAAACAACCAGGCGGCGGCGAAGGCCAGCCAGGCCGCATCTGGCAGCAGCGCGTTGCTGATAATAAAAGCCACCGTCAGCGCCACCTTGACGCTTGGATTCAGGCGATGCAGGCGGCTTTCTGCGGGATGAAAACGGTCAAAGGCGTCGGCGTGCATCACTCAGCCGACCGCTTGCGCAGGTTGCGCCCAATCAAAACCACGACGCCCAGCACCACCAGCGCGCCGATCGCTCCGGCGGCGATGGTGGACAGCGCGGTTTCGCCCAAAAAGGGAATGGTGTAATCGGGCAGCAGTTGGTACGGCGCAGAAACGCCCTGCGAAAGGAAACCGAGATTATCTGCCACGCGCTCCAGCCCGTCGGGCGAGGCGGAGACCAGCGGCGAGAACAAAACCGTCGCCAGCGAGAGCAAAATTCCAGCCCAGACCCAGCCGCCGCCGCCCTGCTGTGCCGATTTTTCCGCGTTGAGCAGGTCGGGGCGGGTTTGTTCGATGAAGGCCAGCGCCGCCACCGAGATGACCGCTTCGCCGATGCCGATGATCACGTGCACGCCCAGCATGGCCGGGACGACAATTTCAATGTGCGCGTTGCCGCTCAGCCAGAGTTGCAGGGCGGTGACCAGTGCGGCAGAAACCGTCGCCAGCCAGGCGCCCGCTCCGGCGAAGGCCAGCCGCACGGTCTTGTTGGGGTTGCCCGAGACGCTGCGGTAAAGTCCAAAACCGATGATCGCCGTGACAATGCCCATGTTGAAAATATTGGCGCCCATCACCAGCAGGCCGCCATCCTGAAAAAGCAAGCCCTGCACGGCGATGACCGAAGTCATCACCAAAATTGCCGCCCAGGGGCCAAGCACAATCGCCGCCAGCGCGCCGCCCAAAAAGTGGCCGCTCGTGCCGCCCGCCACCGGAAAGTTGAGCATTTGCGCGGCGAAGATGAAGGCCGCCATGATGCCCATCAGCGGAATTTGTTTCTCGCCCAGCGTTTTGTTGGTTTTGAAAATTGCTAGGGCAACGCTGGCCGCGGTCAGCGCCCAAAAAATCAGCGCCACAACCAGGCTCAATAAACCGTCGGGGATGTGCATGGGAACAGGTGCGTAGTGCATGGTTTACTCCGTTTCTTTGCAGTGTGGGCACAAGCCAAAAAAAGTGAGATGGCTGGTGTTGATGTGAAAGCCACTGGTTTCTTCCAGCGAGCGATAGACCGGTAGAAGAATTTCGTGGTCAATTTCCACTTGTTGGCCGCAGACACGGCACACCAGATGATGATGCGCGCGCCGCGCCAACTCATAGGTCAGTTTTCCGTTGGCGGTCAGCGCTGCATTGACCAGGTTGTGCCCGGCCAGAAATTCCAGCGCGCGATAAATTGTTGTCTCAGTTAGACCGGGCATCGCGCGCGCGGCTTGTTCGTACACCTGCTGTGGCGTCAGGTGTTCGGGCGCGTTGTGCAAAATCTCCAGCACGCACAGGCGCTGCGGCGTCATGCGAAATCCGCGCGCGCGCAGGGTTTGAAGGGCAGGTTCGGTACAGCTCATACGCTCCTTATTGAAAATACTTGCAATAGCATATTTTTAGTTTACTCTCAAATGCTCTCAAATCAAGCCGGTAATCACAACAATGCCGCAAGGTTTTTAAATCTTCTGAATGACGTGCCGAGCCGGTTACAACATCAGTCCGGCGGCAAACAGCAGGGAGAAAATCAACGCCAACTGAGCGCTGCGCGCCAACGTCAGGTTGAAGGCGCGGCCCTCTGCGCTGGAAAATTCGCGGTAGACCGCGATTGCCAGCGGCGCGGAGAACAATGTCAGCAATACCCCCGCGCTTGTCAGGCGCAATGCCCACATTCCCAGCGGGACAAGGTAGGCAATCAGCAGGCAAAGCAGATATTCGGTTTGCATTGCTTCACGTCCCAGCCAAACCGCCAGCGTGCGTTTTTTCGCGGCGCGGTCAGTTTCGATGTCGCGGGTGTTGTTGACCACCAAAATGTTGATGATGAGTGTCCCCGGCGGAATGGCCGCGTAGATTGCGCCCAGAGTTAGTGTTCCCGCCTGAACAAAATAGGTGCCGCACACGGCGGCCAGCCCAAACGAAAGAAAGACAAACACGTCGCCCAGGCCGTAATAGCCATACGGGAACGGCCCGCCGGTGTAGGCCAGCGCCGCCAGTACAATCGCTATGCCGAGCGCCAGCACCACCCAGCCGCGCAGAAAAAACAAATACAGCCCCAAAACAGCCGCCAGCCCAAAAACCAGCGTCGTCGCCAGGCGCATCTGTTGTGGCGAAATCAGCCCGCTGGCGGTGACGCGCGTCGGCCCCAGCCGATTAGGTGTATCCGCGCCGCGCTCGTGGTCGAATAGATCGTTGGAAAGGTTTGCGCCGATTTGCATCAGCAGCGAAATCAGCAGGCAGGCCAGCGCGGCAGGAAAATAAAAAACACCATCGCGCCAGGCCAGCGCAGTCGCAATCAGCACCGGCGCGGCGGCGGCGGGTAGCGTGCGCGGACGCGCGGCATCCAGCCAGGTATTCAGGGAAATAGAAGAATTCACAGTAGCCTCTTTTGATTTATACAGAGTTAGTATATGAAAGACAAGCATCACTCTTCGGCGCAAATCAGCGATGCGCCCGGCTGACGCAAAATCGTCTGCCCGGAGGGCAGAATCACCGCCAGCGCCTCCATCCCCACAAAATACTCGCGCTCCACTTTGCAACCAATCACCAGCGCGTCCGCGCCATTCGGTAGCGTCTCGCTGATTGAATTTCGGATGAACACCTCGCGCTGCCCATGCGGCCCAAGCAGCGTAAACATCAGCCGATCATAGGGCTGGCTCAAAAGCGTCTCCGGGGAGAGCGGCAAATATTGGTCATGCTTCAAAAAGCGCGGGTAAAGCGCGCGCCCTTCCAAAATCAACGCGCCGGGCTGCGCCAAAAATTCATCCACCGCGCGCGCGCCCAAAACCTGCGCCGCTGCCTGACGCAGAGCGGTTTCGTCTTTTGTGTAGCGACGGGGAAAAAGATGATTGGTCAGCGGGAGCAGCCCGCCCAGCAGGCCGAGGCTGAGAATCACCCCGGCGGCGCGGATTTTCCAGCGGGCAGATTCCTGCCCGGCGGGAGCGGGCGGCGCAGACTCTCCGCTGGAAGTTGTTTCCTGTTGCAACAGGCCGAGCGCCAACTGCGGCAGTTCGGCCAGCCCTAGCGCAAAATACACCACCACAATCCAATCCATGGGTACCAGGTAACGCCCGCCAGAGGTGCGCGCCAGCGCATTGGCTGTCGTGTAGACAAAGAACACGCCCCACGGCAGCCAGCCGCGCCAACCGGCTTTGGCGAAGGCTGCACCGCTGCCCAGCGCCACCAACAGCAGGCTGAGCGTCAGCCAGCCTGCCTGCGCGGGAGTCATCGCTCCGCGCCAGGATTCGTCCCAAAAGGGGTCGCCGCCACGAATGATGCCTTTGAGCGTGAAAAATTGCGGTGAAACCGGGAAAATGACGGCGCTGGTCAGTAAATTGTGCGCCAGATGCCGCAGCGGAAAGGGCAGTTCGGCCTGGGGCGCAGTTTCGGGGCTGAGGGCGGGAGCGGCCTCGGCGGGGGGCAGGCTTGGGGCGGATGCTTCCGGCGTCAGCGGTTGGTTTTTCGGCGCGGGGCGGTAACGCTCGTTAATCACGTTTTCGATGCGGGCGCGGTAAAGGTCAATTAATGAGACATCTCCCCCAAAAAAAGCCCAGGGGCCGATGCTGGCTGTCAGCGCCAGCAGGCCAAAGGCGGCCAGCGCCAGGCGCCGCTTGCTCTGCCAGAGCGCCAACAGCAGCAGCGGCGCGGTCAGCAGCATGACGTGCGGGCGCAGCAGCGAGGTGAATCCCAGTGCGCCCAGCGCCCAGCCGAAAAACGCCCAGCGCGCGGATGGTTTTTCTAGCCAGTGTAAAACCAGCAGGGCGAAAAGCGCCAGGCCGATGGCGGTGGGAAAGTCGGTCAGCATGTGTTTGGGCGCGGAGGTGTCAATCCAGGCGCTGGCGATGATGCTGTTCAGCCCGCGTAGCGTAATCAGCGCGGCCAGGGTCACTCCGGCGGCGCGGCTGTGAATTTTTTCGCCGATGAGAAAAATCAGCGCGGGGAAAATGGCAAAGAGCGCGGCTTGCGCCGCCATCAATGTTTCGTAGTTTTGGCCGAAAAATGTGTGCAGTGCCGCCAGAAAAGCTAGGTAGAGCACGCGGTCGTAAAATACGCCGTTGTTCAGCCCCTGGCCGATAAGCGCATATTGGCTGTTGATGTCGAAGACGCTTGGGTCGGCGTAGGGGTAAAACTCGCTGTTGGGTGGCATGGGCGCGGTGACGAAGAAACTGGCGCGCACCGGTTCGCGCGCCCACAAAAAAGCGGCAACCAGCCAGACGAGCAGAAAAATAATCGCGCTGCGCCAGCGGCTGGGCAGGGTGAGCGCCGCCAGCCCCAGCAAAAACGCCAGGAAAATCTGCCCGGCCAGCAAGGGAACGCCCGCGCCGTACCAGTAATCTTCGTAGGCGGCGCCTTGAGCGCTGAGCGTGAAAAGCGCCAGGAGCGCCAAAATGAACAGGCTGGCGGCGCTGGCAATCAGCGCAGGGCGGCGGGTTTGCCAGAGGTTTTGCAGGCTGGGCGTTTGCGCCAAAAAGAACAGCAGCAGCAGGCTGAAATCGGTGAAGATGACCCACAGCAAAAACGGAAAAGCCGCCAGAAAATAGTAATAAAATCCGCCGGTTTGTTCTGCCGGGGTGAGCGCCAGCGCGCAGAAAAGAGTCAGTTCGGCGGCGACGGCGAGCTGCCAGGCGGGGCGGCTCAGCCAGTCGGAGAGTGTGGTCAATGTTGGGGCGATGGCAGGGAGAAATCCGAGCGCGAAAATTGCCAGGCCGGTCAGCAGCGTCAGGGCGCTGAGCGTCAGCCGCAGGGGCGATTCTGCCGCGGCGGAAAAACTCGTCAGCGCGGCGGCGGCCAGCGCGATTGCGCTGGTTTTCATCCACAGGCGCAGGGTTGTTTCAGAGAGGGGGTTGTTCATCGGCAGAAATTATACGCGAAAGCGCGGGGAGAATGCCGGTATAATCAGGTTTATCGAATTTTTTGAGGAGAATTGCGCATGGAATACGAAGTCATCATCGGCCTGGAAACCCATATTCAACTGAATACCAGCAGCAAAATTTTTTGCTCCTGCAAAACCAATTCGTGGGAAGCCGCGCCGAACACCAATATTTGCCCGGTGTGTACCGGCATGCCAGGTGTTTTGCCGGTGCTGAACGAGCGCGTGGTGGAAAAAGGCGTGCTGCTGGCGACAGCCATGCATTCGCAGGCGCAGCCGGTTTCGTTTTTTGACCGAAAAAATTATTTTTACCCCGACCTGCCCAAAGGCTATCAAATTTCGCAGTACGACCGTCCGCTGGCGACGGGCGGCTACATGGATATTCCCTCTGGCGAGGGGACGCGCCGCGTCGGAATTTGGAAAATGCATCTGGAAGAAGACGCCGGAAAAACCAAAAATGAAATGGGCCTGCGTCTGATTGATTTCAACCGCTGCGGCGTGCCGCTGGTCGAAATGGTCACCGCCCCCGACCTGCGCTCGGCGGACGAGGCCGCCGCCTATCTGACGCGCCTGCGTCAACTGCTGCGCTGGATTGGCATTTCGGACGCCGACATGGAAAAAGGCCAGCTGCGCTGTGACGCCAACGTTTCGCTGCGCCCGCTTGGCGCGACTTATTTGAATCCCAAAACCGAAATCAAAAACGTCAATTCCATCGAAGCCGTGCGTGATGCCATCGAAAAAGAAATCCTGCGCCAGACGCACGAATACGAGGCCGGGCGCAAAATCGAATCCTGGACGCTGGAATGGGACGAAGATACCCAAACGCTGAAGAAAATGCGCTCCAAGGAAACCGAAGCCGATTACCGCTACTTCCGCGAGCCGGATTTGCTGCCGGTCTATCTCACCGACGAATGGAAAGCCGCCATTCTGCAGGATTTCCCCGAACTGCCGCAGGAACGCCGCGTGCGCTTCATGCGCGAATACGCCCTGCCCGCCTACGACGCGGAAATTCTCACCAGCGAGCGCAGCCTGTCCGATTATTTCGAGGCAGCGGTTAAAGCCTACGCGGGCGACCCCAAGCGCGTCTCCAACTGGCTGCTCAATGACGTGATGCGTATGCTCAACGAAAGCGGCCAAACCGCCGGTCAATTGGCGCTGATTCCGGCTTACCTGGCCGAAATCATCACCCTGGTCGATTCCGGCGTGGTCAATGCCAGCACCGGTAAAACCCTGCTGGAAAAAACCTCCGTCACTGGCAAAACGCCGCGCCAGATTGTCGCCGCCGAAGGCCTCGCCAAAGTCAGCGACGATTCCGCCATCCGCGCCGCCGCCCAGCAGGTGATTGCCGAAAACCCCGGCGAAGCCGCCGCCTATCGCACCGGAAAAACCGGTCTGATGGGCTGGTTTGTCGGCCAGCTCATGCGCAAAATGGGCGGCAAAGCCGACGCCCCCAAGGCGCGCGCCATTTTTGAAGAACTGCTCGCCTGATTTTGAAAAAACTTTTTTCGTCCATCGCCTTTATCACGCTGACCGCGCTCGTCCTGCGTCTGACGCCGGTGATTGCCCTGCGCGGCCTGGCGATTGGCCTGGACGATATGTTCCAGTACGACATGCTGGCGCGCTCGCTGGCCGCCGGAAACGGCTTCCGCTGGTACAGTCAACCCGACCTGGCGCTGGTTCAATCCTACTTCACCACGCTCAATTTTCAACTGCCCGCCCAGTACGACCCGCGCGGTGCGCTGACCTCCTTCCGCGCGCCGCTTTACCCGGCTTTTTTGGCGCTGATTTACTTCTTCAGCGGCCTCAATGCCGGGCGTTTTTTTGCCGTCCGTCTGATTCAGGCCCTGCTCGGCGCGGCGCTTGTTCCGCTGACGGCCTTCCTCGCGCGGCGGATTTTTCCCAGCCGCCGCGGCGTCGCTCTCGGCGCGGCCTGGGCCGTCGCCCTCGCCCCGCTGCTGATTCTCTATCCGCTGGCGCTCGCCACCGAAAATTTGTTTTTCCTGCTCTTTCTGGCGAGTTTAATTTTTCTCATCCTGGCGGCGCAGACCCGTCAGACGCGCTTCTTCCTGCTCTCCGGCCTTTTTCTCGGCCTGACCGCCCTGACCCGCTCCGTGATTCTCGCTTTCGGCGGGTTGATTCTGCTCTGGAGCTTCTTTCTCCTGCGCGAGCCGCGCAAAACCCTGCTGCTGGCGCTGAGCCTGGCCCTGACCATTTTTCCCTGGGTGCTGCGAAATTCCCTTTTGCATGGAAAACTGACCGGCATCGAAACCTCGCTCGGCTACAATCTCTACCTGGGCTATCACCCGCAGGGCAGCGGGACGTTTCAATACGGCATCTCGCTCGACCTGCTGCCCTACCTCGACGACGCCGAGCGCGAGCGGGTTGGCCTGGCCCAGGGGCTGAAATTTATCGCCGCTGACCCGCCGCGCGCCGCTTTCACGCTGCCGCTGCTGCGCGCCGGTCATTTTTTTGGTCTGGAACGCCGCGCCCTGCAATATTTTTACGCCAACAATTTCTTTGGCGAAATTTCCCAACCCTGGCTGGGGCTGGCTGCGCTGATTTTGCTGACCCCGTTTGTGATTTTGGCCTGCTCCGCCGCTTTTGGCCTGGCGCTCTGGCGCTGGCAGGGCAAAGCCGAAATGCTCATTTTGCCGCTGGCGCTGCTCGGCTACACCGCTCCGCATATCTTTCTACTGGCCGAAGAACGCTTCCACTACGCCCTGATACCGGTTCTGGCGATTTTCGCCGCCCTGTGCTGGGATGGCGGCTGGCAGGCTTTGCGCCACCACTGGCAGCGTTCCCTCGCCGGAAAAACTGCTCTGATGTTGGCCTTTCTCGCCGTCCTGCTGCTTTTCTTCAACTGGGGCAGCGAACTGACCCGCGACGCGCCGCAACTGCTGCGCCTGCTGGCTCCCGGCGGCAGTCAATCCTACTTCCCCTATTGACCCATGACCTTTCCCCGTTTTGACGCAAAAATCACCACCATCACCATCGTTTCCACCCTGCTGTTGATGGTGGATTCCTACCACGCGCTGACCCCGTTCAAGGCACTAGACCGCACTCTGCTTTACCTGGTCGTGCCGCTGCTGATAATTTTGCTTTTCTTCCGTCAGTCTCCCGCCGACTACGGCTTTCGCCTCGGCGATTGGAAAGCCGGGCTGGCTTTGACGCTGGGTGCCATCGCCATCCTGACGCCGATTTTATGGCTACTTGTGCGCGGCGACCTGTCCATGCGTTCCTATTACGCGCCGCTGCTGACCGGCGCAATTCCCCTGCCGCTGCTGACTTTTCTCGAACTCTTCGGCTGGGAATTTCTCTTTCGCGGCTGGCTGCTTTTCGGCTACGAGCGCAAATTCGGCGGCGACGCGCTCTGGCTGCAGGCCGTGCCGTTTGCGCTGGCGCACATCGGCAAGCCCGAAGTGGAAACGCTCTCCACCATTTTCGGCGGATTTGCTTTCGGCTGGCTGGCCTGGCGCACACGTTCCTTTTTGTATCCTTTTTTGATTCACTGGTATATTTTCACGCTGGTGGCCTTGCTGGCGGGAGGCGCATTTGGATAATTTCACCTTACGACCGGCGCAGGCCGCGGATTTTCCCGCCATTCGCCGTTTGATTCGCGTGGTACGCATCAACCCCACCGGCCTCGACTGGCGGCGCTTCATCGTTGCCGAGGCCGGCGGCCAATTTGCCGGATGCGCCCAACTCAAACCGCACGGCGACGGTTCGCTTGAACTGGCCTCGTTGGCCGTCGAAGAGCGTTTTCGCGGCCAGGGCCTCGCCCGCTGCTTGCTGGAAGCACTGCTCAGCGGCAGTCCGCGCCCGCTTTACCTCACCTGCCGCGCCGGGCTGGGCGTTTTCTATCAAAAATTTGGCTTTCGCGCCCTGCCGCCGCCCGAAATGCCGCCTTATTTTCGCCGCCTGAATGTTCTGGCCGGGTTGATGATGAAATTTCCCGGCGTAGAAGAAGGTTTGCTGGTCATGCGCTTATGAATCCAACCCTCAAACAAATTATTTCCATCGCCAGCGGTGTGCTGGCAGGGCTTATGCTGGGTGTCATTGCCGTCAATTTGCTGTACACCAGTGTTCGCCAGCCCCAAGGGGATGCCATCGTGTTGCTTCCAACCGCCTCGCCTCAGCCGATGGTGGTTTACGTTACCGGCGCGGTGGTGCGCCCGGGAGTTTACTCGCTTCCCCAGCAGAGCCGCCTGCTTGACGCCCTGCAAGCCGCGGGAGGCCCTACCGATAATGCCGATATGTCTCAAGTCAACATTGCTGAAATGCTTGAAGACGGCCAGAAAATTGAAATTCCTGGCGCTGGCGAAATTGCCACCCCTGTTTTCATCCTCGACGATAACGGCCTGCTCGGAACTGCCACCCCGGTCACCGGCGCGCTCATCAATATCAACACGGCAGATGCTGCCCTACTTGACACCTTGCCGGGCATAGGCCCATCCACTGCCCAAAAAATTATCGAATACCGCGACCAAAACGGTGTTTTTGCTACCGTCGAAGACCTGCTCAAAGTTCCCGGCATTGGCCCGTCCACGCTGGAAAATTTACGCCCACTCATCACCGTACAGTAAATGAATTTTGACCATTTTGATTTTCTCGCCCCATTCTACGACCGCGTCATCCCATTTTCGTGTTTAGAGAAGATGCTGGCGCTGTTGGCCTTGCCTGCCCCGGTGACTCTGCTCGATGCTGGCGGCGGCACGGGCCGCGTGGCAAAAGCCCTTCAGCCGCATCTGGCTTCCGTTGTCGTGGCCGACCTCTCCGCTGGAATGTTGGCGCAAGCCCGCCAAAAAGGACTGGCGGCGGCCAGCGCTGTCACTGAGCTCCTGCCCTTCCCCGCCGAAAGCTTCGAGCGCGTGCTGATGGTGGACGCCCTGCATCACGTTTTCAACCAGAGCCAAACCGTTCGTGAACTTTACCGCGTGCTGAAACCGGGCGGGCGATTGGTCATTGAAGAACCTGACCTGCGTGTTTTCGCCGTCAAATTGATTGCCCTGGCCGAGAAAGTGGCGCTGATGCGCAGCCATTTTTTGTCCCCGCCGCAAATTGCTGCGCTCTTTCCGGCAGATGCCCGGCTTCAGCTCGAAGCCGCCGACGGCAACGCCTGGCTGATTGTTGAAAAACCGGAAGAAAAATGAAATTTTCCACCCGTCTGAAGGCCGACCTGACCCTGTTGTTTGTCACCCTGCTGTGGGGCAGCGCTTTTGCCGTGCTGCGTCAGGCGGTTGAGCCGGGTCTGGTGTTTTATCTCAACGCATTGCGGCTGCTGTTGGGTGGCGCGCTGCTGATTCCCATCTCGCGCTGGCAAAAAGAAAAGATTGAAAAATCGCTCATCGCGCCGGTCATGCTGACCGGCGCGGCGCTCTTTGTCGGCGTTGCCTTGCAGATGATTGGACTTTCGCTGACGACTGCCGGAAACGCCGGTTTTCTGACCAGCCTGTATGTTGTCTTTGTCCCTTTCCTGCTGTGGGCGCGCTGGGGCGAAAAACCGTCACCGTTGCTGCTGGTGGCGGTGGCGCTGGCGGTTGTGGGTGGATTTCTGCTCAGCACGGCGGGTGCGTATCGTATTTCAGCGGGTGATTTATGGGTGGCGGTCAGCGCCATTTTTTGGGCCTTGCACGTCGTGCTGATTGGACGCTTCGCCGGGAAAATCCCCTCCATCGCCTATGCCGCCGGTCAGTTTTTTGTGGCCGGGCTGCTCAGCCTGCTGGTGGCGTTCGTCCGCGAAACGCCCAGTCAGGCTGGGCTGATTTCCCTGCTTCCGAGTATCGTCTACACAGGAATTTTTTCCATCGCCGCGGGTTTTACTCTGCAAGTTTACGCGCAACGCCACACGCCATCCGGTGACGCGGCGCTGATTCTCAGCCTGGAAGCGGTTTTCGCCGCTTTTTTTGGCTGGCTGCTGATTGGCGAGACGTTACTCCCGATTCAGTTGCTCGGTTGCGCGCTGATTTTGGTTGGAGTGCTTTTGTCGCAGGCCAAAGAATTGAAATCGCGCGGCGTGCCGTAAATTGGCAGGTTCTTGTTGCGCAAGTTGGAGATTTGCCAGAACGAAATTTACAAAAAGACTCCGGGCAGTCCCGGAGTCTTTTTGTGTGGTTATTGTCTGCGTTTTATGGGTAAATTTCGCTCAGCACGGGTGCATAGTTACACCGACAGCCGCGCTCGTGTGAACAGCCCTGGTGCGGCAAAGCCGGAACAGCGTCTTTGGCAAATGTGCCGCGTGATTCGTAGCACAGCGGGCAGGCATCCCCGGCAACGTTGATGCGGATGGACGTGACACGCAGGTTCTGTTGAAGGGTTTTCAGCGCAACAGCGTGAGCAGAAAATTCACGCAAATCGGCTTTACAGTTGACACATTCTTGCGCCGAGTCGGGCGATGTGGCATTACAGCGGGTGCAGGTTTGCAAAGTGGGCCTCCAAAAAAACTTTTTCTCTCATTTTACTCTGGGCTGTTAAGCCTGCACAGGTTTTTGTTCAAAATAAAGCGCGCCGGTCTGTCGAAGCAGGGCATTTTTGTCCCCTTTTTCGGCAGATGCGCGGCGAGTCAGGTTGTTGATGTGCGCTAACAGTTCACTGCTCGGTATGGGTTTGACCATGTAGTCATCGGCTTCGGCATCCAACGCGCTGGCGATCATGGCCGGGTCGTCAATGGCAGATAAAATTGCAATCGGAACATGGCTAAAGGCACGCACTTCGTGGCAAACGTCCCAGCCGCTTTTCCCTGGCATCATCAGGTCTAGAATGATGATATCCGGTATTTCCTGGTGTGCCATTTCCAGCCCGATGGCGCTGTCGTTGGCGCTGGCGACTTGCAGCCCATAACTTTGCAAAATCAGGCCAAGTAGTTCGGTGATGGCGGGGTCATCGTCAATGATGAGAACTTTTATTGGCATAAATGGTATTTCTCCACGTTTTGTATCGTCTGCTCGATAAGGCTTCGGCTGTCATTATCGCAGATTTCTCGCAAGGAATACTTTGCAGATGATTTACAGTCGGCAATCATTCACCCGGCGCGCAAAGTGAGAATCGCTCTTTTCTTGTGGTAAACTTTCACGGGTTTGGCCTTTTTCGGCCAACCATTATTGCGCATGTAGCAGGGTGTTAACTCCCCGATACTATCTTTTTCTTCTTATGGAGGATGAAATGTCTAAGAAATGGGTTTACCTGTTTGATGAAGTGGCCGAAGTGGAAAAGTATGCCGGAGATTGGGAAGGCGTGCGCGGCTTGTTGGGCGGTAAAGGCGCTGGCCTGGCCGATATGACCCGCGCGGGTGTTCCTGTTCCACCCGGCTTCACCGTCACCACTGAAGCCTGCAACGAATACCGCAAGAGCGATGATTTGCCCGCTGGTTTATGGGACCAAATGCTGGCCGCGCTGAAAGTGACTGAAAAACAGGCTGGCAAAAACTTTGGCGACCCGTCCAACCCGCTGCTGGTTTCGTGCCGCTCCGGTGCAAAATTCTCCATGCCGGGGATGATGAACACGATTTTAAACATCGGCCTGAACGACTCGGTGGTCGAAGGCTTGTCCTCGCTGACGGGAAATGCCCGCTTCGCCTGGGATTCTTACCGCCGCCTGATTGAAATGTTCGGCACGACCGTTTTTAACCTCGACGATGAAGTTTTTGAGCACCCGATGGCCGAGTACAAAGCCAAAAAAGATTACAAACTCGACACCGAAATGACTGCCGAAGATTGGAAGGCGCTGGCCGCCACCTTCAAAACCGTCTACAAAAAACACATCGGCGAAGATTTCCCGCAGGACGTTTTGAAGCAGATGGAACTGGCGACCAAGGCCGTTTTCCAGTCGTGGATGGGCAAACGCGCCATTGACTACCGCAAAGCCACCGGCATCTCGGATGACCTCGGCACGGCGGTCAACATCGTCACGATGGTCTTTGGCAACATGGGCAACGACTCCGGCACGGGCGTCGCTTTTACCCGCAACCCGTCCACTGGCGACAAGAAAATGATGGGTGAATACCTGCTCAACGCTCAGGGCGAAGATGTCGTTGCCGGTATCCGCAACACTGACCAGGTTGAAAATATGTCCAAGGTGATGCCCGCCGTCTACAAACAATTCATGGACATCACATCCAAACTTGAAAAACATTACCACGACATGCAGGATGTTGAGTTTACCATCGAACGCGGCAAGCTGTGGATGCTGCAAACCCGCAATGGCAAGCGCACCGCCAAAAGCGCCATCAAAATCGCGGTGGATATGGCGAATGAGGGCCTGATTTCCAAAGAAGAAGCCGTTCTGCGCGTCAGCACCGAAAACGTGGATACCCTGCTTCACCCGCAGTTTGACGATTCTGCCAAGAAGGATGCCGAAAAAGTGGGCCGGTTCTTCGCCAAGGGCGTCAACGCTTCGCCCGGCGCGGCAGTTGGCCGGGCCTATTTCGATGCGGATACTGCTGAACGCATGGCAAAGGAAGAAAAGCAAGATGCCATCATGGTGCGCCCCTTCACCAAGCCGGACGACGTGCACGGCATGATCGCCTCCAAGGGCGTCCTCACCAGCGAAGGCGGCGCCACCTCCCACGCGGCGGTGGTCGCCCGTCAGTTCGGCATTCCCTGCGTCGTCGGCGCCTCCATCAAAATTGACATGGAAGCTCGCACCATGACCGTCGGCGCTGTGACCGTCAAAGAAGGCGACTGGATTTCAGTGGACGGTACCACCGGCCAGGTCTTTGTCGGAAAAATTTCGACCATGGCGCCGACCTTGGAAGAACAAACTGAATTGCTGACCTTGCTGACCTGGGCCGATGACATTTGCTCGCGCCCGGAAATTCGCATTTTGCCCGATGGTCGCAAGAGCCGCGGTCTGCAAGTGTGGGCCAACGCCGACTACCCCAAAGATGCGCGCCGCGCCCGCTCGTATGGCGCCCAGGGCATCGGCTTGTGCCGCACCGAGCACATGTTCTTCGAGCCGGAACGCTTGCCCATCGTGCAGAAGATGATTTTGGCCGACACCAGCGCAGAGCGCACCAAACAACTCAACCTGCTTCTGCCCAGCCAGCGTTCAGATTTTGACGGCCTGTTTACGGCGATGGACGGTCACCCGGTCATCATCCGCCTGATTGACCCGCCCCTGCACGAATTCATGCCCGACGAAGAAAAACTGCTCGAAGAAGTGATTACGATGCGCGTCAAGGGCGAGACGAAGGGCCTGGCCGAAAAGGAATCGCTGCTGGCCGCCATCCGCTCCCTGCACGAATCCAACCCGATGATGGGCCTGCGCGGCGTGCGCCTGAGCATTGCCATGCCCGAAATCGTTGAAATGCAGGTACGCGCCATCTTTGAAGCTGCCGCCGATTGCGCCCTGCGCGGCATCGTCGTCAAACCCGAGGTGATGATTCCGCTGACCGGCACCGTCAAAGAATTGGAATGGATTCAGCCGCGTCTGACGCGCATCGCCGCCACCGTTTTGGCCGAGAAGAAAGTCGCCAAACTCGACTACAAATTTGGCACGATGATTGAAATTCCGCGCGCCGCGGTCACCGCCGGAGAAATCGCTGGCCTGGCCGAATTTTTCTCCTTCGGCACCAACGACCTGACGCAAATGACCTTTGGTTACAGCCGCGACGACGCCGAGCGCGCCTTCCTGATTACCTATGTCGAACAGGGCATTCTCCCCAAGAATCCCTTCCAGACGATTGACCGCGCCGGTGTTGGCCGCCTGATGCAGATGGCGATTAACGAGGGCCGCAAAACCCGCCCGAACCTGGAAGTTGGCATCTGCGGCGAACATGGCGGCGACCCCAACTCCATTGAGTGGTGCCACATGATTGGCAACAACTACGTTTCCTGCTCGCCTTTCCGCGTGCCGGTTGCCCGCCTGGCGGCGGCGCATTCCGCGCTGAAGTATTCCGGCAAGGCGATTGCCGAAGATAAATAACCTCGTCTGCAGTAACCCACCAGCGCCGGTGAAACTCACCGGCGCTGATTTTTTCCATCTTGACAGCCCCGCTTTGGCGGGTGTATAGTCCAATTCGCAAGCGAACGCCCCCGATAGCCAGCATTTTTCTTCGGGAAAGTCTTTTCGCTTCGCCGCCGCGCGCGCCCTGTTTCGGCCAATTCAACCGCGCGGATGGGAAAGGAGGCTCCAGCGTGGATACAGATCATAGTCCGCAACCACCCTTATTTGGCGAACGTGTTCCTTGTTTTTGCGGCAGTTTTCCGCGTTTCGGCTTGCCTTTCTCATTTTTGACAGGCTGAGATTTTTGCTAAAACCGCCCGCTGGTTTTGATTAAGAAAACGCTTTCGCCCAACGCGAGGCGTTTTTTAATTCTTATGCAGATTTCTGGAGGTTTTTCATGGCTTTTCTCAGCGAAATTCTTGGCCGTACCGTCACAGACCTGGACGGCGTAGTGATTGGAAAAATTGAAGATGTTATCGCGCGTGAACGCGTTGGCTTTCCTCATCCGGCGGTGGATGCCGTCATGGTTGACAATCGTGGTGAGATGCGTCTTGTGCCGTCTGCCAGCGTTCTCTCTTTGTTCACACCCTCGATTCCGTTGCATTGCCGCGCAGACGAATTGCCGACCTACGAATTGGGCAGCGAAGATATTTACCTCTCACGCGATGTGCTGGATAAACAAATTATTGATACCGACGGTGCGCGTGTTGTGCGCGTCAACGACCTGGAACTTGTGCGCGTCAATGGAACGCTCTACGTCACCAATGTTGATGTCGGCCTGCGCGGCATTTTGCGGCGCAGCGGCATGGAATCTGCCGCGCGGATGGTGAGCTCTGTTTTGCACTTGCGCCTGCCTGAAAACACCATCTCCTGGGACAATGTCGAACTGCTGCGTCACGACCAGTTTATGCGCCTGCGCGTTCCGGTGGAAAGCCTGGCCGAACTTCACCCCGCCGATGTTGCCGAAATTATCAGTGACCTAAACCGGTTGGAATCGGACCAATTGCTGGCCGCGTTGGAAGTCGAACAGGTGGCCGATACGTTGGAGCATGTTGAGACCGAATTTCAGGTGGAACTGGTCGAAAATATGCCTGACGAAAAATTGGCCGACCTGTTGGAAGAAATGGAGCCGGACGAGGCCGCCGACCTGCTGGCGGAACTGCCGGAGGCGCGCAGTCGCCGTCTGGTGGCGTTGATGGAAAAAGAAGATGCCGACGATATGCGCATGTTGCTCAAATACCCCGAAGATTCGGCGGGTGGAATTATGACCACCAGCTATGCCTACGTTTCTCCTCAAATGAGCGCCGCGCAAGCGATTCAATCCCTGCGCAAAATGGCCGATGATGTCGAATCGTTTGCCTACATTTACGTTCTTGATGAAACCGATCGTTTGCAGGGCGTTTTTGAATTAACTGACTTACTCTTTGCGGAGCCAATTGCCCGCGTATCTGACTTTATGCACGACCGCGTCAAAACAGTTGCCCCGCTGGATGATCAGGACGATGTCGCCCAAACGATTACAAAATATGATTTACTCGCCGTGCCGGTTGCGGATGAAAACAATGTTATGTTGGGCATTGTCATGGCCGACGACGCCCTCGACAAAATTATTCCCACCGCCTGGAAAAAACGCCTGCCACGCTTCTACCGCTAGAGGAGAAAAACCGCCATGACTGATTACATCATCAACAAAAACCGGAACTTTTTCTCCGCCTGGTGGAAAAAACTTCTCCTGCTGCTTTCCGTTTTCGGCCCCGCCACCATCACCGCCATGGCCGATAACGACGCGGGCGGTGTGGCGACCTACTCCATCGCCGGAGCAAAACTCGGCTACCCGATTCTCTTCCTGCTGCCGGTGATTACCTTGCTGCTGGCGATTACCCAAGAAATGGGCATGCGCCTCACCGTCATCACCCGCCGCGGCCTGGCCGATTTAATTCGGGAAAAATACGGTGTGCGCGCTGCCCTGTGGATGTTCCTGGCCCTGCTGGTTGCCAATGTTGGCACGCTGGTCACCGAAATTTCCGCAGTCAAAACCACCAGCCAGATGTTCAACATTTCGCCCATCCCGGCAGTGATTGCGATTGTGCTGGTTTCCTTTATCGTCATCACGCGCGGCAACTATAAATTCACCCAAAACATCATGCTGTTGGCGTGTTTGTTTTTTCTGGCCTACATTTTTTCTGCCGTCATGGCCAAACCCGATTGGAAACTGGCAACGACCAATTTACTCTACCCGCACGGCGTCGAATTTACCGGCGCCTACCTGCGCGATTATTTCATCATCGGCATGGGCGTCCTTGGCACCACCATCACCCCCTGGGGACAATTTTTCATCAGCAGTTTTGCCTACGACAAAAAAATCGAAGCCGGAAAAGTGGGCCTCTCGCAGTTGGAAACTTACTGGGGCGCTTTCCTGACGGATTTTTTCTCCTTCTTCATGATTGTCGCCACGGCCTCCACTTTGTTCATCCACAACATCCCGCTCACCTCTGGCGAGCAGGCGGCGCTGGCGATTAAACCCTTCGCCGGTGAACTGGCCGGGACGCTCTTCGCCCTCGGCATTCTCAACGCTGGATTTATGGGGCTGGTGGTTGTCTCGCTGACCACGGCCTACGCCTTCGCTGAATTTTTTGGCGTCTCTGGCAGCTTGGACGACTCGTTCAAAAAGAGCAAAACGTTTTACATTCTCTACATGGTTCAGTTGGTGGTTGCCACGTTGATTGTCATTTTCTCCAACGTTTCACTGTTTCAGGTGGCGGTGGTAACGCAAATCATCAACGCCGTCATGCTTCCACCGGTGTTCTACTTCCTCATTCGGCTGACCAGCGACGTGAAATTAATGGGCGCGTTTGCAAATAACGCTTTTCAAAAATGGTTTGCCATCATTTGCACGGTGATTATTTTGCTTGCATCCGCCTTCACGGTAATTTCTATTTTTGTCAAGATCGGGTAGCCGCAACCAGCATGAGCAAGCGCTTGCTGACATTTCCAGCGGAGTTGTTTCCAAATACTGTCTGAAGGTAAATTAAATGATGCTTAACCCTGTAATATCCATCCTTGGACACCGTTTACGGCTGGCAGTAATTGGCGGAGGCCCCGGCTCTTTTATTGGCGCAATGCACCGACAAGCCGCCCGAATAGATGACCGTTATGAACTTATCGCCGGTGCGCTATCATCCGACCCGGAACGCGCAAAAAAAGCAGGTCTGGAAATTGGTCTTTCCCCTGAACGCGTCTATACTGACGCGTTGGAAATGCTGGAATCTGAATCTGCCCGAGAAAATGGCGCGGAAGTAGTCGCCATTATGACACCCAATGACAGTCATTATGAATATGCTGTCGTCGCGCTGGCACATGGCTTTGATGTTATTTGTGATAAACCCATGACCAACACACTGGAAGACGCAGAGAAATTACACCAAAAAGTGCGAGACACCAGCCTGATATTTTGTTTAACACATAATTACACCGGCTACCCCATGGTGCGTCAGGCAAAAGCCATGGTACTGGATGGGCAAATTGGCACAATTCGTTTGGTTCAAGTGGAGTATGTTCAGGGTGGCAAAGCCGACGAAAACAGCCCTCGCGCACTTAACGGCAAACTACCCTGGCGTTACGACCCCGTCAAAGGTGGTCCTTCGCTGGTTATGGGAGATATTGGTACACACGCCCATCATCTGGTGCGTTTTATCACCGGCTTGGAAGTTGCTGAGGTAGCCGCCGAGGTGGGGAGCATTGTCCCCGGGCGCTTGGTACACGACTACGCCGGAGCGTTGTTACACTTTGATAATGGCGCTCGAGGTAATTTTTGGGTTACCCAGGCTGCGGCTGGTGTGGAAAACTGCCTGAGAATTCGTATTAGCGGCACAAAGGGCAGTTTGGAATGGATGCAGGAATTTCCCCAGACACTGACGTTCAAACCTTTGCACAGGCCGGCAGAAAACAGAACTCCAAACGGGCCAGGCACGTTGCCGCTCTCTGCCCGCGCCTGCCGCATTGTCGCCGGTCACCCCGAAGGATTTCACGAGGGCTTCGCCAATATCTACTCGGATGCGGCTGAAGCCATTGCCGCCCGTCGGACAGGTACAAAGGCAGATCCATTGGCCTTGTATTTTCCAAATTCGCTGGATGGTTTGTTGGGCGTGCGTTTTGTGCATAGCGTCATTCAATCAAGCGAGGCAAATGGCAGGTGGATGCAATGTGATGGCAAATAAAAACGAGTTACGCCAAATTCAATTGCGCCGACATCGGGCGCACTGCCAGAAAAAACATCATTGACTCTTCTGCAAGAAGCTGTTCTTTAATAACCGAAACCTGGGCTGAAAACCAGCCGGGAGTATAGCCAGCGCGCCGAAAAAACAAAAAAAGAAGCCACCGTAGCAGGTACGGCTTCGCCTTGTACGCTTTTTGCGGCTTCTGCTTGTTTCATTTTTGCATTCAGGTAGCGTTGGATCCTCCGCACGTTGGTTGTGGCGGCAGATGCGATTGCCATACATGTCACTCTGAACTGTCCACGCACCGGTAACTTGCCCGCTG
>MNXJ01000012.1 GCA_001872455.1 Anaerolineae bacterium CG2_30_57_67 | reverse complement strand
ACGAAGATTTGAACATGGAAGACCGTCTGCAAGATGGGCCTCGGCCTGGAGCGCCAGCCAGAATTACCGCGGATCAACGCTGCAAAATTGAAGCGCTGGCCTGCGAAAGGCCTGAAAATTCAGAGCGACCGATTAGTCAATGGACAGGGCGCGAAATTGCCGATGAAGTGATAAAACGAGCGATTGTACCGAGCATCTCCGCACGACATGCGGCGAGGCTTTTAAAAATACGCTGATATAATCCAGGCAAAACAGGCAGAATTGCTTACAACAAAATACGACAGATGGCGCTGTCCGCTTGTGTTCCCTGGGTGTAAACTGATGGTGTGAGAATATCCGGTTTACGAGAAAAGGAGAAAATACATGGTAAAAGACCCTGTTTGTGGTATGGATGTCGATCCCAAAACTACTGCTGGCAAGTCTGATTATCAAGGCCAGACCTATTACTTCTGCTCACCTGGCTGCAAGAAGGCCTTCGACAAGGAGCCAGGGAAGTACGTCAAGGCCGCTAGCCACGGCGATGAACACGCTCACCATAATCACTAATCCACGCTTAGGGGCGGTCTTTGTTGACCGCCCCTAAATTTTTTCCCCAAGGGTATTTCGCATGGTTACCATCAGCATTAACCCATCATTTTTAGCATTGGACATTTCATGGTTCGCTGGTACAGTCTGATCCTGATGATCGCAATGGCAACGGGAGTTTGGCTCACCGCGCGCGAAGCCGAGCGCAAAGGCTTCAAGAAAGAACAAATCTACGATATTGCCATTTGGATTATCCTGGCGGGTCTTCTAGGCGCGCGGCTTTTTCATGTGCTCGATCATTGGTCAGATGAGTTTGCCGCCAATCCCATTCGTGCCCTGTATATCTGGGAAGGCGGACTTGCCATTTGGGGTGGGGTCGCTGGCGGTTTATTCGCTGCCTTCATCCTGGCCTGGAAAAACGGTTGGAAACTCCCAAAATTATTGGACGCTGGCGCTCCCGGTCTGGTGCTGGCGCAAGCCATTGGCCGGATCGCCTGCGTTATCACGGGCGATGCGATGGGCAAACCTACCACCGGACCGTTTGGCTTTGCCTATACCAGTTCCAATGCGCTGGTGCCAAAATTGGGCGTCTATTACACCCCCATGCCTGTTTATGAAATCATCGTCAATTTGGGAATTTTCGCCCTGCTCTGGCAGCTGCGCAAACGCAACCTGTCCGATGGTTTACTGTTCCTGGTTTATCTGACTCTATACAGTTTTGAACGGTTTTTCCTGGCATTTACGAGTTCCTACCAAATCCTGGCTTTTGGTCTGACACAGTCCCAAATCGTTGCGCTTGTTTCACTGGTAATTGCCTTGGTATTGATTGCCAGAATGACAGTTCAAGCCCGCCCCAAGACTTCTGCTGCATAGCAAGCTCGATTGGAGACAAAAATATGATGTTCGGATTTGGTTTCAGCATGATGATTCTTGTGATTGGTTTACCTTTGGTACTGGTTGTTGCATTGATTTGGGGATTGACGAGGCGATCTAACAATGCTTTCCCTTTACCACCGCAGAACCCGACCCACGTCTGCTCACACTGCGGAGATGGAATTCAAACTGGTTGGACTCACTGCCCTCAGTGCGGTGCGCTGGTGAACCCTGCTTGAAAGCGAGAATGATATGACAGATAAACACTTAAAGGCCAAGAAAGACTGACCAGTGGTTGTCTATGTTGGAATTTTTGAGACAGGATTCCTTGGTTACGTTATTGGCAAGATTGTCCTGGATGGATATCCACATCCCATTCATTGGGCCTCTGGCCTGATCGGAGCAGTTGCCGGCTTCTTTGTTGGCTGGCTCTGGTATCGCTGGCGCGGGGATGTAATTCAGCAGAAGAGCGATTACTGTTTATAACTTGGGCAGAACATAGGCAAAATTGCCTATGTTCTGCCCCGCCATAATACGCTCCCTTGGCACGCGATTCCCCGATAAAATTGACTTTGTAATAACCATCACAACCTAATGCGTTTCAGTTTGGAGAAGAGCGTATGTTCAAACCCAAAATTCTATATCCAGTCATGATCGCAATTCTCTTCTTGGCGTTCCTGCCCGCCTGCTCTGCCGGGCAGAGTAATCCCGCCCTCAACATGGCTCCGATGGCAGGGATGCCCGCCGAAGTGCAGTCTGCGCCGGTCAGCGTCCAACAAGCCTACCAGTTTGCCGCCGCCAATCCGGACGTGATGAAACAAATCCCATGCTATTGCGGCTGTGGCAACATTGGGCACACCTCGAACTATTCCTGCTACGTCTCCGGTGTTGATGAGAAGGGTACAATCACCTACGACAACCACGCGCTCGGTTGCTCCCTGTGCGTGGATATTACCCAGGATACGATGCGCATGTTAAAGGACGGCAAGAGTCCGGGCGAGATCCGCGCTGCGGTTGACTCGACCTACTCAAAGTACGGAACCTCCAACATCAAGTAACTTCTCATGCGCCCCTATGCAATTCTCTTTCTCCTCGTGCTGGCTGGACTGGTGGTAGCCTTTGCGCCACTGCCAGCCCACTTCAGCGCGCCAGTTGCGCGAACCTTCCACGTGGAAGCCAGCCAGTTTGCTTATCAGCCCGGCGAGATTAGCGTCAACCCCGGTGATAAGGTGACGATTGAATTGGTCAGCACGGATGTGGTGCATGGTCTCTATGTGGACGGATACGGTGTCTCGGTTAAAGCCGATCCCGGTCAAAACGCCACCCTAACCTTTGTCGCCGACAAATCGGGCTCCTTCCGGCTGAGATGCAATGTCACCTGTGGAGCAATGCACCCGTTCATGGTGGGAAAATTAAATGTTGGCGCAAACACCTGGCTCTATCGCTCATTAGCACTTGCGTCTCTCGGTATTTTTTCCGTTTTCGTTTTGGCGCGCACAACGAAAATGGAATGATGAAATCCCTATGAGCAAATTCGAACTTACCCGCTTCCCACTCATAAAAAATCTACTCAAGAACCGCTACCCTCAACTAGCGGTCTTTGTGCTCATGTTGGCGGGTTTCCTGTTTGCGATTACGGCTGGGTTTGTCGGCACGCCGGTTGGCAGTCATAACTTTAGCATTGTTTTTGTCTGGATCGCCTGGTGGGCCATTCTGATTCTGGTGGCGGTCCCGTTTTTCGGGCGCGGCTGGTGCGCTGTTTGCCCCATTCCGGTGGTCGGAGATTGGCTTCAGCGCGGGGCCGTGCTTGAACCGGCCCCCAAAATGTCGAAATGGTTGAATCTGCGTGTTCCGGCCAAGTTTCGCAACATGTGGATGCAGAATATTTCTTTCACGCTGGTGGCATTATTCTCCTCCGTGATTCTGACCACCCCGGTGGTGACTTCCGTTGTGCTGGCGGCCATGTTGTTCCTGTCCATTGGCTTAAGCCTGGTCTTTGAACGCCGCGCCTTCTGTCGTTATCTCTGCCCGGTAGGTGGGTTTATCGGTCTGTATGCCCAGACCGCCCCGCTTGAATTGCGCGTCAAAGATAAAAATGTCTGCGCACACTGCGCGGGCAAGCCTTGTTATAACGGCTCCGAACTCGGCTCCGGCTGCCCCTGGGATGTCTTCCCCGGTGGGCTGACCA
Source organism: Anaerolineae bacterium CG2_30_57_67 (assembly GCA_001872455.1). Lineage (GTDB taxonomy): Bacteria > Chloroflexota > Anaerolineae > Anaerolineales > Villigracilaceae > UBA8950. The sequence goes on along the minus strand of MNXJ01000012.1, from coordinate 9,629 downwards.
AGAACACGTACTGCGGGCTGTGCATGGAGTGCCTCCGCACCTGCCCACACGATAACATCGCCATCAACCTGCGCCCGTTCTCGGCTGACCTTGCCAAACCCTCGGCCAAACTGGATGAAACTTTCAAAGCCTTTATCATGCTCGGCGCATCTCTGGTCTATGCCTATGTGCTGATGGGTTCCAATGGCTCGGTGAAATTGGTAGCTTACAGTGTCTTCTCTCCAGCTTGGTTCGGATATGCAGCCGGTTTTCTGGCGGTTATTTTTGGCATCCTGCCGGGGCTGTTCTGGCTGTCAGTCAAATTTGGCGCTATAAAAACAAGTTCACCCGGCAAACAGTTTACCACTGCCGCCACCGCCCTCATTCCACTCGGATTGATGTTTTGGGTGGCTTTCAGCCTGTCCTTCGTACTTACTAACGCCACCTACATTTTCGCCGCCATCTCTGATCCACTGGGGTTGGGCTGGAACTTGTTTGGTACGGCAGCCACCGCCTGGCAACCCATGCTTTCGTCGCTGGTCGCTCCTACTCAAACTCTGGCGCTGGTCGGTGGATTGGCCTGGTCGGCGCGCACGGCGCAGAAATCCGCCCCGCAAGCAGGGATTTCATCTGTGCCGGTCATTGTTTATTGTCTCGCTGCCACTTTTCTCATGCTTTGGTTATTGTTATGAAACCATCGGAACTCCTCACCCGCATCGTTATAACGGTCTTCAACCTTGGGGTCGTCGCGCTCTCGCTGGCGCTTTGGGCTCAGACTCCGCTCATTCACGCCAGAATCGCTGAAGGCGGCGGCTGGAGTCCGAATGTCATCCAGGCGAAAGTGGGCGAACCCCTGCATCTCAAATTTACTTCAGACGATGTCATGCACGGTTTTTCTGTGGGGCAGATGGAGATGCAACCGGTGGATATCGAACCTGGCAAGGTGAGCGAAACCACGCTGACCTTCACCAAGCCGGGAATTTATACCTTTTTCTGCACGCGCTGGTGTGGGCTGAACCATTGGCGGATGCGCGGCACAGTTAAAGTAACTGGTAGTGAAACCGGAACGCCTGAGCCTGTCACTCCACCACTGTATGTGAGCCTCGGTCTGGATCTGGACAAACCGCACCCTGTGCCCTTCGCGCCCGCTGGACGACCGTCCGCCGCCAACGGTCAAAAGCTGGCCGCTAGTTTACTCAACGCCCGCTTTACCACCCCCGATTACTACCGTTCCCACGCGCCTGCTCAGCTCTTTGACAATTTACGTTCCACAGGCTTGAGCGACTCTCAGCGCTGGGACTTGGTGGCTACCGTTTGGCAGTCCAACACCACCCCGGCGGGGCTTGCGGAAGGCAAACAACTCTTTGCCCAAAACTGCGCCGCTTGTCACGGTGAATTTGGCGGCGGTAACGGCGTCTTTGCCGACGATTTGGCTGCCGCTGGGACCGCCTCGATGCAAACCATGAACGGCGATATGGCTATGTCCATGCAAACCCCGGCCGACTTTACGAACCCGCAGCGAATGTTGGGGGCGAGCCCGGCGCTTTTGCAGGGCAAAATCCTGCGCGGTGGCATGGGAACGGGCATGCCCATGTGGGGCACTATTTTTACCCATGAACAAATCTGGAATGTGATCGCCTACTTGTACTCATTCCAGTTTGATTATCCTAAATAGGAGGTACTCGTGAACAAAAGAAAACGAAAACAGCCCACGAAATTGTCCACGCCGCTGATCGCATTCGTGATTGGTGGTGCCTTGCTGGTCGCCGTAGCAATCTTTTTCACGCGGGGGGGTAGTGATGGCGGCGGCACACCCAAACTGGTGGTTGACCAAGAGAAAATTGATTATGGTGATGTCAAGTTCGGCGTCAACAAAACCTTTGCCATCAAAGTCACCAACACGGGTGATGGCGTGTTGCGATTCAAAGAGAAGCCATATATCCAGGTATTGGAGGGGTGCTGACCTCCTGAATTAACCATCGGTTCGATGGTTCTCAAGCCCGGCGAAAGCACAACCGTTGAATCCAGTATCTTTATGATGCACGCAGGGATGGATGGTCCGCACAATTTTGGCGTACATCTCATCACCAACGACCCGGCCCAACCGGATAAAGTGGTAAATGTGTTGTCCAACTGGATACCGTAACTTAACCAGATGCATAAAATAAAGAGCGAGCCTCACAAAACGGGCTTGCTCTTTATTTGTCAATTTGTATCGATCAAGAATTTATAGGCCATTTCCGCAGTATGGGCAGGTTTTCCAATCTGCTTGGGCAGGCTTCTCGCAGGAGGGGCAAACCCGTCCTTGAACGGTTTTGGTGCCGTTGAGGTTGTTTACTAGCCAGACAATGCCAAACGCAACCAGCACGATGGTTCCTAGGGGAACGATCCACATCAGTCCCATCCCAAAGGGGAAAAAGCCAAACCCGCCCATCATTCCGTAGCCGTATCCCACCGTGGGGAATACAAGTTGGAACAGATAAAGTCCAAAGAACAAAACCAGCACCAAGACGATACCGAGAATCCATTTCCAAGTGTTTTTCATTCTTTCATCTCCATTTCAACTTTAGTTTCCGCTAACTGGTCTAAAAAAAAAGAAGGTAATGGGCTCAAAACGTGATAATCTTGTTTTTGCGGAAACAAATTTCACAGGAGCCCATTACCATGGTAAATCATACCATAGCGATATTATTCCGGCCTTGAAGTCAATTGGGCTGAGCGATGAGGAAACCCGGCGCTCTTGGGCGGCATTTGGTGGTGGTGGTGGTGTGTGGAGCATCCATGAAATGACTTCCGATTTTGGTAACTATGTTCGCAAACAGCCTGAATGGCAGGAGCGTCGCTGCGAAGGGTATCTTCCGATTTCGGTCGATATAACCGCCTACTTTCGTCCGACCCTACAGGGTTGTCCTGGGGTTCACTTTCACCCTGCGGCGCAGCGAGCCTTGCCTGCCATCAACATTGGGCGAGTTGAATGGGCAACGGTTGGCCTTGCTACGCAGAATTGAGCGTGCCAGTGGAACAGAGGTCAGTGAGCCTTTCTTATGGCAAACGCTCTTGCCCAGGGTTGCCAAAGGGCTGAAAAGCGATGAAATCGTCGTGATTGACGCGGGCGTGAAAATTGGAGCTGTACAAAAAGCTAAGATTACTCGTTATGTGCTAAAGTTGGCCCAAAATGTGACCGCGCACAGGAATTTCTTACAGAAGTATGTTGACCGTGGTCGTAAACCTGAATATGGAGTCATCGTGCGACCTTTGGAGCGTATTCGGAAGGGCAAGATACTGGAAGCCAGCCGCGCCCAGACGAGACCGCCACACTGGCTCAGGATGGTCGAGAAATCCAGGTGAAAATTTGGCGCGACCTGGTGCTTACCGACCAAAAGCCCAGCCCGAAAAATAAAACCTTTGCGTTTGCGCCTCCTTTTCTCGCAAAATCGCCTCCCTCTCCGACAAACTGCTAGAGAAGCGAATTCCATGTTTTGTGGAGATAAACATGCGTCCAGCCGAAACTTTTTACCAGACCTTGCTCGATAACCTCTACGACGGCGTTTATTTTGCCGACAAAGACCGCAACATCACTTATTGGAATCATGGCGCAGAGAACATCACCGGCTATGCCGCCAGCGATGTCATCGGGCACGCTTGCCGAGATAACCTGCTCAATCACTGCACCGAAAACGGACACGAGCTTTGTCTGAATGACTGTCCGCTGACTCGCAGTATGGAAACCGGCAAACATCAGGAAGCGGAGGCCTACCTGCGCCACGCTGACGGACACCGTGTGCCGGTGCTGATACGCACCTCGCCAATTTACAACGATCAAGGCGAAGTTGTCGGCGCGGTGGAAATTTTCAGCAACAACAGTAAACTTTTCAAAGCCCGCAACCGTATCCGCCAACTGCAAGAAAGCGCTTTTACCGATGCGTTAACCGGCCTCGGCAACCGCCGCCTGGCCGATACCAAACTTCAGGCGGCCCTGCTTGATTTTCGTCAAAACCGGCAGCGCTTCGGCCTCGCCATGCTCGACATTGACCACTTCAAACTGGTCAATGACGCCTTCGGCCATGATGTTGGCGACCGAATTTTGCGCATGACCGCCGACACCATCAAAGCCAACTTGCGCCAAACCGATATTCCCATTCGCTGGGGCGGCGAAGAATTTCTTCTCATCATCGAAGATGCAGAAAAATTTAGTCTGATGGCCGTCGCCGAGAAAATTCGCGCGCTGGTCGAGCGCTCACATATCAACCTGCTCAGCGGCCAAGAAGTCAATGTCACCATCTCCATCGGCGCAACCCTTATCCGCGCCGAAGACGACATTCAAAGCCTGCTGAACCGCGCCGATTCTCTCATGTACCGAAGTAAAGAAAATGGCCGCAACCTTGTTACCTGTGAATAGAACCAATTTTTTCCTGCTGATTGGAAGCCTTCTGCTGGCCGCCTGCGCCGCCCCTGCCACCAGCGAGCGCGGCCCCCTTCCCATCATCCCCGGTTCTCCGCCCGACATCGGCAGCGGCCCGGCGCTCAATGGCTGCCGTATTTTCCATGCTGATTTCCCTAATCGGTAACACCGGCATCGGCAAGACCACCCTGGCGCAAAAACTGGTGCGGCAGGGCAACTTTGCTCTGGCGCTTGAGCAACATAACGAGCGTCCTTTTCAGGCATTGGCAAAAACAAATACACGCTATGCGCTCGCCAATCAGATGGATTACCTGTTGTTACGCGCCGAGCAGGAAACTACGTCACGAAAATCGGCGCAAACTACCTTGCTTGATGGCGGCCTGGAACAAGATTTTTACGGTTTTACCCGTCTCTTTGCCGCCCGCGCCATGCTCACCCCGGCAGAGTTTGACTTGTGCCGCCGTCTCTACCGCCAAATTCGCGCCTGCCTGCCCCTGCCCGATCTGTTTATCGCACTGGAAGCCCCGCTTGAAGTCATTCGCGCCAGGCTGATTGCCAGAGAACGCATTAATCTGACCCGCCCCGATGATGTATCTCTGCTCCAAACCTATCTGAACGAATGGCTGATGACCCTGCCGCCAGAACGTCTGTTGCGCCTGGATGTTTCACAGGCCACTCCCACCTACGATGAAATTTTGCCTGATCTGCTGGCAGAAATTCGCGCGCGCCTGAAAGAATAGGCTTGTTAGGATTTGCCGCGATTCATTTCAGATTTTAGCTATCTGCAGTGGCGCGACATTAATGTCGTAATACCCCATATTATTTTTGTAATTTTTCCCACTCGCCCAATTTAATATCCAGCTCTTTTTGAATCGCTTCGTAGCGCTTTCCCAACAGCGCCACCGCGCCCGCGTCGGCGGGGGGATTTTCGAGGGCGCGGCCAAGTTCGGCCAGTTCAACTTCCAGCGCGGCAATCGCGTTTTCCACTTCTTGCACCTGCGCTTTTTTGCGGCGTTCATCCTTGGCATTGACGGAGACGCCCGTCGCAGGCTTGACCGGCGCCGAATTTTTTTGCGGGGTCTGCGCGGCGGCCATTTCTGCCAGGCGCTCGCGCTCTTGCTTGCGCTGAGAATAGGTGCCGTTGAAGACATCCAGCAGCGGCGCAGCGGCAGAGATTTCCCAAATTTGCGTCGCCAGCGCATCTACCAGGTAGCGGTCATGCGTCACCAGCAGAATGGTGCCGTCGTAGGCTTCCAGCACCTGCTCCAAAATTTCCTGCGCGGGGATGTCGAGGTGATTGGTTGGCTCGTCGAGCAGCAGCAGGTTGGTATCTTCCAGCGCCAGTTTTGCCAGCGCCAGCCGTCCGCGCTCGCCGCCGGAGAGTATTTCCACTTTTTTGAAGGCGTCGTCGCCGCTGAATAGGAATTTTCCCAGATATTGGCGCGCGCCCGAAATTTTCATATTCGGCGCGGCGGTCATAATTTCCTGAATGAGCGTATTCTGCGGGTTGAGTCCTTCGTGCGCCTGAGCAAAATAGCCGACGCGCAAACTGGCGCCCAGCGTCACTTCACCAGCCAGCGGCGGCAGTTGGCCGAGAATCGTTTTCAGGAAGGTGCTTTTTCCGGCGCCGTTGGGGCCAATCAGCGCGGCGCAATCGGTGCGGCGCAGTTCAATATCGGGGGCGGCGAAGAGCGCTTTTTCACCGGGCCAGCCAACCCGTAAATCGCGGGTTCGAAGCACCATCTCGCCGGAGCGGTGAAGGCTGCGCAGGTTGAGATGCAGCTGCGGCGGGCGCACGTCTGGCAGATGCAGGGCGCGCACATGCCGCTCGGCCTCTTCCACGCTGAAGGGGCTGGTGGTCGTTTCCACGTCGAGCTGGCTCCAGTTGGCGCGCATGACCGCGTCCATGCCGACCTGCTCAATCGCCTGCACCACGCGCGTCAGGCGGCGCAATTTGCCTTTGGCCTGCAGGGTATTTTGCCCGGCGATGTTTTTCTTGATGTACTCCAGGTCTTTGACGAGTTTTTCTTTTTCGCTGTCAAAAACTTGCTGACGGCGCTCCCAGCGCTCCTGGCGTTGTTTGAGGTAGTGGCTGTAATTGCCGCGATATTCTTCCACCCCGGCGGCGGTCATTTCCAAAATGCCGTTGGCGGCTTTGTCCAGAAAATAGCGGTCGTGCGAGACAATCACCGCCGCGCCCTCCCACTGCGAAAGGTAGCCTTCCAGCCATTCGACGGCCTGCATGTCGAGGTGATTGGTCGGCTCGTCGAGCAGCAGCAAATCCGGGTCGGAGAGCAGCAGTTGGGCGAGAAAAGCGCGGGTGCGCTGTCCGCCCGAAAGGTGATCCAGTTCGAGGGCGTAATCTTCCGCCTGAAAGCCCAGCCCGGCCAGCACCTGGCGGATGCGCGTCTGATAGGTGTAGCCGCCGCGCCGCTCAAATTCGTGCTGAATTTCGCCGTATTTTTCGATGACGGATTCGTCGCCCGCGGACATTTGATGTTCCAGCCGGGTGAGTTCCTCCTGCTGACGGCGCAGGTCGGCGAAGACGACTTCGCAGGCGTCCCAGAGCGTGCCGCTCATCTGAAAGTCGGCTTCCTGCGAAAGGTAGCCGATGCGAATACCGCGCGCCTTGTGCATGGCGCCCGCCGAGGGCTCATCCACCCCGGCCAAAATGCGCAGCAGGGTGGTTTTGCCAATGCCGTTTGGCCCAACAATGCCCAAGCGCGCGCCTTTTTCAATGCCAAAGGTAAGGTTGGCAAAAATATCGGCGTTGCCGTAGGATTTGGCGAGGGCGTTGACGGTGAGGAGGGACATGGGAGTTATTCGGTTATTCGGTTATTCGGTTATTCGGTTATTCGGTTATTCGGTTATTCGGTTGTCCGGTTATTCGGTTGTCCGGTTATTCGGTTATTCGGTTCAATTCCGCATTCATCATTCCGCATTCCGCATTCCCTAGTCCACCGTCAGGGTTTTGGAGAGGTTGCGGGGGAAGTCTGGGTCGAAGCCGCGCAAAAGGCTCATGTGGTAGGAAAGCAGTTGCAGCGGTAAAACCGCCAACAGCGCGGCGATTTGTGGGGTGGAATCGGGCAGAATAATCACATCGCTGGCGTTGGCGCGCAAGCGCGGGTCGTCCTGGCCGATGGCGACGGCATACGCGCCGCGGCAGGTGACTTCGTTCAGCCCGCTGACAATCAGCGGCACATCGCCGGGGGCAACGGAAAAAATTATCGGCAGGCCTTTGGTGACGGCGGAAAGCGGGCCGTGTTTGAATTCGGTGGAGAGCATTCCTTCGCAGTGGGCGTAGGTGATTTCCTTCAGTTTGAGCGCGCCTTCCAGCGCAATCGCATAAGTGGCGCCGTAGCCCAGGCTGTAGAGGTCGCTCCAGGCGTTGATTTTTTGCGCCAGCGCTTCCACCGGCGCGGCGACCGTTTCCAGGGTTTGCGTCATCAGCGCGGGAATCGTTTCCAGTTCGGCGGTGTCGCGTCCGGCCAGGCGGTAGGCCAGGTAGAGGAACGTCACCACCTGGTTGGTGAAGGTTTTGGTAGCCGGAACGCTGATTTCGTAGCCGCAGCACAGCGGCAAAGCGCAGACGGTGGCTTTTGTGAGGGTGGAGCCAATAACATTGGCCAGGCCGTAGCAGGTCATGCCTTTCTCTTCGGCCACCTGCAGGGCGTTGAGCACATCTTTGGTTTCGCCGCTCTGGCTGACAAACAGCCCAACATCCTGCGCGCCAACCGTCGGCGCGTACTGCGGCGCAAATTGCGGCGCCAGCACGGGGATGACAGCGCGCCCGGCCAGTTGGGCAAAATAAACCGCCCCGGCCAGGCAGGCGTGGTAACTGGTGCCGCAGCCGATGAAGTACAGGTTGCGGGCGTTTTTCATTTTTTCAATCACTGCCGCCACGTCCGGCGAACCGTTGAGCATGTTCAGCACTTCGCGCGCCACCTGCGCCTGCTCGTGAATTTCCTTGAGCATGAAGTGGGCGTAGCCGCCTTTTTGGACGGCGTTCATCGTCTCGGTCACGGTTTCCGGCTCGCGCAAAATGAGGCAGCCGTTCTGAACGGAATGCAGTTCGACGCCATCCGCCGCCAGGGTGATGATTTCGCCATCGTTCAGGCGCATGATTTTGCGGGTCAGCGGCAGCAGCGAGGGTAAATCCGAAGAAACGCAGGTGAAATCCTCGCCCAGGCCGACCACCAGCCCGGAGCCTTTTTTGAAGGCGTAGAGTTTGTCGTCGTTGATACGGCCAATCACAAAGGAATAATCGCCCTGCAAATCGTGGTAGGCGTGGCGGATGGCCTGAATAAAATCTTCGCCGCGATTGAGATAACGCTCCACGGCGTGGACGCAGGATTCGCCGTCGTTCATCGAGCGCACGGTCATGCCCTCGGCCATAAATTGCTGGCGCAGTTCGACATTGTTGACGACATTGCCATTGTGCGCGCCGACCAAATCACCGTCCGAATCGAGGTGCGGCTGCGAATTGACCTGCGACGGCTCGCCGAAAGTGGCCCAGCGCAATTGGGTGATGCCGCGCTGGCCGGTCATCTCGGCAAAATGATATTGCGCGGCGACATCTTTCACCCGGCCAACGTCCTTGCGCAAATCAATTTTTGCGCCGCTGAGGGTGGCCGCGCCGACAGAGTCGTAGCCGCGATAGGTGAGCCGCTCTGCCGCATCGGTCAAAATCTGGCCGAGGGGCTGTTCTTTTTGGGTAACGATGCCAAAAATTCCGCACATGGTGAAGTTCCTTTCCAATATTTTTATTTTTTGCGCGTGAAGTTTATCACAGTGGCCCGGCATAAGAAAAACTTTGGCTCATTTGGAATCGGCGTGGTTAACCATTTTTTTGGGGGGAGGCACGGATTTCACGGAAAAAGAGTATCTTCTCAAAAAAGCAAAGAACCTTTCTTTTTTTAACGCGAATGTCGCGAATAAATGCACGAATTTCGCGAACATCTTTTGGGCAATTTGCATCATTCGCCTATTTGCGGAATTCGCGTTGGGGTTTTTGTTTTTCGCAAGCGAAAACGAGACCAGTTGGTAAGTTATGAAGATTAAAATTGACATCGAAAACGGAACCATTTTGAATTTGAAAACGAGACCATTTTCGGTATAAAAAAACTAGGGCGCTAGAATCAAATTGTCTGGCGGAGGATAGGGCAACGCTGAGGAGCGACCTGAGCGTCGCCGGGCGGCTATACGGCAGGGCAGGAAGAGCGATCTTTCTGCCCTTTGCATTTCCTGC
>MNXJ01000062.1 GCA_001872455.1 Anaerolineae bacterium CG2_30_57_67 | reverse complement strand
CCGATCTCCTTCAACACAATCGGGCATATTTAGAGACTAATTTGATTGCACTGGAAAGCGAAGGCCTGGCATTTACGGTGAATGCGCTTGGCAAGCCGGACTGGTTGCTTGCCCATTTAAGGAGCGGCCATTTGCCGGGTGACCGCATGCTGCCTTACCTTCGCCAAGTGATACGCAAAGATTGTGTGCGTAATGATTTCTCCCTGGATATTACGAGTTGCTTGATAGAGCGGCAGGATATGCCATCTGTTGCTGGGAAAATAATCGTGCATACGACGGCATTTCCCGATGCAGACAATCCTTTTCCTGTTGAAACTTTGTTGTCAGAGACTGCGGAATGGAGTTTGAAGGGAAATTATATTTTGGCGCGAAGCAGTTCCCAGATACCTTGGGAACCACTGACGCATGTTGTACATCCTGTCAACACGGTAATTCCTGTACTCCCTGAGCCTTCTAATCTACCTACAATCATAATCTTCATGTCCTTTCTGGCCGTGGGAGGAGCAGAGCGTCTGGCTTTGCAATTGATTCGCCACTTACAGGATCAAGCTCGCTTTATTGTGGTCACGGTAGAAGGGATGGATGCTGCCCTGGGAACTACAGCGGATGCATTTCACCAAACGATCCCGTTTGTTTACACAGCGGCCGATTATCTGCTTCCCCCCTTGAATTTCTCTTTTTTGAGTTATCTGATCGAGCGCTTCCAGGCGGATACGTTTTATATTGCGAATGGTTCCAACTTGATTTACGATGCGTTGGGCACGCTACGTCAGCACTATCCCGGGCTTCGTATTGTTGATCAGGTATACGATCACCAGTTTGGTTGGATCAATCGGTATGACCAAACAGTGGTGACCGCGATTGATGCGTATATCTCGGCTAACCCGAACATAACACGGGCTTACGTTGAGCGCGGTGTTCGCCCGGAGCTAATCTATTTCGTGGAACATGCCATTAACATGGACGATGTCAATCCGGCAGATTATCCTGCCGAGCGTTGCCTTCAAATCAAGCAAAAGCTGGGACTGCCGGTAGAGAAAAAACTGGTTACCTTTTGCGCACGCCTGCACCCTCAGAAGCGCCCACTGGATTTCATCGAATTGGCGCGCCGGTTTGCCAGCGAGGAGAATATTCATTTTCTGATGGTCGGAGACGGCTCGTTGGCATCTGCGGTCGAAGAACAGATCGCGCGTACTGGCTTGAAAAACTTCACCCGTCACAAATTTTATACCCCAATCTCTGATATTTACGCGATTACGGATGTTATGGTATTGCCGTCGGAATATGAAGCGATGCCCCTGGTGATACTGGAGACTTTGGCGATGGGGAAACCAGTGGTAGCCACCAATGTCGGGCACATTCGTGACGTGGTGGAGATGACCCATGGCGGGGTGGTGGCGCCGAATATTGGCGATGTGGCCGCCCTGCGAATGGGGGTGTTGCAGGCTTTACGCGAACCGGTAGATTCTGCCGCCATGCGTCAGGCCATCGCCCAGCGATTCGGCATTTCGCACATCGCCCAGCAATACCTGCAGGTCTGGTTGGGAGAAGATCATGCCTGAGATTTCGGTAATCATTCCTTCCTATAACCATGCGGCTTACATTGGTCATGCAGTCGAGAGTGTTTTTGCCCAATCGCACACAGATTTAGAGTTGATTGTGGTGGACGACGGCTCAACGGATAACAGCCTGGAAGTCTTGTCTGGTTTCAATGACCCGCGCCTGAGGGTATTGACTCAGCCGAATCAAGGCGCGCATGCCGCCATTAATCGCGGCCTGCGCGAAGCCACCGGCGCATACCTGGCGATCCTCAATTCCGATGATCTCTATCATCCGCTTCGGTTGGAGAAAACGCTCGCAGTTTTCAAATCTGACCGGCAGGTCGGGTTGGTGGGTTCTTACATTGACATTATCGATCAGGACGGAAAATTCCTGGGAACCAAACATGGGTATGCCGACGCTTCACCCTGGCCATTGGAAGCGCCCGAACGCAGTTTCCGCGCCGGTAATGACCTTCACAAGGCGTTGCTGACTGAAAACTACTGGAGCACCACGAGCAATTTTGTTTTTTCCAGACAATGGTTTGAATCTATTGGAGAGTTTCGCCCATTGCGTTTCACCCACGATTGGGATTTTGCCCTGAAAATGGCGAAAGTAGCCCGCATGATTTTGCTGCCGGAAGTTTTGATGCGCTACCGGGTTCATGCGACCAACACCATTCGCAATGATCGGGCGGCGATGATCTTCGAAATTTGCTGGTGCTTGGCTGCGCATCTGCCCCAGCACCTGGCAGATCCTACATTTGTGGATCTTTCTGCTGCGCCCGCCGTAGACGAGTTGCTCCACTCGATTTACACATTCGGCTTCGAGCGGGCGCTGAGCGTGATGCTCTTGCAGCGCCTGGCTGAAAATCAGCAACTAGCGCTGGAACTGCTTGAGCCGGACAACCCTGTGCGGGCCAGTTATCTGGCTTTTATCCAGTGTGAATTAGCGAAAGCGCAGGCGGGCCTGCCCGCATCACAGCCTATGCCTCGGACAAATATCATTGCGCGAGTGCTGTCGAAATTAAGGAGTAATAGATTATGAGCCACATTTTGGTTACTGGCGGGAATGGCTTTATCGGCTCGCACCTGGTCAATCAATTGGCCGCATCGAAACAACATCGGGTGACAGTGTTTGATCTCTACCCTCGCCCTTACGATGCCATCCCTGATGGAGTGCAATTCATCCAGGGTACTCTCGGCAATGCCAATCTGATTCGGCAAACGTTGGTGGATCAGGGCATCGAGGTGGTTTATCACTTGGCCTGGTCAACCATCCACGAGACCGCCTTAAAAAATCCGGCCGCCGATATCGAACAGAATTTAATCCCCAGCGTCAATTTGCTGGAAGCCTGCCTGGACGCGGATGTCAAGCGATTCGTTTATCTCTCCTCTGGGGGCACCATATACGGCACCCCTCAATCGTTACCAGTCCGTGAAGACCACCCCACGCGACCTATCAGTGCCTACGGTATTACCAAACTAACCGTTGAAAAATATGTGCAGATGTATTCGTATTTACACGGTATGAATTACACCATCTTCCGGCCATCGGTGCCCTATGGTCCGTACCAAAACCCTCACCGCCGTCAGGGGGCAGTTTCAGTGTTTATTTATCATGCCTTGCGCGGTGAACCGGTGACGATTTGGGGCGATGGGGAAGTGCAGCGTGATTACTTTTACGTAGATGATTTGACCAGGGCCCTTCTGTCTGCTTTGGATTCACCCATGTCGGCAAATGCGGTGATCAACCTGGGCGGAACAAAAGTGTATACCTTGAACCAGTTGGTGGAAAACATCGAACAGACTTTGAAAGTCAAAATCCAGGTTCGATACGAATCTGCCCGTAAATTCGATGTCCCCCATCTGCAATTGGATATCCACACTGCTAGCGAGATACTACGCTGGCGACCGGAAATCCCTCTCTCGGAGGGGATTGCCCGCACAGCCAGGTGGATCAAGGCGAAGGTGGATTGAGCAATACAATGAGCGCAATCAGTATCATTATGCCTTGCTACAACCGCGACTATGATTTGCGGCGCGTGTTGGAAGCCTATGACCAGCAGGATACGGGTATCCCTTTTGAATTGATCGCAGTGGATGACGCCTCCATAGATCATACTTACGAACTGCTGACTTCCTATCGCCCAAAGCATTACTCGCTGATTGTAGAGCGCCAGGCAGCCAACCAGGGACCGGCAGCCGCTCGCAACCGTGGGATTGCGCTGGCCCAAGCCCGATTGACTCTCTTCGTCGGCGACGACATCCTGCCTGCCCCGGATTTTGTGCGCCAACATATCGCGGCCCATAACCTTCATACTGACTTGACCACGGCGATACTGGGTTATACGACCTGGCCGCCAGACCTTACGATGAATACCCTCATGGCGCATATTGACGGTGTTGGAGCGCAGCAATTTAGTTATTATCACCTTCGAGATGGGCGCAAATATGATTTTCGACACTTTTATACATCGAACATTTCGATCAAAACTGACTTTCTCAAATCGCTCGATCATTGGTTCGATACCGATTTTCCCTACGCGGCTTTTGAAGATGCCGAACTTGCTTATCGCCTATCAAAAAACGGATTGCAAATTCTCTATGTTTCTGCGCCGCTCGCATATCACTACCACTATTACAGCATTTGGACATTCTCGAAGCGGCAATATCTCGCGGGATTGATGGCCTGCTTGCTGGTGAAGAAGCACCCTCAAATATCTTCACTAATTATAGGCCGGGCATGGCAAACGCGTGTTTGGCGGTGGCAATTTCAATTAGCTCTCCGTAAATCGCCGCTGATCAATTTTGAACATCTGGAAACAAAAATCTTATCTCAGGCTAGCTCTTATGAGGCGCAATCACGAATCAATACTGCTAATTTCTACAAGCAGATATTGAATTATTTTTTTACGAAAGGGGTAATTTACGGAACATTTCCAAAAAACATTGCAGACCGTGTGAATGCGGTCTATGTTGAAGAGAAATTAGTGCCATTATTGAAATAATCCGCTCCATAAAAGGGAAAAACAAGGAGAGGTGTTTCAATTTCATAAAACTGCAAGCCTTTCAAAAAAGATTTATTTCATTGAGCGGATATGCTATAATTTTCCTTGGGTACCTACTCCATCCCCTCTCTTTTCGGTCAAAACAAGGAATTTTCGATGCGTTGAGTAAATATGGAATTGTTGATTGTCGGACATTCAGGAGATCATTTCCAATGAAAATTTCTCGTTTAATGGTATCAATCTTAACAGCTGCCGCATTAATTTTTGGGAAAAATCCTTCGCCTGTTCGTTCGATGCCGCTCGCAACAGCGCCAGTTGTGATTCATGTGCCGGGTGATGCAGTCACACTGCAAGCCGCCGTAAATATGGTCAATGATGGGAACATTATCGAGTTGGCAGCGGGAACATACACTGCGCCAGCCGGCGGGTGGATTTTTAACGATTTAGGAAAAGGCTTTACCATTCGAGCAGCATCAGGAGCAACCGTCATATTGAGCGGCGGCGGCACAACAAATATCTTGCACCAGATAAACTCAGCCTTAAGCAATGGACGTTCTATCGTTTATCAAGATTTAATCTTTGCAAATGGTTATTCTACGACAAATGGTTTTGCGGGAGGCGTAACATTACAACAAGCAGAAGCTACTTTCATAAACTGCGTCTTTCAAAACAACGTGGGAAATCAGCCAGCTGCGGGGGGTGGTGGTACTGTTGTGGCCGTTAATTCGACTGTTTTTTTCTTTAACTCTACCTGGACGGGGAACTCCGATAAAAACTATGGGGGGGGGCTGGCTGTTAATACACACGCCAAGGTTTTCATCCACAATTCCCGCTTCACCAACAACCGCACGAATTTACCCAATCACATACAAACAGCGGCTGGCGGGGGAATACACGTAGTGAATGCGACACTCCGTGTATCCAATACGCGCTTTGATAATAATCAAGCCGGTTATGTTGGCGGAGCCATCTATTCCCTGGGCGTCTGGTCTGATGTTATTGGCTCGGATATCCTTGTGGCAAACTGCACCTTCGAGAATAACCAGGCTATTCGCGACGCCTCGGTTAGTTTCCCCTATCCCACAGAGGCTGGCGCTTTTCACGCCGAAGACTTGACTACCGCCAAAATCTATAATTCTCGTTTCATCACAAACAGCGCCATGGTCGGTGGGGGGGTAAATCTTTACCGTGCAGTTGTCGAAATCTATAATAGTATATTTCAGGGTAATCGCGCCACCGGTATCGGAGCAGGTATCGGATTTGGCGGTGCTATCAGCGCCGTCTCCAATGATACTTCGGTGGATGGCGCTGTCAACCGCCGCTCTGCTTCTCTTAGAGTGGAAAACTCTTTCATTCAAGGGCGTTACGGCTCGACAACAATAGCCGCCCAAATGGCTGGCGGTTTATATGCCGATGGCGATGTTAACAGGATGTATGGAGTGGGTGGTGTAAGCCAAAATGGAACAGCCGCCCAAAATAGAGCCACTGTTGTAGTGAATAACGTTGTCTTTTATGACCTGGATGTTCAGGAGACTTCAGGGATGGGAGGCATAGGGGGGGCAATTGTGATTGATTTGGCAGATTTGACCATGCAAAATTCTTCCGTTCTTAATTCTGATGCTTTTGCAAGCACCAATAGCAGCTCTGGCGGAGGCATGGCAATTCTTAACCAAACCCAGGCCAATGTGAGCGACAGCACTTTTAGTCATAATTCGACCCAAATGTTTGGAGGCGCAATTTCTTCTCAGGGTTCATTTCTATTCTTGACAAGTTGTAATCTGATTGAAAACTCGACACCGCTGTATGGTAGCTCGGCAATACTTACTGCCCCGGATGATGCCCGTAATTTGCCCGCGAATGGAATGGTACAGACCTCTATATTTAGCAACAACACGGGTCTGCCAATGATTATGGAAGATGATCGTACAAATGGGCCGATTAATGACACGCATTACAATAACAATCAATTCTATGATACGAGCGGCATCAATGCCACTATTTACTACGACAATCTCAATGGAACCTATAAAAGCGCTTCTGAATTGAACTCCCTCGTGATCAGTCGGAATAACGGTACTTCGACCGACAAAGGCTTCGGCAACGTCGCTCTCTCCACAGCTCCGGAGGTGGGCAAAATTTTGGCTGCTCCCCCGCAAATTCTCACAACCAACGCCAACGGAGATTCCGCGCCGCCCACACTCTCTTATCTCGGCTACGCCTGGAGCGGCGGCTCGGCCACTCTGGACGGGCAGGCAGTGAACGGCAACGCCGGGATGTCTTCTGCCGGTCCCGGCACGCATACACTGTCGGTTGGCGGCACAGATTTCACAGCCAGCATTTCTCAGGCGCCAACCCCGGCCGCTGCGTTTACCGTCACTGGCGTCTCGTTGGACACGCTTAATTGGTCTGTGACCGGTGGAACGTTCCTGGATGCAGCGATTGATCACGGCGTTACGATCCCGCCCTCGTCCAGCGGTTCGGTGCAGGTTTCACCGCCTGTGGATACGGATTACTGGTTGTATGTGATCACGCAGGAAGGCGGGATTGTAAAATCTGTCAATACAGGAGCGTCCATACTCAATGTGCCAGATACCGTCAATGTTTTGGCCGGGCTGAATTATTCAGTGAACAAGGGGTACTTTAACATCAAGAATGATGGAGGCAGCACGCTGCAATGGACAGCAACCAGCCAGACTTCCAGCCTAATCACGATGGATACGCCTTCTGGACAAACAACCACATTGGGAACGATTGCCTTCACCCTGAACGTCAGCTCGCTCCCGCCCGGGGATTATGTTGGCACTATTTCCGTTGACGCCGGTACGGGAGGTACTGCCCAGGTGACTGTTAATGTGAAGGTGGTTGATATTTTGTATAAAATCCACCTGCCTCTCGTCGCACGTTAATACTTGGTGGCTGTCTTGTCGGAAATAGCCGATTTTCATGCTTTGTGGTGTTGAGCAGACAGATGGTAGGGCGTGGACTGGGGATATGTGCAGGTGCGCACTTCCGTACCGCCATCTGCTTGGCACTGTCAGCCGCTCCAAACATCGCACTGGCTTTGCCGGTAGTCTGCCGAATCGCCTGTGCAGGCCAACTTACACTCGTCCGTATCCGGATCACAGATATCGTAGCTGCAAACTTCAAAGCAAGCCCCTGTGGTGCATGCGTAGAGCGCTATCCTTCGCGGTAGGTGAAGCGGTTGAATGACGTGTAATCGGAAATTTTCAAATACGAGGTAGTCGTAATCTCGGCGAATAGTGCCACGAATGGCGTTGTTCAGACCTGCAACCACCGCACTGGTGATGAATTCCGGGAAAGCGGCCAAAGCGGCCTGGAGTTTGAGCTCTTCTTCTTGGCGTATTTGCTTCTTCTCGGCCCGTTTTGTCCAGCGCCCAAAGATCAGCCGCACAGTCTCCGGGTGCCAACCTTCTTTCTCTGCCACGGCCTCAATATCTGTGTGCTTGCACAGCTCGTATGCGTTGCTTTCTCGCCGTTTGACTTCAATCCATGACAGAGACTCCGTAAAGGACTTATGAAAAAGTAACATTTTCCTTTGCCGCATCGCGGACCGGACTTGAGTAGTACTATTTTTTAATCAAAGGTAAATAGATTTCCCCATCATAAGCCGGACAAAAAACCACTGCCGAATTAGAAGCAAATGCCCCATCCGCCATGTACGCATTCGTGGTTATTGAATAGGATTTGCCATAATTTGGCAGTCCGCCGTCATTTGGCTTGCCACACGCAACTGCCAAGCCGCCTGGCAACATGCGGGAGTTGATGAAGGCGGAAGATTCAAAGAATCCGACCATATAAACTCTCAAATGACCGTTCGCCAGAATCTCAACCCGCGAAAAAGACGTATCACTGCCGGAGGCTGACAGGCTATTAAATTGAATTGAGCAAGCGCCACTTTCCGGAAGAACTTTAATACAGGCCGGGTTGCTCAAATTGAGGTTGACTGAAGTAATTGGAAGCGATGTAGCCCAAACGGGATCGCCGGGGAACTGCGAAACTACGCTCAGACCCATCACAACAAAAAAAAAGGTGACGGAGCCGCATGCGATTTGCGTTGCTTTTCATGGATTGAAAGCTGGGCATTTGACCAGTATTTGATCGTCCACTACCCAGTTATCGGCGGAATTAAAGGCCTTTAAATCAAGAGCATAGCTCTTCCCATACAATCACCAGGATCACCAGCCAATTTTCCGGCAATTTTCACAAAGCGGGTACAATTAAATTCCTATGAAAGAATTTCTCTACTCACGCAATGCTGTCTACGAAACCCTGCGCGCCCGTCGCCGTCAGCCCATTCGCCTGCTGGTGGGTGATAACACGCAGGAAAAAGGCCGCCTGGCCGAAATTTTGCAACTGGCGAAAGAGCGCAAATTGCCGGTAGAGCGCGTGCCGCGTCAACGCCTGGATAACGTTACCCCCTATCATCAGGGCGTGGCGCTAGAAACCGGCGGGTATCCCTACGTCAATCTGATTGATATTTTGGAGTTGGCGCACGAGAAAAACGAAGCGCCGTTTGTGCTTCTGCTCGACACGCTCACTGACCCGCAAAATTTTGGCGCGTTGTTGCGTACTGCCGAAGCGGTTGGCATTCACGGCGTTGTAATTCCGCTGGCGCGCACAGTGGAAGTAACCCCGTTTGTTGTCAACGCCTCGTCGGGCGCCAGCGAACATTTGCTGATTGCCCAGGCCAATCTGGCGCAGGCGATGGAAGAACTCAAACGCGAAAACGTCTGGATTGTCGGCCTCGACCAGGACGGCGAGGAGGTTTCCGCCACCGCCGGAAAGCATTCGTCGCTGACAGGTGCGCTGGCGCTGGTCGTTGGTTCCGAAGGGGAAGGCATGCGCGCCCTCGTGCGAAAATCCTGCGACTTTGTGCTAAAACTGCCGATGACCGGCAAAATCGAATCACTCAACGCCGCCGTCGCCGGTTCAGTGGCACTCTACCTGGCCTATTTGCAGAGACGAGTCAGTGAGAAGTGAGCAGTAATCAGAGTCACTGACGACTGATAACTGACAACTGGCAACTGACACCTGACAACCGCCCCCCCCTTCCCCGGAGACCTCATGAACCTCGACCAATCCGAACTCTACCCAAAAATTGACCCGCAAAACATGCTTGCCGAAATTGACGGCTTGCCCGATCAGTTGCTCGCCGCCTGGGAGCAGGGGCTGGTAGAAGCAGACTTTTTCTCTGCTGAACAAAGCGCCGCCTTCCAGCGTATTCTCATCACTGGCATGGGCGGCTCGGCCATCGGCGCCGATTTGGTGACGGCTTACGTTGCGCCCTTTTGCCGCCTGCCCATTTTCGTCTCGCGCGACTACGACCTGCCTGCCTGGGCGCGCGGCGCAGAAACACTCGTTATCGCCTGCTCGCACTCCGGCAACACTGAAGAAACCCTCAGCGCCACACAACAAGCGCTTGAGCGTGGCTGCGGTCTGCTGGCGCTCTGCACCGGCGGAAAACTGGCCGCCCTCGCCGCCGAAAATCACTTCTCCGCTTGGAAATTTGTCCACGCCGGACAGCCGCGCGCCGCTGTCGGCTTTTCCTTCGGCCTGCTGTTGGCCGCCCTCCAGCGTCTCGGCCTGATTCCCGATCAGAATTCTGCTCTGCGCGCCGCCGTCGTCGCCATGCAAACCCAAAAAATCAGCCTGATGAGCGGAGTCCCCGTCAGCCAGAATCCGGCCAAACGCATGGCCGGGCAGTTGGTCGGGCGCGGAATCACCTTTTTTGGCGCGGGTTTGCACGCCCCCATCGCCCGCCGCTGGAAAGGCCAAATGAACGAAATCGCCAAGGCGCTGGCGCAATTTGAAGCCCTGCCCGAAGCAAATCACAACACGCTGCAAGGTCTCAATGTTCCGGAAGAAGTTCTTTCGCGCTCCATCGCGCTCTTTCTGCGCGCGCCCAGCGATCACCCTCGCAATCGTTTGCGCATCGAACTGACCCGCCAGGCCTTCATGCTCGAAGGCGTCAACACTGACTTTCTCGACGCGCACGGCGAGACCCGCCTCGAACATCTGTGGACCTTGTTGCATTTTGGCGATTATCTGGCTTATTACCTGGCGCTCGCCTACGATATTGACCCCACGCCCATTCCGGCGCTACAAAACTTCAAAGCCTCCATGTCGCGCTAATGCTTGCCCGTTTGCGCTCCCGCGTCAACTATTCCAGCCTGGCGGCCGCATTGCTCGTGGCCGTTGGGCTGTTTTTGCGCCTGCGCCACTATTTTGCTGGCCGTCCGCTATGGATAGATGAAGCCATGTTGGCGCTCAACTTGATTCAGCGTGATTTTGCTGGCCTGTTGAAGCCGCTGGATTATGAGCAGGGCGCGCCGCTGGGATTTTTGCTGGCGCAAAAGACGCTTATCACCCTGTTGGGGAGCGGTGAACTGGCCTTGCGCCTGCTCCCGTTTCTGGCGGGCTACGCTCTGCTGATAGTTTCCGCACTTTGGCTGAAGCGTTTTCTATCTGCCCCCGGCTGGCTGCTGGCGCTGGCGCTGATCGCCGTCAGCCCAACGCTGGTGTATTACAGCGCTGAGAACAAGCAATACATGCTCGACGCCGCCCTGACGCTGATGATTTTATGGCTGGCGACCCGGCGTCTTCCACTTCCCGCTTTTCACTTTCCACTGCTTACTTTATTGGGCGCAGTTGGGTTATGGTTTTCACACCCGCTGATTTTTACGCTGGCGGCCGTTGGCCTGACCGGGCTGATTTTTGAGTGTTCGCATGATTGGCGCGCCTGGTTGGTGACGATTGCCGTTTGGCTGGCAAGTTTTGGGCTGCTTTACGCCGTCAGCCTGCGCGGGTTGGCGCAGAATGATTTTTTGTTGACGTTCTGGCAAGATTTTTTTCTGCCCATCCCGCCAACAACCAGCTGGCTAGCCAAACAGTTCAACGATATGTTTGCTTCTTTCAGCGCCGCCGGGCTGGGGCTGCAGACTCCCCTGTGGTTTAACCTGCTCGGCATATTCACAGGTATACTTTGGCTGGGAATGCGTCAGCCGCGCGTGATGGTGCAAATTGGCCTGATTTTTGCGGCTGCGCTGGCCGCCTCTGCGTTGAGAAAATATCCCTTTGGCGGGCGCATGGTGTTATTTCTTCTGCCGCTGGTTGCCGCTTTGCTTGGCGCGAGCATGGATGCGCTTTACAAAATAGTGCGCCGCCTGGCTGGAAACATCCCCGCCGGGCTGCTTACGGTGGCGCTGGGTGTTGTTTTTGTCTTCGCGCCTGTGCAAGCCTCTGCAGAACCTTTGATTCACCCCTACATGCACGAAGATATTAGTCAAGCGCTTTCTGCGTTGCGTCAGGCGCGCCAGCCAGAAGACGCGGTTTACATCTACCCGGCAGCCTCGCCCGCTTTTTTGTACTATGCACCGCGCTATGGCTTTGCGCTTGAAGATTTTGTTGTCGGTGATTACTTGCAGGGACAGTCCAATATCAAACAAATTCGCGCAGACTTACAACCGTTGCAAAATGCGCCGCGCCTGTGGATTTTGTTTGCGCATGTCTACGCAGAGGGTGACTTCAACGAAATGCAGGCGGCGCTGAACTTTCTGAGGCCTGTCTGGCGCTGTAAAACACACACCCGCGCCAGCGGCACGGGTGTGACTTTGACCTTGTGCGTCAAACGATGAGAATTAGCCAACGCCGCCAGTCATGGGGTTTTCCTGGGCTTTGCCGTTGACATATTTAAAAATGTCGTGAGCAAAATTGGAGCCGCGGCTGGCAATGATGCCGGTGAATACCGAGCCAACGTAGGGGATTTGGCCGCTCAGCCCCAATTCTCTGAATAAATCCACGTTGGTAAACAGGCAGACGACAATGCCCATAGCCAGCGAGAAAATCGCCGATTTGTTCCAGCCTTTTTCTTTGTCATAAACCGGTTTGATGGTTTGAATGAGGGCCTCCACCAGGAAGGCGACCAATGCCAGTTGTTGCAAGTTGAGAGTCATACCGCACGCTCCTTTTGGGTTGATGGTTCTAGTATACGAACAATTGTATCAAAATGCAATTACTTTTCCAAAACGTAAAAGCTGCGTGGGCCGGCGGGGTTGTAATGAAAGTCGGTGACGCTGTACCCGGCGCGAAAGCAGGTTTCAAATAATTCTCGGGTGAAGAAGCGCCAATCGCGCGCCAGCGACAAATCGGCGGCCTTCAGGGCGGGAAAATCGGCGGGGATTTCGGCCTCGAAACGGGACACGCTTGGGGCTGGGAGCGATGCCGGAGGGCGGATGAAATTTTCTTTAACGAGCACACGATAGAGCGGGGCGAGTTCGGCAGCGTGAACTTTCTCAGCCGTGAGAATTTCCTCCATTTTCTCCAGCACATGCGGTGAGCGAATCCACCAATCCACCTGAAAGCGGTCGGATGCCAGCCCGGTGTTCAGGCCGTCACGCATTTCGCCGTAGAGTTCGCGCAGGTAGGTGTTGCAAGTTGCGCCCAGCCGGGCGATGTTGAGCCGGGCGTTGCGGCTGAGCAGGGGGTCGTAGGTCCAGGTAATCAGGTTGATGTTTTGTGCCAGGACGTATTGGCGTTGGGCTTGTTTGAGGGCGAAGCCGACGCCGGAGTCGCGCCAGTGAGGGTCAACGCCCAGCTCGTGTGAGCAATGTTTAGGGCGCAGGCCGTCCGGGGTGGAGTACAGGCCGGGGAAGCCGACGGAGATGCCAATCAGGTTTTGGCCGTCATACGCGCCCAGCACCAGGCCGCCGTTGTGGACAAAGGTGAGCAGGACGTGAACGGGAATGACATCTGCTTCGGAGCCAGGCCAGACCAGGCGTTGCAGGGCTTGTACCTGCTCCATTTCTTCGGGGCTGTGCAGGATGTGGATGTTCATGTTTTGCGTTTGAAGAGATTGGCGCGGGCCTCTTTTTCCCAGTCTATTGCTTTGAGATGTTCGAGACGGTAGGTGAAGCGCGCCGGAATGAAGCCAAAGATGCGTGAAATGGTGTCGGTGGCGCAGACGCGGTTGGCGCCGAAGTAATCCACCCAGTAGGTTGAAAAGGGGAAATTTGGGATGAGTGTTTGTGCGCTGACGGTGGCGGCGCGCAGGTAGGGCAAGCCAAGTGGTATGAGGGTAGGATTTCTGCCGATGACTGCCATGATGAGCATGAGCGCCTGACGAATTGTGAAGTACTCCGCGCCACCGACCTCGAAGGTTTGGCGCGAGGTGTCGGCGTTGTCAAGCGACCAGAGCAGGCAGGTGATCAGGTCTTCGACCCACAGCGGCTGAAAGGTCACTTCGCCGTTGCCGGGCAGGAAGAGCGCCGGGTAGAGTGACCCCAGCCGGGCGAAGGCGGTGGTGAAGTGGTCCTCGGGACCGTACAGCAAGCCAGAGCGGAAGATGGTGAAATCCATGCCGCTTTTGCGAATGTATTCCTCGGCCACCCCTTTGACTTTGAGAACCGGAAAGTAGGAAGAGCGGTCTGCGCCCAGGTGGCTGACGTAGAAGAAGCGTTGTACGCGGGCATCTTTGGCGGCGCGTACCAGCGTGGCGGTGCCGCGTGCGTCGGTCTCAAGAATGTTGCCGCGAATGCCTTCAAATTCAGCGCCCGCCAGGTGATAAATTGTATCCACGCCTTGTAAGGCGGCGCGCAGACTGCGCTCATCATTGAGCGCAGAGATGGCAACTTCCACCGCTACGCCGCGCGGCAGCGCGGGAGTTTGACTGGATGGGCGAATAAGCGTGCGTACCGGCTGACCGGTATGCGCAAGCTGACGGAGCAGGGCGCGGCCAACAAAGCCGGTGCCGCCAGTAACGAGAATCATAACCGGCATTATACCGGCTATCGCCGGCATTATACCGGCTATCTGGCACGTTTCTTGCAACACAATCAGCAGGCATGTCTTTTACCCATTATCAATCCAAATCAACTTTTCGAGGCAATATGAAACCCGACCGTTCAACCAGCACCACTCTCGATTTCCGGCTGGAAATTTCCCGGCCTTTTATCAAGAAACACCTCGACTCTGCCAGGCGTATGCCCTTCCTTTTGTCACGACGCGATTCTCCGCTTCCAACTTGTTCGCCTGACCAGATTTGTGAGTTTTGTTTGCGCACCTGTCACCTGTTGTGGGCATTGATTTTGGCAATCGCGCTGACATTTAGCCAGGTTTCTTTGGCGCTGGCGCAACGGGGTACGCCATATTCACTGGAATTTGGAATGGGGGCGCGGCTGGAGCCGACTGCTGCGCGGATGGGTAAATCGCTGCGGCTGGCGGCGCAGTTGCCGCTGGACTGGGTGCAGATTCCGTTTCATTGGGCGTCAGATTGGCCGGAAGCGGGCGCGTGGAACGTGAATAGCCCGTTTGCGCAGGCCATGGCGCAGGCCGAAATCTTAAATTTAACCGTGATGGTTTCTGTTGTTGATGCGCCCGTCTGGGCGCAAACCGCGCAAGGCCCCAACCCGGCCCTGACCGCCGCGCTGGTAGCCGATTTGACGGCGACATATCAGCAGGTGCGCGCCGTGGAACTCTTCCCTGGGGCGAATACACCTGGCGGCTGGGGCGCATCACCCAATCCGGTTGCTTATGCCGCACTGATGCAGGCGGTGCAGGCGCGCCTGCCCACAGACCCGCCGGTATACCTGGTGGCAGGTGGGCTGCTGGAAAGTGTTGAAGCAGGCGCTCTGCCCGGTGCGGAGTTTGTGCGCGGGCTGTACCAGGCCGGAGCGCGGCCAGCCATCATCAGCCTGCAAGTCGTTTCGGCTGAGGGGGCTGTCTCCTCCGCTACACTGCGTCCGCTGGAGGACATTCGCGCTGTGATGCTGGAGCAGGGTCACAGCGATGGGTTGGTGTGGCTGACGCGGCTCTCCCTGCCGCCGACGCTTCAAAATGCCGCGTTGGACGCTCAATCTGCCTGGCTGCGGGAGGCGCAGATGCTCTTCCGTGCGCAGTTGTATGTGGGAGTTGTGTTTTTTGATATGCTCTCTGCGCCCGATGCGACTGGTTTGTTGGGGGCGGATGGGCGCATACTTCTAACGACCGAAGTATTTGATATGGGGCAAAGCTTTGCTAGCGGGGTGGTCAAAGGATTGTCTCAACTGTGGAAGCGTTAATTTTCCCCGTGTATCTGAAAGCTGTGTTATCGCATGTCAACCTTGCTTGTCAGGTACAATTGAGTGTAGAAAGGGACATCACCATGACAACCTCCTTGCAAGAAGTTCAACGTTACACACAGAACCTGCAAAAAGAAATTGATGGCGCAGCGCTTTACGCAGTGTTGGAGCGCAAAGAAACCCGTCCAGAAATGCAGACCGTCTACCGGCGTTTGGCTGAAAGTGAAGAGCGTCACGCTCAGTTTTGGCGCGAAAAAATTAGCGCCGCTGGCGCGCGTCTGCCAGAAATTCGCCCCACCGGGCGGGCGCGCGTGCTGATTTGGCTGGCGCAGCGTTTTGGGCCACAGTTTATTTTGCCAACTGTAACCAGCAACGAAAAAGCCGATAGCAACGCTTACGCTGGTCAGCCTGAGGCCGAAACGGCGGTCATGTCGGCAGAGGAGCGAGCGCACGCGCGTTTGCTTTCTGCGGCCAGCGGCGGAGACGGAGTTAGCGGCAGCATTGTCGCCGAGACGGAGGGCCGGCATCGTTCCTCGGGCGGAAATGCTTTGCGTGCGGCAGTCTTGGGCGCAAATGACGGGTTGGTGTCCAACCTGAGCCTAGTCATGGGCGTCGCCGGGGCAGAACTGGCCGGTCGGGGCATTCTCATTACCGGGTTGGCGGGGCTTTTGGCTGGGGCAGGTTCAATGGCGTTGGGCGAATGGCTTTCGGTGCAGAGTTCGCGCGAGTTGTACGAGCGCCAAATTGGCATTGAACGTGATGAATTGGCCGCCAACCCCGAAGAAGAAGCCGAAGAGCTTGCGCTGATTTATCAGGCCAAGGGCTTGCCCGAAGCCCGCGCCCGAGAACTTGCGCATAGCCTTTTGGCGAATAAGGCCACCGCGCTGGATACCCTGGCGCGTGAAGAATTAGGAATTGACCCGGATGAATTGGGCGGTTCGGCTTGGGAAGCCGCGTTGACGTCGTTCTTTTTGTTTGCCGTTGGGGCAATTATCCCGGTTGTGCCCTTCATTTTTTCGAGTGGTATGACGGCGGTGTACATCAGCGTGGTGATTAGCGCTTTGGGCCTGTTTGGGATTGGCTCTGCAATTACGTTGATGACCGGGCGCAGCATCTGGTTTTCTGGTTCGCGCCAGGTACTGTTTGGCCTGGTCGCCGCCGGGTTGACCTACGGCATCGGGCGGCTGATTGGTGTTTCGATTGGCGGGTAATCTTTTCGCTACGCCAAAACGGGCATTGGATTCATCTGTAAATTTGATTCAATCAGCGGCAGAATTTTCCCGGCGTAATCTTCTGCCGCTGCGTGGTTTTTATCATGGCTCCATTGCCATGCCAGACCGTAAAGCGCCCAACTGGCGGCAATAGCCGCAGTTTTTGTGTCAAACTGCGCGCCGGCTTTTTCCAGCCACAGTTCCAGCAATTCCTGAATTTGTTGCTTGACCTGGGTTTCCACCAGCGCTTCGAACTGATTTTCAGTAGATGTGCAGTGCTGGTTGGATTGCGCCACAAACTCGCATACCGTCACAATCAGGGCGCGCAAATTTTCTTCGGTGTAATGACAGGCGCTCAGTGTGCGTTTTTCCATCTCTTGCCGAAAAGATTGGCGGATGCTGGCCTCCAGCAGGGCGAATTTATCGGGAAAGTGGGCGTAGAAGGTGGCGCGGTTGACTTCGGCGCGTTCGGTGATATCTTGCACGGTCGTGGCCGCGAAGCCTTTTTCAGCCAGAAGCGCTGTAAAGGCTTGCTGAATCAGGGTGCGGGTGCGCTTGACGCGCGGGTCGAGTTTTTCTTCTACTAGGGTAGTAGCCAACATTTTCTCTCCTTTGTTGTTTACCCAACACAACTCACTTTTTGATGGTTGACCGTTTTTTGCAACTCGTGTTTAATAGTCAACGCTTGTTGTTTACAAAACAAGTGTAGCACACATCAAAACTAACCGTCAAGGAGATTATCAGCATGACCCAATCCAAACTCACCCCCAATACCGCCTACGCTCACCTGGCAAGTGACCAGCAAATTGAACGTACTGCCAGGGCGTTGGAAGCAAACGGTATTCACGTTATCGTGGCCGCCACTGGCGAAGAAGCCAAAGCCAGGTTGTTTGAGACGATTCCCGCCGGGGCGGAAGTGTTCACCGGTACATCGGTGACGCTCGATACACTGGGCATTCCCGCTGAAGTGGACCAACGCTACGACTCGGTGCGCGTCAAACTTTTCAAAATGGACCGCGCCACACAGATGCGTGAAATGATCAAGATGGGCGCCGTGCCAGAATGGATTGTCGGCAGTGTTCACGCCGTGACCGAAGATGGTTCGGTGGTCATTGCCTCGAACACGGGCAGTCAGTTGGCTGGTTACGCCGCCAGCGCCGCGCATGTCGTCTGGGTGGTTGGTGCACAGAAAATTGTTTCCAGCCTCGATGAAGCCGTGAAGCGTATTGACGAGTACACTCTGCCGTTGGAAGATGAACGTGCTCTGAAAGCCTACGGCATGAACAGCAACGTCAGCAAGCTGCTCATTGTTCACCGCGAAGTGATGCCCGGGCGCACGACGATGATTTTGGTTAAAGAAAATCTGGGCTTCTAATTACCGCTCATTCCTCCAGCCCACCTCCCGCTGGTGATGGGCTGGGGGAATCCGTTACGGTTTTTGGCACGTTAGCCAGGGATAAAATCGTCGAAGAGGCTGACATCATCAACAGTTACCAACTTTTTACCCGAGGAGTTTCCAATGGCAACCATCACCCAAAAAGCGCAAATGATTTATTTCCCGCACGGCGGCGGGCCGTTACCCATTTTGGGCGACCCCGGCCACCAGGCGATGGTGGATTTTATGACGCGCCTGCCCGCACAACTCACCCGGCCAGACGCCATTCTTGTCATCAGTGCGCATTGGGAAGAGAGCGCCGCCACCCTGTTGAGCGCGCCCAATCCGCCCATGTTTTACGACTACTACGGCTTTCCGCCGCAAGCCTACGAAATCACCTATCCCGCCTCCGGTCACCCGGCGTTGGCGGAGCGGGTTGCCGTCTTGCTGGAGAAAAACGGCATTCCAGCGCGGCTGGATGCCCGGCGCGGCTTTGACCACGGCGTCTTCATCCCGCTCAAATTGATGTATCCCGCCGCCGACATCCCCGTCATCCAACTTTCGCTTCTGCGCGGATTGAACGCCACCGCGCACATCGCCCTCGGTCAGGCGCTGCGCGAATTACTGAGCGAAAATATCCTGGTGGCTGGCTCGGGCTTTTCTTTCCACAACCAGAACGCCTTTTTCGGGCAGGAATTGGGTGCACCTGACCCGGCCAATGACGCTTTTCAGGACTGGCTGATTGAAACCTGTACTGGCGGCTTCTCTCAGGCCGAACGGGAGCGGCGGCTGATCGAATGGGAAAAAGCACCTTCCGCCCGTTACTGTCACCCGCGCGAGGAGCATTTACTGCCCCTGCATGTTTGTCAGGGCATGGCAGGCGCGCCTGCGAAAGTGATTTTCGACGATAAAATTTTGGGCAAGCGCGGCGTGGGATTTTTGTGGAAATAACGTGGTAATTGCGCTGTTTACCGCGTTCCCAAACAAATATTTCCGCCGCCAGGTGACAACCGTCACGAAATAGGCGCCTGCCTGGGAATAGTCATAGCCTGGCAGGCGCATGGATTTGCGATAATGAATTTTTGGGTCAAATTGGATGGGTATAACCTGTGTAAGCAGGGGCGCAGCATTGCTGCGCCCCTGCTGTTGCGCCTATAATTTTGGAAATCTGCTTACCACCAGCGCTGCGCCGGGCAGAATGCCCTTATCGGCCAGGGTCATTTCGGCGGGGGCTTTGCCTGCGTCTTTGGGCGAACCCTGGTAAATGAAGATGGGCGTGCCTTCGACGGCATTTGCCAGCGTCACAAACGCTTCGCCGGTCAGGTAGCCCTGGCTGTCCAGCGAGCAGCTTGTCACCCAGCCGATGACTTTGCCTTTTTTGTCCACCACCGGGTCACTGTTATGCGCCATGCGCACGCCCTGCTCGGTGAAGCGGAAGCGAATCACCACGCCTTTGCGCGCCGCTTCGCGGGCGATGAAGGCCTCGCGCCCGATGAACCAGGGTTTGTAGGGTTTGACATACGAGCCAAAACCGCCTTCGGCCACGCCCAAATCGCGCTCGCCGAATTTGCCAGAGCCAAGCCCCATCTCGTGGCCGTAGAGCGGCAGACCGGCTTCGGTGCGCAGGCTGTCGCGCGCGCCCAGACCAATCGGCTTGACGCCGAATTTTTCGCCCGCCGCCAGAACCGCGTTCCAGAATTCCGGCGCGCGGTCGGGGTGGACGAACAGCTCAAAGGCCATCTTTTCGCCGGTGTAGCCGGTGCGCGAGACAATCAGGTCGAAGCCGCCCACCACCGCGTCACATAATTCGGTGCGCTTCAACTTCATGATGCGCTTTTTGGTTTCCGCGTCCACGCCCATCGCCAGCAGAATATCGCGGCTTTTGGGGCCTTGCAGGGCGATGTCCACGCGCATATCGTTGCCCGCTTGCGGGGCGCGCAAGTTGCGGATGACGGCCTCGTAGCCGTAGGTGCGCGCGCCGGGGCGAGCGTTGTCAATTTTCACCGCGCCGTCGCGCACGCTTTCCAGCCAGGTGCGGTCTTTGTCATCGTTGGAGGCGTTGACCACCACCAAAAACTTCTCTGCGCCGCGCCGGTAGATGAGCGTGTCGTCAATCACATCGGCGTCGGGGGTCAAAAAGTGGCTGTACAGGCTTTCGCCGGGCAGCAGGCCGCCGCAGTCGTTGCCGCAGACGGTGTCCAAAAACGAGGCCGCGTCGCGCCCCAGCACTTCGTACACGCCCATGTGGCTGACATCGAACAGTCCCGCCGCCTGGCGCGTGGCGAGATGTTCCTCTTTGACGCCGGTATACTGCACCGGCATTTCCCAACCGGCAAACGGTACCAGCCGTCCGCCCAGGGATTTGTGGATTTCGTACAGGCTGGTGCGTTTCAGCGCGCCCTCGCTTTCCAGCCAACTGAAAGCGGGTTTGGCCGCGCCGCTGCCCGACTTAACACCGATGTACCAGGGTTTTTCGGTTTTCCGGTTGTCCGGTTGTCCAGTTAACTGGACAACTGGAGAACTGGACAACTGGCTTTCGGCAACGATGACCGGCCCCGGCAGGCGCGCGGCGTCGAAATCGGGCTGGCCGTCGAGACGCAGGGAGGTGTAGGCGTCCGAAAGGTCGCGCAGCCAGGTGGCGGCCAGGCCCGCTTCGGCGGCGGGAACGGCCAACTGGTAGCGGCCCTCGGCCAGGCAGGCCAGTTCGCCGCGGATGGTTTTTCCCGGCAGGGCGATTTCGGTTTCGGTAACGGAACCAGGCTTCAGCGCGGAAAGGTCGGCGCTGACAGCGTAGTCTAAAAATTGGCGGACGCGATTCCCCTCGAGGGTGAAGACGCCGCTGGCGGAGACATCATCCACATAAAAGAAGTGCGGGTAGGCAGATTTCTGGTAGTCAAAATCCACGCCTGCTTGTTCGGCCAGGGCGCGTACTTTGAGACGGGCGTCGTTGAGCAGGTTCCAATCCAGTTTGGCGCGGCGCACTTTGCCTTTGCGCACGGTTTCGACGGCGTGCGGGGCGCAGGCCAGCAACACGTCGGCCATGATGTCGGTCAGGGCGCGGGTTTGGCTTTCGTTGAATCCGCGCTGAGAAATCCAGGGTGTGCCGAGGCGGATGCCGCTGGGGTCGAGGGCGGATTTGTCGCCGGGGATGGTGTTGCGATTGACGACGATGCCGACCAGGTCGAGGATGCGGGCGGCCATGTCGCCGGAGAGGGATACTCCACCTGCACCCGCAGTGGTGTCAGGTGATTTGACGCTGGTGCAGTCTACGTTGACGAGGTGGGTGTCGGTGCCGCCGAAGGGTACGCGCAAGCCGCGTTTTTGGAACTGGTCGGCCATGGCGGCGGCGTTTTTGAGGGTTTGCGTCTGCAGTTTTTTGAATTGTTCGGTTTGCGCCAGTTTGAAGGTGAGCGCCAGGGCGGCGAAGATGTGAACGTGCGGCCCGCCCTGCTCGCCGGGGAAGACGGCTTTGTCGAGTTTTTTGGCGATGCTGGCGTCGGTGGTCAGCAGAATCGCGCCGCGCGGGCCGTCGAGGCTTTTGTGGGTGGTGGTCATGACGACGTGCGCGTAGCCAACCGGCGAGGGGACGACGCCCGCGGCGACCAGCCCGCCCAGGTGCGAAATGTCGGCCAGGAAAATGGCGCCAACTTCGTCAGCGATTTCGCGGAACTTTTTCCAGTCGGGAACCCACGAGTAGGACGAGGCGCCCGCAATCAGCAGTTTGGGCTTGTTTTCCAGCGCCAGGGCGCGCACTTTGTCGTAGTCAATTTTTTCGGTTTGGGGGTCCACGGCGTAGTGGACGGCCTTGAACCATTTGCCAGAGCGATTGACGGAGGAGCCGTGCGAAAGATGCCCGCCGTGCAGCAGGTTCATGCCCAGGATGGTTTCTCCGAGCGGGACGAGCGCTTGATAGACGGCGTTGTTGGCCGGGCCGCCCGAAAGCGGCTGGACGTTGACGAAGAGTTGTTCCGGTTTGATGCCGTTGGCGGCGAAAACTTCGGCGGCGCGGCGGCAGGCCAGGCTTTCGACCACGTCCGCATATTCGACGCCTTTGTAGTAGCGTGGGTCGCCGCGGCGGCGATATTCGGCCAGGCGGGCGGGGTAATCCAGCAGGTCGGCTTCGGCCATTTTGCGCCATTCGTCTTCGGGGTAGCCTTCGGCGTAGATGTTCTGGAAGGCGGAGCCCATCGCTTCGCGCACGGCCAGTGGCGCCTGGCTTTCGGAGGCGATGAGAATGATTTTTCGCGCCTGACGCTCGGCTTCGAGTTGGGTTAGCTTGTACACATCGGGGTCAAGGTCGGCCAGCGAACCGCGGAACAGGTAATCGGACATGGAAATCTCCTGAGAGGTGGAAAATGGGAAAACGAGATGAAGAGACATTCGGAAAACCGGAGAACCGGAGAACCGGACAACCGGACAACCGGACAACCGCCACTGATTGTAGGACGGGTAGAGCGGCGGGTCAAGTGAGAAGGGCATGAAAAAGCCCTGACATTTGCCAGGGCTTTTTTTGTGTCGCGCTCATGTTACAACGCAAGTCAGCAGGGGGC
The DNA here is from genome assembly GCA_001872455.1 of Anaerolineae bacterium CG2_30_57_67. Taxonomy (GTDB): domain Bacteria; phylum Chloroflexota; class Anaerolineae; order Anaerolineales; family Villigracilaceae; genus UBA8950. The sequence goes on along the minus strand of MNXJ01000062.1, from coordinate 20,780 downwards.
GTTGAAGGGGCTGGGGTGGCTCAAAATCACGGTTAATAAAGGCTTTGCAAATCTCCGTTCTGAGGACGCGGTGTTGGGCGTTTTTATTTTTTATTGGAAAATACACAACTTAAAAAGTTACCTTGAAGGTTATCCGATTTACAAAGACTAAACTTGACCAGTGAAGATTGTACCCATTGTCTATCCAAGTTTTCATTTTCACTACTTAATCGAAACCAGTAACCATTTTTGTCTTGCATGTCAAAGAAATAACAGCCCTGCGATACGGGACCGCCTTTATTGCCTGAAGGTACATCGTACACATACGCATTCGTGCTTTCAATGCAGCCCCGGACGCGAGGAAAATATTTTTGTTGCAATTCGCTGTAGCCCAACGAAACAAGAGCGATTATCACTGTTGCCCAAATCGCAAATTGACCCAATTGTTTCAAAAATTTCTGTCTGCGGATTTGTGACTCTGTTAGTGTTTCATTACTTGCATTGTCTTTCGCTTCAAATCCTTTCTCGATGAGTTTTATAATGAATGTTGTGACTACTGTTGCGAATAAGCCTGTGAAATCCATGGTCGCTGACCTCAACTTAGAGATTTGTTTTTGATATTCTGCGTAACATCCACTACTTCAGACGCGCGGCAACGATTTCGGCCACGTCCAGCACTTCTAGGCCGTTTTCTTCGGTTTTGGCGGCGTCGCTCATCATCGTCAGGCAGAAGGGGCAGCCGACAGCGACGGTTTTTGCGCCGGTCGCTTTGGCCTCGGCGTAGCGCGTCAGGTTGACGCGCGCCTCACCGGCTTCTTCTTCTTTCCACATTTGCGCCCCGCCTGCGCCGCAGCAGAAGGATTTTTCGGCGTGGCGCGGCATTTCAATCGTCAGCGCTCCGGCAGATTTTAGTACGTTTCTTGGTTCTTCGGTGATGCCATTGTGCCGCCCCAAATAGCACGGGTCGTGGAAGGTGACGGAGAGCGATTCGCCGCTTTCGGCCAGGGTGATTTTCCCCGCGCCGACCAACTCGTTGATGAACTGCGTGTGGTGAATGACCTCGTAGCTGCCGCCGAAGGCCGGGTACTCATTTTTCAGCGTGTGCAGGCAGTGCGGGCAGGTGGTGACGATGCGTTTGGGGGCGACCTCGTTCAAAATTTCCACGTTGGCGCTGGCCAGCCCAAAGAAGATGTCTTCGCGTCCGGCGCGGCGCGCGGAATCGCCGGTGCATTGTTCACTGCGTCCCAGCACGGCGTAATTCACTCCGGCGGCCTCCAAAATTTTGGCAAAGGCGCGCGCGGTTTTTTGGGCGCGCTGGTCAGTCGCCGGGGCACAGCCGACCCACCACAAAATTTCCGGTTCGGGGTTTTGCTCAATGGTTGGCACGTTCAGCCCGTCGGCCCACTTCATGCGGTCGGCCTGGGAAATGTTCCAGGGATTGGCGTTGCGTTCCATGCCCTTGAAGGCGGTTTCCAACTGTTTGGGGAAGTCGCTTTCCATCATCGCCAGATTACGCCGAATTTCGAGAATATCGCGCATCGGTTCGTTGCCGACCGGGCAGATATCCACGCAGGCGCCGCAGCTGGTGCAGGCCCAAACCGCTTCGGGCGGGATGGCGAATTCGGTCAGCGGGGTCGAGGCCGCGCCAGCGGCAAATTTGCCGCCATCCGCGTTCAGGTAATAGCGCTTGTTGATTTCCAGCGCCGCCGGGGAGAGCAGCTTGCCGGTGTTGTAGGCCGGGCAAACTTCCTGACAGCGGAAGCACATGATGCAGGCGTACGAATCCATCACCTGTTCCCAGCCCAAATGTTCCAGGTTGGCCGCGCCGAACTGTTCAATGGAAGCGTCATCCAGGTTGATGTAGCCCAATTGTCCGATGGATTTTCGCTCCGGCTTGAGCAAAAAATTGAGCGGGGCGAAAAACAGGTGAATGTGTTTGGAGTGCGGGAAGTAGGGCAGGAAGACGACGATGCCGCCCAGCGAGAGCCAGAAGCCGAGGTGCTCGCTGAAGGTTAATCCGGCCTTCGACCAGCCCTGCATCCAGCCTGCCACCGTTGAAACGAAGGGTTGCCAGCGGTCGGTACTTCCCGTCAGCGCCACCGTCGCCGCTTCGCCGAAAATCCGCCCGCTGATGTGAATCAAAATGAAGGTGGCGACAATCGCCGAATCGCGGCTGATGCCGCTGCGCGCCGCCGGGGAGAGGAAGGTTTTGGCGCGGGTGCTCAGCGCCGGGTCGTGCGTGGCGAAGCGGCGCACAATCATGAAAATCATGCCAATCAACACCGCCAGGCCCGAAATATCGGCCAGCAGGCTGTAAAGATTTCCCAGCGCGTCGGGCAGTTCAAAGCCGGGCCAAAACGCCCGCAGAAAATCCACCAGGTTGACGACCAGGAAGTAGATGAAGCCCCAGCCAATTAATCCGTGCATCAGGCTGGGCAGCGGGCGAAAGCGGAAGACCGGCTGAAAAGCCGCCACTTTGAGCAGGACATTCACCAGGCGTTTTTGCGCCACTTTCCAGTCGGGTTTGCCCTGGCCGCGTCCGATGGCGCGAATGATGCGCTGGACGCCGCTCCAGGTGAGAAAAAGTGATCCCAACACCAGCATAATGAACAGAATTTTTTCGATGGTTGTCAGCATGTCTCCTCCGGATTCTATTTCATTCTTCCATGTTTACCCGTTAACAACAAAACGGTTACTTTCACCGTTTTGCGAACAATCGCCTCCGCCGCTGGGGGCAAAACCGATTGTACCGCTTTCATCATAAAGAGGTCTGAAGAGGGGGAGAAGTTACATTTATCCTCATGTCACCCCTTCAATGTCACAAGAATTATGACCTTTTTGGACGTTTTTCCGCATAAAATTTTCTTTGTGAAAATTAGTTCAGGTATCATCTTATGTTATACTTGCGCGCGCGTGTCTCAAACCCATCCCGAAGAAGGTTTTTATGTTGCTCGAATATGCCGCAATCGCAACCATGATTTTTGTGACGGCGCTGGTTGCCGTTATCGCTATCGTTCTGGGGGTGCTGTTTGGCCCCAAACGTCCCACCGATAAAAAATCCATGCCTTACGAATCGGGCATGAACCCGATTGGGCCGGGAACCCGCCGCGTTCCGGTACGCTTTTACCTGATAGCGGTGCTTTTTATTTTATTCGACATTGAAGTGGTCTTTTTTGTGCCCTGGGCGCTGGTGTTTAAGCAATTCGTCAGCCAAAGCCAGGGATTTTTTGTTTTTGCCGAAATGACAACCTTCATCGTCATCTTACTGGTAGGCTATATTTACGCCTGGAAGAAGGGAGCGTTGGAATGGGAATAGAACAAAAATTAGGCGAATCGGGCATCGTCACCGCCCGGCTGGAAGATGTTGTCAACTGGAGCCGCACCAACGCCATGTGGCCGATGCTCTTTGGCCTGGCCTGCTGCGCCATCGAAATGATGGCCGCCCAGGCCGCCAACTACGACATGAGCCGCTTCGGCATGGAGCTCATGCGCCCCAGCCCGCGCCAAAGCGACCTGATGATTGTCGCCGGGCGCGTCAGCCGCAAAATGGCGCCTGTTCTGCGCCGCCTCTACGACCAGATGCCCGACCCCAAATGGGTCATCGCCATGGGCGACTGCGCCTCCTGCGGCGGCGTCTTCAACAATTACGCCGTCGTTCAGGGCGTGGACGAAGTTGTCCCGGTGGATGTTTACGTCGCGGGCTGCCCGCCGCGCCCCGAAGCCCTCATTCACGGCATTTTGACCCTGCACGACAAAGTCCGCAAAGACAAACTGAAGGATTGGGCCTAACCATGAACGAAAAACTTCAGCCCTATCTCGACAGCCTCGCTGAAAAATTTTCCGCCCAGCCTCAGAAATTTGCCGGTGAAACCAGTCTGATTCTGCCCCTGGAAAAACTAACCGCCGCCGCCCAAATGATTCACCGCGACTTTGGCTTTGAACTACTCTCGTTCGTCTCCGCCGTGGATTATTGGCCACAGGAAGAACCGCGCTTTCATCTGATTTATCGCTTCACCTCGGTCAGCAAAGCCCTGGCGTTCACCGTGCGCGTCCCGCTCAGCGGAATTTCCCCCGTCGCCCCGACGCTGGAAAAAGAATACCGCAACGCCAACTGGCACGAGCGCGAAGTGTTTGACCTGTTCGGCATCACCTTCACCGGCCATAGCGATTTACGCCGCCTGCTGATGCCCGCCGACTGGCAGGGACACCCGCTGCGCAAAGATTACCCGCTCGGCTACGAAGAACCGCAATACACCTTCAACTTTGATGAAATTGCGGCCCGTAAACCGTCCGCCACCCGGGAGTAGGCCATGACCGACTTAAAAGAAGTCTCCTACGAAGAAATTCGCCACCTCGTCTCCGACCGCGCCATGAGCGGCGAGACGGTTTTGCTCAACATGGGGCCGCAGCACCCATCCACGCACGGCGTTTTGCGTCTCTTGCTCGAACTGGACGGTGAAACCGTCGTCAACTGCATTCCCGATGTCGGCTTCTTGCATACCGGCATTGAGAAAAACATGGAATCCAAAACCTACCAAAAAGCCGAAGTGATGACCGACCGCATGGATTACATGAATCCGCTCGGCAACAACTTCGCCTACTGTCTGGCCGTCGAAAAACTGGTCGGGCTGGATGTGCCGGAACGCGCCCAGGCCATTCGCGTCATTTTGGCTGAACTGCAGCGTATTTCCTCGCACCTCGTCTGGCTGGGAACTTCCGCCCTGGATGTGGCCGCCATGTCGGTTTTTCTGTACTGCTTCCGTGAGCGCGAAATCATTCTGGATATTTTTGAACTCGTCTCCGGTCAGCGCATGATGACCACCTACTTCCGCCCCGGCGGCCTCTGGCGCGATGTGCCCGCCGAATTTGACAAGGCCGTGCGTGACTTTCTCAAAATTATCCCCAAGCGCATTGACGAATACGAAGACCTGCTCACCAAAAACCCGCTTTTCCTCGACCGTACGGTGAAAATTGGCACAATTTCTGGCGAAGATGCCATCAACTGGGGCATGACCGGCGCCAGCCTGCGCGGTTCGGGCGTCAATTACGATGTCCGCAAGGTTTTCCCCTACTCTGGCTACGAACAATACGATTTTGAAGTTCCCCTGCGCAGCGAAGGCGATGTCTACGCCCGCTACCTCGTCCGCATGGCGGAAATGCGCCAATCGGTGCGCATCATTCAGCAGGCGCTGGACAAACTCCCCAGCGGCGCGGTGCGTTCCAGCAACTACAAATTTGTCCCGCCGCCGCGTTCCGAAATTGGCACCAGCATGGAAGCCCTAATTCACCACTTCAAGTTGTGGACGGAAGGCTTCAACGCCCCGCAAGGTTCGGTCTATGTGGCGACGGAATCTCCGCGCGGTGAGTTGGGCTGCTATCTGGAAGGTGACGGCGGCCCCAAGCCGTACCGCGTTCACTTTCGCACGCCATCGTTCGACAACCTGCAGGTGCTGCCCGCGCTCTCCGGCGGCGTTTTCGTTGCCGACCTGGTGGCAATTATCGGCTCGGTGGACATTGTTTTGGGAGATATTGACCGATGAGTATCGCAGAAAAATATACGGATGAAATCCAGGCGATTTTCGCCAAATATCCTGTCAAGCGTTCCGCCGTCATGCCGCTGCTGTACCTGGCGCAGCGCGCCGAGGGCTACATCACCAAAGGCGCCATGGCCGAAATTGCAGATTTGCTGGAATTAGATGTGACCGAAGTTGCCGCCATCGTCGGTTTTTATAGCATGTATCACGACGAAGCCGCCGGAAAATACCGGATGCAGGTTTGCACCGATTTATCCTGTGCCTTGCGCGGCGCGGATGCTTTCCTCGAAAATCTTTGTCAGAATCTCGGCGTCAAAGTCGGCGAGACCACGCCCGATGGCCTGGTGACCGTTGAAGCGGTGATGTGCCTGGCTGGCTGCGACAAAGCCCCCATGTTCCAACTTCAGCAAGGCGACCAGGTTTCCTATCACGAAAATATGACCGTGGATAAGACGATGGAACTGGTGGAAGCGTTGAGAAAATCAAGTAAACAAGTAGACGAGTAAATAAGTTTGCTTGTCTACTCGTCTGCCCCTTAATCGGAAAAAATACTATGCCCCACATTCTTCTACGTCATCGGGATATTCCCGATATCAAAAACATCGAAGTTTATAAGCAAAACGGCGGATTTGAGTCGCTCAAGAAGGCCGTCACCACGCTGCAGCCCAAGCAGGTTGTCGAAGAAGTCAAGGCCTCCGGCCTGCGCGGACGCGGCGGCGCGGGCTTCCCAACTGGTGTCAAATGGTCGTTCCTGCCCGACAATCTTTGGCCGCACTACGTCGTCTGCAACGCCGACGAGTCGGAGCCGGGAACTTTCAAAGACCGCGAAATTATGACGTATAACCCTTATCAATTTTTGGAAGGGGTGGCGATTGCCTGCTACGCCGTCGGCGCAACCGAAGGCTACATTTACCTGCGCGGCGAGTTTTATCCGATTGCCGAACAACTCGATGCCTGTCTGGCCGAAATGGAAAAGCAGGGTTATCTCGGCGACAAACTCTTCGGCACGGAAACATCCATCCGGCTGAAAACGCATCTCGGCGCGGGCGCCTACATCTGCGGCGAAGAAACCGCCCTGCTCGAATCGATTGAAGGCAAGCGCGGTCAGCCCCGATTGCGCCCGCCGTTTCCGGCGGTGGTCGGCCTGTATGGCAAACCGACCGTCATCAACAACGTCGAGACGCTCACAAATTTACCGTACATCATTGAACACGGCGCGGCGGGTTTCCGCCAAAATGGCACCGAAAAAAGCCCCGGCGTCAAGATTTTCTCGCTTTCGGGCAACGTCGCCAACCCTGGCAACTACGAACTTCCGCTGGGAACCACTTTCCGCGAGTTGATTTTTACCCATGGCGGCGGCATTCCCAACGGGCGCAAACTGCGCGCCATCATGCCCGCCGGAGCCTCCTCCTCCATCATCCGCGTAGACGATGCGGTTTTCGACAAGGTGATGGATACCCCGATGGATTATGAAAACGTCCAGAGCGTTGGCTCCATGCTCGGCTCGGCTTCGGTCATCCTGATTGATGATACGCATACGATGGATTGGGTCATCAACAAAACCATCCACTTCTTCAAGCACGAATCGTGCGGCAAATGCACCCCCTGCCGCGACGGCAATTACTGGATGCTGCATCTCACTGAGCGCATTCACGCCGGACAGGCCAGCGCACAGGATGTCAAACTGCTCGATAGCGTTGCCGCGCAAGTCTACGGCAAATGCCTGTGCGCCCTGGGCGATTTTTCCACCATGGCCGTCCGCACCGCAATTGAGCGCTTCCCCGAAGATTTTGAAAAGGTAAAGGCGTAAGGGTATGGCAAAACTGATTAACCTTACAATTAATGGAACGCCCGTCACCGTCCCGGCGGGCACGCTGGTGGTGGACGCCGCCAAAAAAATTGGCATTGACATCCCGGTCTTTTGCTACCACCCCAAAATGGAACCGGTCGGCATGTGCCGCCAGTGCCTGGTGGAAATTGGCCGTCCGATGGTGGACCGCGCCACTGGTCAGCCCGTGCTCAATGAAGATGGCTCGCCCAAACTGCAATTCATGCCCAAACTCGAAACCGCCTGCACCAACCCCGTCTCTGAAGGCATGGCGGTCTTCACCGAAACCGCCAAAGCCAAAAGCGGCCAAAAAGAAATTCTCGAACTGCTGCTGACCTCGCACCCGCTCGACTGCCCGGTCTGCGACAAGGGCGGCGAATGCCCCCTGCAAAACCTGACGATGGAACACGCCGCCGATGAGAGCCGCTTCATCTTCGACGAAAAACACCGCGCCGAAAAGCACGTCCCGCTCGGCGACCTGATTTTTCTCGACCGCGAGCGCTGCATCCAATGCGCGCGCTGCATCCGCTTCCAAGACATCATCGCCGGTGAACCCGTGCTCGGTTTCTACCAGCGCGGGCGCAACACCGACATCGTCACCTACGGCGAACCCGGCTTTGACTCGATTTTCAGCGGCAACACCAGCGACATCTGCCCGGTGGGTGCGCTGACCACTGCCGATTTTCGCTTCGGCGCCCGCCCTTGGGAGTTGAAGCAGGCCGCCTCGGTCTGCTCGCAGTGTCCGGTCGGCTGCAACGTCACCTTCAACGTCCGCCGCGAAGCCAAAGCCGGCGGCGGCTACGTCATCAAGCGCGTCATGCCGCGCCAGAATGAACAAGTCAACGAAATCTGGATGTGCGACAAGGGGCGCTTCGCCGGTTATCAGTACACCGAAGCCGAATCGCGGTTGATGGCGACTCCCGCCGGGCTCGACGCCGCTGTCGGCCAGGCCGTCGCCAAACTGGTCGAATCCCAATCGGAGACGGTTTTCCTGGCGAGCGGGCGTCTCGCCAACGAAGATTTGTTCACGCTCAAACAGTTGGCCGCCGCGCTCCACGCCAAAACCTACCTGTACACGCAGCACGGCGGCGGAGAATTCACCACCGCCTACGGACTGACCTCCGGCGCCGACCTGGGCGCTTTGGGCAAAGGTGATACCGTGCTGGTGGCGGCCTCCGATTTATACAATGAAGCCCCGCTCTGGCATCTGCGTCTGAAGGCTGCCGCCCAGCGCGGCGCCACGCTCATCGTCGCCGCCGCCCGCGCTACCAAGCTGGATGAATTCGCCAGTTTCGTGGTGCGCTACGCCTACGGCGACGAAGTGGCAACCATCCAGGCGCTGCCCGCCAAAGATAAAATTGGCGAAGCGATTAAAAATGCCAACAATCTGATGATTTTCTACGGTTCGGACGGTCTCGGCCTGGCCGGAACGACAGCCCTTGCCCAGTCTTGCGCGGAGCTGTTCTCCATTTCTCCAGTTAGCCAGTTAACCGGTTCTCCAGTTAGCCAGTCAGCCAGTTTCCCGGTTGAGCAGTTAACCGGAAAACCGGAAGACCGAACAACTGAACAACCGGAAGACCGAACAACCGAACAACCGGAAAATCGGACAACCAGAAAATCGAACACCGGCCTTATCGGCGTCTGGTCAACCCCCAATCAGCAGGGCGCGCTGGAAATGGGCTTCCGCCCGGCGGAAAATCTGGCGGCTGAATTGGCCGGAAAAACCGTCTACGTTATCGCCGCCGACCCGGCGGGCGACGACCCGGCCCTGGCCGAAGCGCTCAAAGCGGCCAAAACCGTCATCGCGCAGGATATTTTGACGACCAAAACCGTTAAACTGGCTGACGTTGTTTTGCCCGCTGCCGCATTTACCGAGCGCGAAGGAACCTACACCAACGGCGAGCGCCGCGTTCAGCGTTTTTACCCGGCGGTTCCGACGCGCCCCGGCACCAAAGCCGATTTTGCCCTGCTGGCCGAAGTCGCCAAAGGCTGCGGCATCGCGCTCGAAGGGCGTTCCCCGCTGCTGGTGATGAATCGACTTTCGACGGCGGAACCCGCCTTCAGCGGAGTCTCCTACGAGACGCTTTCCCAACCCGCCGAACAGTGGCCGCTGATTGGCCGCAGTGATTTGTATTATGGCGGCACGAGTTACGAAAATAAACTGGGGCTGGGTGTCACGCTGGCGCTTCAGCCAAAGGCCGACCGTCAATCGTCAACCGTCTCCGGTCTGCGCCCCAAAGAAAATGAATTTCTCGCCGTGCCGGTCACCAAACTGTACGACTTGGGCGCAACCGTCGCCCCGGCCAAACTGCTTTCGGCGCACATTGAGCGCAGCGCCGTCGCCGCGCTGCACCCCGTCACCGTTGAAAAACTCGGCCTGGGGGCTGGCGACCAACTTTCCGTGGAAATCAATGGGGCGCAGTTTACCTTCCGGGCCGCGCTGGACGCCTCTATTTCCACCGGGGTGGTCTTAATCCCGCGCAGCATGGGGCTGGCGATTTCCGCTCCCGCGCTGGTCAAATTACACGCCGCAGAAAAGGCATAACCTATGGACTGGATTTTGCTTCTGGAATGGGTAATTAAAGGTTTTGCGCTGGTCATGATTCTGCTGACCGGCTTTGCCTACCTGACGTTGTTTGAGCGTCGCATTCTGGCGTTTATGCAGGTACGCATCGGCCCCAACCGCGCCGGGCCGCAAGGCATTTTGCAGCCGATTGCGGACGCGGTGAAATTGATTTTCAAAGAGGAATTGACCCCGGCCAAATCGGAAAAATTTCTTTTTCTGCTGGCGCCGATTGTGACGGTGGTTCCGGCGGTGGTGATTGCTGCGGTCATTCCGTGGGGAACGCAGTTTGAAGCCTTTGGCCGCACCATCACGCTCTACGTGGCCGATATCAATATTGGCGTACTTTACATCACGGCGATTGCTTCGATTGCGGTCTACGGCATTGTGCTGGCGGGCTGGTCTTCCAATAATAAATACGCCATGATGGGCGGCCTGCGCTCCTCGGCGCAGATGATTTCGTATGAACTGCCGCTCGGCCTGTCGTTTGTGCTGGTGACGCTGATGGCGGGTTCGATGCGCCCGGTGGATATTGTCGAGGCGCAGCGCGGCTGGTGGTTTGGGCTGATGCAGCCGGTCGGCGCGCTGTTGTTCTTGATTTCAATTTTGGCCGAAGTCAACCGCGCGCCTTTCGATATGCCCGAAGCCGAGCAGGAATTAACCGCCGGGTACCACGCCGAATATTCTGGCATGAAGTTTGCGCTGTTTTTCATGGCCGAATACATCAAAATGATTGCCGTCTCGGCCATCATGGTCATGCTCTTTTTGGGCGGCTACCGCGAACTGCCCGGCCTGCAAAACACCTGGTTCAGCGTGGACCAAACCTGGTGGCTCGGCCCGATTTACATGTTCCTGAAAGTGCTGGCGATGCTGTTTGTGATGGTCTGGATTCGCGCTACGTTGCCGCGCATCCGCTATGATCGGCTGATGTCTTTCGGCTGGAAGGTGATGCTGCCGCTCTCGCTGGCGCTGATTGTCATCACGGCGCTGGGGCTTGTTTTGCAGCCGATGTGGGCGCTCGCACCGTATATTTTGACCCCCGTCCTCTCGCTGGCCGCTTTTGGCCTCACGGTTTTATTGTTACAAAACTCACTCGCCCGGAGGCAACATGCTTAAAGAATTTGGCAAGGGCCTGGGTACCATCCTGCGCGCCCTTTTCTTCGAGAAAAAAGTCACCATTCAGTACCCGGAGCAGACCCGACCGGTGGCGCCGCGCTATCGCGGGCGGCACGTGCTGCATCGCTACGACAATGGCCTGGAAAAATGTATCGGCTGTTCGCTGTGCGCGGCGGCCTGCCCCTCAGACGCGATTTTTGTCGAAGCCTCCGAAAATACCGACGAGAAACGCTTTTCGCCCGGCGAGCGTTACGCCAGCACCTATGAAATCAACATGCTGCGCTGCATCTACTGCGGCTTTTGCGAAGACGCCTGCCCGACCGAGGCGATTACGCTGGAACACCAATACGAACTCTCCTTCACCGACCGCCGCGACGCGATTTACACCAAAGAGCGGCTGATTGAAGCCGCGCCGCAAGGAATGAGCGCTACGCCGCAAGTGACCGAACCCGGCAAATTTACCCGTTCGGTGCCGGAAATGCGCGACCCGCAGGACTGATTGCGTCCTGCCCAAAGGAGTCCCATGACGTTAGAACTCTTTCTCTTTTTTACCCTGGCGCTGATTGCCCTGGTCACCGCCGGGGGCATGGTTTTCAGCAAGAGCGCCGTCTATGCCGCGCTTAACCTGGTCACCAATTTTTTGAGTGTGGCTATTTTATACCTGCTGCTCGACGCGCCCTTCATCGCGCTGGCGCAGGTGACGGTTTACGCCGGGGCCATCATGGTTTTGTTCCTATTTGTCATCATGCTGCTCGGTGTCGAAACCTTGCGCGCCGAATTTGACTGGAAAAAAATCTGGCTGCAGGCCGTTTTGGCGCTGGCGCTGCTGGTGGAAGGTTTCGTCATGCTCTTTCAGCGCATGGGGCAGGCGGCGAATTTGCCTTTCAATACCGCTTCCGTGCTGACCAACCCGTCCGAAATGGCGAAGGTCTTGTTCACCGATTACCTGCTGCCCTTTGAGCTGACCTCCATCCTCTTGCTGGTGGCGATGATTGGCGCGATTGTGCTGACCAAGCAAGTCAAAAAAAGGTCGCTTTAGGAGACGCGCATGATTCCAGTTTCATACTACCTGGCTTTATCAGCCATCCTTTTCACCACCGGCATGTTCGGCGTGCTCATTCGCCGCAACGCGCTGGTTGTTTTCATGTCCATTGAGCTGATGCTCAACGCCGCCAACCTGAGCCTGGTCGCATTCTCGCGCCTCTACCAAACCTTCCACGGCCAGATTTTCGTCTTTTTCATCATGGCCGTCGCCGCTGCAGAAGTGGCGGTTGGCCTGGCGCTGATTGTGACCATTTTCCGCTCGAAACAGAGCATTGACCTCGACCAGATGAACAGTCTGAAGGGATAAAACTATGGAAAATACTGCCGGACTGTTCTTCTATCTCGTTCCGTTGATTGTCTTTGCTCCGCTGGCGGGTATGCTGATTAACATGTTCCTCGGCCCCAAATTGGGCGAAAAAGGCGTAGGCCTGGTCGCCAGCCTGGCATCTGGCACGGCCTTTCTGACAGCGGTTTTACAGGCCATTTCGCTGGGGCAACATCCCGAAGGCGCCGTTGTCCGCCTCGCCGACTGGATTCACATCGGCCAGCTGGCGGTTGATTGGGCCTTCCGCGTGGATACGCTCTCGGTGACGATGATGCTCGTCGTCAGCGGCGTCGGCACGCTGATTCACATCTACGCCATCGGCTACATGCACGAAGACGTGCGCTTCAAAAACGACCTGCCGCGCTACCCTCGCTTTTTCGTCTTTCTGAATTTCTTCATCATCGCCATGCTGACGCTGGTCAGCGGCAACTCATACATGATGCTTTTTGTCGGCTGGGAAGGCGTCGGCCTGGCTTCCTTCCTGCTGATTGGTTTCTGGTACGACATGGATACGCTGGGCAGACCATCGCTCGCCAACGCCAACGCCGCCAAAAAAGCCTTCATCACCAACCGCGTTGGCGATTTCGGCTTCCTGATGGCCGCCTTCATGATGTTTTGGAAATTCGGCTCGACCGATTTTGACCTGGTTTTCGCCAAAGTGGCTGAAGTCGCCGCGCACGAACCTTGGGTCATTTTGTGGATAACGATTTTCTTCCTGGTGGGCGTTGCCGGGAAATCGGCGCAGATTCCGCTCTACATCTGGCTGCCAGACGCGATGGCCGGCCCGACCCCCGTTTCGGCGCTGATTCATGCCGCCACGATGGTCACGGCGGGCGTTTATCTGATTACCCGCTCTTACCCGATTTACAGCCTGAGCCACGACGCGCAGTACATCGTCGCCACTGTCGGCGCGGTGACGGGGCTTTTTGCCGCCACCATCGCTGTCGGCCAGTACGACCTGAAGAAGGTGCTGGCCTACTCCACCATCAGCCAGTTGGGCTTCATGGTGGCGGGCGTCGGCATGGGCGCGTATGTGGCCGGGATGTTCCACCTGATGACGCACGCCTTCTTCAAGGCGCTGCTCTTCCTTTCGGCGGGTTCCGTCATTCTCGGCATGGAGCGCGGCCATCATCACCTGCCGCACGGCGACCATCACGAAGTCTTTGACCCCGGCGACATGCGCAACATGGGCGGCCTGCGCAAAACCATGCCGGTCACCTTCTGGCTCTACATCATTGGCACCCTGGCGCTGATGGGGCTGCCGCCCTTTGCCGGTTTCTTCTCCAAAGATGAAATTTTGCTGGACGCTTCGCTGCACTTCCCGCACGTTTATTGGATTTTGACCGCCGCCGCTTTTTTGACCGCCTTTTACATGGGACGCCAAATCTGGATGGTTTTCTTTGGCGAAGCGCGGCACGCCGCCGCCGCTCACGCCGAAGAATCGCCGCTGGTGATGACCGCGCCGCTGATGGTTTTGGCCGCGCTTTCAATTTTCGGCGGCTTTCTGAACTTCCCCGGCCTGCATCAGTTTGGCGGCTGGCTGGCGCACACCCTGGGCGAAGTCGAAACCCCCGAATTCAGTTTGGTCGTGGCGGGCGTTTCCACCCTGCTGGCGCTGGCCGCGATTGGGCTTTCGTGGTGGCTCTACGGGCGCAACCCGCTCCAGGTTGGGCAAATTGACCCGCTCAAAAAACCGCTTGGCCTGCTCTTTACCGGCATGGAAAATAAATGGTTTGTAGATGAAGGCTACCAACTCGTCGTCATTCAACCCTACAAGGCCCTCGCCAAATTCCTGGCGCAAACCGTGGACTGGGATTTCTGGCACGAATGGTTCCACGACTCCGTCATCGCCAAAGGCTTTGTCGGCTTTACCCGCTTCCTGGCCGACCCGATTGACCTGGGCCTGATTGACCGCGTTTCCTACTGGCTGAGCGACCTGGTTTCGGCCTCTTCCGCTGCGCTGGGAAAACTGCAAAACGGTTTTGTCCGCTCCTACGCGCTCTCGATTGTGGTCGGTGTCGTCGCAATTTTGGGATATTTGCTTTTGAATGCAAAATGATGAAAACGCGGAATGCAGAATGAAGAATGCGGAATGATCATTCATCATTCATTGCTCATCATTCATAATTTGCTATTCATCATTCATCATTTTCACTGAGGTATGCACATGGACTTTCTTCTACAACCCCTGTTTGTTGTCACATTCTTCCCGCTGTTGGGCGTGCTGGCGCTGCTTTTCATCAACGGCGAGCAGAAAAACGCCATCCGCTGGACGGCGCTGATCACCTCCCTGCTGACCTTTGTCATCTCGCTGTGGGTGCTGGGACAATTCAACGCCGCCAACCCCGATTTGCAGCTGGCGGCCCAATATCCCTGGATTCAGGTGGCCGGGTGGAACATCCAGTTCTACCTGGCGGTTGACGGCCTCAGCATTTTGCTGGTATTGCTGACCACCTTCCTGACCCCGCTTGCCATCCTCTCAACCTGGACGGCGGTGCAGGAACGCGTCAAAGATTTCATGCTCTTCTTCCTGCTGTTGGAAGTGGGCATGACCGGCGTTTTCCTTGCCCAGGATTTATTCCTGTTCTACATCTTCTGGGAATTCACCCTCGTTCCCATGTATTTTTTGATTGGCATTTGGGGCGGGCCGCGTCGCTTATACGCCTCGGTCAAATTTTTCCTCTACACCATGGCCGGGTCCATCCTGATGTTGCTCGCCATTCTGTGGCTCGGCGTCAACCTCGGCACCTTCTCCACCCCCGACTTGATTGGCAAAGTCCCCGCCGCCGCGCAGATGGTGCTTTTTATCGCTTTTGCCGCCGCCTTCGCCATCAAAGTTCCCATGTGGCCGCTGCATTCCTGGCTGCCCGATGCTCACGTCGAAGCGCCCACCGCCGGTTCCGTCATTCTGGCTGGTGTTTTGCTGAAGATGGGCACCTACGGTTTCCTGCGCTTCAACCTGTCGCTTTTCCCCGAAGCCGCCCGTCAGGCCGCTCCGGTGATTGGCTGGCTGGCCGTCATTGGCATTATTTACGGCGCGCTGGTTTCCTACTCGCAAAAAGATGTCAAAAAACTGGTGGCGTATTCTTCCGTCAGCCACCTCGGCTTTGTCATGCTCGGCCTGTTCGCACTCAACTCTCAGGGCGTGCAGGGCGCCATTTTGCAGATGATTAATCACGGCCTGAGCACCGGCGCCCTCTTCCTTTTGGTCGGCATGATTTATGAACAAACCCATACCCGCGAAATGGCGGTCTACGGCGGCTTGTGGAAAATTACCCCGCTCTTCGGCACCTTCATGCTGATTGTTTCCCTCTCCTCGATGGGCTTGCCCGGCCTGAACGGTTTTGTCGGCGAATTTACCATTTTGCTGGGCGCTTTTGGCTCTCAGGCCTACGGCTCCTACTGGTTCGCCATCCTGTCAGCGGTGGGCGTCATCCTGGCCGCCGCCTACATTCTCTACATGTTCCAGAAAATGTTCCTCGGCCCGGCGGGCGAAATCACCCAACACCACGAACTGAAAGACCTCAACTGGCGCGAAATCGCCACCATGCTTCCCTTGCTGCTCTTCATCTTCTGGATTGGTCTTTACCCCAAACCCTTCTTTGACCTGATGGCTCCAGCGGTGGACAAATTGCTTATCCCCTTCCTGACGGCGGTCAAGTAACCATGCTGCTCCCCGTGGAGAGACTATGACTCAAACCGATTTCTTTACCCTGCTCCCGGCCATCCTGCTGACCCTGTGGGCATGTGCGCTGTTGCTGGTGGATGTTTTTACCCCCGGCGCGCACAAAGGACGCACGGCATTCCTGGCCGCGCTGGGGCTGGCGTTCACCCTGGGCGTCACCTTCCTGCAGCCGGGCGAATACACTGGTTTCAACGGCATGGTGGTGCGCGATGGATTTGCCAATTTTCTCATTTCCCTCTTTCTGCTGACGGGTCTGCTCGGCGTCGCTGTCGCCTACGGCTACCTGCGCCGCATGGGCATTGAGCGCGGTGAATACTACAGCCTGATGCTTTTCAGCATCGTTGGCATGATGCTCATGGCGCAGGCGACCGACCTGCTGGTCATTTTCATCGCGCTCGAACTGCTTTCCATCCCGCTTTATGTGCTGGCCGCCTTTGCCTACCCCAACACCGCATCGGAAGAAGCCGGGTTGAAGTATTTTCTGCTCGGCGCATTTTCCACCGGCTTCGTGGTCTACGGCATTGCCTTGACCTTCGGCGCGACGGGCGCCACCTCGATTGCGGCGATTGTCGCTGCTACGGCCGCTGGCGTCGCCAACAAGGCCCTGCTGCTTTCCGGCGCGGCGCTGATTTTGGTCGGTCTGGGCTTCAAAACCGCGCTGGTTCCCTTCCACATGTGGACGCCCGATGTTTACCAGGGCGCGCCCACCTCCGTCACCGCTTTCATGGCCGCGGGTGCCAAAGCTGCCGGGTTTGCCGCCCTCATTCGCGTCTTCTCCAGCGCCTTCCCCGCGCTCGCCGCCGACCTGACGCCCATTTTGTGGGCGCTCGCCGCGCTGACCATGATTCTTGGTAACCTGGTCGCCATCGCCCAGAGCGATATCAAACGCATGTTGGCCTATTCCAGCATCGCTCAGGCTGGGTATATTCTCATGGCTTTCGTCGCCTTTGGCAGCGACCTGGCCCGCCCGGTGGCGATTTCTGCCGCGCTCTTTTATCTGGTCGCCTACACTGTCAGTTCTTTCGGCGCCTGGGGCGTGGTCATTTCCCTCGAAAAAGAACAGGGAAAAGACCTGCAAATTGCCGATTACGCCGGGCTGGGCAAAAAATTCCCCTGGCTGGCTGCCGCCATGACGCTTTTCATGCTCTCCTTCACCGGTCTGCCGCCGACCATTGGCCTGATTGGAAAACTCTACCTCTTCCGCGCCGCTCTGCAAGGCGGTTTGTACTGGCTGGCCATCATTGGCGTGGTCACTTCGTTGATTTCCGCCTTCTACTATCTGCGCGTTGTGCTGACGATGTACATGAAAGACGGCCAGCCTGACGTGGCGCGCGAAACCTGGTTGACTGCCACCATCGTTTTTTCCGCGCTGGCTACGGTCATCATCAGCCTGTTCCCAGCCCCGCTTTTTGATTGGGCCAGCCGCGCGCTGTTGATGGTGATGAAATGATTTTGGCGTTTTTTTGGTCTAGCCCCCTCCCAGTGTAGGGAAGGGGCCGTGTGGACAATAGCGACATAAATGTCGCGCTACGTTGTGCGACATTTATGTCGCTTTGCAGGGTGGAGCAAAGATATGGGTAATCGCAAGCCCGCCGAACAGGGCGGAAAACCAGGCGGCTGGGCAGTTACGATTAAAATTGACATCGAAAACGGACCCACTTTGGCTTTGAGGTTTACAATGCTTCTCCCATTAAACGAGATTTACTGTTTGTTTATGGATGCTTCGGGCGGGAAAACGCCGCCATCGCAATGACAGGATCTTTGCCAAAAGTGTGGTCATGCTGTCAATAACAATACCTGGTAAATTTTCGCTGGGTAAGATTTGACCGACCCGCGCCTTCTCTTATAAAAGGAGAATTTTTATGACCAACGAACCTTCCATCACCGTTTATGGCGCTTATTGGTGCCCGGACTGTCGCCGCAGCAAACAATTTTTAGGTGAACATCAAATCCCCTACAATTGGGTGGATATTGAACAGGATAAAGCGGGCGAAGCCTATGTGCTGCAAAAAAATGACGGCAAACGCATCATCCCGACGATTGAATTCGCCGATGGCTCCATTTTGGTGGAACCGTCCAATGCGCAAATTGCCGCCAAACTGGGATTAAAAACGACCGCCGCGCGCCATCACTATGACCTGATTGTGATTGGCGGCGGCCCTGCCGGGCTGACGGCGGCACTTTACACCGCGCGCGAGGGAATCGAAACGCTGGTCATTGAGCGCGCCGCGCTGGGCGGGCAGGCGGCAGCCACCGAAAGGCTGGATAACGTCCCCGGTTTCGCGGAGGGTGTGCTCGGTTCGGAATTTGCTTCGCAGCTTCGGCGGCAGGCCGAGCGCTTCGGCGTGGAAATGCTGCAGGCGCAGGATGTCGCCAAAATCAGCAGCCACGATAATTATCACTGTGTGCAAACCGCCGACGGTAGCGAATACAGCGCCAAAGCGATATTGCTTGCCACCGGCAGCCGCTATAAGCGTCTCGGCGCGCCGGGCGAGGATGATTTCATCGGCGCCGGGATTCATTTCTGCGCCACTTGTGATGGGCCATTTTACAAGGGCCTGCCGGTGGCGGTCATCGGCGGCGGCAACAGCGCGGCGGAAGAGAGCCTGTTTCTGGTGAAATTCGTCGAGAAGGTCACCCTGCTGGTGCGCGGCGATAAATTATCCGCCAGCCAGGTCATTCAGGAGAAGGCGCTCAATCATCCGCAGATTGAGGTGCGCTTCAATACCGACGTAACGCGCTTCAGCGGGGCGGGCGGCAAGTTGAAGACGGTGGAGCTCAAAGACCGCAAGACCGGCGCCAGCGAGAGTATCCACCCGGCGGGAGTGTTTGTCTTCATCGGGCTGACTCCCAATACGAGTATTTTGGAAAACACCAGCGTCGAGCGAAATCAATGGGGTTTTGTGCAAACGGGGCACGACCTGGTGCATGACGGGCGGAAAATTTCCGCGTTCAACGGGCGCGAACCGGCGTTTTTGGAGACCAGCGTGCCGGGAATTTTCGCAGCGGGGGATGTGCGTCAGGGCAGCACCAAGCAGGTCGCTTCGGCGGCAGGCGAGGGGGCGACCGCCGCGCTGCTCATCCGCGAATATTTCAAGAAAGTCTGAAATCAAAAGTCCTGCTGGAAATTTTCAGCGGGACTTTTTTTGGCTCTATCATGTTTAACGGGAAATCTATTTTCGACCACAAAGGGACAAAGGAGTACGAAGGAAAAAAGCACCAAAATGCCCTTTGTGACCCGTTGTGGTAAGAATTTTTCCACCGGATACGGGAGAGCCCTTTTTGTATAAATGGCTCTACTGCAAAAACGACCGGACAAAACGCGCCTAGTACCGGAACTTTCCGATTTCGTAGGGTAAAAACGGCGCAATTCAGCCGTTTTTACCCTACATCTTTATAAAGTTCCGGCACTAGTACCGGAACTTTCCGATTTCGTAGGGTAAAAACGGCGCAATTCAGCCGTTTTTACCCTACATCTTTATAAAGTTCCGGCACCAGGTTACGCCGTCTGCCAACTGGCGCTACTCGTTGCTTGCCCTGATACGACTTTGTGAGACTCGACACAGTCTGGAAAATTAGGCGGTTGACACTTGGCGCGTCGCGCTATAAAATAAAGCCGTGATAAAAACATTCAAAGGCGATGAAACTCAGAAAATTTATCAGCGTCAACGTTCACGCAATCTACCAAGCGATATTCAGCAAATCGCTTTGCGTAAGTTACGCATGATAAACAACTCCGCTTCCATTATTGATTTGCGTGTTCCTCCTGCTAACCATCTTGAGAAATTAAGCGGGAATCGAGCGGATCAATGGAGTATTCGGATTAATGACCAATGGCGTGTATGCTTTCGATGGGAAGGCAGTGACGCATATGACGTTGAGATTGCGGATTATCACTAGATTGGTAGGTAAAAATGTCTGATAAATTAAACCCTGTTCACCCTGGTGAAGTTTTATTGGAAGAATTTTTGAAGCCGATGAGTTTAAGTCAGAATCGGTTAGCAATTGATATTGGTGTAGACGCACGCCGTATCAATGAAATCGTCTTGGGAGTTCGCAGCGTTACTGCAGATACAGCCTTACGCTTGTCTCGCTATTTTGGCATCTCGCCTCAGTTTTGGCTTGGGCTACAAGCAGAGTACGATCTAGATATTACACTTGATTCTTTGGGTAGTCGTCTTGACCGAGAAGTAAGACCACGAGTGCCAGCGTAACTTTAAGTACAAATTTCCCGGGCAAAGTGCTTATTCATTCGACAATCTGTAGCAGATTATGGGATTGCCGGGGCAGTTTTGCACGCCTGCCCCGGCATTTGCTTTTGTTGGCAGTTACCGCATGATCAGCGGAAGGTAAATCTGCAGCGCTGCCATCACCTGCGCGTTGTCGGTGTTATCGCTTGGGTTGATGTCTGCCTCGTTCGAGGTCAAACTCAACGAGAGCGAGTAGAGCGTGCCGAGGGTTGCGTCCGCTGGAACCCCAACATTAAGGGTGAAATCCTGTCCGCCCAGGGAAGCCATGTTCGGCAGGTTCCAAGTGACGGTGTTGCCGCTCACGCTAGGGACAACGCCCGAAGTATCACTCATGTAGGTGAGATTGCTGTCCAGGGTGACGGTCAGGACGACGCCGGTGGCGGTTGTCGCGCCGTGGTTGGTATAGTGGATGCCCACCCCCGCGTTGCCGCCAGGTTGCCCGCCGACGAGGTCCGC
>MNXJ01000036.1 GCA_001872455.1 Anaerolineae bacterium CG2_30_57_67 | reverse complement strand
CGGGTCGCTCCCCGATGGACATAAGTCTTCAACCCTGGGGCGAATCTGCCAATCTCCCGCTCCCAGTTGGTCACCACCGACGTGGGCGCGATCAACAACACGGGCGCAGGTAATTTTTCCTTCGTCCCTTTTTCGTTCAGCAAAAGCGAAATCGTTTGAATGGTCTTACCCAATCCCATATCATCCGCGAGACACGCGCCCATACCCCACTTGCGGAGAAATGCCAGCCACGAATATCCGTAAAGTTGGTACGGGCGCAGTTGACCATCCAAGCCTTTGGGTTGTTCAAGTTGTTCGAGTTTACCGGCTTGCTCGACAGCGTCCCCTTTGGGGAATTTTTTCAGCCAACCTGTCAGCCAACTATCAGACTCGACTCCGTCAATCGGTAATCCGCCCGCCGATGTTTCGCCGCCCAATCCAAGTTTTATCGCTTCGAGCAGGGACATCTCGCCTTCGAGTTGATGCTGTTCCCAGAATTTGATTGCCGCTTCGATTTGCTCCGCATCCAGAGTGACCCACTGCCCGCGGATTTGCACCAGCGGCGACTTCAACTTTGCCAGCGCCCTGAACTCGGCTTCGGTCAGCTCGGTCTCGCCCAGCGACAACTTCCACTGGTAATTGACCAGACTCTCCATTGTCATTCTGCCTTTGGCGACAGCATCCTTGCCCTGCTTCGACTTCATCTTAACTTTAACGCCCAGCCGCGCGCCTTTCTTGTTCCACCAGGGCGGGACGAGAATCCCAAAGCCAGCGCCTTCGAGCAGGGGCGCGGTCTCGCGTAAAAAAGTGTACGCGCCGTTGGTATCCACTGTCAATTCGGTGGGACGTTTGCCTTTCAGGCTTTCCATCACGGGCGGAAACAAGCGCGCGGCATAACCCAAGCCGGCCAATAATTTTTCCTGCGGCTGTTCAAAGCGGTGACCGAGATGGGTCATCGCGCCTTTGGTCTTTTTCCAGACTTCGGCGGCGGGGATCAACAAGCTGGGATCATCCTTTGCTTGAATCAGATAATGCAACTGCCAGGGTTGTTGTTGCAAGGCAGGCGCTTCCAAGCGAAACGCGATTCGGAAGGCGGCGTCGCCCGCGACGTGCAGATTTCGCATCCAGGCTTTGTGACTCGCCGCCAGGTTTTGCGCCTGCGCGGACGATAATTTGATGACGGCGTTTTCGCTGAACAACGCTTTGATCCAACTCGCCGCAGACGAGTCATCATAAAACTTTGGCGCCGCAGATTTTCCCCACTCCCGCGCGAGCGCATCGCAAAAGGTGTTGAGGAAACTGGTCAGGATGGAACGCGGCGACTCCCCTTTCCCCCCGCCTGGGTGCTTCGCGAAGGGGCTAGGGGTGAGGGCGGCGCGGCAGACAGCGGGCATCGCATCTTCCATCTGTTTCAAGCGCGCCGCGTCTTTGGGTGAATCCAGCACGGGCAGCCAGCGGGCGTGGAATTCGTTTTCGACAGGCAAGAGGATTGGAACAAGTTTGTGCGCCGCGAGAGTCTCCAAACTCAAAGCGCCGACCCTGCTCCAGAAACGGGTATCCGCCGCGGGGGAGAGCGAAGCGTCTGTTTGGGAGGAAAAAGCCAATAGCACAGGCATCGCCTCGGCGGGGCGTGTCCAAATCCCATTCACGAGAAATGGAGCGAGTTTGGGATTCTTGGAATCTAGATTCCAATTGTGGATGAGTTGCGGCGACGGCAGGGGAATGCCGCGCACGGCGGGCAGGCGCAGGGTGACGGTTTTGGACGCGCCCTTGATATTGAGTAGATGTCCGAGCGTGTCGGTGTCCGCGCAAAATGGGTGTAGGCGCGATTTTTCCTTTTTCGCGGTGCGTCCGCTTTTGGGCGCGGGGAGGTCGGAGGTTTCCATCCAAAATAAAATGCCGCCCGAGTTATCGGGCGTTTGCGGGGGCTGGTAGTGCGCGTGCAGAATGTTCATTGTTTTATCGTCACTATCGTGCCGTTGCCTTTTCGGTCAAGCGTACCCTGATCGAGGTTTTCCATGCCTGCGATGGGATAGGTCCAGCGAAAAAGCCACTTGGCTTCTTCGTTGCGCATGTTGATACAGCCGCTGCTCATCGGAACGCCGAAATTATCGTGCCAGTAGGTGCCGTGAAAGGCGTGTCCTTGCGCGGTGAAAAAGCACGTCCACGGCACGCCGGGCAGTTCGTAGGCTTCGATGTCGGCCAGAAAATTGCCGTTGCCCATATGTTTGGATGGCATTTTGACGCTGATGTTAAACTTTCCGGCTGGTGTGCGGGTGGGGATGCCGTTTGGGCCGGGGACGCTGCTTAGCCGCCCCGATGAAATCAGCGTTTGCATGACGACGGCATCGTTTTCGTAGCAGATCAGGCGTTGATTGGCAATCGAAACCTCGATACGTTTGGCTTCCCAGGGCACGTCAGGTGAGATGGGCGCAATTTCTTCATCCGAAATCAGGCGCATGTGCGTGGCCGGGATGATGTAGGTGATTTCGAGCAACTCGTCTTGCAGGGCGTACCAGGGCAGTCCGTCCGGCCCGGTAATTGCGTTTTGCACCCAGTGTACGGTTTTGTAATACAGGCGATAGCGCGGCTTCCATGAGTCGCCGACCTGAAACAGGGCTTGCGTGTAGGGAACAGTCACTTCGCCCAGGCGTTTTTTTTCGCCGATGGAAAGTACCGGCTGCTGGTAGCGCACCTGCACTTTAGGCATCCGCGCCCGGTGAACGAATCCGCCCCAGACGCGATACCAGACCGGATTGTAATCTGGCGTGCCGGAGTTGACTTCCTCGTAAATTGGCAAGATTTCATCACGAAATACCTGGCGCACAATTTCGCTTTTATCGGTTGGTTTGCTGTACACGCTGAGTTGGGTGGTTGCCACGCGCGCCAGCGGGCTGTCGTCAAAGTCGCTGACTTGTGGCAGATAGGGCGAAAAGGCCAGCCCGCCCAGGGCGGCGGAGCTTAGTTTGAGAAAATCGCGGCGGCTGATTTTTGACATGCGCGAATTTTACCCGAAAAAAAGATAGGACAGGTTTTTGGCCTGTCCTATCTTTTTTTCGGTGTTATGTGTTATGCCGCGTTTTCGGGTAACATATTTTTGAGCAGGTGATCTTGCAAGGCCATACTGTGCGCGCAACGTTGATTGGTGATGAAAAACTCGCAATCACACTGGAAAGTACCGTTGGTAAAAGTCACATGATGATCGTTGTTATCGCCATGGAAGGTCACGTCAAATGAGTTGAAGCGAAAGCGTTTGGGCTCTTCGGCATAGCGTTTGGCTTTGTCAATTTTTCCAATTAGTCCGTAATTCATGGTATATCTCCTTTTTGGGTGAGAATAAAAAAGCACGCGGACAGGCGCGTGCTTTTAGGGGTGCTTCAAATGGGTGAAAAACGTTATCACATGCATAGGCTTCAACTCCGATGTTGAAAGTATAAGACTTTTTAGTGGGAGAGTCAACAGGAATCCACTGGTGATACCCCACATCTTTTGCTCCACCCTGTAAAGCGACACACCCGTGTTTTCCGCGCGGCAGTTCAGTCGCTGGTGTGAATTAAATCACCACGCGGCGATTTACGATGCGCTGTCAGCGGTTTGGGTTGTCTTGCGGATAGAACGATTTTTTGTCCTCCTGGTTTAAATGCGAACAGTCACCGGGTATAATCCGGTGGCTGTTCCTTAGCGCGTTTTATTGGAGAAAAATGTTCCTCTTCTGGCAAACTGACCCAACCTGGAACGACACCGCCCGCGACTATCCGCGCCAGGCCACTTTGCACGGCCTGTTTGAAGAACAGGCTGCGGCGGCTCCGCAGCAGATTGCCGCGGTTTGCGGCGAAAATTCACTGACCTACGGCGAACTCAACCGCCGCGCCAACCAACTGGCGGCGCAACTGCGCCAGCGTGGAATTGTCCCCGGACAGTTTGTCGGCGCGTTTTTGCCGCGCGGCTTTGATTTGCTAACGGCGCAGCTGGCCGTGCTCAAAACGGGCGGCGCGCTGGCTTGTTTTGACCCGCGTTATCCGCGTGAGGCCCTTGAGCGCATTTTGCAGAGTGCGCCGCTGACGGCGCTGCTGACTGATAGCGCCAATCAGCCCGCTTTTCCCGCATCCGCCTTGCCCTGCCTGCTCGTGGATGAGTTGCCTGGCCCGCTAGATTTTTCCGCCGAAAACCTGCCGCCGCTGGCCGCTGCCGCCGACCCGGCGCTGATTTTGTTCACATCTGGCTCAACCGGCCTGCCCAAAGCCGTGCTGCACACCCATCGCAACCTGGTTGCCCGGCTGACCAACAACATCCACGTCAGCGCCTTTACGCCCCAGTCGGTTTTTGCCCAATCTTCGCCCATCAGCTCGATTGATGCTTTTGACGAAATTTTCATCCCGCTCATCAGCGGCGGGCAGACCGCTATTTTGCCTTACGAAACCGTCATTGACCCGCGCCTGCTGCTGGCCGCCCTCGCCCGTCACGCCGTGACGCACATTTTGCTGGTTCCCTCGCTGCTGCGGGTGATTTTGGCGGCGGGCGGCGCGGCGCACAATCTACCTGCCCTGCAAACCTGGCTGGTCGGCGGCGAGGCGCTGGCAGGCGCGCTGGCGCAGCAGTTTTTTGAGCGCTTTCCGGCAGCGGTGTTGCTGAATTATTACGGACTGACGGAGGGCGACGGCTGTTTCCAGCGTGTCACCCCCGGCGCACAGCCCGCCTCCGTGCCGATTGGCCGCCCGGTGGCGAATACCCGGATTTACC
The DNA here is from genome assembly GCA_001872455.1 of Anaerolineae bacterium CG2_30_57_67. GTDB lineage: Bacteria > Chloroflexota > Anaerolineae > Anaerolineales > Villigracilaceae > UBA8950. The sequence goes on along the minus strand of MNXJ01000036.1, from coordinate 36,322 downwards.
TGGTGGACGAAAATCTCGCGCCGGTGGCGGCGGGCGAATTGGGCGAAATCGCCCTGGCGGGCGAGGGCCTCTTCCGCGAGTATTTTGGCCGCCCCGATTTGAATGCCAGCCGCTGGCGGCCCAACCCGTTTGAATCAGCGGATTCTGGGCACTACGCGCGCCTCTTCCTCACCGGCGACCTAGGGCGTTACCGCGGCGGCGTCTTGGAATATGCCGGGCGGCGCGACCGCATGGTCAAAATTCGCGGCTTTCGGGTGGAACTGGGCGAGGTGGAAAACGCCTTTTTGCAGCATCCCGCTGTCGGCGCGTGCGTGGTGGCCGATAAACCCTTCGGCGGGCAGAGCCGCCTGGTGGCGTATTGCACGCCCAGGGGCGCCGAGGCACCCTCCGCCGAGGCGCTGCTGGCCTATGCGCGTGAAAATCTGCCCGATTTTGCCGTGCCTGCTGCCGTGCTGTGGCTGCCGCAATTGCCGCTTTCGCCCAATGGCAAGGTTGATTTGAAAAATCTGCCTGATCCGGCGCAGGTTTCCGCGCTGCGCCCGCTCACCCCACCCAGAAACCCGCTGGAAAAACGGCTTTTGTTGATGTGGGAAGACCTGCTTCAGCGTCAGTCGCTGGGCGTGGACGATAATTTTTTTGACGTTGGCGGCGATTCGCTGGCGGCGATTGACCTCGTTTTGCGCATTGAAAAAGAATTTGGCCGATTTCTGCCGATTTCTGCGCTGATGCAGGCCTCGACGGTGACGGCGCTGGCGCAGTTGCTGACGACGGATGCGCCGCCGCAAAAATGGTCCTCGCTGGTGCCGATTCGCCCGGAAGGTGCGCGCCCGCCGCTGTTTTGCGTTCACGCGGATGGCGGTGTGCTGTTTTACTATAATTTTGCCAAATTGCTGTCGCCCGATATTCCAATTTACGGCCTGCAGGCGCGTGGTTTGGCCGATCGGCGCGAAGCTCCGCTGAAGACGGTGGAGGTGATGGCGGAGCAGTATCTGCGTGAAGTCCGCGCGGTGCAGGCGCATGGGCCGTATCATTTTTGCGCTTTTTCGGTGGGCGGCGTGGTGATTTTTGAGATGGCGCGTTTGCTGCGCGAAGCGGGCGAACCCGTCGCGCTGGTGGCGCTTTTTGACGCCTACCCGCCCGATTATCCGCGCCTTTTGCTGGGGACTTCTCAGGCGCAGTACAAGCTTTCGGTGCACCGCAACACGCTCCGCCTGCACGGTTTTTTCGGTCAGGTCAATTATCTTTGGCGGCGCGCCAGCAAGCGGCTGGGAAAAATCTTTTCCGCCCTTTCCAGCGCCTTGCTCAAGTTCTTGCACTTGCCCCTGCCGCGCCTGGCGCACTACAACGAAATTGCCCGGTTGGTGGATGAGGCGGGCAGCGCTTTTCAGCCGAAGGCGTATGCCGGGGAAATTCTGCTTTTTCGCGCCAGCATTCAGCCCGAAAATATTGTGCCAGACGAAACGCTGGGCTGGGGCAAACACATTACCGGTGCGCTGCGTATTGTGAATGTGGAAGGCACGCATAACTCGATTATGAAATCGCCGCATCTCGATGGGCTCGTGGCGCGCTTGCTGGCTGAGTTGGCCGCGCTGCACGGAGGATAAACCATGCTGAATATTGCCATGCTTTCGTATCATACTTGCCCGCTGGCGACGCTGGGCGGCAAGGATACGGGCGGAATGAATGTCTACGTTCGCGACCTGACGCGCGCGTTGGGGCAACTGGGCATCCATGTTGATGTTTTCACCCGCTCGCAGGATGAACACGTGCCGCATGTTTTGCATGACCTGGGCTACGGCAATCGCGTGGTTCACATTCCCGCCGGGCCAGAAAAGCCGCTGCCGAAAAAGGAATTGGCCGCCTATCTGCCGCAATTTGCGCGTGGAATTCAGGACTTCGCCGCCGAAAAGGGGATTCGCTACGATGTGATTCACAGCCACTACTGGATGTCGGGCCTGGCGGCAGAATTGCTCTCGGACGAGTGGAAAATCCCCATCATTCACATGTTCCACACCCTGGGCGAGATGAAAAACCGCATCGCCCGCGATGACTCAGAGCGCGAGGGCGCCTACCGTCTGGACGGCGAGCGCCGCGTGCTGGCCCGCGCTGACAGGATTATCGCGGCCACCCTGGCCGAGCAGGCTCAGTTGCAATGGCTGTATAAAGCCGATGTGCGCAAAATGGTCGTCATTCCGCCGGGGGTGGATACCGGCCATTTTTACCCCATTCCGGCAGACGAGGCCAAAGACTTTATCGGTGTTCCGCGCAGCGACCGCATGATTCTTTTTGTTGGGCGCATTGAGCGCCTGAAGGGTGTGGATACGCTCATTCGTGCCATGTCGTGCCTGCGGCTGAAAGAGATGCAAAAACCGGCCTGCCTGGCGGTGATTGGCGGCGACCCAACCGCCAGCCCCGAACAAATGACGGTCGAAATGACTCGCCTGCAAACCCTGTGCGAAGAATTGTGCATGGACAACATGGTCGTTTTCCTCGGAAAACGCGGGCAGGATACGTTGCCCTATTATTACTCCGCGGCTGAAGTTCTGGTGATGCCTTCCCATTATGAGTCCTTTGGCATGGTGGCGCTGGAGGCGATGGCCTGCGGCACGCCGGTAGTCGCCTCGCAGGTGGGCGGGCTGGCGTTTCTGGTGCAGGATGGCGTCACCGGCTTCACCGTGCCGGACGGCGACCCTGAAGCGCTGTGTGACCGTCTGACGCGCTTGCTCGACCAGCCAGAACTGCGCGCTCAAATGGCGCGCGCCGCCGCTGAAACCGCCGCCGGCTATGCCTGGGAAAATATTGCCCACCAAATGATTGAGGTCTACACTTCGCTTTTGCAAGGCACAACTGTGATGATTTAACTTTACCAAATCTTTACACAGCCTTTTTCTGAAGTTTTTGGGGATGGCGTATTCTTTTATTGGTTTTCCGGTTGTCCGGTTATGCGGTTGTCCAGTTGTCCGGTTATGCGGTTGTCCAGTTATCCGGTTGTCCAGTTGTCCCATTCTCCTATCTCCTCATCTCTTTATCTCCTTCTCTCCTCATCCCCCTCCTCCCATGACCAAAATCCTCGTTATTGACGACGAACCCGCCATCCTGACCCTCATCAGCGCTTATCTGAAACCCGAAGGCTACGAGGTGTTCACCGCCTCCGATGGCCTGGCCGGGCTGAAAGCGGCGCGCGCCTTCAAGCCCGATTTGGTGCTGCTCGACATCATGCTCCCCGGCATGGATGGGCTGGAAATTCTCGCCCGCCTGCGCCGCGAATCCAACGTCTATGTCATTTTGCTGACCGCCCGCACCGAAGAAACCGATAAAATCGTCGGCCTGTCGGTCGGCGCGGATGATTACGTCACAAAACCCTTCAGCCCGCGTGAACTCGTTGCCCGCATCAAAGCCGCCCTGCGGCGGATCAATGCCGCGCCCACGGCCGAAGCGGGCGAAATCCTGTCGTTTCGCCGCGTGCGGCTCGACGTGGCGGCGCGCACTGTCAGCGTGGACGACCAACCCGTCGAACTGACCGCCATCGAATTTGACCTGCTCCACGCCCTGGCGCAAAACCGGGGCCGCGTTTTGACCCGCGAACAATTGTTGGAAAAAGTGTGGGGCGGCGAATATTTTGGCGAAATGCGCGTCGTGGATGTTCACCTCGGCCACGTTCGCCAAAAATTGGGCGGCGGCGAAAACCTGATTGCCACTGTGCGCGGCGTTGGCTACCGTTTCGAGGACGAACCCTTATGAAAAATATCCTGCAAAGCCACCTCGGCCTAAAACTGCTCATTTCGTACCTGGCCATCATTTTGCTGGCCGCCGTCGTCATGATTTTCACCACCGAAGCCGCCCTGCCGCAATCCTTCAACCGCCACATGATGGAAATGATGGGCACCCCTGTTCCTGCAGAAAACGGCGGGCGCGGCATGGGCATGGGCTACGGCAGCCCGCAAAACGCCCAGGGGCAGCAGCAGCTTTTCGCCAACTTTCGCGCAGGCGTCACCGAGGCCATGCTGCTGGCCGTCGCCATTGCCTCGCTGGCCGCCCTGCTGGTCAGCCTGCTTTTCAGCCGCGGCATCGTTGCCCCCTTGCAGCAAATGACCCGCGCCAGCCAGCGCATCGCCGCCGGGCATTACGCGGAGCGCGTCGAAATTTCCGGCCAGGACGAAATCGCCCAACTGGGCGGACAATTCAATCAGATGGCCGCCGAACTCGAACAGGTCGAAGCCATGCGCCGCCGCCTCATCGGCGACGTTTCGCACGAACTGCGCACCCCCCTGACCGCCATCAAAGGCTACATGGAAGGCCTGATGGACGGCGTGCTGCCCGCCAGCGCCGAAACCTACCAGCAAATTCACACCGAAGCCGAGCGTCTTTCGCGCCTGGTGGACGATTTGCAGGAACTCAGCCGGGTGGAAGCCGGCGCATTTTCTTTGAATTTCGCCCCCATCAGCCTCTCCTCGCTGATGGAAACCACCGCCAAACGGCTTTTGCCGCACCTTCAGCAGAAAAACATCACGCTGAATCTGGTCCTGCTGCCCGAACTGCCGCCTCTCCGCGTGGATGGCGACCGCATCACCCAGGTACTCACCAATCTGGTCAGCAACGCCATTCAATACACCCCGGTTGGCGGCGTGGTGACTGTTTCTACCGCGTTGACCGGCGCCGAAATGTGCGTCTCCATTGCCGATACCGGCGTCGGCATCCCCGCGGAAAATCTTCCTCACATTTTTGACCGTTTCTACCGCGTGGACAAATCGCGTTCCCGCCAGGAAGGCGGCGGCTCGGGCATTGGGCTGACGATTGCCAAAGCATTGGTCGAGGCGCACGGCGGCAAAATTTGGGCCGAGAGTGCGGGCGTCGGGCAGGGCAGTGTCTTTTCCTTCACCCTGCCGCTGGCGTAATTGAAAAATGTCGAATTTCAACGTCTCCCGACGTTGGAGCAAGGATCAGCGCCAGCCCAAAAAAACCTGCAGAATACGCATATTTTGCGCAAAATCGGTATCGCGGTGATTGGTTAACTCAATATCCACCGCCGGAATGTTGCGCGTGTTGGCCGCCCAATCCGTCAGGTTGCCGGTGTAGTCGCAGCCGGTATCAATCGGCGGGTACGGGTAATCGCTGACAGCGGCGATGTCTTCCGCCAGGCGTATCGATTCGGGGAAATCGGGCCTCCCGCCGGGAAAAATCCCCAGCGCGGCGCTGTGATAACTAATCAGTGCCTGCGGGCGCATCAAATCCACAAAGGCAATCAACGCCTGCACTTCCGGCTCCGAGGCGGCAGCTGCGCCGCCTTCGATGGGGGTATACAACCAGCAGCCGTCACGCTTCCAATCTTTTTGCCATCTGTAGGGCCAGTTGCGATTTAAATCCACGTTGTTGGCGTTGGCGCGCCCGTCCACGCCTTTGACGCGCGCGTAGCCATCGGGGTTCAGGTCGGGCAAAATGTACAGGCTGGTGTCGGCGGGGATGACTTGCGGGTTGTCGTTCAGGTAGGCAATCAGTTCCGCGGCCAGTTCGACCGTGTTGTGTTCGTACCCGCCGTGAATTCCGGCCACAATCAATTTGACGCTGGGACCCGTGCCGTAGCGGTAAACTTCCAGCGGGCGATTTTCGACCGAGTAGCCGATGATTTGCCGGTTGGTGCTGACCGCCATCGGCGTGACCGACGGCCCCAGGCTGGGCGTCGGCCAGGGGGTCAGGCTGGGGCGCAGGGTGACGTTGGGGAAGGGGGTGCGGCTGGGGCGGCTGGTTTTTCGCGGCGGCGGCAAATTTTGCGGCGCGGCAAGGCCGGGCGGGTAAAAAAAGCCGCTGGCGGAGAGAAAAATTCCCAGTGCCAGCAGGCCGAGCAGGTTTGCGCCCCAAATCAGCAGGGCAATCCCCGGCAACTTTTTTTTCATACGGTCAGTATTTTTTGGCGAAGATTGTTGAGCAGGCTGGTGGCGCCCCAACCTGCCAGGCTTTTGGGGTGCCCGCCGTAACCGTGGGTTTCCGTCCAGGCGCGCGCCGGGCTGATTAGCGCCAGGTCAACTTCCAAATTTCCGGCGGTTGGATGCGCCGTCAGCCCCAGGCCGTATTCTGCGCCGGAGGCGGCGCATTCGGCCTGAAGCGCGCCCAGCAATGCGGCGACGCTGATTTGTTCGGAGATGATTTTCCCGCCTGCAAAAATTTGCGGCAGTCCGGCGGCGCTCAGGCGGCGGGTCAGTTCTCCGCCGCTGTTGGCTTCGACGACGCTTAGGCGGGCGTTTTGCGCGGCGAGCAGGCGCAAGACGACGCTTTCCAGGGTTTCCTCGTCTGCGCCGTAGATGATGCTGCCCAGGCGCTGGCGCAGGTCGGCTTCGAGGGCGGCAATCATTTGGTCGGCGTTTTCTTCGGTTTCGGCCTTGGCGGTGATGCGTATATCCACTGCTCCGGCGTGCGCGGCCAGACCCACCGTCGGGTTGGCGAGGCTTTCCAGGTCGCCGATTTTTTCGTCAATGACCGATTCGCCCATGCCGGCGGTGTGCAAAACGCGGGCTTTGATTAGTCCGCTCAGGTTGTAAGTGCGGCGCAGGTAGGGGAAAACTTCGTTTTCGGCCAGGTATTCCATTTCGCGCGGGACGCCGGGCAGGGAGATGACGCATTTGCCGTTTTCGGCGACGATGAAGGCTGGGGCGGTGCCGACCGGGTTGGTGAGGGCGATTCCGCCTTGCGGAATGTAGGCCTGGCGTTTTTGGTTTTCGCCGGGGGTGCGCCCAAAGCGCGCCATGCGCTCGACAACTTGTTGCCAGAGTTCGGGGCGATATTCGGTGGGGCGGCCAAAGGCCAGGGCGACGGCTTCGCGGGTGGGGTCGTCCACGGTGGGTCCCAGCCCGCCGGTGGTGATGATGATGTCGGTGCGTGCCAGGGTTTCGCGCAAAATTTCGACGATGCGCTCGGCGTTGTCGCCGACGGTGGCGGTGCGGAAAATGTTGAGGTTCAGGTCGCGCAGCTTGCGCGCCAGCCAGGCGGAGTTGGTGTCTACAATTTCGCCCAGTAAAATTTCAGTTCCAATGGTGATGATTTCGGCAGTTGGCATGAGAGGGGGAAGGAGAAGAAGAGAAGAAGAGAAGAGGATGGGAGGAAGGCGTGGCTGAAAGTATTGTACTTGAAAATAAAAAAGCGCAGGGATGTTTTCCCTGCGCTTTTTGTGTTGCGACAGTGATTATTCGACGCCCAGGTAGGCGTGTTGGACGGTTTCGTTTTGTTTGAGGTTGGCGGCGGTGTCGCTGATGACGATTTCACCGGTTTGCAGGACGTAGCCGCGGTGGGCGATGGAGAGCGCCATCAGCGCGTTTTGTTCAACCAGCAGAATGGTGGTGCCCTGTTCATTCAGCTGTTTGATGATGTCGAAGATGAGTTCCACCAATACCGGCGCGAGACCCATCGAGGGCTCATCCAGCATCAGCACGCTGGGTTGTAACATCAGCCCGCGCGCAATCGCCAGCATTTGCTGTTCGCCGCCAGAGAGTGTGCCGCCTTTTTGGCTAATACGTTCCTTGAGGCGCGGGAAGAGCGTCACGGCGTGATCCATGCGCCGCGCGATTTCGGCGTTGTCATTCAAGGTGAAAGCGCCAATTTCCATATTTTCCTTCACCGTCAGGTTGGGGAAAATTCCGCGCCCTTCGGGGACGTGGCCGATGCCCGCGGCAACGATGTTGTGCGGTTCCATGTGCGAGATGTCCTGCTCTTTGAGCAGAACCCGCCCTTGTTTGGGGTGCAGGATGCCGGAGATGGTGCGCAGGGTGGTGCTTTTTCCTGCGCCATTGGCGCCAATCAGGGTAACAATTTCACCCTGATTGATTTCGATACTGATGCCTTTGAGGGCATGGATGCGCCCGTAGTAGCTGTGAACATTTTCCAGGGTCAGCAGGCTCATTTGACCATCTCCTCGTGTTGTCCGGCCACTGCGCCGCGTCCCAGATAGGCTTCAATTACATGCGAGTTGGAACGAATTTGGGCGGGAGAACCTTCAGCGATTTTTTCGCCATAGTCCATCACGCTGATGCGTTCCGAAATTCTCATGACCACGCGCATATCATGCTCAATCAGCAGAATGGTAATTTCTTTTTCATCGCGGATCCGGCGGAAAAGGTTGGTCACTTCTTCGGTTTCCTGCGGATTCATGCCGGCGGCGGGTTCATCGAGCAACAGCAATTGGGGATCAGCTGCCAGAGCGCGGGCAATTTCCACGCGGCGCTGACCGCCATAGGGCAGGTTTTTCGCCAGTTCGTTGCTCAAGCTGGTATCAATTCCTACGTATTTGATCAACTCGTAGGCACACGCTTCCGCTTCAAGTTCCTCTTTTTTGAACGAATCAAAGCGCAAAATGGCCGAAACCATGTTTTGCTTCAGGTGAAAGTGCATACCAACCAGAACATTTTCGATAACACTCATGTTTCCGAACAGACGAATATTTTGGAAAGTGCGGGCGATGCCGCGCGCGGCGATTTGGTCGGGGCGCAAGCCGATGAGGGATGTGCCGTTAAAGAGAATTTTGCCCTCTTCCGGTCGGTACAATCCGGTTAGTGTGTTAAAAAAGGTGGTTTTCCCCGCGCCGTTGGGGCCAATCACGCTGACAATTTCGCCCTTTTTTAACTCGAAATTCATTTTATTGACGGCAGTCAGTCCGCCGAAACGTTTGGTTACGTCAATTGCTTGGAGCAATGCCATAGGTTCCTCGTCTATTCTTCGTCGTCGGCGGCAAGCTCACGCTGGCGGCGCGCCGCTGGAATGAGCCCTGCCGGGCGGAAAATCATCATCAGGATGAGGATGGCCCCAAAGAGCAGGCGCTGATATTTCGCCGGGTCAAGCTGGGTGGATAGATTTTTCCAAGCGAAATTGATGATAGGGATGACGGCGTCGCTCTGGCGCAATTGGCTCAGGTAGAGCGAAAAGCCTTGCAAAATTTGCAGATTCAACACCGTCACAGTGGCCGCCCCTAAAATAACGCCGGGAATGCTGCCCGTTCCGCCCAAAATAACCATGGTCAGAACGCCAATTGACTGCATAAAGCTGAAACTTTCCGGGCTGACAAAGGTGCGGCTGGCGGCCATGAGAACGCCCATAGCGCCAGCAAAGGAAGCGCCTGTGGCAAAAGCTGCCAGTTTCATCTGTACCAGCGGAATGCCCATGGCGATGGCGGCAGTTTCATCTTCACGGATGGCCGTCCAGGCGCGGCCAATTTTCGAATCGTTGAGCCGGGAGACTACCTGAATGATTGTGACGATAACCAGCAACGCTAGAAGATAAAAGAAAACGTTGTAGACATCTGCTTTGGAGACAGTGTGACCAATGATCCCGCCAAAAAAATTATTGAACCCATCCACTGCAAATTGTGGCATGGTGGGGCGTTGCACCGGGGTAATGCCCTGCGGGCCGTTGGTGAGATTCCAAGGTTTATCCAGGTTGTTGGCTAGTACGCGAATGACTTCGCCAAAACCAAGCGTGACGATGGCTAGATAATCGCCACGCAGGCGCAGTACTGGCAGGCCGAGCAGGATACCCGTCAGGGCCGCGACGATGATGGCAATGAATATGAACAGGTAGAACATATCACCGGGCAGCAGAAACGGCAAGTCGGATGGCTGAATGCCGGGAGCGTAGGGAATAGCGTAGAACTGTTGTGAGCCAAAAAAGCCCCACAGATATGCGCCAACCGCGTAAAAGGCCACATAGCCCAAGTCAAGCAATCCGGCAAATCCGATGACGATATTCAAACCAAGCGAGAGCGCAGCGAATACGCTAATCTGGAACATGATTTCCAGGTAGAAAATGTTGCGGACGCCCAAAACCGGCATCACCACCAGTGCTAAAATCAATCCGGCGCTGAGTTTGAAAATTTTATTTGTGTTTAAGCCATATAACGTCAGCAGGGACGAGATGAAAACGACGAAGGCCACATTGGAGCGTGGGCTGGAATAGACCCAGATGGCGCCAATCATAATATGAACCAGAATCAGTACATAGGGTGTGTAGCCGGTATTCAATTTGGCGAGGAAATCTTGAAATTTTTCTTTGGAAAACATGGGTATCTCCTCTAGGCCTTCTGGCTCACATTTTCGCCCATCAACCCGTTCGGGCGGAAGATGAGTACCAGGATGAGGATGCCAAAGGCGAAAATATCTTTGTATTCGGCGCCAGCGGCTCCCATTGTGAAAGCAGACATGAACGCGCCCGCAAAGGTTTCCAGCAACCCTAATACAATACCGCCCAGCAGAGCACCCGTTAAATTGCCGATGCCGCCCAACACCGCAGCGGTAAAGGCCTTCAGGCCGGGGAAGAAGCCCACAAACGGGTCGATGCGGGTGAACTTGAGCGCATATAAAACCCCTGCAGCGCCGCCCAGCGTGCCACCGATGAGAAAAGTAATTGAGATAATGCGGTTGACATCAATGCCCATCAAACTGGCGGTGGGACGGTCTTGCGCTACTGCGCGAATGGCCTTGCCAATTTTGGTGGCGTTGACCAGATAATTTAGACCAACTAGCATGATGACAGCGACCAAGATGACGATGAGAGATTTGATTTGTACACCCAGCACGACTGTAGTTGCGCCCAAGGGAAGTTGTCCAAAGATAAGGCGCTCGTCAAAATTTCCAAACGTGGGGATGATGCGATTAAATTGCCCGGTGGTCAGACTTTCCACCAAGCGGATAATGTCTTGCAAGAAAAATGAAACGCCAATGGCTGAGATGAGCGGAACAAGACGCGGAGCGCCTCGTAATGGACGATAGGCAATGCGCTCAACAGCAACTGCCAGAAACCCAGATGCGGTCATGCCAGCCAGCAGAGCAAGCAACAGGATTAGATACGCAACGCCCAGCGATGCGGCGCTGAGAATCCCAGCATTTTTGAGGGCAATTAAAATTTCCACACCCACAAATGCGCCTACGGCAAAAATTTCAGAGTGGGCAAAGTTAATGAATTCTAGTACGCCGTAAACCATGGTGTAGCCCAGCGCAATGGCGGCGTAAACAAAGCCAATGGTCAACCCGTCAATTAAAACTTGTGGAAGGTTGGCCAGTGTGTACGTGACTAATGAGACGCTATAACGTGCCTGCAGGTTTTGTCCCACAGCAGTTTGGTCCAGTAACAATGCGAGCAACACAACAACCAGCGATAATACTGCGCCTCCCCCCAGAGAAAATGCAATCATTTGACCAATTGGACGAAGCAGCTCCCGCACGTTGATTGTTTCTGAAAAACGTTTCATAAATGCTCCCGGAGTTGAAAATCCTCCCGGTCGCTCCAAAGAACGACCGGGAGGGAAGTACTGAACTGCGGATTACTTGCTCGGAGGAGCAATCGAGAGGGTTTCAATTACAGCGTTTTCGCCCCATTTGGCGGGGTCAGCCGAATTGACTTTGATGACGAAGTAGCTGGCGAAGGTCGGGTCACCAATTGCATTGAAGGTGAAGGTGCCGGTGATACCGGGGAAATCTTTCAACGCGCGGACGGCGTTGGCAACTTCGGTGCGGGTGGGCAGAGCGCCGCCCTTGGCTTTGACTGCTTCTTCAATGGCTTTGAGGCAGATATTCATGGAATCGAAGCTCTGAGCCGAGAAAGGTTGCGGGTCAGCGTTGTACTTGGCCTTGAAATCAGCCACAAATTTGGCGGTGCCGGGGTAGACAGAGGCAGGGCCGGCAACGGTGGAGTAGACCATCCCGCCACCATCAAGCAGGGTGGGGCCAGCAATGTCTACCAGCGCGGAGGAGTCCATGCCATCGGGACCCATGAAAGTTCCGGCATAACCCTTCTCACGGGCCTGTTTGAAGAGCACACCCGCTTGCGGGTAGAGACCGCCGAAGAAGACCATATCGGAGTTGGATGCCAGGATGGGGGTCAGAAGAGAGTCGAAGTTAGCTTTTTCTTCCGTGCCTTCAAATCCGGTCACTGTCATGCCCAGTTTTTCGGCTTCCTGCTTGAAGAATTCAGCCACGCCTTGACCGTAAGCAGTCTTATCGTGAACGATGAAGATGCTCTTCATGCCTTGCTTGTTGGCGAAATCGGCGCCGACGACGCCTTGAACATCATCACGGCCAACGATGCGGTTGACTTCGAGATAGCCGCGATCAGTGATTTTTGGGTTGGTGTTACCAGGGGAGACGAAGACCAGCCCAGCGTTGTGATACTCTTCCGACGACGGGATCATAACGCCAGAGTTGAGGTGGCCGACGCCGCACAGGATGGCTGGGTCAGAGACAATCTGCTTGGCATTGGCAACGCCGGTGTCAGGATTGGCCTGGTCGTCAAACGGGGTCAACTCGACTTTGAAGCCGAGCGCCAGCAAAGCGGCGTTATTTTGTTCCAGCGCCATTTCAGCGCCGCGCTTGATGTCTACGCCCAACACCGACTGGTCGCCGGACAGCGGGGACTGCGTGGCGATTTTGATGGTCTGGGTAGTCGCCGCGGGGGCTTCAGTGGACGAAGCCGCCGGACCGCAGGCCGCCAGTAACATGCTGGCCGCAATCAACAGAGAGAACAGAGCAAAAATTCGTTTAGACATTCTTCTTCCTCCTTAGGAAAGAATAGAATCCCGGATCTACCGGGTAAAGTTGGTCTGGCAACGCCGCAAAACGGATTGGGGAGTTGTCTGACAAAACAGGGCAAATCTTACAGATTCAAGCCCAAAAGGTCAATAGAGCCTTTTGTTTGTTAATGAAATTTTTATCAGGATTTAGCGGCAATACTGTTTAGATAAGGAGTCCAAAGTCTCCCAGCGTTGGCGCCAACGTCGGGAGACTTTGGACTCCGAAACCGCTACCTAAACAGTAGTGGCTTTAGCGGGGGTGTACAACACTTTTTCGCGGATTTTCAGGTCGGTATTGCGGATTTTCATCGCCAGGTCGGCGGCCAGGTTGTACATGAGATGATATCCGAGCTGTGGGTAGGTCTCGCATAGCATCATTAGCTTGTCGCGCGCGACAACCAGCAAGCGGGTATCCTTTTGACGCGCCAGGGCAGTGGCTGAGCGCAAGCCTTCATCTACCAGCGCCACCTCGCCGAAGGACTGTCCGCGCCGCAGGGTGGCAATTACCATTTTCTCACTACGGTTTTCTGGATTACCAATCAGACGCGGGTTAATGACAATATCCACCTCGCCTTGGGCAATGATGTAGAGTTCTTTGCTGGCGTTGTTTTCTTCAAAAACGGTTTCGCCCGCGCCGAAAGTTTTTTCCTGGCACAAATTGGCGACCATTTCCAGTTGGGTCTGCGTGAACTGGTAAAAAATATCGCCTTGTTTCAGGTAGGTAATGATTTCGCTCATGGTTTGCCTCCGAAGTTGTTTATAAAACAGTGTAGCATAAGTGAAAAAATGGCGCAACATTGCAAAAAAACAGGCCGAAACCTGTTTTATAGTATTACCGCGCAAATCTGTAGCGCGACCTTTGTGTCGCTCCTGGCAGGCAAAGGCGACATAAAGGTCGCGGCACAGGTTGTCTGCCGCTGGAAGCCGCGCTATGGATAAACGGTTTCCAGCCAGTCCAAGGGATTGACCTGGATGCCATTGACCCATACTTCCCAGTGCAGGTGCGCCCCAGTGACGCGCCCCGTACCGCCGACTTTACCGATGACGTCACCCTTTTGCACGCTCTGCCCGACTTGAACCTCGATGGCGGGCTGGTGCCAGAAACCACTGTACACGCCCCAGCCGTGATCAATGATGACGGCATTGCCGCGAATCGTCAGCGGCCCGGCAAAGACAATTACTCCGGCAGCGGGCGCGGCGATGGGCAGTCCTTCGCCGCCGCAAAAATCTAGCCCAGTGTGGAAAGAGTAATATTTTTGCTCGGTGCCTTGCCCAATGTATTCGCGTCGGTTGCCGTACCGTGAAGTGAAACAATCGGTGAAGTAGGCGGGAGACTGGAAAATTCCGTCCCAGTAGCGCGCAGCGGTAAATATGGCGGTGATGGCCTCGATTTGTTTCACTTCTGTTTCGGTAGTAACCGGGTCAATCGTTGCAGGTTCGACCAGCAAGATTGGGTCATCAGGGTAGCTGCCCGATTGGACAACCACCATTTGCTCAAAAAATTGTTGACTGCCATCTGGCAGGTTAGCCTGGAGTGAAAGCGGGTAGGGGCCTGGTTCGAGCATGGCGTGAATGCCTTGCAAGGCAACGGCGTGGGTTTCGTCCAGCGTGGCAAAATGAAGCGGCTTGTCTACCAGCATTCCGGTCAAAATTACGCCCGGCTGGGTGGTGATGTCGATCTTGACGGTGCGTCCTTGGGTAAGCGGGAGCGCGTCAATTTCGACGCTGGCAAAGGTGGGCGGCATTCCGTTGGCATCGGATGCGCCCTGGGCGGCTGAACCGGGGGTGTAGTACACGTCTCCGGGCATTACTGCCCAGGCGCCCGTCAGGTTGTTGAGCGCTGTCAGGGTGTAGGGGTCGCTCCCGACCAACATGGCGCTCTCCATCAGGCTCTGACCTGCTGGGACTTCTACGCGGCGGCTGAGCGGCTGGGCGTTTTCTGCTTGAGGCACGATCAGGCTGATTCCGGCGTACATTTCGGAGGGACTGGTGATGTGGTTGATTTTCTGTAACAGGTTGACGGGAATCTGGTAGCGGCGGCTGATGTTTTGGATGGTTTCGCCATATTTAAGGGTGGCAGTTGCCAGGATGCCGTTAATTCCTTGCAGGCCGGGGATAATCAGTTTTTGCCCGGCGGCAATGTTGTTGGCGTCGGCGATGCTGTTGGCGTTCATCAGGTCGGCCAGAGAAATATTGAACCGCGCGGCGATGCCGGAGAGGCTGTCACCCAGTTGGATAATGTAGACCGGGCCGTTGGGCGGAGTCGCGTTTTGCGCCAGCGCGGGTTGCGCGGGTAAAAACGTCAGTAGCAGGGCTGCCATCAACAGGATGATTTTTTTATTCATGCGTGAAACTCACTGGGTCGCCGATTTGAAAATCTTCCAAGCGCGATGGGAAAATTTCGAGGGTGTATTGCGCGGGCCGTTTGGGCGCGTAAAAGGGCCGCCATGATTTTGCCAGGGCCTTATCCACGACGCGAAAATCGGCGTCCAACCAGAAGACGGCCAGGTCGCTCCACACAAAGAGCATATGAATGGCGCTATCCACCCGGGTTTCGCGCGACTCCACCAGAACGAGGCCTTCGTCAAGTGCCAGGGTTTTGCGAAAAGTGAAGCCGCGCAACCGGCTAAAAAAGGTATCACACCAACGCACGCGCAAGAGCGTAAGCGCCAGATTTGACGGGCAGGAGACGGAAAAGATTTTTTGGCTCATCTGTTTTTTTTATGAAAAACACGAAGAACACGGGCGTAAGTTTTGTCGTGATCTTCGTGTGGGGGCGCGCTGATGAAATTTAATGAAAGCGGCAGGCTGGGGCTATTTTTTGCCTTTGAACACTTTTTCCACGCTGGCAAGTAACTCGCTGGGGCTAAAAGGTTTTGCCACGTAATCATCTACTTTGGCGATGTGCAGGCCGAGAACTTTGTCTATGTTCTGGGCTTTTGCCGTAACAACGATCACCGGGATGTTGCGTGTCTTTTCTTCGGCTTTCATTTGCTGGTATACTTCCCAGCCGTCCATATCTGGCATCATCAAATCCAACAAAACCAAGTCGGGGAGCCATTCGCGTACTTTACGAATGCCTTCCTGCCCGCCGGCAGCGCCCTGAATTTCATATCCACGCCGTTGCAGGATAATTCGAATTAAGTCAATCATATCGGGCTCATCTTCGATACACAAAATGCGTTTTTGTTCGTTATCCATAAAAAGTCCTTTGAAACGACAAAATAAGTTTACCACAAAGCCAAAGCCATGAAAATTATCACCTGGAATGTTAATGGGATTCGCGCCGCGCTTGGAAAGGGCCTCAAAGACTGGATGCTTTCTCAGTCGCCGGATGTTTTTTGCCTGCAAGAGATTAAAGCTCGCCCGGAGCAGTTAACGCCTGAACAACAAGATTTTCCTGGCTATACGGCGTTGTGGAACCCGGCAGAGCGCCCCGGTTACAGCGGCGTGGCAACTTTCCACAACGGCGGGGCGCTGCCGCAGGCATTTGGCCTGGACGAGGCGCGGTTCGATATCGAGGGGCGCGTCATCCGCACCCGGCATCCCGGTTTTCTTCTCTATAATATATATTTTCCAAACGGCCAGCGCGGGCAGGAGCGGGTGGAATACAAGCTGGATTTTTATGCCCGTTTGCTGGAGCAGTGCCGCGTATTGCTGGCGCAGGGTGAAAATATCATCATCACTGGCGATTTTAATACGGCGCACCGGCCAATGGATTTGAAAAACCCGAACGAAAATGAAACAACCTCCGGCTTCTTGCCCGAAGAACGCGCCTGGGTACAAAAATTTTTAGAGAACGGCTTTGTGGATGCTTTTCGCTATCTGTATCCGGAACGGGTTCAATATACCTGGTGGACGTATCGCATGGCGGCGCGCCAGCGGAATATCGGCTGGCGGATTGACTATTTCCTTGTTTCGGAGAAGTTGGTTGAACGGGTGCGCGACGTGCTGATTCATGATGACGTTACTGGTTCAGACCATTGCCCGGTGACGCTGGTTTTGGAGTAAAAAAAAACCGGCATCCGGCGTTGAATTTTGAATTACTCCCCCAACTTGGATGTTTTTTGGCAGGAGTTTATTAGAAAATCATATAAGTATTTCAGCCGGGGCGCGTCTCTGTTCTGCCGGTTGGTATAATCTCTTCTGACCGTACAGGAGGTCTTTGTGAATAATACTCGTAACCAATCTCTTATCATTTACGCCTTACTGTTTATTGCGATTGTGACAATGGTGTATTTTCAAGTCAATCAGCAGCCGACCAGCCAGGAAGGTTTGACCATCAATCAACTGGCGGCGGATATTAACGCTGGCAAAGTTGGCCGCCTGATTATCGAATCGGATAATCGGGTGCGGGTGGTGTATAAGGCAAACGCCAGCGTGGAGCAAGCTGTGCGCAAGGAAGATGGCACACCGTTTGTTCAACAATTGATTTTACTTGGCGTTACCCCCGAAAGCCTGTCTGCCGATAAATTGCAGATTGATATTCGCCCGCCTAGCTCGTGGCTAACTGCCGCTGGTGTGCTGGGATATGTTTTTCCATTCATTCTGATGGCCGGGCTATTTTGGTGGATTTTTCGCCAGGCGCAAGGCTCCAACAATCAGGCCATGTCGTTTGGCAAAAGCCGCGCGCGCATGTTTAATGGCGACCATCCCACAGTGACGTTTGACGATGTAGCCGGCGCGGACGAGTCGAAGGAAGAATTGCGTGAAGTGGTGGAGTTTTTGCGCGAGCCGCAAAAATTCATTCAACTGGGAGCGCGTATTCCCAAGGGCGTTCTGCTGGTTGGACCTCCCGGAACCGGCAAAACGTTGCTGGCGAAGGCAGTCTCTGGCGAGGCGGGCGTGCCGTTTTTCTCCATCTCCGGCTCTGAGTTTGTGGAAATGTTTGTGGGCGTCGGCGCTAGCCGGGTGCGCGACTTGTTCGACCAGGCCAAGCGCCATGCGCCCTGCATTATTTTTGTGGATGAAATTGACGCTGTTGGCCGTCAGCGCGGCGCGGGATTGGGCGGTTCGCATGATGAACGCGAACAAACCCTTAATCAGATGTTGGTGGAAATGGATGGTTTCGATACCGATACCAACGTCATCATCATCGCTGCCACCAACCGCCCCGATATTTTGGACCCGGCTCTGATGCGCCCTGGCCGTTTCGACCGGCGCGTGACGCTTGACCGCCCGGATGTCAAGGGGCGCGAAGCCATTTTACGAGTTCATGCCAAAGGCAAGCCGCTCGACCCGCAGGTGGACCTGGCCTCGTTGGGGCGTGGCACCCCCGGCTTTGTCGGCGCCGATTTGGAAAACATGGTCAATGAAGCCGCGATTTTGGCTGCCCGCCGCAATAAGAAATCCATCTGTCAGTCTGATCTGGAGGAAGCCATTGAACGCGTTGTCATGGGTCCAGAACGTAAGAGCCGCCTGATCAGTGACGAAGAAAAGCGCATTATTGCCTACCACGAAGCCGGTCACGCGGTGGTGGCAAATGCCATTCCCGAGGCCGACCCGGTGCAAAAAGTGACCATTGTTGGGCGCGGGCAGGCGGGTGGCGTGACGTGGTTCCGCCCAGAAGAAGACCGAATTTTGATGAGCCGCAAGAAAATGATGGCGACTTTGGCGTATGCCATGGGCGGTCGCGCCGCTGAAGCAGAAGTTTTCGACGACATCACTTCGGGCGCGGCCAATGACATTGAACAGGTGACGCGCATGGCGCGCTCCATGGTGACCCGCATGGGCATGAGCGACACGCTCGGCAATCGGACGTATGGGCAGAAGGAAGAGATGATTTTCCTTGGCCGTGAGATTTCGGAACAGCGCGATTACTCAGATTCGGTGGCGGAAGAAATTGACCGCGAAGTTCGCAAGTTGGTGGACGAAGCCTACCGGATGGCTGGTGCTCTATTGAAGGAGTACCGCCAAAAACTGGATGAAGTGGCGCAGGCCTTGCTGGAAAAGGAAAACCTTACCCGTGAGGAATTTGAAGCCATCTTCCCGCCCCCCGCGCCGAAGAAAAGTGGCACTCCGCAAGTGGCGTAGAAAATGATAATGCAGAATAAAAAAAGAGTCTCCTTGTGGAGGCTCTTTTTTTATTCTCATCTTCTTCTCTTCTTTCCTACTTGCTTCCACTGCCCTCTTTGTGCTGGCGCACCAACTCGCGGCGCAGGATTTTGCCGACGGTGGTCTTGGGCAATTCAGTGCGAAATTCGACGTGGGTGGGAACTTTGAAGGGCGCCAGTTTTTCCTTGGCGAAGGCGCGAATTTCTTCTTCGGTGGCGGTTTCGCCCGGCTTTAACACGATCCACGCTTTGACGGTTTCGCCGCGATATGGGTCGGGGATACCAGCGACGCCGACTTCCATCACCTTCGGGTGGGTAATCAGCACCTCTTCCACTTCGCGCGGCCAAACTTGATAGCCGCCCGGTTTGATCAGTTCCTTCTTGCGGTCAACAATGTAGAAGTAGCCGTCTTCGTCCATGCGGGCGATGTCACCAGTGAAGAGCCAGGGTTTGCCGCCATCGCCCAAGTCGCGCAGGGTGTTGGTGGTTTCGGTGGGCATGTTGTGGTAGCCTTTCATCACTTGCGGCCCGCGGATGACGATTTCGCCTATTTCGCCGGGCGCCATTTCGGTAACGCCATCATCCAGGCTGACGATTTTGCACTCGACATCTGGCAGGGGCATGCCCACTGAGCCGGTTTTGTTGATGCCCTGAATGGGGTTGCAGTGTGTGGCGGTAGGCGCTTCCGAAAGGCCGAAGCCCTCAAACACCACGCCGCCGGTCAGGGCTTCAAATTTTTCCTTGGTTTCGCGCAGGAGTGGGGCAGAACCAGAAATGCAGGCTTTGATGGATTTCAGGTCATACTTTCCGGCGGCTACGTCGGGGTGATTGTTGATGGCGTTGTAGAGGGTGGGAACGCCCGGGAAGACGGTGGGTTTGTATTTGTCAATGGTTTCCAGCACATCTTTCAGGTCGCGCGGGTTGGGAACCATGATCAGGCTGGCGCCACAGGCGAAGCCGAAGTTCATGCCTGCCACCATGCCGTAGACGTGAAAGAGTGGAATCGCCATCAGGACGATTTCCTCACCGTCGTTTGCTGAGACGAACCAGCGCCGAATTTGCAGGGCGTTGGCGATGATGTTGCGGTGCAAGGCGACGGCGGCTTTAGAGACACCAGTTGTGCCGCCAGAATACTGGAACAGGCAGGTATCATCAGGACCAATCGCCAGTTTTGGACGGTCGGCGGGCGTATATTTTTTAAGCAATTCCTGGAACCAGACATCGCCGCTTTGCAGACCGCCCTCAATGCGAAAACCGCCTTTTTTCTCTTTTGCCAGTGTAAACAGCAGGCGCAGAACGGGCGGCAGGGTTTCTTTCAGATTGGTGACAATCAGCGTCTTGAGTTTGGTCTTGGGCTGGGCGGTCTTCATCGTCTTGTAGTAGTTCGACATGACGAACATGATTTCGATGCCCGCGTCATTGACCTGATGCTCAATTTCTGACGGCGTGTAGAGCGGATTGGTGGCAACGACCACGCCCCCGGCTTTGAGAATGCCGTAGTAGGCCATCACAAATTGTGGGGTGTTGGGCATGAAAACGCCCACCCGGTCACCTTTTTTGACGCCCATGGCCGCCAGCGCCCCCGCAACCTGGTCGGTGATGGCGTTCATTTCCCGGTAGGTAATAACTGCGCCTTTGAAAACAGTGCAGGCGCGTTCCGGGTATTTCCGCGCTGCTTCTTCCAGCAGGTAGAAAAGCGGTTCTTGCGGGTAGTCAATGTGTTGCGGAACGCCCTTGTCGTAATGCTCCAGCCAGGGTTGTTGGGTCATGATGTCTCCTCCTCCAGAATATGTTTTGACTTACGTAGGCTACTCAATAGTATAGGATTAAGCTGGATAAAAGTCAATTATTTTGGCGCGCGCCATTGCAATTCGGGATAATCGGGCGAAGGGCCGGTGAGAAGTGGGGATGCGCTGCCTTTGAGTGTTTGGTCGAAGAAGGCGACCAGATAAGTGTTGATGATTTTTTGCACGCGCGCGCCGTTGAGCGGGCCTTTTAACCCCATCGCGGCGGCCAGCGGGCTGAAGGCGGGCAGATCGCTGAAGTCGTAGTGAGCGGTTCCCATCAAAACGGCGACGTGATTTTCGAGTGGAACATGGCTGTAATACTGGTCAAAAAGTTCGATGTTGCGCGCAAACGGCCAGGCCTCACTGAAGAGATAAAAGAAAGGTTGGGTCGTTCCGTTTTCGAGTGTGGCGATTGCCAGCGGGCGCACGAAGGCGTCCTCGGTGAAACCGGCTTTGCAGTGTGGGTCAGTGGCGCAGAATTGAATCGTCGCGCCGCCGCCGGTGGAGTGACCAAATGCGCCGACTTTTTCCAAGTTAAGCGCCTGGTAGAACGGGCTGTTTGCATCGGCGTTTTGCGCGGCAAAATAATCAAGCGTATAGCCAATATCATCTGACCACTGGGCAACTAATTTGCGGGCGGCGATTTCGTACTGGTCAGGCGGAACGTCTTTGGGCAGGGCGGCGGGGTTGTTGTAAGCCACATCGCCGTTGGGGTAGCGGGTGACAAGTGCTCCGTAGGCGTAATCGGGGGCGAGAACGATGTAGCCGCGTGAGGCAAGTTCTTCCATTTGATAGGTGGATTGCTGGCGGAAGCCGTCCCAGCCGTGTGAGAAGACCAGCACCGGGTAGCGGCCGCCGGACAAAACGGGTAGGTCGTTGTAACTGTGCGTTTTTGCCAGCGCAACGTGGCTGAAGAAGAAGTTGGGTAGGTTGAAGAAGCCAGACAGGAGCGGAGCGTTGGCAGCGGCTTCGGGCAGCCAGGGCGCGGGCGCACTGTTGAGCGGTGGTGGAACGGCCGGGTACCAGACCTGTACCATGATGCGGCGCGGTTGGCCGGGGATGCTGGCGTAAATCTCTTCGCGCGAGGTGTCAATCAGCTCGTAGGCGCGCGTGCCGATGGCGTAGGGGCCGCCCGGCGTTGGCAGGCTGGGAACTGGCAGCAGGATGGGTAACGCTGTCGCAACGGCGAGCAAGCCCAAACTGGCGATGGTTATTCCCACACTGGGGCGATTCACTGCCAGGGTAGTTTCTCCTGGTTTGGCGGCGCGCAGGTAGGTGGGCAGGCTCATCAAAAAAAGGATGCCGGTGATGGCGTAAAGCGGGTACATTTGCCAGCGCATACCCTCAACGCGGGCGTGGGTGATGACAATCAGCAGGGCGAAGGTGGGCAGCAGGCCGAGAATTTCGCGTCGTCCAAATTGGGCGAGCGGCCAGAGCAGGGTAAAGGCTGAAACGATGGGAAGCAAAATTTCGAGCGGGCGCATAAATCTCCTAAATAAATTTGAGTCGGAAGGCGGCGAAGATGACCATGCGTATTAGCAAAAGGCCGTGCCGCCAGCGGTCTATGTTGGTGGAGCCGTAGGTGCGTTCTTGGTAGCGGATGGGCAAATCAATGATTTTTAGGTTTTGTTTGGCCGCGCCGAAGATCAGGTCATAGTCGCCGAAGGGGTCGAACTCGCCAAAGTAGGCGCGGTTGGCGGCGATGCGCTGATAGTCGCGCTTGTAGAGAACTTTGGTGCCGCACAGGGTGTCTTTGAGTGACTGGCCGAGTATCCATGAGAAGGCCAGGCTGAAAAATTTATTACCAAGCAGGTTAAGGAAGCGCATGGCCTGTTCTTGCATGGGGTAGACCAGGCGCACGCCGTTGATGAATTCGCCTGCGCCGCTGGCGATGACGTGATAGAAGCGCGGCAAATCTTCGGGGCGAACGGTTAGGTCGGCGTCAAGAATCATCAGCACGTCGCCGCTGGCCTGGTCAAAACCCAGGCGCACGGCGTCGGCCTTGCCTTTGCCGTTTTGTTTATGCAGCTGACATTTCCATTCGGGGTGGGCGGCGATGGCTTTTTCAATCGTTTCGTAGGTATTGTCGCGCGAGTGGCCTTCAACGAAGACGATTTCGGTTTCGGCGCCCATGCGCGGCAGGCGGCGGAAGACGTTTTCGATATTTCCGGCTTCGTTGCGGGCGGGGATGATGACTGATACGCGCGGGGCTGTGGCGGCGGGTTGCGCCTGCGGGCGGGCGGTGAGCAAGTTGATCCACGCCAGGCTGTCGAAGGGTGGCAGCTTGACCAAAAATTTATTGCAGAAATCGTTGATGAGCGGAATCGGCGCTGGCAGCAGCATTTCTCGCTGGCGGCGGATGACTTCAAACCCGGCCAGGTGTAACAGATTTTCCAGATCTTCGGGGGTTAGCCAGTTTTGCGGTAAGACGTTTTGCGCCAGACCAACTTTCCCGGCCAGGCTGATTGCTGGTTGGTGCAGCCGGCTGTGCAGGCTGACAATCAGGCGGGTGTGCGGCTGGCAAAGTGGGCGCAACTGTTCGAGCGCGGTTTGTACATCCCACAGGTCGTTGACCAAATCGGAGAGCAGGATGACGTCAAAGGTTTCGTTGACGGGCAGGCTGTGCGCTTCCGCCAGAAGAAAATTTAGGCCGGGGTGACGGTTGCGGGCGGCGGCAAGCATCAGGGGCGAAAAATCTACGCCGAGGCCGTAGGATGGCTGCAACGCGGCCAGCAAGTCGCCGCGCCCGCAGCCGATTTCCAGCACGCGCTGGCCCGGAGAGACAATCTGACGGTGGAGTTCCGTCAGGCGGTGGTGATATTCAGCGCTGAAGGGTGAACGCGAGTCGCCGCGTCGGGCGAGCATCTCCCAATTTTGTTGGCGCTGAGAGGTATATTCGGCTTGATTTTTAGGCTGGAAAAAATTATTGGGTAATGGGGCCATGGGAAATCCTAAGTGGGTTTGTTTGTTGGCAATTATACAGGCGATACACTTATATGCACTATAATTGAAGCATGGAAGAACGCATACAGAAAATACTTGCTCAGGCTGGCATTGCCTCGCGGCGCGCCAGCGAAGAACTCATTTTAGCCGGGCGCGTGCGCGTCAACGGCAAAATTGCCGAAATTGGTCAAAAGGCCGATGCGACTCAAGACCGTATTGACGTGGATGGACGGGTGATTAAACCGCCCGAAGCCAAAGTTTACATTGTCTTGCACAAGCCGCGTTTTATGTTGACAACGGTGGAGCCAGAGCGGGGCGATTCGCGCCCGACCGTGTTGGATGCTGTTCCCGTGCCGGAGCGGATTTTTCCGGTCGGACGGTTGGATTTTGAGAGCGAAGGGTTGGTGTTATTGACGAATGACGGCGATCTGGCGCAACAACTCTCACATCCGCGCTACGGGCACGAAAAAGAATATCGCGTTTTGTTTGCGCGTCACCCCGATGCTGAGCAGTTGGAAACCTGGCGGCGTGGCGTGGTCTTGGAAGAAGGCTACAAAACTCAACCCGCTGACGTGCGCATTGAGACGTTGGTGGGAAAGGGCGCCTGGGTGCGGATTGTGATGAAGGAAGGCCGCAAGCGCCAGATTCGTGAGATTGGGGCCTTGTTGGCTCTGCCGGTTGTGCGAATTGTGCGTGTGCGGATTGGCTCGCTGGTACTGGGCAGTCTCAAGCCGAAGGAGTGGCGTTACTTGACCTCGGCAGAGGTGGATGCCCTGCGCCACCGCGACACGCCGCGCGCGAAACCGTGGGTCAAGAAACGCGCCGAAGGTGATGCAGGCGCAGATGACGAGAAGAAAAAACCATTAAATCGTGATCATAGCCCGCGTCCAGAGCGCAATGTGACTCAATCTGGTGCGCCGCGCAAACGTAACCCCTACGGTAAGGGTGGCGGTTCACGCTCAACGCCATCTGGCGCGGAACACAAGAAGTATTCATCTGCTGATTCTAGCGCAGGCGACGAGAAGAAAAAACCCTTCAGCCGCGGTCATAGCCCGCGCCCAGAGCGCGATACAACTGAATCGGGTGCGCCGCGCAAAAGGAGCTCCTACGGCAAGGGGCGTAATTCGCGCTCAACGCTGCCCGGCGCAGGCAGTAAAAAACGTTCGCCGCAGAGACGTCGTGGGCAAACTGAAAAATAAATTGCATGAACGCCGGTTAAAAGACCGGCGTTCATGGTTTAGCGGCTCAAAGTCACGCGTAAAACGGTATGTTTCGCTTTTTGCATTTTCCCCATCAGCGCAAACAGGTGAAACGCCAGACCGTATTTCTTTGACAGCAGGCCACGAACATGCTTTTGAACTTCCAGCGTATCATCGCGGATGGCGTTGGCGGGTTGCCATTCGCCTAACAACGTGCCATCTACCATGCGTCTTTTTTTTATTCCCCATAGCGTTCTACGATGTTCTTGAAAATTTCGGCCTCGTGTGGCGCAATTTTGACTATTTCAAAACCGACGTTGTTAACATTCGGCTCCAGCTGGTCAGGCGCGCTCCATTTGCAACGCGCAAGGAAGACCATATAGAGTTGATCTGAGACCTCGCTGGTTAGTTCCATTCGCAGTCGGTAGCCTTTGCCAATAGGGATGGCCTTGCGGCTGTCAATACGAAAGCCAAGTGGATTGATGTCGGTCAACTGCCCCAAAATTTCATCAGTTTCATCATCGGTGACGCACATGTAATATGAAAACTTGCGCCGTGGAGTGGAACGCTTGTCGGATGGTTTTTGGTTTTTGGGCTTCAGAAAGTTGAACATGGCTTTATTATACAATACAGCAGAGCTGCGCAACGCACAGATTACAAGTTTTAGTTTGCACTCGCTATCCGTTGGCTGATTTTTCGCCCCAGTGAATGGCAATCGTCCCAAACATGACGCGCTTGTAGCCAATTTTTTCAAACCCGGCGGCGGCCATGCGCGTTGCCAAATCTTCAGCGGTCAGGAAGGCTTCGGTGGAATCCGGCAGGTAGGTGTAGGCGTCGCTCTGGCCGGAGAGCAAAGTTCCCAGCGCGGGGATGATGACGTGCATGTGAATCCAAATGAAGGGTGAGAGCAGGTTGCGGCGCGGGCGGGTGGTATCCAAAATGACGATGCGCCCGCCGGGAACCAGCACGCGGAATTGTTCGCGCAGGGCGGCCATTGAGTCGACGACGTTGCGCATCAGAAAACCGGAGACAACCGCGTCAAATTGCGCCTCGCCAAACGGCAGCGTCAGCGCGTCGGAGACTGCCCAGCCGAAACGGTCGCTTGGTTTGCGCCCGGCCTGCATCATCGCCAGGGTGAAGTCGGCGGCGGTGATGACCGCCTTCGGCTGCTGGGTTTGCGCCTCGCGCGCCAGGTCGCCGGTGCCCGCGCCCAGGTCGAGCAGGCGCGCTTGGGGGCGCAGCCCGGCGCGGCGGATGACTTCCTTGCGCCAGACGACATCCTGCCCGGCGGTCATCAGCCGGTTCATCAGGTCGTAACGGCGCGCGATGCGGGTGAATAAGCCCTGGACATAGTGTGATTTTTCGGTACCGCTCAAGTGGGTCATGGAATCTCCGGGAAAAGAGAAGAAAGGGAAATATCTGCCGCCGCGTGCTGAATGCCTGCCAGGCTGATTTTTCCCAGCAGTTGCCAAATGGTTTCGCCCAACAGCGGGTGAACCAGGTCGGGGGCCAGGTCGGCCAGGGGCAGCAGGACAAAGCCGCGCTCGTGCAGACGCGGGTGCGGAATCGTCAGCGGCGGGGTGTCGAGAATCAGGTCGTCGTAAAACAGGAGGTCGAGGTCAATCAGGCGCGGGCCGTTTTGAAAGGTGGGGACGCGCCCCAGGCGGATTTCCAGCGCCTTGAGAAAGGTCAGCAGCGCCTGCGGGCTGAGTTCGGTTTCGACGCGCGCCGCCAGGTTGAGAAAATGCGGCTGGTCGGTGTAGCCCCAGGGCGCGGTTTCGTAAACGTGGGAAACATCCTTCAGCAAAATGGCGGGGGGCAGGGCGTACAACGCGGCGCGCAGGTTTTCCAGCCGGTTGCCCAGGTTGCTGCCGAGCGCCAGGTAGGCGGTGGGCATGTCAGTTGCGCTCCAGCAGCAGAAAGGCTCCGTCAACGGCGGCCAGGCCCCAGCGGGTGTGGTCGCGTTGCAGGGCGGTCAAAAGTTCATAAACCGCCAGTGCGCCCGAAGGGCCGGAAAGGCGCGCGGCCAGGTCCTCTTCCGAAATTTCGGCTTTGGCGAGGGCGCGCGGCAGGCCGTCAAAACTCCAGGCCGAAAGTTGCGCCAACGGGTCGAGGTTGCGCGCGCCGATGATTTCGGGCGCGGCCAGCAAAAAAGCGGCGTAATCGCCGGGCAGGCCGCCCGCCGTCAGAATCAGGCTGGCTTGCGCGTTTTCCAGGGTTTGGGCGGCGTAGGCCAGCGCGCGCAGGCTGGAGTTGAGCGTGACGCTGGGGCAGGGCAGGGCGGGCAGGGAGTCTGCTGCGGCGGGCGAGTCGAAGCCGAAGAGCGCGTCTTGCGGGGCGGTGGTCAGCGCTTGGGCGCAGGCTGCCGCCAGGCTGGTGGCGCGGGCGGCGGAGAGCAGGAAGGCGGCGCTCATCAAAGCTTTGCGATGTTGAGCCAGTCGGCCAGCAGGCCGTAGGCGGTGGTTTGCGGGCCGGGGTTGGCTTCCAGCACGGTCAGGTCGCCGAGCACGTCGGTCTGAAATTCGATGACGGAGGAGGTGCCTTCCAGCCCGTAAAACGGCGAGGTGACGGGGACCAGTTCGGGGGCGAGGCTGGCTTCCAGGCGTTCTCCGATTCGGCGGGCGGCGCAGACCAGTTTGTAGCGTTTGCCCTGGGCTTTGGCTTCAGCCACCATCTGCGGGGTGATGGCGCGAATGCCCTGGCGGCGCACATCCTGCGGGCGCAGCGGGCTGTCCATCAGCACGGTTGCCAGCGCCGAGATTTTGATGGCCGCGTCCCAGCCGTCAATATCGCCGGAGGGGTCGGTTTCGGCGATGCCGATTTCCTGGGCGTAGCGCACGGCCTCGTCGAAGGAGTCGCCGTCTTCCATGCGCGTCAAAATCAGGTTGGTGGTCGAGTTCAGCACGCCGCGAAAACCTTTCAGGGTGGCGCCGGGCAGCGCCTCGCGGAAGAGCGAGAAAATTGGCGCGCCGTCCATCACGGTCGATTCAAAATAAAATTTGCGTCCCCGCGCGGCGGCCAGGTCGCGCAGTTCGCGGTAGGCGTGGACGATGGTGCCTTTGTTGGCGGTGGCGACGTGCATTCCGTTTTCGAGCGCCAGGCGCACATGGTCAATGGCGGGCTGGCCGTTTTCATAATTAACGGGCGTATTTTCAAACAGTACGTCTGCGCCGCATTTGCGGATGAAGTCGAGCGAGTCGCTGACCAGGCTGTTGGTGAGCAGGGTCAGCGGGCGGCCCGTCCGCAGCAGGTCGAGCGCGCCGGTCAGGTCGAGGCCGTTGGGGTTGGCGACCATGCCATGCCGGGCAGTGGCGATGCCAGTCACGCTGAAGGTGATGCCGCGCTCATCGCGCAGTTCGGCGCGTTTGCGCAGTAGCAACTCCGCTAGCGCGCGGCCTACGTTGCCAAATCCCAAGAAGGCCAATTTGTAGTGGGTCATGGGGTTTTCCAGTTCTCCGGTTGTTCAGTTATCCAGTTTTCCGGTTGTTTTTTCATTCATTATTCATCATTCGTAACTGCTCAGGCATTTGCCTTGCATTCATACACCGGCGGGATAAATTCCTGCCTCAGTTCATGGAAGTCGGCTGAAGCCGACTCGGTCTTATAGCCCGAAGGGCTTTTTTGTACTGAGGAAGGGCTTCCATCTCGCCGCAAGGTGGCGGAAAAATATATGCCTGAGCAGTTACCATCATTCTTCCTTTACAACGGTGGATAAGGAAAGGCGCGCCGGTCGGCGGGAGGCGGGGGGAAGGTTTTTTCGGCCAACAGGCGTTGAGCGCGCGCTGGCAGGGCAGAAAACTCATCCGGCTGAAGCCATTCGGCCAGTTCGGCGGGCGGGTTCTGACTGACGGCTTGCAGGCCGGGCAGCAACTCGGCGGGAAGCGGTTCTCCGGCAAAATCCCAAATGACGGTCCGCAGTTTGTCTTCGGCGTGAAAACAGAGGCCGTGGTCAATGGCGTACAGGTGGCGGGTACGTTTTTGAAAGAAAACGTGGCTGCCCTTGCGGTCGGCGTTGTTGATGAGCAGGTCAAACAGCGCCACCGGGCGCAACCGCTCTTTATCGGCGGGCTTGAAGTTGAAGTAATGGTAATTCGGGTTGTATTCGATGTACTGTTGCAGCGAACCGGGGCCAAACGGCCCCTCGGCGCGAAAAACAGTCAGCGGCACCAAGTTCCAGCCGAGAAATTCGCTCAGGCGGTAGGCGGCCACTTCGCGCCCGGCCAGGCTGTTGGCGGGGAAATCCCACAGGGGCTGTTCGCCCTTTTGGGGTTTGTAGACGCCCCGGCAAGTTTCACCTTCCAGCGCCGCTTCCACCAAAAAGGTGTAATTCGAGCCGAGTGTAAACTGTCCTTGCAGCGTCAGCGTGCCGCACGCGAGAATTTCAGTGAACGAAGGCATGGGGAAGGAGAGTATGAGAATAGCGGATGGGGAGATGATGAGATTTTTTCTCTCCTTCTCTCCGCATCTCCTCACTCATCATCTTTCTTCTTCTCTGCCTCTACCGGTGTCCGTTCTTTTTGGGGCAAAAATGACCGGCGGGGTCAATTGGCTGGCCGCACTGCGTGCAAATCGGGCGTCCGCGTTGAACGACGACGCTGCTCCAGCGCGCCAGCGCCAGCGCCTGATTGCGGCTGCACCAAAAGCGCACGACTGCCGCTTCTTCGGGGTCATCGCCTTCCGCCAAAATCTCGTGAGTGATGATGACCACCAGGTCGCGCGCCGGGTCGTAGCCCAGGCCGATTTCGCCGACGCGGAAAACAGGTTCCAGCGGCGGACTGATGCGCATTTTCGCTTCGCTGTATTCGGCAGAAATCTCGTCCAGCTCCGGGCGTTCGGTGACCAACTGCGCCAGAAATTGTTCCATGCTGACGGCCAGGGATTGCAGCTGAATTTTTTCCAAAATCACCGTCACCGCGCGGGCGGCCTGCCAGGCGTGCAAATAAAACACACGCTGGCCGGGCTGGCCGATGGCGTCGGCGGTGATATGGTCGCAAGGGTCTACATCAACTTCAAAACGAGGCATAAGGACTTCCTGAAGAGAATTTGGGCGAGTATACCAGAAATTAGATTGTAAGGTTTTTGTTATCGCACGCTGGCGAAAAATAAATGATAATAGCCAACCTGTCTGGGGCATTTTTTATGAGCAAAACCGAGTCTTATGTTCCCGTTTCTGATTTATGGCAACAACTGAATGCCAACAACCGCTTACGCTGTTGGCTTGGTGTTATTTTGGCGTTTGTAGCGCTAAAATTGCACGGCTTTACCACGGATTTGATTTTGGCGTTGTTCCCAATTGTGGTATTGATGCTGAGCGCCTGGGGCTTTGAAAAACTGTATCGGCGTTTTAAACCCGATTTAACCCATAAGAGTAAAGGGCTGCTTCATGCTGGGCTGACTCAATCGGCGTTGGACCTGGTTTTGCTGACGGTTTCGATGCATTCCACGGGTGGAGCGATCAGCCCGGTGGCGGCGTTTTTTATTATTTACATGGGAGTCATTGCGACGCTTTTCCCGCCGCGTTTTTTGAGTATGTTGATTGGGCTGTCGGTGATTTTATATCTGAGTGCAGTGTTAGTGTACATTTATAGTTGGCTGATTCCGTCAGCGCTTTTGGTGAATGTCGGATTGCAGGCGACGGATTCGGCGCGCTGGAATATCGCCTTGATTGCTGCTGCGGCCATGCTGGTCAACGGTGTTTTTGTTTCTGTCCAATCCCGGCACGCTTATCTGCGCTGGAAACAGGCTGATTCGCAGGGCTTTTTTCTGGAACGAATGCAAAAAATTACCACCATCGGTCTGGAAAATACGGAAAGCGGCGATATGTACGCTTTGCTTGCCAATCTGATACGCGAGGCGCTTGATGCCGATTGCATTTATCTGACGCGCGTGGACGAAGAAAGTGGCGATGTTTTCTCGCTAGCCGCTTCGGGCAATAGCCATTCCCGTTATTTGGCGCTACCTCCCAATACGCGCAACGAGACCACCTTTACTGCCAGCGTTATGCGGCTTGGACGCCCGGTCGTAGCTGAAAATTCCTTGCTTTCGCCCTATGTCTCGGCGCGAGTGGCGCTCAATTTCCCTGAACGTTCTGCCCTGGCGCTGCCGTTAGTTGGGCTTCCCAGCCGTCATTTTTTTGGGGCGCTTCTGGTCACTTTCAGTCATCATCCACACTATTTCTCACCAGAATATATCGAACGCGCCCACCAGGTTGCCGATTTGACCGCACTTTTGATTTCACGCTTGCGTCTACACAACGAAGCCGTGCGCCGCGCAGACTTGTTGGAGAAATTTGCCGCTCAGGTCACTGCGCTTACCTCTAATTTGCAACAAACGACCTTGCTGCCCGCTATCGTTGAATCGGCGCGCTCATTGCTGGGTGCGCAACGAGCCGCCTTGCACTTACTTGAAGCCGAAACCCATCAACTCACCTGTCAGTATTCCACCGGTCTTTCCAGTAATTATTTGGTGCAAATGACTCACCGTTTCAATCAGACCTTGCTTGCGCGTACGCTGGAGACTCAGGGCGTGGTGCTCATCCCCGACGTGAATCAGGATAGCCGCACCGGCCCGATTCAAGACCTGATCGCCTTGGAAAAATTCCGCGCCTATGGCGTTTTCTCCCTGCAAGGCCAGCAAGGCCAAATTGGCGCACTTTCACTCTACTGGGACAAACCTCACGCCATTTCTGCCGAAGAAGTGGCGGTGGCGCGACTTTTCGCCCAGCGCGCCGTGGGACTGTTGCACCATGCCCAACTTTACGCTCGCGCCACGGAGGCCTCGCTCACCGATTCTCTTACCGGCCTCGCCAATCGCCGCGACCTCGATTTGCGTTTGGAAGAAGAATGCCTGCGCGTGGGTCAACGCATCTTTAGCCTGTTGATGATTGACCTGGATGGCTTCAAAGCGGTGAATGATAACTTTGGTCATGCTATCGGCGATAGTGTTCTACAGCAAGTAGCGATTGCTCTGCAAGGCGCCATTCGCTCCGCCGATAGCGTTTTCCGCTATGGCGGCGATGAATTTTCCGTCATCTTGCCAGATACCGACTTGTTACAGGCTGTTCATGTTGCCCAAAAGATTAACGTTGCTTTGGCTTCTACCGGGTTACACCTGCCCAACGAAACCCAGCGTTATCTGACCTCATGTATTGGTGTTGCGTCCTTTCCCGCTGATGCGCAAGACCCCCGCGCCCTGCTCGAAAAAGCTGACCTGCGTATGTACCGCGCCAAACGCCAAGGCGGCGCGGCCATCGTCTCCAGCGATTGAGGCGATAAAAGCACCTCCTTGAGCGTTTTTGTGGTGTGACCCCGCCTCACGGAAAATCCGGGAGAGCCGATTGTTCCACCAGCCAGAGTAAATTGCCGCTGGTGGGCTGAATGCGCGCCTGTATATCCATAAAATGCCCATTGCCAGCACTTGGCAATGGGCATTTCCAAAAGTGACGCTTCTACTTGATAAAAACGCCCAAATGATTGGCGACTTCACGCTCCTGGCCGGGGGTGT
Organism: Anaerolineae bacterium CG2_30_57_67; assembly: GCA_001872455.1. Lineage (GTDB taxonomy): Bacteria > Chloroflexota > Anaerolineae > Anaerolineales > Villigracilaceae > UBA8950. The sequence goes on along the minus strand of MNXJ01000036.1, from coordinate 4,296 downwards.
TGTTGTCAATTGGCCGATTCAGCGCGCGCGGTAAGCCATCTACACCGCGAATGACGAGCGTCGAAGATCCGCCGCCATCCATGTTGATGCCCTGGTACGCGCCAAATGAGAGCAACATTTCTACCAGTTCGTACCGGTCTACGCCCTCGCTGTAACCGGGTTGACGGCCATCCACGACCAGCAAGATGATTCCCGTTCCATTTTTATTGATGCCTACGGCTGTCTACTGGTCTAACTACCCGGGTTGCAAGGTAGAAAAAACTGGCTGCGTTTATGTCGAGCGCCAGCAAATTTCCAGCGCCTCGATGCGCAGGCGCTGGTGCGCGGCGGCCTCCTTGGGTTTTTGCAGGGGCTTGCTGGCGGATTCCAGCAGAACGAGGGCGCGTTCGAATTGCGCGCGCCTCGCTGTGAGCAAAAACACCGCGTGCCGCTTCACCGGCGCGCAACACTTCGACTGTACTTCTCGATCGCGCAGCGTCCCTTTAGGGAAGCGCCCCTGTGGGGAGTGAGAGTGAAGTTGTACCACACGTAGCCAGTCATATAAACGTTTCCGCCCTTGACGGTGATACCGTGGCCAGAATCATTTCCTTCCCCGCCCAGGAAGGCGTTCCAGTCCAAATGGCCGGACGAATTTAGTTTGGCGGCATAGGCATCCACGCCGCCAACGTAAGCAGACACGGTACAGTTGAACGCATCCATGCAATCCCAGTCGCCAGTGCTTTCACCTGTTACGTAGACGCCCCCGCTTCCGTCCACGGTGATGGCCCTGCCGTCATCTTCCGCGCTTCCGCCCAGAAAGGTATTCCGGGTCAGGGATGGATCAATCATCAGGGCATGGCGCGGATCATACTTGCCCAGTGTGAATGCCACTTGTTGCCCATCTACACGGAAAGAAACATTTACGGATGTGCGCCTGCCGTCAATCTCCTGCCAGGCAATCGGCGCGGATTCGGCCATCTCGAACGCGAGGCGCAGGTTGCCCGCCTCATCCACACGCAACGGGGTGTTATAGAGCGCAGGCGGATATTTTTCGCGTCCGCGCCGGGCGCCAGCGTGTAAGTAGTGGTGTAGATGCTTCCGGCGCTGGCGGCGTATTCGAGGCTGACTTTCTCCCACAGGCCCGCGTAGGTGACGCGGGCCAGGGTGGCGGACTGGCTGTCCGTGCTGGCAGATGCCTCCGCTTGCGGTTGGATGCTGTTCGCGTTCACAAAGTCCACGCGCAGGGCGTGACTGCCGGTGGCGGCGACCATGCCTTGCGGCGTGAAGCCGAGGGCGTGTCTGCCCGAGGTGAATTGCAGTAATGACGGCGCTTCAGCCGCGTGCGTGGAGGTGGCCTCCGATGACGCTAAAGGTCAGCGCCAGCCTTGCGTCGCTTACATTTCAAAGGCACATTTCATTGGCAGTCTCCTGTTCCTTTGGACAATTTGGGTTTGAACCTGACCCACTACTTTGATTTTAGCGTGCTTCGAACGAGTTGAAAAGACCGGGCAGGTTTCGGAAACACTTCAGCAGTGCTTCGCCTGTCAGGTCTGGGGCTTGGGCTACCGCATGATCAGTGGCAGGTGGAGCCTGCCGCCCGGCAACTGACCGCACCAATAGCCCAGGCAGGCGCCATAGTTTGTGCTGGCGGATGCGCCGATGGCGGTTTGGCCAATGGTGACGTACGCTTTGTAGTTGGTGGAGATCATCTCGCTCCCGCCGCTGCCGGTCAACGGCACAAACCAATCCAGCTTATAGCTGGAAGAAGACATCGCCAGCGCGCTGCCGGTCGAGAGCAGGAAGATGATGAGCAGGGCCAGGAGTATCGTCTTTCGTTTCATCGTGTGCCTCCTGGGTTAGGGTGTATGGTCCAGCGTCAAGCGCACCCCGCCGATCTGGATGTAATCGGTATCGTTGGCGAAGGCCAATGTCAGGTAGACGCCCAGGACGCCTTGACTGCTGGACAGCATGTTGTTGGCTGTGAGGGTCAATGTGTAACTCGTGGCTGTGTTACTGATGCGGTCTGTACCATCGCCAATGATGCTGTCGTATAAATCAGCCGCCGTCTGTTTGGTTAGCGAGGTGCCCGCGATATAGTTGTTCGCGCCGTTCTGGCACTTGTAGTAAATCGTGATGCTCTTCACGGTCACGGCCTGTCCATACAGGACTCCTGGTAAGGTGATGGGGATGAAGATGTACTTGGCTCCTGCTGTAGCGCCTCTATACACTCGGGTTGCGCCATTAACCTGCATGTCCCAACGCGTCGTATCGGTGTCAGTGTTTTTGACAAACGCGCTGCCGGGCACGAAGAGATACGAGTCGGCGCCCTTGATGACTGCGCCGCGCTTGAGATTGAAGGCATAGGGTACTCCCTGGATCGGTTGGCGCGGGGTCATCTCCGGGTCATCTCCCACCTTCACGCCCAAGTACATTTGGTCGCCTTCGAAGGCATCCACGAGATCGCAGAGATCCAGCGTGCTGTTGAACAAACCATTGGTCACCTCCACTGAGGCATCCAGGTTCCCGCACAAGGGATTTCCACCAGCAGCGGCATCGTAGACGAAGAAGGTGACGGTGTAGGTGCCGTTGAGAGGAATACCGTTCGCGTCGGTCAGCCGCCCCTGAATGGGGATCTGATCTGTTAGGGCGGCTGCGGCCGGGAGGTTCTGTTGCGGCATCGGCGCCTGGCCTTTCGCCTGCGCCTGGCTGAGTTGCACACCAACAGAGAGCGCCAACACCAGCGCCAGCAAGACATTGAAAATTCGTTCGGTTTTCATTTTATACTCCTTGCGTGTGAATGGTTGATTGGACAGATTGAAGCAACGGTCGTGCGTTCATGCCTATTCTCTGTGTTGGATGGGTTGGGTTGGTTTCGCTCAATATTACGCGTTCATGGCGGGCCTACGTTTATCTGGTTTGGGCAAACTCCGAAATTCGTCCTGCGTTCTAGCGTCGTATTAGCGGCAGGTAAACATAAACCCAAGCGACCGCTGGCGACTGCCACTCGTACGCGCCAATGTCATACGCGCCGCCTTGCGGTCGTGAGACGCCGACGTAATCCAGCTCGATACCGGTGTTGACGCCGGCATCAATCGCCGGACTCCCGGCCTGAAGACGAAAATCCGCGGACGCCATGTTCACAAACAACGGGTCTGCGTTGATGCAACCTGTATCCCAGGCGGGGCAGGCGCCGGCATTGTAGACCAGGTTATTGTTGGCGGCATTGAACACTGAAGAATCTACGCCCGGCTCAAACAGATAGTAGGTTTGTCCGGATGCTGCGTACAGAATGTTGTTCTGCAAAGTGATTAGACCGGTACCGGCTCGCTGAATGTAAATTTGCGCATTACCATCAAACCCCGGTGTACCATTGTTGTAGAGTACGTTATTCTGGATGATTACCGTTCCCTGCGGATCGTCAACGCGTAGTCCCGGGTTGCCAGCGCCCACGATGATGTTGTTGTACACATAGACTGTGCCAAGCACTTCAGTGCTACCATCAGTGCCGCCCAAAACGATGTTGTTCAACTCGGAACCGGAGATGAGGTTGTCGTGGATGCGAATGTTGTCCATGAAATCGCCGTCCAAGTGACCAAAAAGCTGGATGCCTCGTCCACCGTTCTGGTCTTGTATCTGGTTCCATCCAACCTCAATCCCCTGGTTGATTCCAAAGCCGCCAATGTACACACCGTGGTGGAACTTGACATCGGGAGTGCCATTGTTGCGCAGTAGATTACCCAGGATCTTGATCTGACTGCTGTTTCCATTGACACCGATCGTGCCGCTGTCGTCAAACGCGCCGTCGTACAAGTAGTTGCCAACCACACGGTGTCCGTTTCCGGTCACAGGCAGTGGACTCCAAGATTGGGTAAATGTCAAGTTGGCAAGGATGTAATACTCGCGCGGCTGTCCTGACGTGTCCAAAAGAATCCCGCGCCGCGCCGCTGGATTGGCAAAAACAGGGCTCTCCCCCGGATATCCTATATAGGCGATGGGTCGGTCAATTGTGCCGTTAGCTGCCGTGTCTGCATCGAGAATCAGAATTGTATCCCAGCCTGGATTGTTGGGATCCATCTCGCTAAAGGTGCCGCCTTTGATATAAACGATGTCGCCGGATTGCATGACCTGCCGCGGATGATAAATGGTTTTGAATGGCTCGGTATATGTGCCGGGATTCGTGTCCGCCGCATTCTCGGCGCCGGGAATGACAAAGTAGATTTGTCCGCTGCGAATGGTGAACGGCAGTGGATTGCTCGCCAGCCCATTGACGGTGACAATAATGTTGCCGGTCGTCACGGTTGAACCGGGTTGCACGAC
>MNXJ01000016.1 GCA_001872455.1 Anaerolineae bacterium CG2_30_57_67 | reverse complement strand
CAGAACGGCATCCTCCTGTTCCACTTCGCGCACTGTCGGTTTCACAAGTCTCCATAAATCTTTTGAGGTGAGTTCTTCTGCCGACAGAAAACGTGTGATTTGGTCATGAGTAACCTGCCCTTCAACCATCCGTGAAAGACCTGTTGCTGTTGCATAGCCAAATGTGCTGAGCAAATAATCTGTGTATAGTTCCAAGTGTTGTTTGTTCATGTACAAATTTTACTCGGATTCCGCACCTGCTGCGTAACATCAGTTAAGTACTATTTTCGATTAGCCATTCCAACGTTTTCCCCACACGCGTGGGGATGAACCGTTCCGCCGTCCGCCATGGGTTGACGCCCGTCAATTCCAGCGGCGTTTCCTGCAATTTTGGATTTTTCCAATCGCTGTTCACATCCAGCCCGGCGCATTGCGCGGCTTCAAAAATATTGGGATACAAGTTGCCGTCGCACCATTGCTGGATGGGGAGCGCCCCGTCGTTTTTTCCGAGATGCGCGTCTTCGTGGAAGTGCAGCGCGAGTTCGTGTCCGCGCGCCGCGAGATCGACGAGGAGGGTGTTGCCTGACTCAATCGCAACGCTGGTGAAGGGCGACTGTGCCTGAATTGTCATGCGGTCCGCCGTGCGCTTCGACAATTTGCGTGACAGCGAGAATATCCTGGACTTGATGACTGAAGAATTGCGGTTGGTGATAATCGCCTTTGCCGCTGGAATAGCCCTGCGCGGTCTCGCCCATCGGTTCGATGTGCATCCCGATGGTGAACAGCAGAACGGCTTTGCCTGCTTCATTCGGGACGGGGGAGCTGGTCGTCCCCAAAGGGGATGATACCGTTTCGAGGGGCAGAATCTCCGCCGGGGGCGTTTGCGCTGGCGCGGCGAAAAATCCGCAGCCAAGCGAAAGAAAAATCAGGGTGGTCAGAAAAATTTTTTCATGGTTTTCTCCTGAATTCCAAATCTGTTTCTATGGCATCTCGATGCGACTCGGCACACTGCCTGCCTGAACCCAAGCCTGGGCGGTCTCTTCGATGGTTGCCCAGCGGACGAAGGAATAGGCGTTCATCTCATGGACGAATGCCGCAATCTGTTCCAAGCCGTCGCTGCTTTGCGTCAAACCGTTGCCGAGTTCAAGCGATTTCAAACTGGACGGCGAAACCATGATGGTGAAACTGATGACGGGATAGGCGTACTGTCCACTGGCAATGGATTGAGCCAGTGTGCGCGCATCGTCCAGTTTATGCGTGCCACAGCCGACTCGCACCAGTGTGCCGTTTGGGTCATGGGTCGCGTATTGTTCCGCGCTGAGTGGAATCCAGATGCCTGCGGCGGTATCGTCACATTCGGGGGCATGTTTGTTGCATAACGAGCCGCCCCACAAGACTTGCGGAGTCCAGGTAAAGCCCTGGTAACTCAGCGGCTGGCGCAGACCGTCCAACTCGGTCACTACCATTCCTGAAACGACAGAAGTCGGATGTCCGCCCATCTGCGTGATGAGGGCTGCGGCTTTGGCGCGGTCTGCCACATTGTGCGTGTGGACGTCCCATTGCACGCCCATCGCTTCGGACTTTTGAATCATCTCTGCCGCGCGCGGTTCGCCTTCCAGCCAGCCCACATCCGCGCCGACCGACCATTTTATGCCGAGCGCGGTCACTTGTTGCAGGAAGGCAAGGTAGGCGTCCACCTGCGGCCAGTTTTGGGTTTTGCTTTCGATGTGGGTTGTGCCGGAGATATACAACAAGGTTGGGGCGCTCGCCGTGGGCGCGGCGGCGGGAATCGTTTCAGCGGGGGCGAAGGTCGGGGGCGCGGAAACAGGCATCGGCGCGGCGGGAAGCGGGGACTGAGTCGCAGAGGTCAGCGAGCAGGCGGCAGTCATCATCAGGACGAGGAAAAGAATCAGCAGGCGTTTCATGTATGCTCCTTTTTTCGCAAGATAAATCTTGCGCTACTTTCGAATCATATCCAAAACCATCGGCAAATTGACGGGCGCAATGCGCCCTTGCTGTGAGGCAACGTAGATAACCGTTTGCTCGTACATCGCCCACATCGCGTCCTGCCCGGCTTGCGAGAGCAGCGCGGCTTTGAGTTCGGGATTCCAAGGCGGGCGTTTGCCGCCATTCATATAAACCGTCAGCCAGGCAGATTCGGCGGCGAAGAAATTGTTATCGTGCATTTTCACGCCCACGAAATACGGCGCGCGCGCGCCTTGCGCATCATGCGCCTGCGTTAGCGCAGTTTCAAAGGCTTGCGCCGCATCTTCTCCCACCTGCTCGTAGAGCTTGTAATCGTAATGTTCGGGGCGCACAGGCAAACCGTTTTTTGTATCGCCAAGATTATTCACACTGCCATGTTTGATTGTCATCTGCGCGCCGAGTTCGCGGAAGACCTGCGCGGCGGCGGCGCTAATTTTCGGGTCATCAGATAGCGCCGAACCCGCGTATGGCGCATACCCAATCAGCGAAGAGACGTATTGATAGCCGCCCGCTTCGTCGCTGGTTTGCCCCGTCACGGGGTCAACGGCGTGAGTCTCGTAGCGCAGGATGGTTTCATAGAGTTGGTCGGCGCTCATGGCGCTCAGCCCAAGCCAGTCGTAGTTGTTGTAATACGGGCGCGGCGGGCGGACGTGATACGAGACAGCGACCACCGGCGAGGCCTTCAGCCGTTCCAACAGCGCGGGATATTGCTCGGCGTAAATCTGCGCCATCACGTCGGTCAGATAAATATCCACTGGCACATTATACGTTTCATGCAGGCTGATGATTTTATCCAGCGCGGCGGCGGATTGTTCGGGATGGGAAAAATCCTGGACGTTGATGGAGAAGAGGACATAGTCGCTGACGGTTGCTTCCGCCGCCACTTCGGGCTGTACTTGGGGCTGGGTTGCCGTTTCGACGGGCGGAGTCTGCGCTGACGGCGCGCCGGCCAATGAGCAGGCGAGGGAGACTAAGGCGAGAAAAACGAAAATAGTAAGCAGGCGCTTTATGGCGAATCTCCTTTTGTTTAAATGGATTGTATGCCCGCGCTGTCATCGAGGCGTTTTATAGGTGTAAATTTTTGGTAAAAAAACGTCCGAAGGGGTTTGAACCTTCGGGACGTTTTTTCTACTGGGAAGCCCGCCAGACTTTCCATTTTATTTAGCGGGCTGACCCCATGCGGGGTGTCAATCTTCACCCTATCGATGGCGCCTCGCAGGATAATGATTCGGCGCGGTCGAGCAAACGGTCGAGCCCGGCAGAGGCCAAGAGTGGATCCCAAAAGACATCGGGCCACTCAGCGGGGGCGCGGTTGGAAGTAAGCAGGATGTTGGCCTGGCCGTTCGGCTCATTTCGCCACGGCCACCTATACAGGCATGGGGGCGCCTTGAATATCGCCGAATTATAAAACGAAAGGGCGGTCCGTTGTTCAACGGACCGCCCAACTCAAAGGAGAACCACCATGCACTCTTTTTACAGAGCGGCAAGTTTCAGCCACAAGGCGGGAATACGACTTAACTTGCCCCAGGCGGTGAGACTGGCGCGTTTGGAAAAGACATCGTAGTCGTTGGCCTCAATGGCCTCGAGGATGCCCTGGTAAAAATTGGCGGCGGCGCCGATGGCGAGTTGGCCATCACGCCCGAGGTACGGCAGGCCTTTTTCGGCTTCGGCGTAGAGCGCACGGGCGCGGGCGATTTGATAACGCATGAAGTTGCGCCAGGCGTCGTTGACTTCGCCGCGCGCGAGTTGTTTTTCGGTGACGTCGAAGATTTTGAGTTCGTCTTCCGGCAGATAGATGCGCCCGTTGCGGAAATCTTTTCCCACGTCGCGCAGGATGTTGGTCAGTTGCAGGGCGACACCCAATTTGATGGCGTAGGGCAGGGCCTCGTTGGATTGAAAGCCAACGATGTACATGCTCATCAGACTAACCGTCGAGGCGACGCCGTAGCAGTAGGTTGCCAGGTCGTCGAAGGTTTTGTAGCGGGCAGGCGGAAGATCGCGTGCCGCACCGTCAATCAGTTGCAGGGTATAACGCGGCGGAATGTGATAGCGTGAGCGGGCATCAGCCCAGGCCAGCGCCACCAGGTCATTCGCGTGCGGCGGGAAAATCCCCTGTGAAACGCCGCGCCAGTAATCCAACTCGGCTGCGCGGCCAACTACCGAACCTTCATCCACAATATCGTCCACCGTGCGGCAGAAGGCGTAAAGCGCGCGCACGGCCGAGCGTTTTTCTTCGAGAAGCAGACCAGAAACCAGGTAGAACGACTTGCTGTGATGCGCGGCGATTTTGCCGCAGGCGCGGTAGGCCTCTTCCAGCGCCACATCGCCCGCCCAGTAGGAGAAAACGAGACGGGTGGATGGGTGGGGAATGCTGCCCGCCAGATTGAGTAGATGATTTTCCCAGGATGCTTGCATGACCAACTCCGCGAATGAATGAGAATATTATCTAGGTATTGTATAATATTTTACGGTTTCGCTTCTCTTTGTCAAGTGTTTCACGGGTGATTTTTAAATAATCCTTTACAAAATATTGACAAAACGTATAATAATCAAGAAGTAGCAAAAAGCGATTGTGCTGCTTTCGGCCAAACTGACGACACAGCGCATTTTGAAAGAATTCAGAGCCGCGGCTTCACTATCGAAAATCACCAGTCTGACCTTGGTCACGGACACCGGAAAATAAACCTTCGATATTCATTTCCTTTCCTTCGCCCTGAAAAAAATGCCTTCACAAACTCCTGCTTACAACCTGAAAGCCGTCCTGCAAGAAACCGGGCTCGGCGCAGACACACTGCGCGCATGGGAGCGGCGTTACGGACTGCCAGCCCCACAGCGCACCCCCGGCGGTCATCGGCTGTACTCACATGATGACATCACCACGCTCAAATGGCTGACAGCCCGTCAGCGCGAGGGATTGAGTATCTCGCGCGCGGTGGACCTGTGGCGGGCAGTGACCGCTCAGGGGCGCGACCCGTTCGCAATCGTGACGCCCGCCCGCACGGCTGCCGCGCAAACCCCCATCGCCGAAACGATTTATTTTCCGCCAGAGACCGGTCTGGATGGACTGCGGGCTCGATGGCTGGCGGCCTGCCTCAACTACAACGAAAGCGCCGCCGAACAAACCCTCAATCAGGCCTTTGGCCTGTACTCGCTCGAAACCGTTTGCACGCAGCTGCTGGCGCGCGGCGTGAGCGAAATTGGCACCCTGTGGTACGAAAATCGCGCCAGCGTTCAGCAGGAACATTTCGCTTCCGGGCTGGTGATGCGCCGCCTGAGCGCACTCATCGCATCGGCGCCGACGCCGACGCGCACCGCCACCATCATCGTCGGCTGCCCGGCCGAAGAATCGCACACCTTCACAAGCATGCTGCTGACGCTCTTTTTGCGGCGGCGCGGCATCAACATCATCTACCTGGGTGCCAACGTCCCGGCCAACCGCTTCGAGGAAACGCTGACCGCCATTCAGCCGCATCTGATTTTGCTCTCGGCGCAGCAACTCTTCACCGCCGCCACACTCCAGCAAGCAGCGTTGATGCTCAGCGCGCGCGACGCGAAAATCGCCTACGGCGGACGAATTTTTCACCTGGTGCCGGAACTAAAATCCCGCATCCCCGGCTTTTACCTGGGCGATACGCTCGAATCGGCGCTGGAAACGGTGGAGGAACTGCTGGTGGAACGCGCCGTCACCCCGCCGATTGCGCCCACGTCCACCGAAAATTTTGCCGCGCTGAAGGTTTACCTGCTCAAGCGCGGGCTGATTGAGACGACCATCAACGAACAATTGCTGCCGACGGGCCTCAACCCGGAGTATTTTGCCACGGCGCACAAATTTTTTGGCAACAACATCATCGCCGCGCTACAATTGGGCGACCTGCACTACATGGACGGCGAGATGGATTGGCTGCGCGTCATGCTACAATCTAATCATTTGCAAGAGCAAGTCGTCAGCGATTACGTCAAAGCCTACGCCACCGCCATCCGCTGGCACATGGGCGACGACGCAAATTTATTATTAGCGTGGATGGCAAACGTCCAGCCGTAACCAGAGAGGAAAAAACATGGAAAATCCCCGTTCTTTACAAATTGCCCTGTGGGGCGGAATTGCCTTCTCACTGGCTTTCACCGCGCTGATTTGGCTGGCCGGTGAACGGTTGAATGCCGTACCGCTACTGCCCGACCAGGGCGCGCTGTGGTACTACTGGAAACTGCCCAACCCAACTTTTATGACGCATTTGACCGCCTGGAGTTTTTACGCCCTGCATCAGATTGCGCTGTGGAGTCTGATTTATTACGCCCAAACCCGCGTGCAAAAATATGCCACCGGCCTGCACCCGGTCAATCTTTGGGCGCTGGGCGTGAATGCCGGATTTATCCTTTTGCACTTTGTCCAAAGTCATCTGTGGTACGACGGGCTGGCGCAGGATACCCCGGTCTGGAGTTCGCAAGGCTCGGTGATTTTGATGCTGTGCGTCATTCTCATCATGGAAAATAAACGGCGCGGCATGTTCTTCGGCGCCAAAGCGCCGCTCTCCAAACGGGTGATGGACTTTGCCCGCAAATATCACGGCTACCTGTTTGCCTGGGCCGTGGTCTACACCTTCTGGTTTCATCCGATGGTCAATCCTTTCGGCCATTTGGTCGGTTTCTTTTACATGTTTTTGCTGATGCTGCAAGGCAGTCTGTTTCTGACGCGCATCCACGTCAATAAAGCCTGGACGGTGTTTCAGGAAGTGACCGTCCTTTTCCACGGCACACTTGTCGCCGTCTCGCAGGGCAACGGCATTTGGCCGATGTTTGCCTTCGGATTTGGCGGTATGTTCGTCATCTCGCAGATGCACGGCCTGGGCTGGAGCAGACTGACCCGCTGGCTGGTCGGCCTGGGCTACATCGCCGCCGTACTGACCATTTACAGTAGCCGCGGCTGGGGCCAATTGAACGAAATCATCCGCATTCCATTGATCGAATACCTGGTGGCCTTCGCCATCGCTGGGCTGATTGCCATTGGCATTTGGATTGCAGACCGAAGAAATACAGTGGCAAGTAACCCGTCGTCAGTTGGTCGCAAACAGTAAATCTTGAACTGGATAACCGAATAACTGGAAATCTTATGACCATCCGCATCGTTACTGACAGCACCTGTGATTTACCCGTTGAAACCATCCGCGAGTTAGGCATTGCCGTTATGCCGCTCAACATCCACATCGGAGACAAGGCCTATCTGGATGGTGTAGACCTTTCGCGCGAGGAATTCTATCGCCAACTGCCAGACCTGAACCCCTTTCCGAAAACGGCATCGCCCAATCCGCACGCCTTGCAACAACTCTATCAGCGTCTGGCCGATGAGGGCGCGACAGAGATTCTCTCCATCCACATTGCTGAAAGCCTGAGCGCCACCGTCAACGACGCGCGGGTTGCCGCCAAACAGTTTTCCCGCTTTCCGGTTTATGTTCTGGATTCGACCCAACTTAGCCTCGGAACGGGCTTTTTGGTGGAAAAAGCAGCCCAACTGGCCGCATCGGGCAATTCCATGTCCCAAATTGTAGCGGCGCTGACCGGGCAAATGCAGCGCAGTTACGTCTTTGCTGCGCTCAAAACGCTTGAATACTTGCGTCGAAGTGGACGCATGAATAGCGCCGTGGCGCACATCGGTGAATTTCTCAAAATCAAGCCGCTGTTGCACATGCACATGGGCAAAGCCCGTCGTTCAGCGCGCCCGCACGCAAAAAAATGCCACCGCGCAACTGCTGGCTTGGTTGGAGCAATACGCTCCGTTTGAACGTCTCGCCATCGTCCATGCCGGCATTCCAGGAGAAGCCGCCGCTATGCTTGAAACTGTTCGCGCCTATTGGCCGAATGACGCCATTCCAGTAGTACAAATCACGCCGGTACTGGGCGCGCACCTGGGTATTGGCGCGCTCGGTTTTGCCTGCATCTCTAAGGAGTAACCCATGTCATTTCTCACACTCTGGCTCAACACTGGCCTGATTATTCTCGGCCTAATGATTGCTCTGTGGCTGATCAGCCTGGCGCTAAAAAACGCCAGCATCGTTGATATTTTCTGGGGAACGGGCTTTGTCATCACCTTTTGGGCTGGCACCTGGCTCGTCCCCGGCGGGTTTTCGGCGCGGATGATTTTGCTGGGCATCATCGTCAGCCTTTGGGGTCTGCGGCTTTCGCTCTACATTCTCCAGCGCAACGCCGGCCATCCCGAAGATTTTCGCTATGCTAAATGGCGACAGGAAGCGGGTGCGGCCTGGTGGTGGCGCAGTTTTTTTAAGGTTTTCTTCCTGCAAGGCGTGTTGATGTGGATCATTGCCATTCCGCTTCTGGCGGCTCAAACCGGCGGCGCCAACCCGGCCCTGAACGGGCTAGATTTTCTCGGAGCCTTGTTCTGGCTGATAGGTTTCGCTTTTGAAGCCGGTGGCGACTATCAGTTGGCGCAATTCAAATCCAACCCGGCCAACAAAGGTAAATTACTTTTCACCGGATTCTGGGGGCGCACCCGTCACCCCAACTACTTCGGCGACGCCGCTCAATGGTGGGGATTCTATCTCATCGCCCTCGCCGCCGGCGGCTGGTGGAGCATTTTCAGCCCGCTGATTATGACCTTTCTGCTGATGAAAGTCTCCGGCGTGGCCCTGCTTGAAAAAACTCTCAAAGCGACCAAACCCGGCTACGCTGAATATATCGCTAACACACCCGATTTTTTCCCGCGCTTGCTTCCGCGCAAAAAGGACTAACCCATGAAACTCGCCAAAACCATCGCCGCGCTTGGCACACTTGCCATGACCGCCATTCTCATCTTCGCCTTCACTCAGGGTGATTTTTTCGCTGAAGGCGGCAAACTGATTGCCATGCCCTGGGGCATCGTCTCGCTGGTGGATTTGTACACCGGCTTCACGCTCTTCTCTGGCTGGATTATTTACCGTGAAAAATCGCTGCCCGTCGCCATCTTGTGGACGATTGCCATGATGACGCTCGGCTTCTTCGCTGGCAGCCTGTACGCCTTTTTGACGCTGCAAATCAGCGGCGGCGACTGGCGCAAATTCTGGCTGGGAAAGCACGCCGAATAACAGCAATCGAATGCTCTCGTTTCAGAAAAGGAATAAAAAATGAACAAAATCAACATCGGAAAAATCCATGAATTCCAAATGGGCAAAGTCCGTATTGTCCGCGCCGGCGGCACAGCGATTGTCGTCAACCGCACCGAAACCGGCTTCTGCGCGGTTGAAAACCACTGTCCGCACCTGGGGGCTGCCCATTGGCTCCGGAAAAATTGACGGCAACGTTATCACCTGCCCGTTTCACGGCAGCAAATTTGACATGTGCACCGGCGAAAACCTCGATTGGGTCACCAGTTTCGCCGGGGCCAAATTACCTGAATGGACACGCCGCATGGTGGCCATGGGCAAAAAACCGGCTCCCATCCATACCTACCTCGTCAGCCTGGAAGGCGAAGACGTTTTCGTCACAATCTAACCGGACAACCGGAAAACTGAAAAACTGGAAAACTAAAAAATATGAACAAGCGTCTCTTCTCCGTTATTTTTGTGGTCTTTATTGACCTGCTCGGCTTCAGCCTGATTTTGCCGCTGCTGCCCTACTACGCCGAAAAATACGGCGCTACCCAACTGGTGGTCGGCCTGCTGGTGGCTTCTTACGCCGCCATGCAATTGATTGGCGCGCCGCTGTTGGGGCGGCTCTCAGACCGTTTTGGCCGCCGCCCGATTCTGCTGGCCTCGGTTGGCGGAACGTTTTTGGGCTTCGTCTTGCTGGGTCTGGCCGACCCCATCGGCAACGCGCTGGCAAAAAGTTTCAGCCCACAAAGCGCCAACCTGTTCGTGCTGGCGATTCTCTTCCTCAGCCGCATCATTGACGGCCTGACCGGCGGCAACCTGTCCGTGGCGCAAGCCTACATCTCCGATGTGACCGACGTCCAGAGCCGCTCCAAAGGCCTCGGCCTGATTGGCGCCGCCTTCGGGCTGGGCTTCATCATCGGCCCGGCCACCGGCGGCCTGCTCAGTCAGTGGGGCTACGCCGTCCCGGCTTTCGCCGCATCGGCGCTCTCCTTCATCAACCTGCTGTTGATTTACTTCTGGCTGCCCGAATCGCTGACCGCCGAAAAACGCGCCGAAATGCCCGATAAACGCGCGCCGGTGACGCTCGACGCGCTGCTGAAAGCGCTCCAGCGCCCGTTCAGCGGCTCTTTGCTGATTACCCGCTTCTTCTTTGGGTTGGCGTTTGCCATTTTCCAAACCATGTTCGCCGCCTACGCCCTGCAAAAATTTCAACTGACCGCGCGCGACACCGGTTTTGTGCTGACCTATGTCGGCGTGCTGTCGGTTTTTGTGCAAGGTTTTCTGATTGGCCTCCTGACCAAAGCCTACCGCGAAGATGTGCTGATTACCATCTCAGTAATTGTCATGGCGTTTGCGCTGCTGGGCTGGGCGCTGGCCCCGAGCGTCTTCTGGCTGATTGTGGTGCTGACGCCCACCGCCATTTCGGGCGGCGTGCTGAACACCCTGCTTTCCTCCACGCTGACCAAGGCAGTACAGCCGCAAGAAATTGGCGGTATTTTGGGCTTTTCGGCCTCCATTGAAAGTTCCACCCGCATCGTGGCCCCCATTTTGGGCGGCGTGCTGCTGCAAAGCGTGGGCGCGTGGACGCCGGGCGCGTTTGGCGCAGTGGTTTTAACCGCGCTGAGTGTCTACGTCTGGCGTGTCATTTACGACCATCCGATTGCGGCAGAAATTCGGGCCAAAAGCTCTGTTCCTGCCACCAACGTTTCCCACTAACCCATGCTGCCCAACATCCAGACCCTCTCGCTCTACACGCTGAACGCCACCCGTCAGACCGAAATGAGCGCCACGCGCACGTCTTCGGTGGCTTCATTGCTGGCGGTCAGTCACAGCATCGAAGAAACTGTCATGCGGCATGGGCTGGATGCCATCTTTTTTGCGGGATTCCAGCGATTTTCGGCCTTCCTGCCGCAGGCCAACCGCTTTCGGCTGCTGGCCTCGCGCTGCAAAAAAGTGTACATTTTCGGCGAGGCCGACAGCGCCACTCCGGCGATTGCCAACCTGGACTACGTTGCCCTGCAGCCGGGCGCGCCGCTGACAGCGGAGTGGTTCATTCTGTTTGCGCATCCACGCTTTGAGATTGCCCTGCTGACGCGCGAAATCGGCCACCTGACAACCTCGGTGCGCGAGAGCCGTTTCGGGCGCGGCAGGCTCTATCAGGGCATGGTCGCGCTGGAAGACCACCTCGTCCAACCAGCGACGCGGCTTTTGCATCAGGCGCTGGGGCTGGACGAACCGCCCTTTACGCCCGCGCCGCTGGAAGCTACCCTGCCGGTCAACACCTATCTCAATCAATTTGCCGGGTACATGGACCGCACGCAAACCCAATTGAACGCCCTGTACGGCAACCTGCAAGACCGAACCGCCGCCCTGGAACGCATGGAAGCCCTGGTGCGCACGCTGGTTTCGCGCAAAGCCTGGGACGATACGCTAAATATTGCCGAAAATGAGCAAAATGATACCTTCGCGCCGGAACGCCGACAGTTGACCATCTTGTTCACCGACATCAAAGAGTTCACCCCATTGTTTGAGCAAGGCGACCCGGCGCTGCTCACCCAAAATCTCAATCGCTACTTCGACCTGCTGGCAACCGCCATTTACGAACACAACGGCGATATTGACAAATTTTTGGGCGATGGCTTGATGGCTTTTTTCAACGAGCCACAAAACGCGGTCAGCGCCGCGATTTCCATGCAGCGCCGTCTGGCGCTCTTCAACCAGCAACAAATTGCCCACCTGGGCCTTCAACTCAACACCCGCATTGGCATTGCCACTGGCCCGTGCATGGTTGCCCGCCTGGGTTCTGTCTCACGGCGCGAAATTACCATCATCGGCGATGCAGTCAATTTTGCCAGCCGACTGCAAGCCCAATCTCCCGTCAATGGCTTCAGTTTGGATGAGGCCACCTATCGCGCCGTTGGCAGACCAACGCAATGGCATGGGCGCGAAACACAAATCAAGGGCAAAGGCTATCAGCGCATGTACAGCGCCGAGTTTGCTGCCCTGGGAGATTTTGAAATCAAAAACAGCCAGGACTCGTCAAACGCTGAGCAGGTGAAATAATGTCTCGCGCTGTCATCATCGGCGCGGGAATGGGCGGGTTGACCGCCGCTGCGCTCTTGCTCAAACGAGGCTGGCAAGTCACCGTTCTCGAAGCCGGGACTTACCCCGGCGGCTGCGCCGGAACCTTCACCCACAAAGGCTACCGCTTTGACGCGGGTGCCACGCTGGCAGGCGGATTCGACCCCGCCGGGCCGCACACCCGCGTCGCCGAAATTCTCGGCCTGCAATGGCCGGTGACGCCCATCCACGATGCCGCCTGGGCGACACATTTGCCCGAGCAGACCATCCATCAATGGGTGGACCCGGCCCGCTGGCGCGCAGAGTACCAGACCCACTTCCCGTTTTCGGCGCGCTTCTGGCAAAAGCAGGAACAATTCGCCAAAATCGCCTGGGAACTTTCGGCCCGCGATTTTCCCTGGCCGCCCGTCACCCTCGGCGAGGTCGCCCGCCTGCCGCTGGCCCTGCGCCCAGAGACTCTGGCCGCTGCGCCATATCTTTTTCGCAAAATTCGGCATCTGCTGCCGCGCGAGACGACCCCGGAGTTCAAAGCTTTTGTGGATGGCAGCCTGCTGATTTCGGCGCAAGCCATCAGCGACCAGGCCGATGCGCTCTACGGCGCGTCCGTGCTGGATTTGCCGCGGCGGGGCGTGATGCATGTGCGCGGCGGCATGGGCGCGATTGCCGAAACCCTGGTCAATTGGATTCGCGCCAACGGCGGCCAGGTCGAGTACCGTCAGCGGGTGACCGGCCTGGAAACGGTCAACGGCGCGGCGCAGGCAGCGCTGACGGCGAAGGAAATGCGCTTCGAGGCTGATTGCTTCCTCGCCAACGTCACCCCCTGGGCGTTGGAAACGCTGCTCGGCGAAGCCGCGCCGGGCAGCCTGCAGCGGGAGACGCGCTCCCGTGCAGCCATGTGGGGCGCTTTCGTCATCCACGCCGGAGTTCGGGCGGAGAAAATCTCCCATCCCATCACCCATCATCAGGTGATTGTGGATGTGAATCAACCGCTGGGCGAGGGCAATTCCGTGTTCATCTCGCTTTCGCCGCTCGACGATGCCTCGCGCGCTCCGGCGGGAATGCGCGCTGCGATTCTCTCGACCCACACGCGCATCCGCGACTGGCAGGGGCTGAGCGAAACTGCCTACCAGGAGCGCAAGGCGGCCTACGCGCAAAAGGTATTGACCGCTGCCGAGCGCGCTCTGCCCGGTTTTCGCGCCGCCGCCGAACTGATTCTGCCCGGCGCGCCGCGAACGTATGCGTTTTACACCCACCGTCCGCAGGGCATGGTGGGCGGATTTCCACAAACTTCTCTGTTTTCCGCGCGCGGCCCGCAGACGGGCTTGCGAAATTTATGGCTTGTGGGCGATAGTATTTTTCCCGGTCAATCCACCGCCGGTGTGACGCTGGGCGCCATGCGGGTGGCGGGGCTGGTCAATGGGCAAAAAAAAAGGTGAAAAAAAACGGTGAACGGCATGGTTGAAATCAGCCACATGATTGAAGATGCCATCATCATCAGCCCCGGTGTGTCGGAAACACACGTTTCCTTCCAATATTTCTCGCGTGTGACCAACCAGGCTGAACGCTATACGCGCGTGGCGCAGGCTTCCACCAACCTGTGGCTCTACGGTGTGCCGGATGCGCCCCTGCCTAATTTTGCGCGCACCATCAGCGTGGATACCAGCGGCACGCCGCTGGAGCGCTACTGGTTTGTCATCGCCTACGGGCCGGGCATTCACATGACTCTGCTGGCAGAGGAAATCAGTCCCACCGACCGCCTGCCCGGCGAGCCGCGCATGTACGAGGGCTTTTACACCTTCGACCCCAATTTTGCCTTCAAAGTGCTGACGGTTATGCACAAACTGTTTCCCCAACAGATTGGCGAACCCATTTTGCCGGAATTTCTAAAGTAAACCAACCCGGAGTTTTGAAAAATGCGCCTATGGAGTCTACACCCCGCCTACCTCGATACCAAAGGCCTGACCGCAGTCTGGCGCGAGGGACTGCTGGCGAAAGCCGTGTTGCAAGGCAAAACGCGCGGCTATCAAAATCACCCGCAGCTGGCGCGTTTCAAGGCG
Source organism: Anaerolineae bacterium CG2_30_57_67 (assembly GCA_001872455.1). GTDB lineage: Bacteria > Chloroflexota > Anaerolineae > Anaerolineales > Villigracilaceae > UBA8950. The sequence goes on along the minus strand of MNXJ01000016.1, from coordinate 27,432 downwards.
CAGGCCGAACCCATCGCCGCCATTAACGCCTATTTGGCAGAAATCTACCAGGAGGCGGCGCGGCGCGGCTATCACTTTGACGCGGGAAAACTGGATTTGACAGTCCCCGCTGCAAAAATGACCGTGACGGAGGGCCAACTGCGCTACGAGTGGCAGCATCTGCAACAGAAATTACTGACACGCGACCCACAGCGCCATCAACCCAACGCGCCGACCAACGGCCTTCAGCCCCACCCGCTGCTGACGGTAATTCCCGGCGAAGTGGAAACCTGGGAACGGCGCAAAACATGAACGAAAAAGTCACTCCCGGCTTGGGGCTGGCCACGCTGATTGCGTTCCTCAACGAAAAATCGCCGCTTGGCCCGCTGAAAGTGATGGCCGGACGACCACTACCGCGCACTGGTGGAACCCTCTCTGCGCCCCGTTGCCTTGTCCGCCTACCAAGACCTGATTCTGCGCCACACCCGCCGTGTTGCCAACACCTGGCAGAACGTATGCTCGTCGAAGCCCGCAAAATTATGGATACGCTCTTTGGCGTGGATGCCTGGGATGACCTGCCGCGCATCTGGACGCCCATTCTGAAAGCCATCGCCTATATCTCGCCCGGCGCGTGGATTCTCTGGCGAAAAATTCCCCGCCCCGGCTACAAAAAACACCTGCAAACGCTCGGCGACTACCTCTGCGCCATCATCTCCACCCGCCGCGCCGCCAACCCGACACCTGATACCTCGCACCTGAAACCCGATTTACTCCAACACCTGATTGAAGAATTTATCCTTTCATGTGGATGCGGGCGAGCATATCGCGATTGTCGGCCCGAGCGGTGTTGAAATTGGTCAGCGAGATGCCAAACTGAAAGAGCAGGGGAAAAATCGTCAGCGCGGCAAACGCCAGCAGGCCGGGAATCAGCCAGGGCAGGGCGCGGCGGCCCTCGTTTCGCCCTGTCACCGCGCCCGCAGCCTGAGATTTCTTTGGCGCTGCGACCCGCGCAATGACCTTTTTCAGCGGCTCAATGAAAATCGTCCCAAATCCTTCCCCGGCGGCCAGCATCAGCGGGGCGCTGTAGGTAATCAAATATTGCGGCCATTTGGTCGGCCAGAGCAGGAGAAAGAACAGGGTCACGCCAATCCACAGGACGAAAAGCCGTTCTTTGCGCCACAGGCGCGGCAGGCCGAGCAAGGCCAGCAGGCTGAGAAACGGGTCAAACGGAAAGACGAAAACGCCGTTGCGCCCCCACCAGTAGGGTGAAAAAAAGAGCCAGACCAGCGGTTGATAAAAGGGCGAAGCGGCTTCCTGCACTTCTTTCGCGCCGGTGCTGTAATTGACGTGGTAAAAAAGCGATTCGCGCAGGCGGTTGAGCGGGTCGGGCCAGAGATAGGGGTCGGCGGCGAAGAAAACCATCAGCGCCAGCGCGCCCCAGGCCAGGATGGGCAGGATGGTTTTCTTCAGCTGGTTTTCGGCGCGCGCCCGCCACAGCCAATCGGCCAGGATGGCGACGCCGACCACGGCGTAGATGTATTTCGAGGCGGCGGTCAGGCCGAGCAGGGCGGCGGAAAGCGTCAGCCAGGCGGCGCGGCGCGGCGAGCGCCAGGTGCGCAGGTAGGCCAGCGCGGCCAGCAGGCTGGTCAGCGCCGGGAGCGCTTCCAGCATCACTTGCGCGGTGTATTTGACGGTGAAGGGGTGAATCGCCAGAAAAAAACCCGCCAGCGGATTGAGCAGGGCCAGCGCGGCGGCGGTCAGCGCGCCGAAAGCGGCGGCCAGGCTGCGGGCGTGAGTCAACTGCGGGCGCGGCAACGTCTGGTCGGGGCTGGCGCTGGTCGGACGGTCGGGCAGGAGCGGGGTGGGCGCATTCCCGGCGATGGCCGCGCCGAAGGCGATTTTTGCCAGCGGCGGGTGCTCGGCGCGATAGTTGAAATTCATCAGCCCGCGCCAGTCGCCCGAGCGGAAAACGGCGGCGTATTCCTGCGCGGCGCGCAGATAGTCGTCTTCGTCATAATCCACCGGCAGATGGCTGACGGCGTTGGCGCGCAAACTCCACGCCAGGGTGAGCGCCAGCAGAACGGCAAAAATTTTCAGGGCGGGGATGAACTTTTTCATCAGCAATGCCTTGTGGTGATAAAAAACCGCAGATTACGCCGGTCGGGCATATTCTTCGATCTGCATTCTCTGCGCAATCTGCGGCGGTTGTTTTTAGGCGCGGGTTGGCTTATTCGTCTTCGTCGGCGCCGGTGGAGAGCCGGTCGGCTTCGTCGCGGGTGGAGAGTTCTTCGATGAACATTTCTATGTCGCCATCCATGACCACAGGCAAGTTGTAGGAGGAGAGATTGACGCGATGGTCGGTGACGCGGCTCTGCGGGTAGTTGTAGGTGCGGATTTTTTCGGAGCGTTCGCCGCTGCCGACCTGCGAGCGGCGTTCGGTTTCCAACTCGCTGCGGCGTTTAAGTTCTTCCATTTCAAACAGGCGGGCGCGAAGAATGCTCATGGCGCGGAGTTTGTTTTGCAGTTGCGAACGTTCATCCTGGCAGGTGACGACTAGCCCGGTGGGTATGTGGTGCAGGCGTACGGCGGTGGAGTTTTTCTGCACGTTTTGCCCGCCCGCGCCCGCCGAGCGGTAAACTTCGATGGTAACATCGCTTTCGGGAACGTAGATTTCAAAATCTTCCACTTCGGCCAGTACCACGACGGTGGCGGTGCTGGTGTGGATGCGCCCCTGTGATTCGGTGGTGGGGACGCGCTGAACGCGATGCACGCCTGATTCGTATTTCAATTTGGAGTAGGCGCCTTTGCCTTTGATGTTGAAGGTGACTTCTTTGAAGCCGCCGATGCCAATTTCACTGGCAGAGAGAACTTCGTTTTTCCAATGCTGGCGCTCCGCGTAGCGGTTATACATGCGGAACAAATCTGCGGCAAATAGGGCGGCCTCGTCGCCGCCGGTTCCTGCGCGGATTTCAACGATGACGTTTTTTTCGTCGCGCGGGTCTTTGGGGGCGAGCATTTCTTTGATTGTTTTTTCGAGCGCTGGAATTTTCTCGTTTAACTCGGCGATTTCCATCTCGGCCAGAGAGCGCATTTCCTCGTCTGATTCAGACTCGTAGAGCGTTTGGGTTTCCTCCAGCCGGTGGAGCGCGCTGCGGTATTCACGCGTTTTTTCCACCAATGCTTCCAGGTCGGCGCGTTCTTTGTTTAAATCAGCCACTTTTTGGTAGTTGCTGCCGCCCTCCATCAGTTGGCGGTTGAGTTCGTCGTAGCGTTCTTCAATGCCTGCAAGTTTATCGAGCATATTAAAAATTGACTGCCAGCGAAAGCGCCATGGACAGGACGATGATGACGGAAAGAACGACGAGAGTTACCTGCATCCATGAGATGCGGCGACGGGGGGAAATTTTGGGGGTTGGTTTGATCTTCTTTGCCATAGGGGATTTCTTTCTGGTGAAGTTAAATGCGTTCCATTTTACCACTTCGCTTATGAAAAACATCTTCGATGGTCTTTTTCAGTTCCTCGAGGATGATCGGCTTGGCGAGGAAGGCGTCGGCGCCCAGGCGGTAGGCTTCGTTTTTGATGGTTTCCGGCGTTTCGGCGGAGAGCATGATGATGGGAATCGCGTTCCAGGTGGGGCGGTGGCGGATGAAATCCAGCATCATCAGGCCGTTGACTTCGGGCATGTTCACGTCGAGCAGGAAGAAGTCGGGGCGGTTGCCGGCCAGCAGTTCGGCTCCGGCGGCGCGCGCGCTGGGGAAGTGGCGCATTTCCCAGCCGAGCAGTTTCAGCATCAGCCGGGTGGCTTCTGCCATTTCGCGGTCATCGTCAATCATCCAGGCCAATTTCATTTTTATTCCAGGTTGGTCTTCAAACTTTCAGCGGCGCTGAGGGGAATGATGGCTGCCAGGTCGTCGAGACTGGCTGCTCTTATCTTATCCACAGAACCGAAATGTTTCAAGAGTGACTTTCGGCGCGCCGATCCAATGCCGGGGATGGAATCCAGGATGGAGGCCATGCCCTGTTTGGAGCGCCGCGCGCGGTGGGCGGTGATGCCGAAGCGGTGGGCTTCGTCTCGGATGCGCTGAAGCAAGTAAAGCGCCTGCGAATGGCGCGGCAGAATCAACGGGGCGGAGTGGTGCGGGAAGAAAATCTCTTCCTCGCGTTTGGCAAGCCCCACCACTGGCACGCGCTCGGCCAGCCCGAAACTTTCCAGTACGCTGACGGCGCGCCCCAGCTGGCCTTTTCCGCCGTCAATGATGATTAAATCCGGCAGGCGCGCAAAGGATTCGTCCACTTTGCCGCCGGGGGTTGATGCGGCGCTTTCGCCCGCGGCCCAGCGTTTGAAGCGCCGCGTCAGCATTTCTTCCATGCTGGCGAAGTCATCCGGGTTGCCGATGCTGGTGCTGTCAATGTTGAATTTGCGATAGAGCCGTTTGGCCGGGACGCCCTGTTCAAAAACCACCATCGCGCCGACGGTGGCGACGCCCTGCGTGTGTGAAACGTCATAGCATTCCATGCGGTTGAGCGGGGCGGGCAGGTTGAGCGCGTTTTGCAGTTCGGCCAATGCCGCTTCCTGTTTGTGGCTGTCGGCCTGCCATTGGGCGCGCAGGGCGCTGAGCGTTTCGGCGGCGTTTTCGGCGGCCATTTGCACCAGCTCTTGCGGCTGACCGGCGCTGGGGACGGACATCTCCACTTTTTTGCCGCCGCGCCGCGAGCGCAACCACTGCGCTACGATTTGGGCTTCTTCGATTTGTTGCGGCAGCAACACCTGGTCTGGCACGTTGGCGGCTTCGGTGTAGAACTGCTGAATAAACTGACTCATCACCTCCGGGTCAGAGGTGTCCTCAGTGCCTTCTAAAATAAAATATTCGCGCCCAATCAGCTTTCCGCCGCGGATGAAGAAAATCTGCACACAGGCCTCGCCGTCGGCGCGCGCCATGGCCAGTACGTCCGAGTCGAGATAGTCGGCGGCGAAGACGATTTTCTGGCGCTCGACGATGGACGCAATCGCTTTCAGCCGGTCGCGCAAGGCGGCGGCTTTTTCAAAGTGCAATTCTTCAGCGGCGTTTTCCATCTCTGTGGTGAGACGTGCCGTAATCGGCTCGGAATGTCCGCCGAGGAAGTCCATCAGGTCGCTGATCATCTGACGGTATCCGGCCTGGTCAATCGCCCCGATGCAGGGTGCGGCGCACAGTTTGATGTCGTAGTACAGGCAGGCGCGTTTGTCTTGCCCGGTGATTTTGCGGTCACAGGTCAGGTAGGGAAAGATGCGCCGCAGAACGTCCAGCGTTTGGTAGACGGCCCAGGCGGAGGTGTATGGCCCAAAATAACGCGCGCCATCTTCAACCATTTGGCGGGTGACGCTGACGGTGGGGAAGGTTTCGTTCCAGTGAATTTTGATGTACGGGTAGCGCTTGTCGTCTTTGAGACGAATGTTGTACTTGGGGCGGTAGCGCTTGATGAGATTCATCTCCAAAATCAGCGCTTCCAGCTCTGAACCGACGATAATCCATTCAATATGAGCAATTTCGCGCACCAGGCGGCGGGTTTTGCCATCGTGGCTGGCATCGGCGTGAAAATACGAGCGCACGCGGTTGCGCAGGTTAATCGCCTTGCCAACGTAAATAATCGTTCCCTCGGCGTTTTTCATTTGATAACAGCCGGGCTTGGTTGGCAAAGTGGCAAGAATGCCCTGAATGTGGTCGGAAATTTGCATGGGAAGATTTTAATACAGAATGCGGAGAATGAAGGGAATGAAGAATAATGAATGAATGAAGAACGAAAAATGATGGACGAAGCAGGTATACTCGACTCGAGGAGAATTTTCTATGGAAACCGACCCAGCCAGTCTTGACCCGGAAGAACGCACCAATAAATTTTTGGCATTGGCTTCTGCCGCGTTGGGCGTTATCAGCCTATGCGCGGCGCTCATCCCCATCTTCGGTGGTGCGCTGGCGCTGGCGGGCATTGGCCTGGGGCTGTTTGGTGTTCGTTCTGAGAGCAAAAATACTGCGCGGGTGGGCATTGCCCTCAATGTTTTGGGATTGTTGATTGCGATTTTCTATGCGCTGGCGCTGGCCTTTGCGCGTCCGTAGTTTGGCTATGCTTGTTTTACGCGTCAAGAAAATGTAAAATGAAACTGCCATGACCCTCAGCGAAATTTCAAAACTGGAACAAGCCATCAGCGCCCTCGAAGAGAATCGTCCTTTGCTGGGGGATGCGGTGGTAGATTCGGCGCTGACGCCGTTGCGCGAACGGGCGGTTATGTTGCGCTCGGCGGGGGATATGGAACAGCACCGGAAAATTGCCACCGTTCTCTTTGCTGACCTGCCCGGTCTGGCCGCTTTCACCGAGCGCGTAGACGCCGAAGACTTGCGCGATACCGTCAATGCGCTTTGGGAGCGGCTTGATGCCGTCATTCTGGCGCACGGCGGGCGCATTGACAAGCACATGGGCGCTGGCGTGATGGCCTTATGGGGCGCTGAAACGGTTGAAGAAGATGATCCGGAACAGGCCATTCACGCCGCGCTGGCAATGAAAGTTGCCTGCAACGAGTTCTGTTCCAGTACGCCCTTGCTGGCCGGGGAAGCGCTCAGTCTGCGCGTGGGCATCAACACGGGCGCAGTCATCGTTGGGCGCGTCGGCACGACCGCCGAATTGACCGCATTGGGCGATACCGTCAACCTGGCCGCCCGTCTCAATCAGGCCGCTACACCTGACCAAATCATGATTACTTACGATACCTACCGCCTGGTGCGCGGAATTTTTGATATTGAACTGCTCCCGCCCCTGCAGGTCAAAGGCAAAAGCGAACTGGTGCAGTGCTACCTCATTCAGTGCGCCAAACCGCGCGCTTTTTACATCCTCTCGCGCGGCGTCGAAGGCGTTGAAACCCATCTGGTTGGCCGGGAGAATGAATTGAACAGCCTGCAACAGGCCTACCTCGATTTATTCTCCAGGCGTCAGCCGCAGATTGTGACCATCACCGGCGAAATGGGGTTGGGCAAGAGCCGCCTGCTTGCCGAATTTCTGACCTGGACCGACCCGCGTAGTGAAGATTACTTCCTCTTTCAGGCGCGTTCAGCCCCTTCGCAAATCACCTCGCCCTATGCTTTCCTGCGCGAACTCTTCCTTTTCCGTTTCCAAATTCAGGATAGCGATCCGCTTATAACCGTCATTGCCAAAATGGAGCGCGGTTTTGCCCAGATGATGCCTGGCGATCCCAACTCGCGCGAAAAAGCGCATATCGTTGGGCAGTTGATTGGTTTTAACTTTGCCGAAAGCCCTTTCTTGCCCGCCCTGCTGGCCGACCCGCACCAAATGCGCAGCCTGGGTTTTGTCAGCCTGACGCGCTTTTTTGCCGCCGCCGCGAGTGTCTACCCGGTTATTTTACTGCTCGACGACATTCACTGGGCGGATAGCGCTTCGCTCGACGCTCTGCGTTACGTTTTCAATAACCTGCCCGCCCAAACGCCCCTGCTGGCTGTTTGCATCACCCGCCCAGAACTGGACGAACGCCTGCCCGACTGGCGCGATTCGCTCAAACGCGCCGCACATGTTTACCTGCGCCCACTCTCGCGTGAACAAAGCCGCGCTCTGGTGCAAGAGATTTTGCAAAAAGTGCAGGCGCTGCCCTCCGCCTTGCGCGAGCTGATTGTCGTCGGCGCGGAAGGTAACCCGTTTTATTTGGAAGAACTCGTCAAAATGCTGATTGATGGGCGTGTGATTCAGCCCAATGCTGATATTTGGAGCGTAGACCTGAGACGCCTCGACGCCCTCAGCATTCCCCCCACCCTGGCCGGAGTCCTGCAAGCGCGCCTCGACACCCTCGACGGGCAGGAGCGCGTCTCGCTTCAGCGTGCTTCCGTCATCGGACGCGTTTTCTGGCAGCAGGCGTTGGAAGTCCTCACGCCAGTGCCGGAGAACGAGAGTCAGAGTCTCAATATTTCGCTGGCGGCCTTACGCGCCAAAGAACTGATTTTTCCCAATCCCATTTCCACCTTTTCTGGCACGCAGGAATTTGCCTTCAAGCACGCCATCTTGCGCGATGTCACCTACGAAACGGTGCTTAAACGTCAGCGCGCGCAGTACCATGCCCTGATTGCTGAATGGCTTCAGCAAGCCAGCGGACAGCGCCGCTCTGAATATCTATCGGTGATCGCCGACCATTACGAAAAAGCCGGGGAAAATGACCGCGCTTCTCTGGCGCTGCGCGAGGCGGGCGAACAAGCCCTCAGTGTTAGCGCCTTTTCTGAAGCGTTTCGCCTGTTTCAGCGTGCGCTTTCCCTGCTTGCTCCCGAGCGCCGCCGCGATGTGATTTTTGTTCAACTCAAAATTAGTGAGGTCTTTTTTCGCTCCGGTGAATACGCCGATGCGCTCAAGTATTCGGAACAGGCTTTGCAGGCCGCGCGTGAGTTGAGCGTGGGCGACCTGCTGGCTTCGGCCATGTATCAGGTTGGACAAATTTACGGTGAAATGGGCGACTATCCCGCCGCCGAAGCGCTTTTGGGCGAAGCCCTGCGTCTGACGCAGGCGCAAAGCGGGAGCGTCGTCCGTGCGCGCCTGCTTTATGGCTTGGGAAACACTGAATGGCGGCTGGGCAAGGTGGAAAGCGCTCATCAGCATTGCAGTGAAAGCCGCGATATGGCCGCGCAAGCTGGCGATGTCTACACTTTTTTGCTGGCGCTCAACCGCTTGGGCGTTTTGGCCGGGTTGATGGGCAACCCCGCCGAAGAAGAACGTTTGTACCAGGAAGTGCTGACCCGCGCCACTGCCGCCGGAGACCGCGAACGCGCCGCGATTGCGCTCAACAACCTGGGCGCGCTGGCGGATGAGCACAACGACTTGCAAAAATCACAGCAATACTACCGGCAAGCCATGCAGTTGGCGCGTGAAATTGGGACGCAACAGTCGCTGGCGCTTTACCTGCTTAATCTTGGTCACTGCCTGGTGCGCATGGGCGACCTTGACCGCGCTTGTGAGCATCTGCGCGAGGGACTGGCGCTTTCAGACCACCTCGGCGCGGGCCCGTGGATGTTGATGGCCGTCATCTTTTTTGCGCGGCTCGAAGCCGCGCGCGGAAATACCACGCGCGCGCTTGAACTGCTCGGCCTGGCCGAAAAACACCCGGCTTATAGCATTGACCATCAACGGCTGAAAGAACAAATGCTGGCCGAATGGCATCTGGACGATGAATTCATTCTCCAGCATATGACGCGCGGCGCAACGCTGGAGTGGCGCGCCACATTTACGCAACTCATGCTGGCCTAACCCCATGGACGAAATTCAGAAACTTTCGCAAGCGATTGCGGCGCTCGAAACACAGCGAGCCACCCTTGGCGATGATGTTCTCGCCGCCACGTTGACGCCCCTGCGCGAGCGTCTCGCCGCCTTGCAAATGGCGGCGAATCCTGCCTCCACACCGTCTACAACCCAACAGCGCCGCATGATTTCGGTTGTGTTTGCCGATATCAGCGGCTATACCGCCATGTCTGAAAACCTCGACGCCGAAGACGTGCGCGATACGATGAACGACCTGTGGCAACGCCTCGATGCAATCATCCTCGCGCAGGGTGGAAAAATTGATAAGCACATGGGCGACGGCGTTATGGCGTTATGGGGCGCCGGCGAGGCCCGCGAAGACGACCCGGAACGCGCCATCAGCGCCGCCTTGCAAATGCAGGATGCCCTGGCCGACTTTCGGCCCTCCGTTTTACTGGCGAAAGCCCTCAGAATGCGTATTGGCGTCAATACCGGCGCGGCGCTCCTCGGCAGTATCGGCACGCTCGGCGAAATCACCGCGTTGGGAGATACCGTCAATGTCGCCGCCCGCCTCGAACAGGCCTGCCCAGCCGGGCAAGTGCTTATTTCCAGCGACACCTACCGGCACGTGCGCGGCGTGTTTGAGGTTGAAGCCCAACCGCCGCTGGAAGCCAAAGGAAAAAGCGAGCCGGTGCAAACTTTTTGCGTCCTCGCGCTCAAACCGCGCGCTTTTCGGCTCTACACGCGCGGCATTGAAGGCGTCGAAACCCGCATGGTGGGACGTGATGCACAACTGGCAACCTTGCAAGACCTGTTTCAAATTGCTTTTCTGCATAGCTCATTGCAGGTCGTCACCCTTACGGGTGATGCGGGTATTGGCAAAAGCCGCCTGATGCACGAATTCAATGCCTGGGCAGAGATGCAAAAGGTCTCGTGGTGGGTATTTAAAGCCCGCGCCAGCCTGACGATGCAAAATACGCCCTACGCTCTCCTGCGCGATATTTTCTCCTTCCGCTTTGAAATTCAGGAAAGCGACCCGCTGGCGGTTGCCCACGAAAAATTGGAAGCCGGTTTCTGCGAGTTTATGCGCAACGACGCCGATGCACTGAGAAAGGCGCATGTTATCGGGCATTTACTGGGTCTGAATTTTTCTCACAGCCCGCACCTGCAAGGGCTGCTTGACGACCCGCGTCAGTTGCGCCAATTGGCGCTCTTCTACCTGACGCAATTTTTTAACACCGTCACCCTGCAAAGCCCGGCCTTGATGATGTTGGACGACCTGCAATGGGCTGATAACGGCTCGCTGGATGTCCTTAACTATTTATTTTCCAACCTGCCAACTGCTGCGCCGCTGATGGCGCTGGTGGTGGCGCGCCCGACGCTTTTTGAGAGCTACCCGCGCTGGGGCGCAGACCTGCCTGGCCGCCATACCGTTTTGAACCTGAAACCGCTTGATAAATCCGAAAGCCGCCATCTGGTTGGCGAACTACTCTGCAAGGTGCCAGACCTGCCCGACGCCATCCGCGAGTTGGTCGTTGGCGGCGCGGAAGGCAACCCCTTCTACCTGGAAGAACTCATCAAAATGCTGATTGACCAGCGCGTCATTCAGCCCGGCGCAGAAACCTGGACGGTTGAATCCAGCCGCCTGGCCGCTGTTAACATTCCCTCCACTCTCACCGAAGTCTTGCAGGCGCGCCTCGACAGCCTGACCGCTACTGAACGGCTGGTACTGCAACGCGCCTCCGTCGTTGGGCGCGTCTTTTGGGCGCAAGGCTTGCTTGCCATGAGTTCTGACCTGGCCGAAGCCGACCTGCTCAACGCGCTGGAAAGCCTGCGCCGCAAGGAACTCATCTTTTCGCGCCGCCCGTCGGCCTTTGCCGGGACGCAGGAATTTACCTTCAAACACAGCTTGTTGCTCGAAGTTGCCTACGAGACTCTGCTCAAACGTCAGCGCGCCAGTTTGCACATGCTGGCCGCCACCTGGCTCAGCCGCATCAGTGGCGAGCGGCGCGGCGAATACCTGCCCCAAATCGCTGACCACTACGAAAAAGGCGGCGACTTTACCCTCGCCGCCGAAAGTCTCTCTCAGGCCGCCGAGCGCGCCCTGGAACTTTCTGCGCTGGCTGAAGCGCGCAATTTCTTCCAGCGCGCGCTGACACTCCTCGACCAGCCCGACCGCCCGGTACGCGATGTGATTCAAATGAAAATCGGTCTGGCCGATGCCTGTATTCAACTTGGCGATTACGCTCAGGCGCAGCGTCACGCCGAGAGCGCCGCCGCCACTGCCGGCGACTTGCAGATGGATTTGCTCGTGGCCGAAGCGCTGGTGGAACTTGGTCAGGTGGCATCGTACACCGGACGCTACGAAGACGCCCGTTCGTATCTGGTTGGCGCATTCTTCCTGGCCGAACAGAGCAACGCTCGCGCCTCCATGGCGCGCGTGCTGGCCGCGCTCGGTAGCGCTGAATGGCGTATTGGCGACCTGCAAAGCGCCTACGAACACTGCCTGAAAGCCCAACAAATCGCCGCCGAGTTGGGGGATAATCAGACTCTGCTTCAGGCGCTCAATCGCTTGGGCGTGCTGTCTGGGGCGCTGGGCAAACCGCAAGAAGAAGCGCGTTACTACCAGCAGGTTCTTGATCTGGCGCTTTCAGTTGGCAACCGCGAGCGCGCCGCCACCGCGCTCAACAACCTCGGCGCGCAGGCGGGTGAGGCCAACGACTGGCAGCGCGCGCGCGACTACTATCAGCGCGCGCTTGACACCTCGCGCGAAACTGGCGCGCGTCAGGGCGAAGCGCTTCATCTCATCAACCTGGGGCTGGCTTGTGTTAAATTAGGCGAGTTTGACCAGGCGCGCCGTTATCTGGCCGCAGGTACGCGTCTGGCAGATAAACTTGGCGCTCATCCGGTGACGGTTTCGGGCGTAACCTACTTTGCCCTGCTGGAATACACGCTTGGGAATGTTGTTGCCGCCATGGAAACGCTGGGCGCGGCTAAAAATCACCCCGCCTGGGATAGTGAAAGTGACCGCGAACTGGATGTATACTTCACCCCTTGGAAACTTCCCCCCGACGAATTGCGCCAGGCGCTTGAACGCGGCGCGCAACTCGATTGGAACAGCGCGCTCGCGCAGGCAACTGCCGCCGGGCCATCTACTCAGGAGATTTTGTGACCGCTTTACCCGAAGTGTTACTTGGAGAACTTCTGCGCCGTCAGGCGCTTCAATTTGCCACCGCCGAATCTTGCACCGGCGGGCTGATTGGTCATCGCATCACCAACGTTGTCGGCTCGTCCGATTATTATCGCGGCGGCATCGTTGCCTATGCCTACGAAGCCAAGGTCGGCCTGCTGGGCGTCTCGTGGAACACTTTGCATCAGCATGGCGCGGTCAGCCGCCAAACAGTGTTGGAGATGGCCGCAGGCGCGCGCCTGGCGTTGGGCGCAGACCTGGCCGTTTCGGTCAGCGGCATTGCCGGGCCGGGCGGAGGAATGCCCAACAAACCCGTTGGCACCACCTGGATCGGCCTGGCCGCACCCGCTGGTTTGTGGGCGCGGCTTTTTGTCTTTTCCAACGCCGACCGCGAGGCCAACAAGGCCGCTTCTGCCGAACAAGCCCTGCAAATGGCGCTGGCCTACTTGCGCGGTGAGCGCAACCTCGACCGCGTCCCCGCTGAATGAGCGCGCCTGCCAGCGTTGTGCTTGTCTCTGCCGGCGCAGAATGGCGCGCTGTCAAAGAAATTCTACGCCCGGCGCAGGTGACACCCTCGCCGCTGGGTGAGTGGTTCGACGCTTCCGGCGCGCGCTTTTTTCATGGTGGCTGGGGAAAAATCAGCGCGGCGGCCAGCGCCCAATACGTCATTGACCACTTCTCCCCGCAAATTCTTGTCAATCTGGGCACCTGTGGCGGGTTCGATGGCCGCATTCAGCCGGGCGACCTGCTTTTGGTGGAGAAAACCATCACCTATGATATTTTTGAGCAAATGGGCGATTCTGCCGCGGCGATTGAATTTTATTCGACGTGGTTGGATTTGTCGTGGCTGAGAACTTTGCCCGCCACCCCGGCGCTTCGGCGCGGATTGATGGTTTCCGCCGACCGTGACATTCTTCCGGCTGATATTGCTACGCTGATTGAAAAATATGACGCCCGCGCCGCCGATTGGGAATCGAGCGCCATCGCCTGGGTGGCCGTCCGCAACGGCGTGCGCGTCCTGATCCTGCGCGGCGTCACCGATTTGGTCAGCCCGCATGGCGGCGAGGCCTACGGCGACCTGGCGCTCTTCCAAACCCGCACCCGCCACATCATGTCCACCCTGCTGACGTGGTGGAAAGATTGGTCAGGAAACCTGAAAGGTTGATATGTCAGAAAATTTATCTTCCGACGATATTTTACGAAAATATCAACAAGTTTTTCCCAACCAAACTGCCGAGTTATTTCACTACTTGTCGAACGATGTCGCTAATTTATATCTTGACTGGAAAAATTACTGTAGTCTTTACGGAACATCCCAGGAAAGAATTGACTTGTTGAATCAAACCGCGCAGTCTTTTTTCTATCGTATGAGAATTATTTTTTGGCGTGATATTCTCGCGCGAATTATGCGCTTGATGGATGGTTCAACCTCTATGGGGAAAAGCAATGCAAGTCTGAAAAAACTGCTTGATGATTTGAAAAATGATAGGGATGGTGCTTTTTGGAGTGACTTAAAATCTGACTATGAAGAAATTGAAAAAATCACGAGGAAGATAAAAAATCTTCGCAATAAAAAAAATTTCTCATGCGGATTATTCAACCTTTGTTTTGCATAACTCCGATTACTTGAAAGAAACAACAGTCTTCGAATCTTCGGTTCCATCTCACGGTACCGCAGAGTCATTAGTTTTTATGTTGCAAAAAGGCCTTTTACAAAGGCAGCAGGAACAAGAAAAAACGGAACTAGTCTGAATCTTTTCCGGCCCAAATTTCCACTGTCCACTGATAACTGGAGCCATCATGTCCCTTCCCCTCATTGGAATCACCACCCGCAAAAACTTTACCCAGGCCAATTTACCATCCATCAGCATCCAACGCGCCTACACCGATGCGATTCTTCAGGCGGGCGGCGCCCCCGTGTTGATACCCTCCGACCTGCCCGAAGCGGGCTGGCGCCTGCTCTTTGACCGGTTGGATGGCCTGCTCTTTACCGGCGGCGGCGATATCGCCGTCCAGCGCTACGGTGGCGAATTTCACCCCACCGTCGGCGGCGTGGACGAAGCCCGCGACGAACTTGAACTCGGCCTGGCGCGCCTGGCGGTGGAACAGAAAAAGCCGTTCTTTGGTATTTGCCGCGGCCTGCAAGTGCTGAACGTTGCCCTGGGCGGCACGCTCTACACCGACATTCCCGCGCAGCTCAAAAATGCGCTCGTCCACAACGCCCCCGGCGCGGATGGCGTCCCCGCACGCACGCGTTTGATGCACCCGGTCACGGTCAGTGCCGCAAGCCGCCTGGCGCGAATTTTCGGCGTCGAATCGCTCAATGTCAACAGCCTGCATCATCAGGGCATTGACCGGCTGGCCGCTGGCTTGACCGCCGCCGCCAGCGCCCCCGACGGCATCATCGAAGCGGTGGAAGTTCCCGGCCATCCGTTTGGCGTGGCCGTCCAATTTCACCCGGAATGGCTGGGTGACCAGCAACCCATTCGCCGCTTGTGGCAGACGTTTGTGGATGCCTGCCGGGCGTAGCGCCACAGATGAATAACAATTTTCCCATTGGAATTTTCGATTCGGGCGTGGGCGGCCTGTCGGTTTGGCGCGCCATCCGTCAGCAATTACCCAACGAAGCGCTGATTTATTTTGCCGACCAGGGCCACGTCCCCTACGGCGCGCGTCCGCTGGCAGAAATTCGGCACTTCTCCGAGCAAATCACCCGCTTTTTGCTGGCGCGCCAGGCAAAGTTGATTGTGGTGGCCTGCAACACCGCCTCGGCGGCGGCGCTGGCCCATTTGCGGCAAACTTTTTCGCAAATTGCCTTTGTTGGCATGGAACCGGCGGTCAAACCGGCCGCCGAGCAAACCGCTTCGGGCGTGGTGGGCGTGCTGGCGACACCAGCCACCTTTCAGGGGGCGCTCTACGCTTCGGTGGTGGAGCGCTTTGCCAGCGGTGTAACGGTTTTACAGGATACCTGTCCCGGGCTGGTAACGCAAATTGAGCGGGGAAATCTAGCGGGTGACGAAACTCGTCAAATCCTGGAAAAGGCGCTTACGCCAATGCTGAGTCGGGGCGCGGATACCGTTGTTTTGGGCTGTACCCACTACCCGTTTGTGATTCCGCTCATCCGCGAAATTGGCGGTGAGGCGCTGCGGGTGATTGACCCGGCCCCGGCGGTGGCGCGCCAAATTCAGCGGGTGCTGGCTTCGCGCAGGCTTGAGGCGGAGGCGAGCAGCCCGCCCCAGTTCACATTTTACACGTCTGGTTCTCCCGCCGCTTTCGATGCGTTTTTGTCATTGCTATTGGGAGAGACGGGACTGGCGCAACCCGCTGTCTGGCAAAAAAATAGCGATGGCCAGGAGACCATCGCTACAATCTGAAGCCAGAAAAAATTATTTTTCTTCTAGTTCTACTTCTACTTCTTCTGTGGCTTGCAGGTAAACATCCAGCCCCAGATTGAGAAGTTGTGAAACGCCCTGCAAAACTAGAAAGTACATGCCGCCGAAAATTGGTTTGGAGAGCAGGCTGGTCCAGGCCGAAACCTGGCTCAATACGTCGGCGGGCAGTTGGGGCGGCCAGTTTTGGAACAGGTTGACCAGATCGCCGGTGAAGTTGAGCAGGTAGAGCACCAATACCGCCCAACTAAAGATGTTTGCCCACATCGAAACACGCAAAACAGCGGCTTGCGTGTGGAACGTACTTTTTTCTTCGGTCATTGAATAGTTTCCTTTGTTTGATATTTTTGGGTTGAACGGTTGGAGTTTATCACCTTTTTTGCCGAAATTCCAGCCATAACCAAATTCCACGCCAGAGCAACAGCGCCAGCGCGCCGCTGCCGGTCAGCACCAAACCAAAGATGGGAATGACCACGCCATCGAGCCACAGCGCGCGCAACAGCACGGCTAACGGCCCGGCCAGAAACATGGCATAGACGGGCCGCCATAGCGCGCGTGGGTTGCTGGTTTGTGCGGACGCGTAGAGCCCTAGCATCGGGGCGACGCCGAACCAGGCCACAACCAGTGGAATGAAGGTGCTTGCCATGCGCACAATAAATCCCGGGCCGCTTTCGCCGTGTGTGGCAAAGCCAATGACCGTCAGCGCCGCCAGCGCCAAGACATCCCCAACGACCAGCATCCAACGTTTCATGCTACGGCTCCAGCATTTCACGCGCCACGCGGCGGCCAATTTCAACGGCGAAATTTGTTCCACGGTCCCAGGGGTAGACCTGGCTCATCGAAGCCAGAAATAGCCCGTCAATCGGTGTTTTGAGCGCGGGGATGTTGCGCGAGTGATTGACCAATGGCACGGGTTGCGCGTACGCGGTGCGGAAGACCCAGGCCTTTTTCACCCAGCCGGGTTCAAAATTTGGGTTGAACTTTTTCAGGTGCGGGGCAAATTTTGCCAGGAGTTCTTCTGCGCTCATCGAAAAATGCTCGTGCGTAGGCTCCAGATAATCACCGACATAAACAATATGGTCGCCGCCGAAATGTTCGGGCGGCACAAAATTGGTATGTTCCACCACGGCCAAAAACGGGAAACCGGCGCTTTTGGGAATGTTGTACCAGTAATAGCCCTCGCGGGAGAGTTTTTCCTTCAGCGCCAGTACCAACACAACCGCACCCATGCTTTTCAAGTTCAGCAAGCCTTGCAGGTAGCTGGCGGGGAGCGATGGTACCATTTTGGCGGCGATTGCAGGCGAAAGGGTGATGAGGATTTGATCGGCCTGTTCCACGCCTGAGGGCGTCGCCAGCGTCAGCAAGCCGGAAGCAGAATCCCGCTCAACGCGTGTGACCGGCGTCCCCAGCCGAATCGTCACCCCGTGCTCAATCAGCTTTTGCGCGAACTGGTCAGAAAAGGCCTGAAAGCCGCCTTCAAACGTTCCCAGGCGCGTGGTGCGGGCGTGCAGACGCGCCCACATCCAGGCCATGTTGACCTGTTTGGCGTATTTTTCGCCGAATTTTCCCACGACCAGCGGTTCCCACATCAGTTTATAGACGCGCTCGCCAACCCATTTGCGCATCCACTCGTCCACGCTGTATTTTTCCAGTTCCTGCCAGCTGGTCGTCAGACGCAAGAAAAGCCCCACCAACCCAAAGCGGATTTTATCCACGCCCCAGCCCAGGCCGGGGAAGAGAATCGCTTTCAGTACCGAGTCGAGCGGGTAAAAACGTTCTTTGTGGTACATGACGGTGTAGGGGCGTGGAAAAAGAACCTTTTCGCGCAAGCCCAAGTCGTCCATCAGCCCCAGCATGGCGGCGTCGCTGGCGAACCAGTGATGGTAGAATTTTTCCACCGACCAGTTCCAGCTGGGTTCTCTAAATCCGCTTGCCAGCCCGCCGACGTGGTCATCGGCTTCGTAAAGAGTCACATCGTGACCGGCGTTGCGTAGGTCCCACGCGGCAGACATGCCCGCGTAACCAGCGCCGATGATGGCAATTTTGCTCATAAGATATCCTTCCCAAAAAAAATAAAATCGTCCGATTGTAGCATGGTGCAGCGAAGTCAGAGATGGAGTCGAAAGTCTCCAGACTTTGGCGCCAACATCGGGAGACTTTCGACTCCGAAACCGCTGACGAAACAGTATTGCACTTACGCCGTACTTTGCTGCGGGTCTTTGACCAGCGTCAGCAGGAGTAGCGCCGTCAGCACGCCGCCCACAGCAGAAAGCAGAAACGTCAGTTCGAATCCGGCGCTGTCGGCCATCCAGCCGCCGAGGATGGGCGCCAGGATGGTGGCGGGCGCAATCAGTGTATTCGACAGGCCGATGTAAACCGGGCGTTCGCTTTCGCGGCCAAATTGCACGGTAATCGCCATGCCAATCGTCCAAAAAGAGACATTCGCCAGGCCAGCCAGCACAAAGACCGGGTAGAGCCATTCGACCGAGGGCGCGTACCAGGCCAAAATCGAGCTGAAGGCCACCGCCAGCGCCCCGGCAATCAGCATCAGGCGATGTCCCAGCCGGTCGCCGAGGTAGCCCATAAAGGCGTTGCCCACCGTCTGAGAGATGGTCAGCGCCGCAGTCAAAAACCCGGCGACGAGGGCGCTCATTTCAAAACGGCGTAGGCCAAAAACGATGTAAAAAGCGAAGCCCATGGTGGCGAATTGAAAAAGGACGCGAAAAGCCAAAAACCAGCGAAA
The DNA here is from genome assembly GCA_001872455.1 of Anaerolineae bacterium CG2_30_57_67. Lineage (GTDB taxonomy): Bacteria > Chloroflexota > Anaerolineae > Anaerolineales > Villigracilaceae > UBA8950. The sequence goes on along the minus strand of MNXJ01000016.1, from coordinate 8,869 downwards.
ATTTGCATCGCGGCGCAGAATTTCACGCGCAACCTGCCAAAAATGCGGGGTTGATTCGCTGTGCAAAATTTCCACGCTTTCTGGTTCGCGCGTCAGAGCGATGAAAATGTACGAAATCCCCATCATCAGCGCGGCCAGCAAAAAGGACAGCGCAAAGCCATACGGCGGAGCCATCTTTTCCAGCAAATAGCCTGCGCCCACGGCGGAAAAACTGATAAAAACGTTGGCAACGGCGGCCTGCACGCCAAAAAACGTTCCGCGCGCTTCGGCGGGGATGATTTTGGCAATCAGGCTTTGCCAGGCGTTGGCGGTGACGCCAGAGCCGATGCCCTGCCAGATGAGCAGGAGAAACGTCATCGGCAGGATGATGGCCGCGCCGAGGATGGGCAGCAGCAGGGCGGCCAGCGCCAGCCCCAGGTAGGGAACCCGCTCGTGGATGGTCATCGCCAAAACGGCAGGCTTGAAGCGCCGCATTTTTCCCACCCAACCGGCAGTGAAGAGTTGCGGCAATTGCCAGCCAACGGCGTGAATGGCCGGAATCAGCCCAATCAGCAGCGCCGAGTTGGTGAGTTGATTGACAAATAGCGGAATGATGGTGCCGAAGGAACCCAGCCCCCAGCCAAGCCCAAAAAAAGCGGCATCTGTCAGGTTGACGACGACGTTATATTTTAAGTTTTCCCGAACTTCGGGCGGTGTGGTTGGCATGGTGAAATTGTATCATTGGCCGCCATTTGGGTTTAATGAAAGGAGCCGTCCTTCAGACGCAGGGAATTTTTTAAGGTAACTGCAATGTTCGCCTGCTTGAATTGACTTTGCATTTATGTTAGAATGCCTTTTACTACCCCAATACATGGCGGGATAAATAAATTAATGCCTATATATGGCGGGTACAAATGTTCTAATCTCAAGGAGAGAAAATATGCGTTGTCCCTACTGCCAGCATGAAGAGTCGAAAGTGATTGACACCTCGCACGATGCGCACGGTGGCATCCGCCGCCGCCGTGAATGTCTGGCTTGCGGGCAGCGCTTCAGCTCGTCGGAACGCCCGATTCTCTCCACCCCGCTGCTGATTAAGCAGGACGGCACGCGCGAAGAATTTGACCGCGAAAAACTGGCGCGCGGCATCCGCATTTCCTGCGCCAAGCGTCCCGTATCCGCTGCGGATATTGAGCGCCTGGTTGGTCAAGTTGAAGCGGAATTGCAGCGCCAGGGCAAGGCCGAAGTTTCCTCGCGCGTGGTGGGTGATTTGGTGATTGCCGGGCTAAAGGAATTGGATCAGATTGCCTACATCCGCTACGCCATTGTTTATTTGCGTCTGGCCGATTTACGGTCGCTGCGCAGTGAAATTGACCGTTTGTTAGAGTCGTAGCCCACTTTTATTTTTCAGGAGAGAATCATGGAATCTCAAGTAGTTGCTGGTCAAAAAAATGTTTTGCTGCCCACCCCGTCCCTGCCCGCGGATTTGCCGCAAGTCGAGTTGACCGACAATGCGCGCCAGGTATTGCTGCGCCGTTACGTCCGCCGCGGCGATGATGGCAAACCGGCAGAAACCGTCGAAGAAATGTTTTGGCGCGTTTCCTGGCATGTTGCCAACGTGGAGCAGGCCTGGCACAGTGACGTGACGGCGCGCACCCGTGAATTTTACGCGCTGCTGACCAGCAAGAAATTCTTCCCCAACTCGCCGACGTTTACCGGGGCGGGCACGCCGCTGGGGCAGTTGGCCGCCTGCTTTGTGCTGCCCATCTCCGATGACATGGGGCGCGACGAAGCCGGAATCTTCCAGTCGCTGCGCAACGCCGCGCTGATTCAGCAAACCGGCGGCGGCAATGGATTCTCCTTCTCGCGCCTGCGCCCCAAGGGTGGGCTGGTCAAATCGTCCGCCGGGCAGGCCACCGGCCCGGTGGGTTTCCTGCGGGTGTACGATAACGCTTTCGGTGAGATCGCTCAGGGAGGAACGCGCCGCGGCGCGAATATGGGCGTTTTGCGCGTGGATCACCCGGATGTGGAAGAATTCATCACGTCCAAAACCAGCGAACACGCCATCACCAATTTCAATATTTCGGTGGGCATCACCGACGCATTTATGCAGGCCGTCAGAGACGACAAAGAGTGGGAGCTGATTTTCCCCGATATTGCCGCGCCCCAGTATCGCGGTTTTCGCGGCACGCTGGAGCAGGCGCGCGAGCAGGGCATTCCCATCCGCGTTTATAAAACCGTGCGCGCGCGTGACCTGTTCAACAAAATTGTTGAACAGGCGCATCACAACGGCGAGCCGGGCGTCCTGTTTTTGGATGCGGCCAACCGGCAAAACCCAGTTCCGCACCTGTACCCGCTCGAAAGCACCAACCCCTGCGTCACCGGCGAAACGTTGATTTATACCGTCTCTGGTTTGCGCCGCGCCGATGAATTGGCGCGCGAAAACCTGCCGGTGACCGTCACCACCGACGCCCGCTTTGGCGCGGAAACTTTTCTGCCAGCCTCGCCCGTTTTTCAGACGGGCGTCAAGGCGGTGCTGCGTTTGCTGACGCGCGAAGGCTATGAACTGCGCTTGACCGAAAATCACCAGGTGATGACGGCGCGCGGCTGGGTCGCTGCCGCTCAATTGCAGCCAGGTGACCGGATACACCTGCTTAACCGCAAGGGCGGCTTTGGTCAGACGGGTACGCAAGAGGAAGGTCAGGTCCTCGGCTGGCTGGTGGGAGATGGTACCGTTAATGTGGTGCGCGCGGTACTTTCCTTCTTTGGCGACGAAAAACAGGAACTGGCCCCGGCCTTTGCCAATATGGTCACCTCCATCGTGGAGAAATCTGCTCATGGCCGTTCTTACCCGGTGGGTGTGGTTCAAATCGAAAACCGCGACGAGGCGCGTGTTGCCTCGGACCGGCTGCGTCTTTTTGCTGAAAAACATGGCCTGGTCGAAAATAAATTCTGCGTGCCTGCCGCTGTCTTTGCTGGAAGTGAAGCCATGCAGCGCGGCTTTTTGCAAGCCCTATTCACAGCCGATGGCAGTGTGCAGGACGGCGGCGAAAAAGGCTGCTCGGTGCGCTTGAGCGCCAGTCATTTGGAATTGCTGAAAGAAACCCAGCGCCTCCTGCTGAATTTTGGCATTGTCAGCAAAATTTATCAAAACCGCCGCCCCGACGGCTACCGCATGTTACCGGACGGCAAAGGCGGTGAAAAGGAATACCGCACCCGGGCGCAGCACGAACTCGTCATCAGCAAGTCGAACCTGCTGCGTTTTTCCAGCGAAATTGGTTTTCTTTCTGAAAGAAAAAACGCCCGCCTGCAAACGTATCTCGACCGGCTGACGGCGCGCGGCCTGTACCGGGAATCTTTCCTGGCGACCGTGCTGGCGCTTGAACCAGACGGCGTGGAGCCGGTGTACGACCTGCATCAGCCGGAAACCCACTCGTTTGTTGCCAATGGCCTTGTCGTACACAACTGCGGCGAACAATGGCTTGGCCCCTTTGAGAACTGCTGTCTCGGCTCGGTCAATCTGGCGCAGCATTTTGGGCCAAATGGTACGGTGGATTGGGAAACCCTGCGTCAGAGCGTGGAACTCTCCACCCGCTTCCTCGACGATGTCGTAGAAGCCAATGCCTATGTGCCAGCCGTGCCGCAGTTGAAGGAAGCCGCGCACCGCGCCCGGCGCATCGGCCTCGGCATCATGGGCCTGGCTGACCTGATGTATCACGTTGGCGCGCGCTACGGCTCGCCCGAAGGCCAGGAATTTGCATCGGTGCTGATGGAATTCGTGCGCTACCACGCCATGCAAACCAGCATCGCAATGGCCGAAGAACGCGGCGCCTTCCCCGCCATCAGCGGCTCGATTTACGACCCCAAAAACCTGAAGTGGAACGCGCCGAAAGCCATCGTCCCGCTTACCAATCGTTGGGACGCGCCCGAATTGGACTGGAAGGAAATTCGGCAAGGCATCAAAAAACACGGCATCCGCAACGCCGCCCAAACCACCGTCGCGCCGACCGGCACCATCGCCACCGTCGCCGGGTGCGAGGGCTACGGCTGTGAACCGGTTTTTGCGCTGGCCTACATCCGCCACGTCAACGACAACGGCAAAGATTTGCAGCTAACCTACGGCTCACCGCTCTTTGAAAAAGCCCTCGAACAGGCCGGAGTCAAGCCCGAAGACCGCCAGAAAATTTTTGACGACGTGATGAGCCAGGGCACCTGCCAAAATGTGGCCGCCGTCCCGGAAGAAATCCGCCGCAACTACGTCACCGCGGGCGACGTGACCGCCGAAGAACACGTCCGCATGGCCGCCGCCCTGCAAGCCTTTGTGGATAACTCCATCTCCAAAACCATCAACTTCTCCGAAGTCGCCACCGAAGCCGACGTTGCCACCGCCTACATGCTCGCCTGGGAATTGGGTGCCAAAGGCATCACTGTCTACGTCACTGGCTCGCGCGATGTGGTTGTCCTGGAAACCAAAGCCACCGCCGATAAAAAACAGGCCGCCGCCCCGCTGAGTATTGCCCCCGCGTCCGAACAAAAAGTCATCTGGCACGAGACGAAAAAGCCGCGCCCGCACGCCCTGCCCGGAAAAACGTACAGCATGGAAACCCCGCTTGGCAAGGCTTTCATCACCGTCAACCAAAACGGCGGCGACCAGCCGTTTGAAGTTTTCATCAACACCTCCAAAGCAGGTTCTGAAACCGCCGCGGTTTCGGAAGCGATTGGCCGCCTGGTTTCCTACATCCTGCGCCTGGCCTCGCCGGTCGCCCCGATTGACCGCCTGACGGAAGTTGTCCGCCAGTTAATGGGCATTGGCGGCGGCCGCTCGCTGGGTTTTGGCCCCAACCGCGTGCGCTCCCTGCCGGATGGCGTCGGCCAGGTGCTGGACGATTACGTCCGCCAGTGGCGCGGGGAATCTTTGCCTGTGCTCACCGTCAAAAGCAATGGAAATGGCGCTCACCCCGAACCCCAGCCCAGCGCCCAGCCGATGATGAAAATTGGCGACCTGTGTCCCGAATGCGGCGAAGCCGCTGTCGTCAACGAGGAAGGCTGCCGCAAATGCTATGCCTGCGGCTTTAGTGAGTGTTAGGCGGTGCAAATGATTACAGAAAGCAGGTCACAGCGCTGTGACCTGCTTTCTGTTTTTACTCCCGGGTGATACGTCGCAGAACGGGTGGTGTCTATGTGGGCTACCATATTTTTAGAACGGATAGATGACCGTTATTTTTTTCAGAGAATCTCATGGTTCAACCGTTGCAGCGCCAGCGTGAAATCAGCGGGATAGGGCGCTTCGATGGTTAGCCATTTGCCGTTGATTGGGTGCGAAAATGTCAGTGAAAGCGCGTGCAGGGCGGGGCGGGCGATGAAATCGGTGGGCGGAGCGCTGTAAAGCGTGTCGCCCAAAATGGGAAATCCTAGCGCGTAAAGGTGGACGCGAATCTGATGGGTTCTGCCGGTGGCCGGGCGCGCTTCCAGCAGGCTGACGGTTTTTCCGCGCTGGAGCAGGTGGAAGGCAGTTTCGGCAGGTCTACCTTTGGCATGGTCTACCACCGTGCGATGACTATGACCAACATTGACGCGCAGCTTGTGACGGGCGGTGTGTTCGTTCCACGCGGGCGTGCCGTTGATGAGGGCGTGATACACCTTGTGGGTTTCATGCCGTTCAAATTGCAGATTCAGCGTTCGGTGGGCTTCCGCCGTGCGGGCGAGCACCATCACGCCGCTGGTAACTTTATCCAGGCGGTGAACAACCCACAGGCGGCCAAATTCTTCGGTCAGGTCGCGCACCAGATAGGGCTCGTTCGGCTCCCAGCCATCGGGTAAAACGGACAGGCCAGCGGGTTTGTTGATGACGAGCAGAGAGGTATCAGTATAGAGGATATTTATCATGGTTGCAGGTTGGAATCTGAAAAGTTGAATTGTGTGTCAGCGTTCACACAATTTTGGCAGCAGGTTGTGCCAGCACTGCGGAAATCATCAAAAGCAATTTTTTCATCGCCAAAATATTGAGTTCTTTGTTTGATTGAAGATAAGGCGATTGCAACTTCATTCTTTCTAATGACACGTCAAACAGACTGAGCCTGACATGTACTTTATCTCCCTGCGTAAAACGAAACCCCAAGCATCCATAGATTACAACTTCGGAAGCAATAATCAAGTGTCGAATGTCACTTTGTCACTTTACAGGCAACCGATAGATGAGCGATTTTCCCGCACCTGTAGGCATGATGGCGAGGCGTGATTTTTATTGAGGAAACTCTGGATAGCCTCCTCTTGTCCCGCGCGGAAGGAGTTGAAGCCGAAGTGTGCCTGGAGGGTGGATGTGAGGTTCATGAAGTCAATTTTTGCCTTTCGCATTTTCCTGGAACGCCGTTTTGAGCGCTTGTTTTTCAATAGAATGATATGCTCTTTGCAAAAGTGATTCCAACCCAGGCTCAGGGACAAAATTCGCCTCACTCAACCGCTTGAGCAGCGGCATCTCAATCGCAGGCGGACGAATGGACACCGCGAATCCTTCCAACGGGGCGCGCACATCCCAGAAGTTGGCGACCTGTTCTTCGAGCGGAATCACCGCTTCGATTTCTTCTGCTTCCTCTTCAATGATTTCATCCTCGCCCGCGCGCCGTTTGCGAAGTTCCTGCATGACCTGTTCCTGCGTGCGCCCGCGCAGACGGAAAATCAAGAACGGGTCTTCATCAAAGCGCTCGCCCAAAATGTAATGCGCCGCGGCAATATGTTTGCATGGATTGGAATAATCGGGACAGGAGCAATCTGTTGTCAAGTCATTGCGTGTGGATGGAAACAGACTCACTTTTGCCTTTTCAAATGCCTGCTCGATGTCCTGCGGCATTTCGCCCGCCAGCAATTGTGCACTGAAAATGGCCTGCTCCGCCAGCGCGTCAATCACCTTGTCCCATTCTGCATCGGTCAAGTGATTGATCTTGATACTGATTTTATATGGCGTGCGCTGTGACCCCTGCACGCGCGCCGCAATCCCATCTTCGGTTTCATCAATCGAAAGCACCTGACCATTGCGCGCATAACTGCGCCCACGCGTGAGGCGGCCTGAATCCACCAATCGCTCCAGCGCGGCAATCCAGCGTTGCGCCCACCAACTCTTCGCGAACGCCCCGCGCTTGCTTTGGGCTTTGATTCCATCCTTGGTTTTAATGGCTTTGGTCGGTTTGAACCAATAATCGTATGGCATGGTATCTCCATGTAAACGGTAAACAGAATACGGTAGACGGAGGCTTTACCATATCCTGCCTACTGTCTGCTATTATTTATTGCTTCGATCAAACGGTACAACATTTTACTTATTGTTTCGGCGTCATTCATCACTTGAGTATTGTCACTGATGTACTCCAAGTCTTTGGAGAGAATAAAAAAATATTTAAGTTCTTCCAGCGACGCTTCACTGATATTGTAGAAACGGACTTTTTCACCTTTTCCTTTACGTTTAAATCCCTCGGCAACATTAGCGGGAACAGAGACCGCCGCACGTCGCATTTGAGAAACCAAGCCATAGCGTTCATCGGATGGAAAGCTCTTTGTCAAACGATACGTAGCCAGTACAAGTTGGTGCGCTTTCTTCCAAACTTCCAAATCTCGAAAATTCTCTATCATGGCTTCTCCTGTCTACTGTATTCCGCCTACTGTCTACGCAACGAAACGACTTTTCGCAACTCATCCGTGCTCATTTCCGTAATCCAATTCTCACCGCTGCCTACCACCGCCTGCGCCAGTCCCTTTTTGGATTCGATCATATCGTCAATCATCTCTTCGAGCGTTCCCGTCGTGACGAATTTATGCACCTGCACGTTGCGCTTCTGCCCGATGCGGAAGGCGCGATCAGTGGCTTGATCCTCGACAGCGGGATTCCACCAGCGGTCAAAGTGGAAGACGTGGTTGGCGCGCGTCAGGTTCAAGCCTGTGCCGCCCGCCTTCAACGACAGAATAAAAATGGGCGGAGCGTGTTCATCTTCCTGGAAACGCGTCACCATCTGGTCGCGCATCTTCGCGGGCGTGCCGCCGTGCAAAAATTGTGTCGCCGCGCCAAAGGCCTTCGGCAAATACTCCGCCAGCATTTCGCCCATCTCCGCAAATTGTGTGAAGATCAAGGCGCGGTCGTTTGCCGCCAACACTTCTTCCAGCAATTCGCCGAGACGTTCCAATTTGCCACTGCGATTATCTAATGAAACCTCCGCGCTATCCTTGCTGGATTGATGAAGATACTGCACGGGATGATTGCAAATCTGCTTCAACTGCATCATCATGCTCAACACCAGCCCGCGCCGCTTGATGCCATCTTCCTCTTCGATTTTTTTCATCACGTCCTGCACGACCGCTTCATAAAGAGTCGCTTGCTCTTCGGTTAGTGTGCAATAGACTTTTGTTTCCACCTTGTCGGGCAAATCCGAAATCACGCGCGGGTCGGTTTTGACGCGCCGCAAGATAAACGGCGCCGTCAATTGCTTCAATTGTTTGATGGCATCTTCATCGTGATAGCGTTCGATTGGCATGGCAAAGTTTTCGCGGAACGATTTGCGCGCGCCCAAGTATCCAGGGTTCAAAAAGTGCATGATCGACCACAACTCGGACAGGCGATTTTCCACGGGCGTGCCAGTCAGCGCAATGCGAAACTCCGCGCCAATCTTGCGGATGGCCTGCGTCTGTTTCGCTTCTGGATTTTTGATATTCTGCGCCTCGTCCAAAATCACTGCCAGCCATTTCATGGAGTGAAAGGATTCCGCGTCCAGCCGCGCGACGGGATAGCTGGTCAGCACCACATCCTGGCCTTTGACCGCCTCCCGCATCTCCCCACCCTTGAGGCGGGTCGCTCCCCGATGGACATAAGTCTTCAACCCTGGGGCGAATCTGCCAATCTCCCGCTCCC
>MNXJ01000034.1 GCA_001872455.1 Anaerolineae bacterium CG2_30_57_67 | reverse complement strand
TAGGCACTGAACAGATAAGAACCCGTCCAAAAGATTGGCAAAATGGGCAGCCAACGGTGGCGCAAATCTGCGATTTGCGCGGGCCTTGCCCCACCTGCCCCGTTTTTTGGATAGACTCTAAAAATTAGCGTCAGCCAAATTTCAACACGACATAAATGTCGTGCTACGGTGTATCGCGTAACATCAGCTGATAAGATACTAAAGGTTTCCCTTGCTAGCCGAATTATCTTGTCGAACAGTGTATTTTTCCGGCAAAATACCCAACCTGACAGAAAAACCTTTAGGGTTTGGAATTTGTGAAAAGTTGGGCGCAGCGCATCAGTATTAAGAATCCGGAAGCGGAGCGGGGTCAGTATCGGGCGCGAGACCCAAATCCACCTGATCTTCCATGCGCATTTGACCGCGCAGAAAAGCGCCATCTTCAGTCACGAACGAGGCGGTAACAACATCGCCCCAGACCCGCCCGGTGGCGCGGATTTCCAGTTTTTGGGTGACGATGTTCCCCTTAACCGCCCCAGCAATGATGACGGCGGCGGCGCGCACGTTTTCACAGGTGACGCGCCCGCTTTCGCCGACGACAAGCATCCCCTTTAGCGAGATTTGACCTTCAAAAGTGCCTTCAATCCGCACGCCACCAGCACCGGAAATTTTTCCTTCCCAGATAAGGCCGGGGCCAAGCACGGAGGAGATGCGCTCCACAGCCTGAACCGCAGGAGCAGAAAATGGAGAAGGAGCGGCAGTGGAGTTTCGTTTGAACATGCCAGTATTTTATCATCTAACGACAGACAATCAACCGCTGACCACTGATGCCTGATTACTTTCCTTCCTTGGATCCATCACACCCATAATGTTGTAGCCACTATCAACATACAGAATTTCGCCGGTAGTGTGCGCGGCCATATCAGAACACAAAAAAACCGCCGCGTTGCCGCAATCGGCAGGAGTAACGTTTTCGCGCATGGGGGCCATGTCGGCATAATTCTTGTACATATCGCGAAAACCGCTGACACCCATCGCCGCCAACGTGCGTATCGGCCCGGCAGAGATGGCGTTGACGCGAATGCCCTGCGGGCCAAAGTCAGCGGCCAGGTAGCGGGTGGAAGCTTCCAGCGCGGCCTTGGCAACGCCCATCATGTTGTAATTAGGCGCAACCTTCACCGCACCGTAATACGTCAATGTCAACAATGACCCGCCGCGGCGCATCAACGGCTGAAAGGCGCGTGCCAGCCCGACAAACGAGTAGACGCTGATGTCCATTGCCAGGTGAAACCCGGCGCGGCTGGTATTGTAAAAATAGCCCTGCAACTCATCTTTGTTGGCAAAGCCGATGGAATGAACCACAATATCAATTTCGCCAAAATGCGCCTTTGCTTTTTCGGCTACCGCCGCGATTTGTTCATCCGATGCAACGTCACACTCTTCAACAAACTTGACATTCAACTGCTCTGCCAGCGGCCTAACCCGTTTGGTGAGCATTTCGCCCGCATAGCTGAAACCCAAATTGGCGCCTTCGCGTGCAAACGCCTGGGCAATGCCCCAAGCGATGGATTTGTCATTGGCAAGGCCAAAAATCAAGGCATTTTTACCAGTTAAGAGACCCATAAATTCCTCCAAGAAAGTTTCAGATTTCAGATGTTGCGGATACGCTATGACTTTCTGAACCGCCAGGGCATGGATTTCCATGGCTCTGGCACAGAATATAAACCCACACGAGGTCCAGAAGTCACGCAACCAGCAGCAATTGACTTCCCCAGTTCCAGCCACAGGCCAGAAGCGGGGTCGGTCAAATCGAGGTTATTTTGGCGAGAATCGATGCCGAACGCCAGGGCTAGTTTTGCCGGACCGTCGGTCAGATGCGCTATGGGCAGATTCCCCCGGCGGGAACGTACCTGGCTGAGGCCCGTCACCGTTTCGATGGCGCGAATCAACACTGCGGCAGGGAAGCCCTCGGCCTCGGTGACGACATTAAATAGCCAATACATTCCATAGGTGAAATAAACATACGCCCGCCCTGGCGGCCCATACATCGGCAACGTGCGTTTGGTTTTTCCGGCGCGGGCATGGCAGGCCAAATCCGTCTCGCCAATATAGGCTTCCGTTTCGGTGATAATGCCCTCCAACCGTTCTCCATTCAGTATTCGCGCCAGGTGGCAGCCAAGCAACTCACGCGCCACCGTCAAGGTCGGACGCAGGTAAAATTCGCGTGGCAGGGGCATGGCTACCCGGTAAATTCCAGCCCGCAAAGATGATGCGCATCCCCAATCACCTCCACCCGCCAGCGATGCGTCACCGGGTGATAGCGAAAACTGGAAACGGAGGTGTTTTCCAGCCGAAAGCGTGCGCCATGAAAATTGGGCTGCGGCGCAATGCCCAAAATGGCATACAGCGCCATGTTCAAAATCGCCCCATGCGAGGTGACCAGATAACGCGCGGGCGGACGTTGAAGGATTTTGTGCAGGGCTTCTCCGGCGCGCAGATACAGCGCCCAGTCGCCCTCGCCGGTTTCGGCCACGGCGTCATAAAGATTGATGAACGGCGGGTCGGGGTAGTTCGCCTGAACTTCGTCCCAGGTCATACCAGAACGTTTGCCGTTATCGCGCTCCATCCAGAGCGGCTCGGTTTTAATGACGGGAATCTTTAACGCGGCGGCGATAATTTGCCCGGTTTCAAGGGCGCGCGCCAATGGGCTGGAAATCAGGCAATCAAACGTTACGCCTGCGCTTTGCCAACGCTCGGCCAGCGCGCGCGCCTGGGCGCGGCCTTTTTTCGAAAGCGGATAATCGCTCTGGCCTTGCAAGCGATTTTCGGCATTTCCAGTCGATTCGCCGTGCCGGACGAAGGTAAGGTAATAGATGGGTTCGTTGAGCATAAGCCTATTATAAACATCCCGAAGGTTTCTACTTGCCGAAATTGTTTGGGTCTCCTGGATTTTTTACAAAATATTGGGACGGCGCGTAAAAAGCCCATCTCCCGGGAAGAGGGGATGGGTGGCGCGCTCCGTGAGCTGTCACGGTACGCAATGGAATGACGACGTGCCCTACTCCACAAAAATCTCGACGTGTTCGCCGTCTTTTTCGTCAATCACGTCAATAATTTTTCCGGTCATGCCTGAGCGCAGGGCTTCCATGATGGTGTTCATGTCTACGCCGTCAATTTCAGCGGCAAAGTGCGCACCGATTTTCATGCCCGCATCTAGTAAATTGAGCGGCAGCTGCACCGTCGCCTTGGAGCGGCCCGAGGCGACGTCGGTGACGCGCACCCGTAGCCAGCGCGCGCCGCCCGGCATCCGCGCTGGCATCGTCCCGGCGCTGGCGCGGCGGTTTTCGCTGAGGGCCGAGAGCAGTTTTGCGCCTTCTTCGGCGCTGATTTTGCCCTCATCAATCATTTTCAAAATTCGCATTCGTTCTTCTGCGGTAGCCATAGGGCCTCCTAACCGATGTAAAGTTTCACTTTTTCGCCATCCGCGCCTTCGTCCACCTGTACCACCAGCGGCGAATCGCCGGTCGTGTCATGGACGGCGGCCATCATGGCCTCGGCCATTTGTTTTTCTTTGGATGGAATCGCGCCTCCAAAGAGGCTTAATAGCCAGCGTGCCCAATCCAGCGGAAAGCCAAATAAAATATGTCCCGGTTTTTTACCCGGTTTTTGCCGCACATCTACATACAGCCAGCGCGAGGATTGACTGGCGGCACCCAGCGAAAGCAGGACAACCCCCAGCAGAAGCAGAGGAAACAGCAGGCAATAAAATATCAGGCCGGTGGCGCGCGCTTGCACGGAGACATACATCAGCCAGGCCATCCACACGGTGAGCAGGATGCCGAGGCTGAGCGGAATCAGATAGAAGAGACGCACCCGCCGCTTGAGCGACTCAATCAGCGGGTCGGGGGGCGCGGCTTCGGCGCTGAAGCCGGATTCGGCGGCCTCGGGCGCTTCCAGCGCGGGCGATTCTTCGGCGGCGTCGTCTTCCGTCAGTGCCTGAATTAATTTCAGGCCCTGTTCGGCGCTAATTTTACCTTCATCAATCATTTTGAGTACTTGTTCGCGTTCGCTGTCGGTCATGGTTGCCTACTTTCCTTCGAGGGCGGCCAGCAGTTTTTCGGCGTCTGTTACGCTGATTTTCTTTTCGGCGAGCATTTTCAAGATGGTCAGGCGTTCCTGGTCTGAGACGGGTTCGGCGCGCGGAGCCTCCGCCGGGCGCGGGGAAAAATCCACATAGCGGCGTCCGCCAATAACAACGCCCAGCCCGGCGCGCGTACGTTCTTCGCTGGCGCGCATTTTTTGTTCGGCGCGGCGCCCAGCGGCTTCGATGCGGCTGGAGATGCGCGCGCCAAGGTCACCACCAGGGATGGGCGGAATCGGTGGAATGGGCGGGATGGGCGGAATCGGTGGAATGGGCGGGATGCCGGGGAAGTCGTGCGCGTCCCAGGCGTCTGGGCCAAATTCGGCCATGGATTGCCATTCTTCAGCGCTGCTGGTAACCACCAGGTCGCCGCCCGCAATCAGCCGAATGGGCGCAGTACCCGCTCCCAACAGCACCTGGCGCTGGCCGAAGGTATCACCCACGCTGGTCACGCCAGGAAAATCGACGCGCACGCTGTTTTCACCGCCACCTTCGAGCGAAAGCGTGGCGCTGGCCTCGAGCGGCAGTCGCAGAAGAATATCGCCCCCGGCCTGAACGCTGATCGTCTGTTCGCGCGGGGTCAAAAAAAGCACCGCGTCGCCGCCGGCGCTGGCTTTCAACTCACCGCCAATTTCACGGGCGTACAAGTCGCCGGCGATGGTTGTCAGCAGCGCCTGACCGCTGATACCGCTTAATGATGCGTCGCCGCCGATATTTTCAACCAGGCAATTGCCCTGAGCGACACGCAAATTTAGATCGCCGCGCACGTTTTGCAAGCGCAACGCGCCCAGGCTGTGCGCCTGAAAATCACCGCCGATTTCTTTCAGGGTTAGCGCGCCACTCAAGCCGCGGGCGTCCACGTCTCCGCCGACGGCGCCAACCGAAACGTCAGCGCCCTGCGGCAGGTAAATGATCAAGTCATCGTCGCAACGAATGACAAAAGTATCACCATTCTGGATGACTTCCAACAAGTCGCCGGGGGTTTTGACGGCCAGTTCCGGGCGTTCCCAACCGGCCATTTGCAGGTCGCCGGAAACGTCTTCGATGCGGATCTGCGGCGCGGGGCCGCAAGGCAGGCTTTGGCGCTGCATTTAGGCCTCCTCGCCGCGTAGAATGCGCATGGCGGCGTCGGCGCTGATTTTCCCGCCGTCGAGGTCTTCCAAAATTTGGCGGCGGCGCTCTTCGCTGATTTCGACCGGTTCGTCCTTGCCGGGTTCATAGCCTAGGGCGCGGATGACTTCGTGCAGGCGGTTGCGAATGGTGGGGTATGAAATTCCCAGGTCGCTTTCCATGCGGTTGATTTTGCCTTCACAGCGCACAAAAACTTCAATAAAATTGAGTTGTTCGCCGCTCAGGTGAGAAAATGGGCCTGCGCTGAAGCGTCCTTCGAGCGTGGTATCGCATGTGTCACAGTGCAGGCGGGTGACGTTCAATTCGCTGGCGCAAACCGGGCAATGAGTGAGAAAATTGTTCATGTATTCTCCTAATGGGTTACCAGCGCGTCATGGCGCGGCGCGCTAAAGTGCTTGAGTTTCGTTTTACTGGCAATCAAAACGTCGCCGAGGCGCGCCAGTGGGCGCACGTACCAGGCCGGGCGCGCAGAATTTTTTGCGGCGCGCTCAAGCAGTTCCAGCCAGCCTTGTTCCTTCAGACGATGAATTTTATTGACGCCTTCGTCAGCTCCAGTATATAAGATGTTCATGGTACACTCCACTTTCAGTACTTGCCTTGGCGCATTGGGTAAACAACTTTTTGAATTTCTAAATTGATTATAAGATTAAAATCAATTTTGTCAATAGATATATTGATATTATTGAAATAATACCTAAATATTCTTAACCTTCGTTTTAAGAAAGGGCGCACCCATGATACGGACGCTTTTCTACCAGCCTGACCAGGAACCATGCGAAGATGTGACTACAAGCGAATTTACGACTCTGCTAAAAAACGCGGAAAGTTTGTTATGGGTGGATTTCGACGGTGAGCCGGATGCTTCTGCTGAAGCGATTTTGACCGGCATTTTTCGCTTTCACCCGCTGGCCGTGGATGATGCACTGGAAGAAACTCATACGCCCAAGGTGGACGACTGGGGCGAGTACCTGTACATCGTGTTAAATGCGATGAGCCTGGAAACTGACACCGAAATCAAAATCAACAGCCATGAGCTGGATGTTTTTCTGGGAAAAAATTTTGTCGTCACCCATCACGACACACCAATCGCTTCCATTGAAAAAGCCCGCGCCCTGTTTCGGCGCGACAAACGCTACATTTCACACGGCCCCGACCATTTGCTCTATAAAATTATTGATGATATGGTGGCGGACTATATGCCAATGGTGGAGTTGTTGGACGATAAAATTGACGAAATTGAAGACTGTGTGCTGAATAATCCCCGCCAGGAAACGCTGCAAGAAATTTTCGCGCTCAAACGCGCCCTGCAAGTCATGCGCCGCATCATCACCCCGCAGCGCGAAGTGCTCAACAAACTGGCGCGCGACGAATACGAAGTGGTAGACCCCAAAGACCGCATCTTCTTCCGCGACGTGTACGACCATCTGGTGCGCCTGCACGAGCTGAACGAATCCATGCGCGACCTGGTCGGCGGCGCGCTGGACACCTATCTCTCGGTGGTCAACAACCGCATGAACGACGTGATGAAAACGCTGACCATCATCACCACGCTGTTCATGCCAATTTCTTTTGTGACCGGTTTTTTTGGGATGAATTTCTTCGAGCCGGTCGCCGGGCTGACGAGTTGGACCGACCGCATTGTTTTTGTGCTGACGCTGACGGGGATGATCTCTGTCCCGGTGGGAATGTTCCGCTGGATGAAAAAGCAAACCTGGGTTTAAAAACAAAGCCGCCGGTGAAAGTCCCGGCGGCCTTTATCAGTTAAACTACGCCCGCTCGCGGCGCGCCTTCCACCATTCCCACACGCCCGGCAAGACCGAGATGAGGATGATGGCGACCACCACGATTTCAAAATTCTCCTTAACTATCGGAATTTCGCCAAAGAAATAACCGGCAAAGGTAAACGCCGCCACCCAGGTAATGCCGCCAATGACGTTATAGGTGGCGAAATGGCGGTAAGACATTTCGCTGACACCCGCCACGAAAGGCGCAAAGGTACGCACAATCGGCACAAAACGCGCCAAAAAGATGGTTTTGTTGCCATATTTTTCGTAAAACGCGTGCGTCTTGTCGAGGTATTCTTTTTTGAGAAGTTTGATACTGCCGTCAAAAGCGCGTTTGCCAATTTTGTGGCCGATGGTGTAATTGACCGCATCGCCCAAGACCGCCGCCGCCGCAAGCACGATGAACAAAATCACCGGATTCAAATCGGTGGTGACAGAAAGCGCCCCGGCGGCGAACAAGAGTGAATCGCCGGGCAGGAAAGGCGTCACCACCAGGCCGGTTTCGGCAAACAGCACCAGAAACAGAATGACATACGTCATCGTTCCATACTGGGCAATCAGCCCCGCCAAAGCCGTATCGAGATGCAAAAAAGTGTTGAGAATCTGCGTCAAAATTTCCATGAAAATGCTCCAAAAACGGGGATTGGGGATTAGAAATTAGGAATTAGAAAATGAACCAACCGGACAACTGGATAACTGGATAACTGGATAACCGGACAACTGGATAACCGGACAACCGGATAACTGATTACTGCTCACTGATTTTCACACTCTGAATCACCTCCGCCGGGGGCGGCGATTGGCCGAACTGAACGGCGCGCGCGGGCAGGGACTGCAAAACATCCAAACCGCGCACCACCTCGCCAAACAGGGTGTAATTCCCATCAAATTGTGGCGCAGGTCCCAGCGTGATGAAAAATTGACTGCCGCTGGTGCCAGGCCCAGAATTGACCATGCCTACCAGCCCGGCGCGGTCATATTTCAGCCCTGGGAAAATCTCGTCGCCGATGAAATAACCCGGGTTGCCGCCGCCGGTTCCGCTGGGGTCGCCGGTTTGAATCATCAGCCCCGGCACAACCCGGTGAATGGGGACATTATTGTACCAGCCGTTTTGCGCCAGAAAAACAAAATTATTGACCGTGAAGGGCGTTTTATCAGCGTATAGTTTGAGCAGCACCTCGCCGCCCGCCAGTTTCAACGTGGCGTAATATTCTTTTTTCACATCAATCACCACCGGCGGACAGGTTTTGAACTGGCGCTGCGCCAGTTGCAGCATCCCCACCGAAAACTGCAGGCTGACGTAGTCCTGCGGGCCGCCGTAAATCTGGCCGTTAATCAGCAAAATAGGCGTGCCAGGCAGGCCGATGGCTGTGCCGCGCTTTTGCGCGTCTTCGGCCAGCATTTTGAGCGTGGCAGATTGCAGGTCGGCGCGGAAGCGATTAGGGTCGAGGCCGAGCGTCATCGCCTGCTGAATCAGCCAGGCTTCAAATTCGGCGGGGGATTTGGACAGCCAGTCGGCCTGCGCCGCGTAGAGCAGGTCGTGCATTTCCCAAAATTTTCCTTGCCGCCCGGCGGCCTCGGCGGCGAGGACGGCTGGCGCGGCTTTCGCGTCCGCGCCGGGAAAGTGGCGATAAACTACGCGCAAATCGGCGGGGTATTCCAGGCGCAGGCGGCGCAGAGCCGCCGATAAGGCGACGCAACTGGGGCAGGTGTAGTCGCCGTATTCCAAAATGGTGATGGGCGCTGCCGCCGGGCCGTCTGTGTGTTCATTCTCAATTTTGCCAGGCGCTGGAATTAAGTCGCTGGCGCGAGTGTCGGGCGTGGGCGGAACCTGCAGGGCGGCGCAGCGCGGGTCGCTGAACTCGGTGGGCGTGGCCGCTGGGGCAGGTGTCGCCGCCGGGGCGCAGGCCGCCAGCAGAAAAATCAAAGCGCAGAAAACAGCCAGCGGTGAAAATCGCTTGTGGACGGCGCTCATGGCTGTTTTTCCAGGGCAGCCTGCAGTTCGGCAAACGAACCCATTTTGCGGATAGTGTCGAGAAATTCCTTCAGGCTGGCGCTGCGGGCGCGCAGTTCGCGCACCGCCGGGCCAACCGGGTCTTCGCCCGCCGCGCCGCCGGGGGTTTCGGCGTAAGCGCCATAGAAAGCGAAGTAGGCCTGGTTTAACTTTCGGATTGGGTAGCCGTTGTCCCAAAAGAATTTGCGGCGCGTTTCCATGTAGGCTTCGGCCTTGTCAATTTTCCCGTCGGCCAGCAGCGCGTCGGCGGTGATACGGGTGGTGTGCATTTCGGCGTTGAAATCAAAACCTTCAGCGGGGAAAATATCATCCTGCGCGGCAGACAACTGCCGGCCAAAGTCGGGACGGCGCATCCGCTCCGGGTAGTACATCTGCATCACGAGTTTGCCAATTTCGCGGCCAGCAATTTCGGCAGTGGTTTCGTTCATGGTTCTGACCTGCCCGTCTTTGCTATAGTTATCCGAAATCGGGTGGTTTGTCATGTAGATGTGCGTCCATTCGTGAGCGACGGTGTCAATCAGCCAGGACAGGTCGCTACTGCGATAGACCATCGTCGGGTAGAGCGCCACGCCGCCGATGGGGACAACCAGCGTGGAAACGTCAAAAGCGGCGTCGGTGCGGTTTTCGATTTCCTGCGCCTGTTCGGTGGTCAGGTCGGGGTCGAGCATGAGGTTGGTTTCCTGTTGAATCACGTCGCGGCGCGAGATGACCAGGTTTTGCGGCAGTGGGCTGACGTGGTAGAGCACCCAGGGCAGCGGCTGGCCGCCCAGCGTCAGGCCAAGCGCCGAAAGGATTTCGCTCACCTGGGTTTCGAGCGTGGCTTCGGCAAATGGGGCGAGGGCGTCGTATTGCCCGCTCAGGCCGGCCAGGCGGGCGCGCTGTTCGACGCTGGCGGCTTGCGGGTCAGCGGCATTGGCCGGGTCGGCGTAAATTTTTTCGATTTCGGCATTCGCCTCGTCCATTCGGTGAATCAGGTCGAGAGTCTGCAAAACACTCTGGCGCTGGGTAACGGAATCGGAAAAACGCGGCGCGCCCAGCGCAGAGATTTGCAGTTTGAGCCAGGAAGAATCCAGCATCCAAAAATCGTAATTAAACAGGCTATCTTCGGTTTGGAGCGCAATTTTCTGTCCCAGTTCGCGCGGGGTGGGCGCGCTGGCGGCGGAGAAGAACATCAGCGCCAACAGCGCCAAAAAAGCATAACCATGCACGCGAAATGTCATGCGGCTGATTATAATGGAGGCCCATGCAAACTTCCAATTTCGACTACGACCTGCCCGATGCTTTCATCGCCCAAACGCCCGCCGAGCCGCGCGATTCGTCGCGGCTGATGGTTTTAAACCGCGCAACTGGCCAGGTGGAAGACCGCATCTTCCGCGAAATTGGCGCGTACCTGCGCCCCGGCGATTTGCTGGTGGTCAATCAGACGCGCGTCATCCCGGCGCGTTTACCGGCGCGAAAAATGAGCGGCGGCAAAGCCGAGATTTTGCTGCTGCGGCGCGAATCGGATACGGTGTGGGAATGCCTGGTGGGCGGAAAAGGACTCGGCGAGGGGAAAAGGCTGCAGCTGGAAGATGGTCTCGAAGCGGAAATCGTTGCCAGCCTGGAGGGCTCGCGCCGCCGGGTGCGCTTCGCCGAACCGGTGGAGGCTCACCTGCCAGCCGACGGTCAAATGCCGCTGCCGCCCTACATCCACCAAAAACTGACCGACCCGGAACGCTATCAAACGGTGTATGCCAAAACGTCCGGCTCGGCTGCTGCGCCGACCGCGGGCCTGCATTTTACCCCGCGGCTGATGGAGGAACTGCGCGCGCAGGGCGTACAATTTGCCGGGGTGACGCTGCACGTGGGCCTGGATACGTTTGCCCCGGTGACTGAAGCCGACCCGCGCGAGCATAAAATTCACACCGAATGGTGTGAGTTGACCCCCGACGTGGCCGAAAAAATCAACGCGACAAAGGCCGCGGGCGGGCGGGTGATTGCCGTCGGCACGACCAGCGCGCGCACGCTGGAAAGCGCCGCGCAAAGCGGCAGCGCGCAACCTTTTTGCGGCCCAACTTCGATTTTCATTCTGCCGGGCTACACCTTCCGCGCGGTGGACGCGCTGGTGACCAATTTTCACCTGCCAAAATCCACACTGTTGATGATGTTGAGCGCCTTCGCCGGGCGCGAGACGATGCTGGCTGCCTACGAAACCGCCAAACGCGAAGGTTATCGCTTCTTTTCGTTTGGCGATGCGATGCTGGTGGTGTGAGCGGTGTTCCGGTTTTCCAGTTGTCCGGTTGTCCGGTTTTCCAGTTATCCGGTTGTCCGGTTGAGCGGTTGTCCGGTTTTTCATTCATCATTCTGCATTCATCATTCCCATGTCCCTTTCTTCCCTCGATTCCGAAATTATCGCCTGCCGCCTGTGCCCACGCCTGGTAGCCTGGCGCGAACAAACCGCGCGCGAAAAGCGCAAAGCCTACCGCGAGCAGGAATACTGGGGCAAACCTGTCCCCGGCTTTGGCGACCCGGCGGCGCGCGTCTTCGTCGTCGGGCTGGCGCCGGGCGCGCACGGCTCAAACCGTACCGGGCGAATGTTCACCGGCGATGCTTCCGGCGATTTTCTCTACCCGGCGCTCTTCCGCGCCGGATTCGCCAGCCAGCCGACGGCGGTTGCGCGCGGCGACGGGCTGACGCTGACCGATTTGTACATCACCGCCGCCGGGTGCTGCGCTCCGCCCGATAACAAACCCAGCCCGGCAGAACTGGCCGCCTGCCAGCCATTTTTGCGCCGCGAGATGGAACTCCTGCGCCCCAAAGTCATCGTCGCCTTAGGTCGGATAGCCTTTGAGAGCGTATTGCGGATATTTTCAATCCGAAATTCAGCATGGAAGTTTGCGCACGGCGCACTTTATGCGCTGCCCCCCGCCGAATTCTGCCGTCCCAACGCCTCGCTGCTCTGCTCCTATCACCCCAGCCGCCAGAACACCCAAACCGGCCGCCTGACCGCCGCCATGTTCGCTGAAATCTGGCAAAAGGCGAGGGAAAGGATAAACAACTGATGACCTTGCCCCTCCCCCCTTCTCCTGGCCCAATTGCCCTGCTCGGCTCCGGCGAAACCTCGCTGGCCGGCGGACGCATCTTTGAAAGCCTGGCCGCCCAATTCGCCTCACCCGTGCAGGTGGCGGTGATGGAAACCCCGGCGGGCTTTGAACTCAACTCGGCCCAGGTGGCCGGGCGCGTGGCCGATTTCATCCGCACCCGGCTGGGCAATTACAAAGCGCAGGTCAGCCTGGTTCCCGCCCGCAAAAAAAACTCCCCCTTCAGCCCAGATGACCTGGAAATTCTTCAGCCGCTGCTGACCGCCAATCTCATTTTCATGGGCGCTGGTTCGCCCACCTATGCCATCCGCCAATTGCAGGGCAGCCTGGCCTGGGATATTGTGCGCGCGCGGCACAGGCAGGGCGCGGCGCTGGTTTTCGCCTCCGCCGCCACCATCGCCATCGGCGCGTGGGCGCTGCCGGTATACGAAATCTACAAAGTGGGGCAGGACGTTCACAGCCTGCCCGGCCTCGACCTGTTCCGCGCTTTTGGGGTGACGCTTTCCTGCGTGCCGCACTGGAACAACACCGACGGCGGCGACGACGTGGACACCTCGCGCTGTTTTGTGGGCATGGAACGTTTTGCCGAATGGTGCGCCAGCCTGCCCGCCGAAAACACCACCCTCGGGTTGGACGAACATACCGGCGTTGTGCTCGATTTTGCCAGACAGGAATGCCGCGTCAGCGGCGTCAGTTCGGTTTCGCTGGTGCGGGAATGTGAGCCGAAGATTTTCCCGGCTGGCAGCGCTTTCCCGCTCGAAATGCTGGGGCTGACCGAAGCGCCGCTCGATGACATCCGCCCAGACGGGTGGGAATTGCTACGGCAGGCGCAAGCGCCCGTCCAAACCGAAGACCAGCCCCCGGCGGAGGTGCTTGCCCTGGCAGAAAAACGTCTGCAGGCGCGCAACGTCAAAGACTGGGGTCTGGCCGACAGCCTGCGTCAGCAAATTCAATCCGCTGGTTGGCTGGTGAAAGATACGCCAGACGGCTGGCAATTAACCCGCGTCTGATTTACCAGCCGCGAATGTACGGTTCCCATTCCTGATTTTCACGCAGTTGTAAACCGAATAAATAGGCGGCGCTGGCAGGAGGCTCAACAGCAACGCTCAAAAGCGTCATGTGGGATTCTTCGAGTTTGCGACCGCCCTTCCTGTGGTTACATGCCGCACAAGCCGTAATGACATTGCGCCAGGTGTGTTGACCGCCCAAATGTCGGGGGAGAATGTGATCAATTGTTAAATTTCCACCCTGCTTACCGCAGTACTGACAAGTATAGCCATCGCGCCGAAAAATTTCATGACGGCTCAGTTTGATGTGTGGTCGTGGCCGCTGAATCATCCCATCTAGCCGGATGACGGACGGGCGCGGGAAGGCCTGCGAAACCGTCTGAATGGTTCCGCGCCCATTGGCAATCAGCGCGGCTTTACCTGTGAGCATCAGCCCAATGGCGCGGCGCGTGTTGCAGATGTTGAGCGGTTCAAAATTGGCGTTGAGAACCAGGACGGGCGCGTCCATGGCACTGCCTCCCGAATGGCGGCAATTATACTGCCCTTGTATCTGTCTAGCCAACCTTCGGAAAGGCCTCAACTTTCGGCAAGTTATCCTAACTCGGACAAGCCGAAAGAGATTTGACCACGAAGGCCACGAAGCAACACAAAGGAAAACCAAAAAACTGCGTGACTCTTTGTGACCCTTTGTGGTTAATTTCCTTGCTTTTTGTGCAAGAATTTCACCGATAACTGATGTTACG
>MNXJ01000019.1 GCA_001872455.1 Anaerolineae bacterium CG2_30_57_67 | reverse complement strand
AACGGCATCCTCCTGTTCCACTTCGCGCACTGTCGGTTTCACAAGTCTCCATAAATCTTTTGAGGTGAGTTCTTCTGCCGACAGAAAACGTGTGATTTGGTCATGAGTAACCTGCCCTTCAACCATCCGTGAAAGACCTGTTGCTGTTGCATAGCCAAATGTGCTGAGCAAATAATCTGTGTATAGTTCCAAGTGTTGTTTGTTCATGTACAAATTTTACTCGGATTCCGCACCTGCTGCGTAACATCAGCTACTGATATAAGCACCCGATATTATTACAGAAATTAAGTCTTGCATAAGAAATATCAGTTACCGCTTATCAGCATGGGCTATAATCTTCCATAAGTTCTTTTTGAATTTACTCATAGAGGTATTCTATGCCTAACCAACTTGTCTCGGAAAATTCCCCTTACCTGCTTCAGCACTCGAACAATCCTGTAAATTGGTATCCGTGGGGGGAAGAGGCACTAGCTAAAGCCAGATTGGAAAGCAAACCCATTTTCCTTAGTATTGGTTATGCTGCCTGTCATTGGTGCCACCGCATGAGGGAGGAAAGTTTCGAAGATCCTGAAACCGCTTTACTGATGAATCAGGAATTTATTAGTATCAAAGTAGACCGAGAAGAACGTCCAGATATAGATGGAATATATATGCAAGCGACAGTCGCCATGACCGGCTCTGGTGGCTGGCCTATGTCTGTCTTCCTCACACCCGACTTGCGTCCTTTTTTTGCCGGCACATACTTTCCGCCTATTCGACGCTACAACATGCCATCCTTCAAAGAAGTCTTAAGTAGTATTGCCAAAGCATGGCGTGAAGATGTTCAGGAAGTGGATCGAGTTGGCAATGAAGTCTTCGAACATATTCGCCCACCTATTCACAAACCTGAGAATAGAAATGAATTAACCACAGAAGTTCTCGAAGCAGCGATAAAGAATCTGCTCGATTCTTACGATTGGGGATATGGAGGTTGGGGCTCGGCGCCGAAGTTTCCGCAACCCATGACCATCGAATTTCTTTTACGCCGAGCAGCTACTGATACAGCTCAACGTGAACAAATAATTAAGACTGTCACTCATGCATTAAGCGCCATGTCCCGTGGTGGAATGTATGATGTAGTCGGCGGCGGTTTTTCCCGTTATAGCGTCGATAATTTTTGGAGAACGCCTCACTTTGAAAAAATGACATATGATAACGCCCAGTTAGCCCTGGCATATCTACATGGGTACTTGGTCACTGGCAATACCGACTATCGCAGGGTTTGCGAGGAGACGCTGGATTTTGTCCTGCGCGAATTAACCCATTCAGAAGGTGGATTTTTCAGTAGTTTGGATGCAGACTCGGAAGGTGATGAAGGGAAATTCTATATCTGGACATCAGAGGAACTCGAAGAAGTGCTCGGATCAGATTTCGACTATTTCAAAGCTGCCTATGGCATTACCCCATCTGGGAACTGGGAAGGTAAAACCATCCTGCAACGTGCTCTGGATGATTCCACGCTCTCAGCCCGCTTCAAAATGGAGCAAGAAGTACTTTGGCAGAAATTATCCAAATGTCACGCAAGACTTTTAGAAGCAAGAAGTTCACGCATCCGTCCTGCCACCGATAACAAAGTACTGGTGATGTGGAATTCTCTAATGCTCAAGGCATTCGCAGAGGCTGGGCGTTATCTAAATAGGCAGGATTATCTTCAAGTTTCCATTCGAAACGCACGATTCTTGTTGAGTAATCTATATGCAAATGATCGGCTCCACCGATCCTGGCGGGAGGGACAGGCAAAGCATAATGCCTATCTGGAAGATTACGCCGGTCTGATCTTGGCGCTTTTGGCGTTGTACCAATCCGACCCAAATAAGGAATGGTATCTTTCGGCTTTGAAACTCGCCGATGAAATGGTCGAACACTTCGTTGATCCCAATGGAGGTTTTTTCGACACCCGTGACGATCACGAGACACTCCTTGTGCGACCGAAAGATATTCAAGATAATGCGACTCCGTCCGGGAATTCGCTCGCCGCTACTGCTCTGCTTGAGTTGACAGCGTATGGAGATCGGATAGAATGGCAAGACCTTACCGAGAAGATGCTTTCCTCAGTATATGAAGCGATGCTACGCTATCCGACTGCCTTTGCACAGTGGTTGTGCGCTGCTGATTTTGCTGTCGGTCCGACTCGTGAGGTGGCAATTATCGGTGACTCTCAACGTACCGAAACCAAAGAATTGTTAAATACCATCTGGAAAAAGTTCCGGCCCCGACAGGTAACTGCGATTTCCAATTACCCGCCGGAGCCGGATGCGCCAGCCTTGCTGAAGGATAGACCTTTAGTGAATGATCTTCCAACAGCTTATGTGTGTCAAGGATTTGTTTGTTTGCAGCCAGTCAATTCGCCAACTGAGATGGAGACCCAACTGGCAGGTATCTCAAATCCTTAGTGAGCCATCAGACCATAACTACCGACTGATAACCGTGCTGAAAACACAACCCCGTTTGTACGATTGGGTGCCACATTTTGAAAAAATGCTCTACGATAACGCCCAACTGGCGTGCGCCTACCTGAACGCCTTTCAGTGCACTGGCGAAACTTTCTACGGCCAAATCGCACAAGAAACGCTCCAATTTATCGAACGCGAACTCACTCACCCACAGAGCGGGTTTTTCTCCTCTCTGGATGCCGACTCACAGGGCGAAGAAGGCAAGTTCTACACCTGGCAGGCCGAAGAAATTGAATCAACCCTGAGCGCCGACTGGCAATTTTTCCGGGCGGCATACGGAATCAGCGCAACAGGAAACTGGCAGGGGCAGACGATTTTGCAGCGCGCTCTGGACGACTCCACGCTGGCGGCACGCTTTGACCTGCCCGCAGCCGGCGCCGCCGTCAAACTGGCCGAGTGCCATGCCAAGCTTTTGGCCGTCAGAAACATCCGTCCGCGCCCCAATTGCGACGACAAAATCATCACCGCCTGGAACGGGCTGACGCTTTCGGCTTTTGCCCGCGCCGCCCGCGCGTTTCCCGCTTCCAAAACGGAGAATTCGCCAGCGGGCGCAGCGCCTGATTCTAGTTTCTCAGACCTTTCAGGGCTGCACTATTTAAATCTTGCTGTGCGCAGCGCAGATTTTCTTTTGACCGCGCTCCGCCCGGCGGGAAAACTGCTCCGCGCCTGGCGCAACGGCAAATCTTCGGGAGATGCCGCGCTGGAAGATTACGCCGCGCTGGTGCTTGGCCTACTCGACCTGTACGAAACTGATTTCAACAATCGCTGGTTTTGCGCCGCGCGCGAGCTGGCCGACGAGATGATTGCTGGCTATTCTGACCCCGCTGGCGGATTTTTCGATACCCTTGCCGATGGCGAAACCTTGCTCTTGCGTCCCAAAGACCTGCAAGACAACGCTACGCCCAGCGGCAACGCGTTAGCCGCTGAAGCCTTGTTGCGCCTGGCAGCGCTCACCGACTGCGCCGATTATCGCGCCCGCGCTGAAGACGCCTTTCGCCTGATTGCCGAAAACGCTGTGCGTTACCCAACCGCCTACGCTCGCTGGCTTAGCGCAGTAGATTTTGGCCTGGCGCAGGTAAAGCAAATCGCCATTCTCGGCGCGTTGGAGGCGGATGAAACCCTAAAAATGCTGGCAGTAGCGCAAGATGGGTATCACCCCAACCGGGTCGTCGCCTTTTCCACATTGCCGCTAACGCCTGGCGCACCGGCGTTACTGGAGAATCGTCCGCTGGTTGGGGGAAACCCGAGCGCTTATGTCTGCGAGGGGTTTACCTGCAAGACGCCGGTAACTTCAGCAGACGCGTTGAAGGCGCTGCTAAAAAGTACGTCAGTTGGGTAAAGCGTTGGCCGCCTGCTTTGTTCGGTTATAATTCATTTTCATACGCTCGTGGTTGAGTGCATGGAGATGGACGTTGGCGCGGCAAAGCCGGAACAAAACGAAAGCAGACGCCGTCTCATTGAGGTTCACGCCCGAAGTAAACGGGCATTCAGAGAAAGGATATTTCCATGAAAATAAATTTCAGAAAGATGATGTACGTTCTAGGAGCACTGGCGATTCTGGCCTCCAGCCTGGGGATTACTCCGGCATTGGCACAGACGCAGCCAGTGGCCGAAACGCCTCTGTTTTCGGCGCTGACTTGGAATCCCCCTGTCGCCCAATCCAATGAGATTGACCTTGACGGCGCGAAAACCACACTCGCGGGAACAGTAACCGTTGCCACAGAACCCTTCAACATTGACGATGACGCCAATGGAATTTCGGCGTATTATGCCAGCCCCAACCTTGAAAAACTGGGCTGGAAGCAGGTCGGCATTACACATTATGACGATGGCGTCGCCACACTCTACTTCAACGAAGGCGGCGCGTTCCTCAGTGTAGAATTTCGTGTGTGCGGAGAAACATCGTCCATCGTTTGTCTAAAAGTCTGGCAAAGCGGCCCAACCAGCCTGAAACCGGCGATTGCGCCGATTGTGATTGACACCAACACGCCTGCGCCAGATACCACCGGCACGCTCGGCAAACAAACTCCGGTCAACGGCACAAGCAATCTGGCTACGTCGGGAATCGTCATCTCGTGGTCAGCATACACTGGAACCAGCCTGAATCGTTATCGCTATTGTTACGACACTAGCAACGATAACGCCTGCGATGTTTCTGCAGGCGCGGCTGGCTGGACAAGCGTGTGGACTGGCACCAGCGCAACCATGCCGACTCTTTCGGCCAATAAAACCTATTACTGGCAGGTACAAGCGGTTCTCAATGATGATACCAAAGTAGACGCCGATAGTGGAACCTACTGGGCTTTCTCTACGCTCACCTTCGCTACATTTGGAAAGACCAGTCCGGCCAATAATGCCACCAACCAAACTCCTACCGTAACGCTCTCATGGCAGTCCAGTCCCAGTGCAACCGGCGGGTACCGCTATTGTATTTATGAGTCAACCAGTAGTTGTGCGGTATGGATTTACAGCGCCACAACAAGTGTAAATGTGTCTCTGCTCATAGGGAAAACCTATATATGGCAGGTGAGAGGGTACGATAGCGCACAGGGCACTGGCAACAGCATAGATGCCGATTCAGGAACTTGGTGGACATTTTCCACAGCCAGTGTGACAGATTTCACCAAATTATCTCCAGCGAATAATGTATTAAACCTGTCATGGGTTACCACGTTGAGTTGGCAGGCAAACGCCAGCGCTACAGGTGGATATAAATATTGCATTTCCGAAGATGGAATCCCATGTACAACCTGGGTAAGTACTTCAAATACCAGCGCGCAGGTAATCCTCCTCCCAGGAAAAACCTACCAATGGCAAGTGCGCGCTTACAATACCGGCGGCGGCTATAACGAAGCCAATGGAGGCGCTTTTTGGAGGTTTAGTACCGCAATTGTGCCTGGGTTTACGCGAATCTATCTTCCGTTCGTAAGACGATAGAAATTTGATACCCGAAGTAAAAATACTGGCGGCCATCAGGCCGCCAGTATTTTTACTAACTGATGTTACGCGATACACCATAGCACGACATTTATGTCGTGCTGAAATTTGGCTGACGCCAATTTTTAGATACTTGAAGATTATCAAACGGCTCTAAAAATGCACTTCTCCGGTTTCTGTGGCGCAACATCAGCTACTAATTTACTGGAGTATTACATCCGGCGATGGTTGATTTTTTCCCGCCGTGTTCCACCAGATTGCCGCGCCGCATGCGCCAAATGCGGCGGTGATGCCGATGTGAATTGTGGGTTTTGCAAGACTGCGCCAAAAATCAAACCGATTTGACCATTGCAACCCCCTGTTATTTTTCTGCTGCGCGGGCAATCGCTACAAAATCGACGGGTTTCAGGCTGGCGCCGCCTACCAGTGCGCCGTCAATGTCTGGCTGGGTAAAAAATTCCGCCGCGTTGGCGGCAGTCACTGACCCGCCGTATAAAATGCGGATTGTGTCGGCAGTTTCAGCGCCAAACAATTCCACCAGCGCCGGGCGAATAACCTGCGCGTGAACTTGCTGGGCGTTTTCAGCGGAGGAGGCCTTGCCGGTGCCAATCGCCCAAATCGGTTCGTAGGCAATTACCAGCGTAGCGCCAACTTCTTTCAGACCATTGAGCAGTTGCCGGCGCACGACTTCGCCCGTTTGTCCGGCTTCGTATTCGGCCAGGCTTTCGCCAACACAAACAATTGGCATTAGGCCATGTTTTTGAGCGGCGAGCGTCTTTTTGTTGACGGTTTTGTCCGTCTCGCCAAAGTACTGGCGGCGTTCAGAGTGACCGAGAAGGACGTAGCCGCAAAACTCCTTCACCATCAGCGGAGAAATTTCGCCGGTAAAGGCGCCTTTTTCTTCCCAGTGCATGTTTTGTGCGCCCAGGCCGATGTCGGTTCCGCCCAGAAGATTGGCCGCTGCCACCAACGCGAGAAACGGCGGACAAATCACTTTTTCCACTCCGTGGACAGTTTTGAGTTCTTTACCCAGCGTCGCAATCAACTCGCGCGTTTCGGCAACGGTTTTGTTCATTTTCCAGTTTCCAGCAACAACATTCGTTCGAGTCATGCGTTTCAAGTTCCTTTCGTGTCCGTGTGTGAGGAAAAGTGTACCAATTATCCAATTTTCTGGAGCAGTTCCTGTGCCCGGCGCTGAATCCACTGCGGAACAGTCGGTTCAGATAGCCCACCGAGAAATTTGTGTGCATCAGAAAGTTTTCCCTGAACGATGGCAATTTCGGCCTGAAGCAAGTCGGCGTAAGCAGGAGTAGAAGCAACACTGCGAAGTTTGTCGGTCAGCGCTTGCGCTTTAGAAACATCGCCGTATAAAAGGGCATAGTGCGTCTCGGCCAGCAATCCAGCCACCGCATCAAAATCATTAAGCGTTTTGAACGAAATCACATCGGGGGCAATCTTTTGCTCAAAACCGCGATAGGCCGCCTCGTGCAGGTGGTCTACTGCGTCTGCTATGCGGATAATACGCTCATTTTTGGAAACCTGGACATACATCAACAGCGCGCCCAGCCAGTTATCATTTTTCTCCAACGCCAGGCCGATTGCAATCAACAAGGCGGGCTGGTCTTTTGCCAGTTCGGCGGCGCGGGCAAATTCGGCGTAGGCTTGTTTTTCCTGTCCATCCTGCAAGAGAGCATGCCCAAAAAACAGATGGGTTTTGGGGTCTTCGGGGTGAGACTGAGCCAACGCTTGAGCATCGGCCAGACTCATCGGCACAATTTCAATGCTGACGATTGGCTGAGGTTGATCGGGCGGTGTTTGCCGATTTTGCGGGTTGGTCGGGGGGGGGAGCGGGAGCGCAGCTTCGACGGTGGCGGCCACCTGCGTGCTGATGACGTCAGCATCGGGCAGAGCCAGGGTTGCCTGAGCGACGGGAGGTTGCGCTGTTTCAGACGATTGACCAGATGGTTTTTTGTTGCGGCTGACAGCAAAAACCAGCAAACAGCACAGGCATAATGCGATCGGTAAGACAAACCACCACCAGCGCAGTGATTTTTTTGCGGCGGCAGGGGCGCTTTCGGGCGCAGAAATGGCGGGCGAAACGGCGGAGCTCGTCAGCGCGGCAGATGCGGCGGGAGATACCGGAAGCAGAGTCGTCGCCTCCGGCGCGGAAACGGGCGGCAGGGCCGACTGAGTTGCGGCGCTTCCGCTCCAGGCTTGCTTAAAATCTTCGACAAAGGCGGGAACATCAGCGTAGCGATCTTCCCTTTCCTTCGATAAAGATTTCAGAAGAACACGCTCCACATCCGCCGAAAGGTTGGGGTTGATGCTGGTAGGTAGGGGAAGCGGGGTGTAGATGTGGTCATGGATGACGGAAAAAGGCGTATCCGCGCTGAAGGGGACGCGCCCGGTGGTCATTTCGTAGAGCATGACGCCGAAAGAGTAGATGTCGGTGCCTTCGTCAAGGTCTTTTTTGCCGAGCGCCTGTTCGGGCGAGATGTATTGCGGTGTACCGAGCACCATATCGCTGGTAAGAGTCGACTCGCCTGCCTGCGCGATGCGCGCCAGGCCGAAATCGGCCAGGTAGATGTTACCGTCGCTGGCGAGGATGACGTTGCTGGGTTTGATGTCGCGGTGCAGAATGCCCTGTTTGTGCGCATAGGCCAACCCTGCGCCAACCTGATCAATGATACGCTCCAACTCATCGGGGGTTAGCCTGCCGCGTTGCAAACGCGCCTTGAGGGTTTCGCCGTCAATGTATTTCATCACCAAATAAGGCTGGCCCTCGTGTTCGGCGTAGTCATAAATGGGGACGATGTTGGGGTGTTCGAGACGCGCTACCAGGCGGGCTTCACGCTGAAAACGCGCCAAAAAACTGGGGTCTTCCAGAAAGGCCTGATGCAAAACTTTGATGGCAACGTAACGGTCAAGCGAGGCATGGTAGGCTTTATAAACCGTTGCCATACCTCCTTGCCCAAGTTGTTCCAAAATTCTGTAAGGGCCAACACTTGCGCCTGTAGTAAACGTCATGGGGTTTTTCTCCGAAAATTAATTGTGCAAATTATAGCCCACTTGGACAAATTTCTCTTCCCGGAGTGTAATGGCTTTGTAAAATAAACTCTTATGCTTTGCTAATGGAAATCATCACAAACCTGCCTGATAAAATTGGTCCTACTCAAGTATCGTTAAAGAAAAAAGGAGATTTTCACATGTTGGAATTGACCCATTACATCCCGATTTTAACGACTCTGCTTGCAATTACCTTCTCAGTGACGCTCTACCGTCACTGGCGCAGTAAACCATCGGCGCTGTATTTGCTATGGTGGCTGATTGGCGTGGTGATGTACGGAATCGGTACCCTGACCGAAAGCCTGAACACGCTGATTGGCTGGAATCCGGTAATTCTCAAGGTATGGTACATTGCTGGAGCGTTGCTGGGGGCGGCTCCGCTGGCGCAAGGAACGGTGTACCTGATTTTGAAAAAGCAAACCGCCGACAGACTGGCGCTGGGAGTGACGATTTTTACCGCCATCGCGTCAATTTTTATCATCCTGACGCCGATAGATACGATGCTGGTTGCGGATGGACGCTTGCTAACCGGCAAGGTTTTTGTCTGGTCGTGGGTTCGGCTGTTTTCGCCGTTTCTTAACCTGTATGCGCTGGCATTTCTGGTGGGTGGAGCGGGATGGTCGGCCTGGGAATATTTCAAGCGGAACGGGTACGGCTCACGCGTGCTGGGCAATGTGTTGATTGCAACCGGGGCCTTACTGCCTGGGATTGGCGGTTCGTTTACGCGTTTTGGCTTTATCGAAGCCTTGTACGTGACCGAGATTTTGGGGCTGGCGCTCATTTGGTGGGGTTATGTTGTGATGACGAAAAAGAAAACAGAATCAATTTACGCGGCGCAACGCGCGGTGCAGTAAAAGAAATATCCCGAGGGTTGGCTTTCAACCTTCGGGATACTTCTTTTACTGATGTTACGCGATACACCGTAGCACGACATTTATGTCGTGCTGAAATTTGGCTGACGCCAATTTTCAGACACTTGAAGCCTATCAAACGGCTCTAAAAATGCACTTCTCCGGTTTTTGTGGCGCAACCGCGACATAAATGTCGCGCCACAGGGTTCCTGCTACGTAACATCAGCTCTTTAATCCGTTTGTAACTGCCCCGTTTCGCGGGGCTGAAGCCGCCTGCTCAGTACGTGGAAGCCCTGCGGGCTGGCGCAACGAGTCCGCTTTAGCGAACTTTCATGAATTGAGGCAGGACTTTAGTCCAACAAAACACTGCGGCTGAGCAGAGTTACATTCGTTTAGCGACAAATCAGCAGCGGCAGGGCGGCCTGACGCAGCATAACGTTCACCAAACTTTCGCTGACCAGTTCCTTCCAGGCCGAGCCGCCGTACCCGCCCATCAGCAACAAATCACAGCCGCGCTCCTGCGCCACCGGCGGCAAATCGCGCTCGGCAGATTTTCCAACCACAAATTCGGCCTGCAGTTCGTGCAGTTCCAGGTAGTTACGCACATAGTCCTGCAGCGGGCCGGGCGCCTCCGATGCGGTGAAAACCGTCAGCCGGGTATGCCACTGTTCAGCCAGGTAGGTGGCAATAAACAGCGCTTCCTTCGATTTGGGGCTGCCATCGTAGGCCAGCAGAGCGGCTTGCATCTCACTGCTCGCGCCGGGCAGCGCCAAAATAGGACGCGGCACGCGCGAAATGATGGCGCGCATCGGCGAAGCCAGCCCGCCCATCCCGCCGGAGGGCGGGTAAATCACCTTGAGCGCCACCAAATCGACCACCAGCGAGCGCTCGACAATTTTGCGGGCCGGGTCGCCCACCTCAATCGCCAGCGTTCCCGTCACTCCGGCGGCCTGGCAGATTTGAGCAAACCGCGCCTGAGTCGCCAGCGCCTCGGGCTGAGCGGCCTTTTCGGCTGAATCGACAACGTGCAGGCCGTGGACTTTGGCCGATTCGCGCCGGGCGAGAATCAGCGCCTGGTCGAGCGCTTGCCAGCCGTCGGCCCCGCCACTGACCGGGACGAGGATATCCTCGAAAAGGTGGTCGGTGTAGCGGTCGAGCAGGCGCGCCTGCCGCCAGGTGCCCGGCGCAGAATCGACCGCCTTTTCCGGCGAGAGTGTCGCCGCGGCGGATTCGGGGCGAATTTCCCAGCCGAGTTCTTTTTCCAGCGCGGCGCGGTGTTCGGAAACCCACAAGTACAAGTCGGTGACGGTGCGCCCGGGGAACCAGCGCAAAAATCCGCCTTCGCGCAGCGGTTCGACGATGGTCAGGTAAACGCTGTCGTACCAGTGGGCGACAGCCTCGGGGAAATCCACGTCGCGCTGAAAATCGAGGCCCATAAAATAGCGGTGAACCTGAATGTGTTCGCGCAGCCGGGCATATTGGCCGGGCGCGGTGACGCTCAAGTCGAGGCCAGGGCGCAGTTCCTGCAGGTCAGTTTCGGCCAGAAAATCGGCGTATTCGGCCTGGATAATCAAATCGTCGGGCTGCATGTCGGCGGTCAGCGGAACACTGGTCTGGACTTCGATGACGTGGGCTTCGATGATTTTCCAGCCTTCCTGGCGGGCGATGGAAACGCGGTGATTGCCGTCCAGCACGAAGTAGACTTCGCCCACTTTGTAAACGTCAATCGGCGGCCAACCGGGGTTGGCCGGGTCGGTCAGCGAGGCTTTGACGTTGACCCAGCGTTCCTGGTCGTTGGGGTTGCGCGGCAAAAACGTGCGGGTGAAATCGGTGTAGCGGCCAACGCTGCCGACAATCGCATCGAGCGGGATGGATTGAATGCCGCGTTCTGCGCGCGCCTGCAGATGCAGTTTTTGGGCAACTTCGTCATAAGAAAGCAAGGCGCTGGAGCGCCCGGTGACGCGCGCCAATAATTCCTCCAGCGCGGCGCGTTGACGGGCGGCGCGGAAATCGTTGAGGGCTTCGTGTTTGCCAAAGGCTTCGTCAGACATAGGAGTCACAGCGCCGGATTATACCCGCTCTTTTAGAGCGTGCCTTTGTAAATGCCGCCGTCCACCGTCAGCATGACGCCGGTGATGTAGCTGGCGGCGGGCGAGACGAGAAAAACTGCCGGGGCGGCAAATTCTTCGGGGCGCGCCATGCGTCCCAGCGGGCATTCGCGCATCTGTTTGGCGATTTCTTCCGCCGGGGTCGTGCCATTTTGCCGGGCGCGGAAACCCATCAGCTCGGTCACGCGCTCGGTTTCGGTCCAGCCGGGCAAAATGGAGTTGAAGCGGATGCCTTCCGCGCCGAGTTCGAGCGCCAGGGTTTTGGTCAGGCCCACCGTGGCGGCGCGGATGGCGTTGGAAAGCACCAGGTTGGGGATGGGCTGTTTGACGGCGTAGGAGGTAATCGTCAGCACGGCGGCGGCGGACGATTGGCGCAAAAATGGCAGGGCGGCGCGAATCAGGCGGACGTGGCTCATCAGCGAGGCATCAATGCCGCGCTGCCAGGCCTCGTCGTCGAAGGATTCAAACGCTCCGGCAGGCGGGCCGCCCGCGTTGGTGATGAGAATGTCGAGGCCGCCCAGGGCTTGCGCGGCGGCGGAAACGATTTGCTGCGCCACGCCGGGGGCGGTGATATCGCCCGGCAGCGCCACCCCGCCGAGGGCGTCTGCCGCCGCTCGCAGTTTTTGCTCGCCGCGACTGTTGAGCGCCACCCGCGCGCCCTCCGCCGCCAGGGCTTGCGCCGCGGCGAAACCCAATCCGCGCGAGGCGCCGGTAATCAGGGCGCGTTTTCCGTTGAGATGTAAGTCCATGAAAACCTCCGATCCATAAGTTTGCAAAGACAATGCGACAGAAATATCGCCTTACAGCGCGGCGAGGCGCAGACGCGCCAGGCCCTCGCGCAAGGTGGCGTGCGAACAGCCAAACACCAGCCGCACAAAATTTTGATAGCTGGGGCCAAAATCGGCGCCAGCGCTCAGGGCGACTTTGGCGTTGTGCAAGAAAAATTTTTGCGGCGAATCGCTGATTTTCCCGCTTTCCACCAGCGCCGAACAATCCAGCCAGGTCATGTACGTTGCTTCGGGGGCGGTCAGGCGGATGCCAGGCAGGTCGGCCTC
The DNA here is from genome assembly GCA_001872455.1 of Anaerolineae bacterium CG2_30_57_67. Taxonomy (GTDB): domain Bacteria; phylum Chloroflexota; class Anaerolineae; order Anaerolineales; family Villigracilaceae; genus UBA8950. Next base: position 30,836 of record MNXJ01000019.1, on the reverse strand, counting down.
GCGCAAAATTTGGCGGCTTTGCGTGAAGTAGGCGCGCAGGCCGTCCAGCCAATCGTCACAGACGCCGCTGTAGGCGGTTTGCGCCGCCACCAGCGACAGGCTGCTGACGTGATGAACCAGCCGCTCGCTGGCCTGTTTGAATTTTTCACGCAAGGTGGGGTTGGGGATGAGGGCAAAGCCGCAAAACAGGCCGGGGACGTTGTAAGTTTTGCTGGGCGCAATCAGCGTGATGGTTTGGGCTTCGATTTCGGGCGAGAGCGCGGCGATGGGCGTGTGGCGCGTTTGGCCGAGAGTCAGCTCGCTGTGAATTTCGTCCGAGACGATCAGCACGTCTTTTTCCAGGCAAATTTCGGCCATGCGGCGTAATTCGTCGGCGGTGAAGGCGCGGCCCACCGGGTTGTGCGGGTTGCACAACAGAAACATGCGGGTTTTGGCGTTTTGGCCGTGAAAAGCGGCGCGGAAAGTGTCAAAACCAACTTCATAGCACAATTCTGCGCCGCTGAAAGTTGGCTGTAAATGCGCCTGCTGCTCGACCAGCCCCAGATTTTTGGAAACGCCGAAGAAGGGCGGGTAAACCGGCGGCTGAATGAGAAAGCCATCACCGGGGGCGCAAAAGGCCCAGGCGGCGGCGTTGAAGGCGGCGATGATGCCGGGGGTGGCGACGACCGCCTCCGGGGAGATTTTCCAGCCGTAGAGCGTCTCCATGCGCGCGGCGACGGTTTCGCGTAGTCGGCGGGAAGGAAACTCGTAGCCGAGCACGCCATGCTCCAGCGCGGCGCGCAGCGCGTCTAGAATGGGAGCCGGGGCCGGGAAGTCGGTATCCGCCACCCAGAGTGGCAGCACGTCCTCCGGGTAGAGCGTCCACTTGATGCTGTTGGTTGGTCGGCGGTCGGGGGTGAGAGTCGGGTCGAAGGGCATGGGGTCTCCTTGAATGGCCGAATTATAAAACGAAAGGGCGGTCCGTTGCCAACAGGCCGCCCAACCCAAAGGAGAATCATAACTTCAGACTCTGCCAAATAGGAAAAAAACTATGATGCATCTGACCGCCTGGGGCTTTTACGCCCTGCACCAGATTGCGCTGTGGAGCCCGATTTATTACGCCCAAACCCGCGTGCAGAAATATGCCGCCGGCCTGCAGCACAATCGGTCTTGTGCGCCGAAATTGTGTGGGAAACCGCATTGATGTCTCAACTTCAGATTTTAAATTTGAAGCATTGACATTCAGACAATCCAACTATATAATGAGAATAATTATTTACTAAAGATGAAAAAATAATTATCAGGAATTCACCTTGTCAAAACCAAGTTTTCAGGGCAGTAACATCAATCTGGTGAAATTGCACAACCTGCAAGTTGTGTTGCTCAGCCTTTTGCATGAGACGAATTTATCACGTGTCCAGTTGGCTAAAAAGACCAATCTTTCCAATACAACCATTACCAACTTAATTGCTGAGTTGATCGGCGCTGGCGTCGTTTCTGAGGTCGAGGAAACAGCCTCGGAACCAGGCGAACTGCGTCCGGTTGGCCGTCCTCGCACCAGTATCCAGATTGAGCCGAATTCCCGCCTGGTTGTGGGTGTTCATATTGGCGTTGGCCTGTTCCGGGTTTGCGTCGCGAATATTTCCAATGAAATGCTCCAGAGCCAGGTGATGCATTTTGATGTTGCCATACCGGCAGAACAGGTACTGGCGCAAATCGTCAAAACTGTCGAAACGGTCATTCTTGCCTGTGGGGTGGAGCGCAGTCGGATTTTGGGAATTGGAGTTGGCGCGTCTGGTCTGGTTGATTTTCAAACCGGCGTCAATTTACTGGCTCCCAACCTGAACTGGCATGATGTTCCCTTGCGTGATTATTTACTCCAGGCGCTCAATTTGCCGGTTGTCGTAGATAATAACGTGCGCACGATGGCGCTTGGAGAAACCTATTTTGGAGCTGGGCGCGGCGTTGATTCGCTGGCTTTTGTGTACGGGCGGACTGGCGTGGGTGCCGGTTTGATTTTTAAGGGGCAGGTTTTTCGTGGCAGCACCAAAGGCGCTGGCGAAATTGGACATACGACCATTTTGCTGCGGGGAGGCGAACTGTGCCGCTGCGGCAATCGCGGCTGCCTTGAAACCTTGATTTCAGAAGATGCTATTTTGCGCCAGGCCGACCAGATTTCCAGGCTTTACCCGCAAGGCATTTTGGCCCAAACCATTTCGGACGAAAATGATATTTCGCCGATTGAACGTGTCTTTCGCGCTGGCCGCGCAGGCGATGAGACTGTTCGCGCCATGCTGGCAGACCGCGCCTTTTATTTGGGTGTGGCGCTGACGAGTGTGGTCAATCTCTTCAACCCCGAACTGATCCTTTTGGGCGGTATTTTTTCGCGCGGACAGGATTTTTTCCTGCAGCCGGTTATTCAAACTGTCAGTCAGATGTCCTTTGGCGGCATGGGTAAACGCGTCCGCATTGAATCGACCAGCTTTGGTTGGAAGGCCGGGGTTTTGGGCGCATCCGCCCTGGCGCTGATGAATTTCTTCTACCAACCGGAACAAGCCAATCCTTAATCGAGGCAAACATGGAACCCTTGCGTATTGCATTTCTACCCCTTATTCGCACCACCTTTGATGTTCCGCTGGCTGAAAAGATGATTTCCGAAGCGCGTCAGGCTCTTGTGGCCGCCGGGTTTCAGTTGGTCGGCCCTGCCCAGAGCGTGACCGATTTAGCCGCCGCTCAAGCCGCTGCTGCCGAACTCAGTTCCATCTCTTTTGACCTGCTGCTTGTCTTTCAGGCCACTTTCGCAGACAGTACGATGACGGTGGCCCTGACCGAAAAAATGGATGCCCCGGTTTTCCTGTGGGCTGTCCCTGAACCTTGGACGGGCGAGCGCCTGCGTCTGAATTCGCTCTGTGGCATCAATCTGGCCGGTCACGCGCTCACCCTCCGCCAGCGCAAATACGATTACGCCTACGCCGCGCCCACAGACCCCTCTGTCATCCAACAAATCCATACCCTGGCTGTGGCAGGCCGCCTGCGCCGCCGCTTGAAAACTGTGCGTCTGGGCGTGGTCGGTGAACATCCGGTTGGGATGGATTCCTGTCATCTTGATGAAACAAAATTGGATGAAATCTTTGGAATTAAAGTATTGCGGTTTGAACTGGCTGAAGTTTTTTCCCGCGCCCGCGCCATTTCTGCGGCGACGATCACCGAAACTCGTACTCAGCTTGACCTCCGTTTGGACAACCTCGCCACACTCGAGCAGGCTCCGTTAAACGGCACCCTGGGCGTTTACAGCGCTCTGAAGGAAATCGCTGCTGAAAACAAGCTGGATGGCCTGGCGGTGCGCTGTTGGCCGGAGTTTTTCACCGAAATGGGCTGCGCTGCCTGCGGAGCGATGTCCATGCTCAGCGACGGTTTTGGCGATGCCACGCCGCTGCCATGCAGTTGCGAAGCCGACATCAACGGAACCGTGATTCAGCTTATTTTGCAGTTGCTCTCCGAATCTCCGGCTTTTGGCACCGACATGGTCAGCGTGGATGTGGACAAAGACCGGGTGGCGCTCTGGCACTGCGGCCTGGCTCCGCTTTCGATGGCTGACCCAGCCATTCAGCCGCGCGGCACAATTCATTCCAACCGGCGCTTGCCGCTTTTGATGGATTTTCCGCTCAAGCCCGGCGCAGTAACCGTTGCCCGTCTCAGCCAGGCGACCGGCAATTTACGCCTGGTTGTGGGAAGCGGGGAAATGCTGGCAGAACCCAAACCCTTTAGCGGCACAGCCGGTATTCTAAAACTCGATTGCGGCGCGCAGAAATTTCTTCGTCTTTTGATGCGCGAGGGCCTTGAACATCACATTTCACTCACCTATGGGGATTATTTATCTGAACTGCTGGCCTTTGCCAGCCTGATTAGCTTGCCAGTTTTGAACATGGCAGAGGAGGCGCATTCCTAAAATCACATCTACTTGTAAGTTACGCTCATATCTATTCTATTCAAACAAATCGCTAGGAGAAGATGATGAAAAAAGTTTTTGCTTTATTTCTGTTAGTTGCTGTCTTGCTTTCGGCCTGCGCCCCCGCGGCCACCCCAGCCCCTCTCGCCACTGAAGTTCCGGCCCCCACCACTGTGCCAGCTACCGCTGTTCCCACTGAGGTTCCCCCGACAATGGTACCGGTTGAACTGCGCTTCACCTACTATGCAGATGGCGTCGAAGCCGATGTGATGCAACCGCTGCTCGACAAATTCATGGCCGAAAATCCTGGCATCACCGTGGTTTTGGATGTCGTTCCCTACAAAACCATTGATGAACAGCTTCCTGTCCAGTTGGAAAGCGGCGCCGGCCCCGACCTGGCCCGCATCACCAACTTCGGCGCGTACAAGACCAAACTGCTTGACCTGCGTCCCATACTCGCCGATTCAGCCTATTACGAAGCCAACTTTCCAGCCCCAATTTTGGAAGCTCTGAACTATGGCGGGTTCCCTGATACCCTGACAGTCACCGGCCCCTATGTCAACAAAACCCTGTTTGACCAGGCGAGTATCGCTCTGCCCGGCGAAGGCGCGACCTGGCAGGAATGGACAGAAGCAACCGACAAAGTTGCCAAGGCGACCGGCGTGCAGTATGCCATCGCCATTGACCGCACCGGTCATCGCTTTGCTGGCCCGGCCATGAGCATGGGCGCCACTCTGATTAATGCCGAGAACGGTTTCACCGTTGACACCCCCGGCTTCCGCGCTTTTGCCGAAATCGTCAAAGGCTGGCACGATCAGGGACTGACCCCCAAGGAAGTCTGGCTTGGCGCTGAACCGGTCAATAGCTGTATCGCGGCTTTCAAATCGGGCCAGCTGGTCATGTGCATGTCTGGCTCCTGGCAGATTAACGGTGTCGCCAAAGATGTTGGCGATGCGTTCGACTGGGTTGTCGTTCCCAACCCCAGCGGCGAAGGTGGCTCCACCGGTATCGCCGGCGGCTCAGCGGTTGTGGCTTTTGCCAGTTCCAAGCATCCTGCGGAAGTTGCCAAGCTGATGGAATTCCTCATCAAAGCGGAAAACTACAGCGCCTTCTCGGCAGGCACCCTGGCGCTCCCGGCGCATAAAGAAGTCGCCGCTCAGGGCGTTGAATTTAAGACCGACAACCCCCTGGTTCTGGCGGCCCTCGCGGCGTATACCAAGGAAGTTTCCAAGCTGACCGATCAGGCTGTTTCATTGAATGTACACCCGTATGCCTTTGCGTACTATCGCAACAGCGCCAACCGCATTGCCCAATACTTGACGGGCGAATTAACACTTGACGAAATGCTCGTCAATCTCCAGCAGGATATTGACAAGGCGATTGCTGAAGCCCAAAAGTAACCGCTCTCTCTAGTGCCGGAACTTTATAAAGATGTAGGGTAAAAACGGTGCAATTCAGCCGTTTTTACCCTACAAAATCGGAAAGTTCCGGTACTAGTGCCGGAACTTTATAAAGATGTAGGGTAAAAACGGTGCAATTCAGCCGTTTTTACCCTACAAAATCGGAAAGTTCCGGTACTAGTTTTGACGGGGCGCAGTTCCATGTGTTCTGCGCCCCGTCAGATTGGATGTGATGAATGTTCTTGCTCACCAAAACCAAACAAGTTAGCAACCTGTTCAGCCGGGCGTTTAGCCCGCTCTATGAGTTTTTTGTTGCCATCCTGGACATGCTTTTTGGCATCATCCAGCGGCTGGTTGGGGTGCGCGGAATGCCTTATGTTTTTGTGCTGCCCAATCTGTTGATTTTTGGCATTTTTATTCTTTTCCCCATGTTATTGAACTTTCTTTATGCCTTCACCGGCGGGTCTTCTTTCCTGCCATTGGAGCGTCCCTGGGTCGGGCCAGCCAACTTTGAGCGTTTACTGCTCTGCGAGAATTATCTCGAACCCCGCACTTGCAGCGAAGATTTATTCTGGCGTGCCATCTATAACACCATCGGCTATGTCTTTTTTCAGGTGGCGCTGATGGTGCTGTTTTCGTTGCTGACAGCGCTCATCTTAAATCGCAATCTCAAGGCGCGCGGCTTTTTCCGGGGCGTTTTCTTTTACCCGGTCTTGCTCTCCCCAATTGTGGTGGCACTGATTTGGAAGTGGATTTTGCAAGAAAACGGTCTGATCAACGGGATTCTGACCAGCCTGGGCCGCGACAAAATCCCCTTTTTGGTAAACGCTCAATGGGCGCAAATTCTCATTATCCTGATCAGCGTCTGGGCTTTTATGGGATTTTATACGCTGATTTTGTTGGCCGGGCTTCAATCCATCCCGGCGGACTTGTATGAAGCAGCTGCGTTGGATGGGGCCAACGCCTGGCAGTCTTTTTCCAGAATTACCATGCCGTTGCTGATGCCGACGATGGTCGTGGTGTTGGTACTCTCGCTCATTCGCGCCGTGCAAGTCTTCGATATTGTCTTTGCTTTCACGGGCGGCGGGCCGGGTACAGCCACGCTCTACCTGGTACAGTATATTTACAACTATGGTTTCTCCAGCCCCAACAAGCAATTTGGGCTGGCGGCGGCGGCTTCCCTGTTAATGGCGGGGGTTCTGATTGTGCTGACAGTGATTCAAATGCTGGCTCAGCGCGAGGAGAATTAAGATGAATTCGACCCTGAGTTACCTTACGCGCAAAAAAGGCGGCAAAAAGCTTGGTCTTACCGATGTGCTCTCTTATGTGTATTTGATTTCAGGCGTTGTCATCATGTTTGGCCCTATCCTCTGGTTAATCCTCTCTTCCTTTAAAACTTCGGGTGAAATCGTCAAATTCCCGCCGCGTTTTCTGCCCTATCGCCAGCAAACCGCCGTTGTAGAAGGTTATCCCGAACCGCTTCCGCTTTACTCGGTCACGCTCGCGGACGGCACAACCCAAACCCTGGCCCAGGTACGCCGTGTGGGGCTGGAAGCGCAGCTGGTTGACCCGGTTAACCCTGGCAATCTGATTAAAGTCAACATCAATCAGCGCCAGCCGCTTGAAAGCGTCTATTTTGGGCTGGAAAACTATAAAGAAGGCATCGAAAGTTTCAATTTTGGCCTCTATCTCTGGAATAGTATCGTTGTAACCGTGACGGCAACTTTGCTGACCCTGTTGGTCAACAGCATGGCAGCTTTTGCCCTGAGCAAATACAAATTTCGCGGGCGTCAGACCATTTTCATGGTCATGATTAGCACGCTGATGGTGCCGCTTTCAGTGGTGCTGGTGCCGGTTTTCCTGGTCATCACCAATGTGGGCTGGAATAACAACCTGCTGGGCATCATCGTCCCGGCGGCGGCCACCCCCACCGGCGTCTTCCTGCTGCGTCAGTACATGCTCACCATCCCGGATGAACTCATCGACGCGGCGCGGATTGACGGGGCAAGCGAATGGCGCATCTATTCGCAGATTATTCTGCCGCTGGCGAAACCCGCACTGGCAGTCCTGACCATTTTCTCGGTCATGTGGCGCTGGAACGATTTTCTCTGGCCGCTGATTGTCCTCAGCCGCAGTGAATATTTCACCCTGCAAGTGGGTCTGGCCTCCTTCCAGGGCGAACTCAACGTGCAATGGAATTTGATTCTGGCGATGACGGTACTGACTCTGCTACCGATTACCTTCATCTTTGGCCTTTTGCAAGAAAACATCACCACCGGCATTGCCACAACCGGTCTAAAGTAAGACAACTGGAACAGATGATGTTATTCGACCAGGAAGCCAACAAACTCCAATCTGATTTCACCCGCCTGGAATGGCTGAAATTTACCAGCCTCGCGGATAGACTTGCCCGTTTCGAAACCGTCGCCGGGACGTTGGAAGTCAGCGCGCCGGGCGTGGATTTGCTGCGCCTGCGCTTTCAGCGTCTTCCTGTTCCCGATTACGGCATTCTGGCTGACGAAGCTGGTTTGCCAAAAGAAACTATCAGCGTGGCAAGCGCCAAGGATGAGATTCGCGTCAAAAGCGGAGAATTGGAACTGGTTTTCCAGCAGGAACCCCTGCGCCTGGCGGTGTATCGCGCCGGAAAATTGATGCTCGCCTCCGCCACCGACCGCACCATCAGCGGCACGCTGCGCCTTGCGCCTGTGGCGGCCAGCCCCGAACAGTGGCTCATCTCCCTGGCGCTCGCCAGCGACGAAAGCGTCTTTGGCCTGGGCGACAAATTCGGCGCGCTCGATAAGCGCGGGCAGTTAATCGAAAACTGGAACCGCGACGCCACCGGCGTCAATGCCGAAATTTCTTATAAAAATGTACCCTTTGCCTGGAGCCCGAGCGGCTGGGGCGTTTTTGTCCACACTCCAGTGCGGGTGACGCATGGTGTGGGCTATGCGCCCTGGTCGCACCGCAGTTATGTGCTAAAACTGGACGACCCCACGCTCGACCTGTTTCTACTCTTTGCCGATTCTCCGGCGGAGATGCTCCAAAAATATACCGCGCTGACCGGGCGCACGGCGCTGCCGCCGGTCTGGAGTTACGGCGCGTGGTTTTCACGCGCTTATTACAAAACATCTGCCGAAATTATGGAAGTGGCCGAGAAACTGCGTGAGCGGCGCATTCCCTGTGATGTGCTGACGCTGGACGGACGCGCCTGGCACAAATCGGAGACGCGCTTTGATTTCGCCTGGGACACCGAGCGCTACCCCGACCCGGCGGGTTTTGTGCGCACCCTGCGCGGGATGGATTACCGGCTGTGCCTGTGGGAATATTCCTATCTTTCGACGCTCAACCCGCTGTTTGACGAATTGGCGGCGAAAAAGTTTTTCCTGCAAACGCCGGAAGGCGAAACCTACATCCACCGCTGGCTGCCGCCGCCGAATGACCGGCTGATTCCGCACTTGCAGCCTTCGGGCTTGCTGGATTTCACCAACCCCGAAGCCTACGCCTGGTTCCGCGAGATGCACCGTGACTTGTTCGAGATGGGCGTCAGTGTGATGAAAACCGATTATGGCGAAGCCGTGCCAGAAGCGGTGGTTGGGTACAACGGCGATATGGGCAAACGCCTGCACAATATCTATACCCTGCTCTACAACCGCTGCGCGTTTGAAGCCTCGCAGCTGTATGGCGAAAAAGACGGGATTGTTTGGGGCCGTTCCAGTTGGGCAGGCGGACAGCGCTACCCGGTGCAGTGGGGCGGCGACCCGCAGGGCGATTGGGAAGGCCTGGCGGCCAGCATTCGCGGCGGGCTTTCGTGGGGCATGAGCGGCGGCGCGTTTTACGCGCATGACATTGGCGGGTTTTATGGGCCGCAAGAAAGCGGCGGCCTGCTTGGCAGCGGAATGCCCGACCCCGAACTGTACATCCGCTGGGCGCAGGCCGGGATTATGGCTTCGCACACCCGCTTTCACGGCACCAGCCCGCGCGAACCCTGGTTTTTTGGCGAACAGGCGGAAGAAATCGTGCGCAAGTGGCTGAACTGGCGCTATCAGTTGATTCCGTACCTGCAAGGCTGCGCCCTCGAAGCCAGCCAAACCGGGATGCCGGTCATGCGCTCGATGGTCTTGGCCTTTCCCGAAGAGCGCCTGGCCTGGCAGTTTGACCAGCAATACATGCTGGGCCCGTCGCTGTTGGTGATTCCGGTGCTTCAGCCGGGCGGCAGGGTGCGCTTTTACCTGCCAGCCGGGAACTGGTTCGATATTTGGAACCAAACCTGGGTGCAGGGGCCAGGGCTGTTCGAGCGAGAAGTCCCCCTCGATCACATCCCCATTTTCGGGCGCGAAGGAAGCATTCTTCCGCTTGGTCCCGCCGTCCAGCACACGGGAGAACTCAAAGCGGGCCTTCACCTGGAGCAGGTCTGGGCGTTTGGGCTACCGCGAAACGGAATGCAGTTACCGGGTCTGAATTTAAGTATTTCGTCAGATGGAAAATTGGAAAACCTTCCGTCTGATGTGAAAATCCAATTCAAATAAGAGGAGTCAATGATGCAGTTTTTTCTGGATAGCGCCATCACAAGTGAAATTGAATACGCCCTCGATGCGTTCAACGTTGATGGGATTACCACCAACCCGCGGCATGTGCAGGCTTCTGGCAAGCCGTTCCTGACGGTTATCCGCGAGATTGCGAAACTGGTCGAAGGGACGGAGAAGACCGTTTCGGTGGAAGTCAACCCGCATTTTGTGACCTACGCCGAGATGATGCCCGAAGCCGAGAAGTTGGCGGCGATTTCGCCCAATTTTGTGATTAAGTTGCAGTGCATGGAATCAACCTTCAAGGTGATTGAAGCGCTGGCGAAGAAAGATATCCGCGTGAATTGCACGCTGATTTTCTCACCGATGCAGGCTCTGCAAGCCATGCGCTCTGGCGCGTATTTCATTTCACCGTTTATCGGCTGGAAGGAAACCAACGGCGAGGATATCAAGGGATTTATTGACGATATTATGACGATTCGCGCTAACTATGATTTTGACTCTGAAATCATCGTGGCCGCGGTGCGCAATGCCCGCCAGATTGTGGATATGGCCGTGCTGGGCGCGGATATTGTCACCGCCGGGTTATCGGTTTACCAGGAAGGCGTGCAGCACCCGTACACCGTGGATGGAATTCAGCGTTTTACGAAGTTTTGGGATAAGACGCTCTATGACGAAGCCTAGTACCGCGGAAGCGCGCAATGAATGATGTTGTCCTTGCTGGGTTCGTTGCCGCGATAATTTTCTTTGCCGTTCTGACACAGGGAATCAGCGGTTTTGGTATGGCGCTGGTCACGATGGCGATTTTGCCCAGCATTTTGGGCTTGCGTGTGGCCTCCCCGCTGGTTGCGCTGATTGCGATTTGCATCGAAGCGGTCATTCTTTTCCGAAATTGGCGCTCGCTCACCTTTCGGGATATTTGGCTGGCGATTGTGGTTTCGTTCATCAGCATTCCAATTGGCGTGCAGTTTCTAAAGGGGCTGGATAATGTCTGGGGCTTACGCATCCTGGGAACCATCATTGCGCTGTATGCACTGTACGCGCTTTCGGGTTTCCACCTGCCCCAACTGACTCACCCGCTTTGGCAAGCCTTGGCCGGGCTGTTCAGCGGTTTGATGGGGGGCGCTTTTAATACGTCCGGGCCGGCCATGATTATTTATGCCGATACCCAAAAATGGGAACCCGCCCGTTTTCGTGGCAATTTGCAGGGCTATTTCATTATCAGCAGCGTGCAGGTGATTTTTAACCATGCCATTTCTGGCAACTTTACCCCGGTCGTTTTGGGCTGGTTTGGGAAAATAGCCCTGCCAGCCCTGATTGCGGGATTAATCGCGGGAGCCTTGCTGGAAAAGCGCCTGCCAGCACAAGGTTTTCGGAAATTTGTCTTGCTTTTGTTGCTGGTCACCAGTCTGAGGATGGTCTTTGCATGAACGCGGAATTTCTGATCAAGCGCGAAAAAATTTTGAGGCTGCTGGACAAGCACGGCGCAGACGCTCTGCTCTTGCGCCGCGTGAGCAGTTTTGCCTGGGCCACCTGCGGCGCGACCTCCTACGTCAACACCGCCACCACCGAAGGCGCGGCATCGCTCCTCGTCACCCGCGAACGCTGTTATCTGGCGACCAACAACATCGAGGCCCCGCGCCTCGAGCAGGAATCTGGGCTGGCGGAACAGGGCTGGGAGTTGCGCATCTCTCACTGGACAAATCCACTCGCCGAGCTGAATCAACTGACCGCCGGGCTGAACTCAATTGCGGATGTGCCTTTTGGCGGCGCAAAAGATGTCAGCGCAGAAATCTCCCGGCTGCGGGCGAGTCTGACGCCTGCCGAGGGGGAGCGCTTCCGGCAGTTGGGTCAGTTCTGCGCCCAGGCGATGGATTCTGCCGCCCGGTCGGTTCGCCCCGGTATGAGCGAATACGAAATCGCCGCTTTGCTGGGCGGCGAAGCCCAAAAGCGCGGCGTCCAGCCGATTGTCAACTTGATTGCCACCGATGAACGCATCTACCGCTTCCGTCACCCGTTGCCGACGGAGAAAAAGTTGGAAAAGTATGCCCTGCTGGTGTTGAGTGGACGCCGCTGGGGGTTGGTCTGCTCCATTTCGCGTCTCGTCCACTTTGGGCCGCTTCCGGCGGAGGCGCAAAAGCGTATCGTCGCCACCGCGCGCGTCAACGCTGCCTTGATTGCTCACACCCGCCCCGGCTGCTCACTTGACGAAGTTTTCCAACGCGGACAGGCTGAATACACGGCGGCAGGTTTCCCTGACGAGTGGCGCTTCCATCATCAGGGCGGGGCCGTCGGCTATGAACCGCGTGAGTTGTTGGGTCTGCCTGGTTCAGCGGATGTGGTTTCAATCGGTCAAGCCTACGCCTGGAATCCGACCATCGCCGGTGCTAAAATGGAGGACACCATCCTGATTGGCGCGCAATCGAATGAAATTCTCACCACCACCCCCAACTGGCCGGTAATTTCGATTAGAATCGCTGAACAGGATGTCGAAATCAACTGTCCGCTGGCGCTGGAAATTAGGTAGAATGATTTTGAGCAAACCTGTAACCACAAAAGACACCAAGCGGCACGAAGGAAAACCTTAAAAATTTTCCTTCGTGTCTCTTTGGGACCTTCGTGGTCAAGGTTTTGGTTTTGTTCCGTCTGGTTGAAAATTTGGAGGCCCCATGGCATACGGCAGCACCGCAAAAATTCTACGAGTCAATCTCTCCACCGGCGCGCTGGAAGTGGAAACCCTGAGCGAGGACTTTTACCGGCTCTACCCCGGCGGCAAAGCGCTGGCGGGCTACATTTTGCTGAATGAACTGCCCGCGCATACCGAACCTTTCGCGCCTGAAAATGTGCTCGTCATTGCCAACGGCCTGCTGACCGGCGCGCCCGTCTCCACGGCCACGCGCTACGTTGTCTCGGCGCGCTCGCCGCTGACCGGCGGCTACGGCGAATCGGAAGCGGGCGGCTTCTGGGGGCCGGAACTGAAAATGGCCGGGTTCGAGGCCATCGTCGTCAAGGGCCGCGCCCCTCAGCCGGTGTATCTCTGGATTCAGGATGGCGTGACCGAAATCCGCCCGGCGGCGCACCTGTGGGGCCGCACCACCGCCGAAGCGCAGGAAACCATCCGCGCCGAATTGGGTGATGAAAAGATCCGCGTCTTGCAAATTGGAATCGGCGGCGAAAACCTGGTGCGTTACGCTGGTCTGACCAACGACCTGCGCCATTTCAACGGGCGCACGGGCATGGGCGCGGTGATGGGCTCCAAAAACCTGCGCGCAATTGCCGTGCGCGGCAGTCTGCGTTACCAGTCGCTGGCGCACGACCCTGAAACACTGCTGGCGCTGGGACGCAAACTCTCCAAAGCCGTACGTGATAACCCACTCAGCTGGGATTTGCAGGTGCGCGGCACGCCCGGTTTGGTCGAACCGCTCAATACCGCCGGAATTTTGCCCACGCGCAACTTTCGCCAGGGCGCGTTTGAAGGCGTAGACGAACTCAAATGGGAAGCCTACGAAAAGCAGTTGCTCACAGCGCGGCGCAGCTGCTACGCCTGCGCCGTGCGCTGTAAGCGCGAAGTCGCCGTCAACGGCCAGCCCTCGCCCTATGGCGGCCCGGAATATGAAACCTTGGGCGCGTTTGGCCCCAACTGCGGCATCAGCGATTTGCAGGCCATCGCCAAAGCCAATGAACTCTGCAACGCCTACATGCTCGATAGCATTTCCGCCGGGGCGACGATTGCCTTCGCCATGGAATGTTTTGAACACGGCCTGATTGGCCTGGAGGACACCGGCGGCCTCGACCTGCGCTTTGGCAATGCCGAAGCCATGCTCGCCATGCTGGAAAAAATTGCCCGCCGCGAAGGTTTTGGCAACCTGCTGGCTGAAGGCAGTAAACGCGCCGCGGAAAAAATCGGCGGCGAGGCCAAATTCTTTACCATCCAGGTCAAAGGGCAGGAACTCGCCATGCACGAGCCGCGCGGCAAATACAACGTCGGTATGGGCTACGCCATCTCCGAAATCGGCGCCGACCATCTGGTGGTGGCGCACGACCCGGCCTTTGCCAACCCCGAAGCCATTCAGTTCAAGAGCGCCGCCGCGCTCGGGATTACTGTCGCCCAACCTTCCCGGCTGCTGAACGCCGAAAAAATGAAACATTTCTACATTTTGGAAAAATGGGGCAGCATGGAAAAGACGACCGGCTACTGCTTCTTTGGCCCCGCGCCGCGCTCCTTCATCCACCCCGACGATGTACTCCTGTCCATCAATGCGGCTACCGGCTGGAACATGACGATGGACGACTTGCTCCAAATTGGCGAGCGCGGCACCAACCTGGCGCGGATATTTAATCTGCGCCAGGGCTTTTCGCGTCAGGATGACACCCTGCCGGAACGGATTTTTCAGGGGCTGGAAAATGGCCCGTTGCAGGGCCTCGGCCTGCCGCGCGACGACTTTGAACAAGCCCTGACAATTTTATATGCCCTGAAAGGCTGGAACGCTGAAACGGGCGTTCCCACGCGCGAGCGGCTCGAATCGCTTGCGCTGGGCTGGGCCGCTGAAATGCTGCCGGTTGACACCCAAAAATGAAACTCTACGCGGGCGGACACCTCGATTTCTACCTCCCCAACCGTCGCAGCCGGGTGGAAATTGAATTAAAAGCCCCAACCCGGCTCAGCGAAGTGCTGGCCGGGTTGGGGCTTCCACTGGCAGAAGTCCACCTGACGGTCGTCAACGGCCAGATGGTGGATTTGCAGGCGGCAATTGTCTTCGGGCAAGACGAAGTCAAACTATATCCGGCGGTCAACGGAGGCTAGCCAAACTGCTGATTGAAGCCAGCGGCGCAGAAGGCGGCGTTGTTCACGCCGGGTTTGGTGAAAATTGAAACCGCCAAAACCAGTTTTGACACCGCGTTGGATGCGGTGCGGGTTTCGACTCTGCAAATCTGCAAAAGACTGCACGACGTCTAACCCGACGAAGTCGAGTCTGCCGCGTTGCGTGGCCCGACATTTATGTTGCCTTACGGGCTATCGCTGTTGGCGATGTTGCCTGTGGTTTGCTTAAAACAAGCGCCCCGAGAAAATCAGAAAGCCGAAACTCACCAGATGAAATGTCAGAAAAATTGACGCGCCGCGCCAGAACAAACTGTCGCTGTTGAGCAGGCGATTGTTGCGGTAGCGCCGGTTGAGCCAGTCGGTCAGAAATAACAACGCGCCGTGGTACAACCCGTAGACGATGTAATGCGCCGCCAGCCCGTGCCAGACGCCCATCAGCCCCATTGAAAGAAAATAGCCCAAATAGGCGGCAGTGAAACGGTTTTTGAACCATTTTCCCTTGACCGAAGCGAACACAAAGCGATTGTAGACAAAATCGCGGAACCAGAACGACAGGCTGATGTGCCAGCGATTCCAAAAATCGCGCAAATCGCGCGCCGCAAATGGGCGTCGAAAATTTTCGGGGGGATGAATGCCGAAGAAATATGCAAAGCCAACCGCGAAAGCGCTGTATCCGGCAAAATCAAAAAATAGGTAAAACGTGTAGGCGTACATGTACGCGATGGTTTGCCCCAGTTCGGCGCCGGAAACCGCGTCAAGCCAGTATTGTTTAATTAGCGCCGCGAGAATAAATTTGTACAAAAAGCCGGTAAAAATACGCTGAATTCCGCCGTCTATATCGCGTAGCCATTCTGCGCTGGTGCGCTCCCGCCGCCAGTCTTGTCCAAAGCGTTGAAATCGGTCTATTGGGCCGGAGGAAATCGTCGCGAAAAACAGTAAAAACTGGCTGTATTGCGCCAGCGGTAACGCCTGGATGCCTCCGTCCTGAATTCCAAACAAAACATCCAGGCTGCGGAAGGTGATATACGACAGCCCTACGAACACCAGCGTATCGCCGGGAAAAAATTTTCCCGCCAGCAGGGGCAAAAGCGCCACCAGTAAAGCAAAATAAAAAGCCGGACGGCGAACTTTCTGCGCACGCAATTTCAAAAACAGGCGCGCATTGAGCCATTGCAGGGTGGCGTAACCCAACATCAGCCAAAATTTATTTTCCAGCCCGCTGCCGCCTTGCCAGTATTGCACCGCCAGCATTCCCAGCGTGGCAAACACCAGCCAGATGCGCGTAAAGCGCTTCAGCCAGCCCAACAGCGCAGCGGGCAACAGCGCGTAGAGCGAGACGCCAAAGTACAGAAAATCGGCGTAGGGTGTCATGCCAGGCGCTCTGCCAGTTTGCGCCGGTCGGCTTTGCCGTTGGGCGTCATCGGAAAATCGGGCAAGAAAACAAACTTGCGCGGAATCATGTAATCGGGCAGGCGCGCGCCCAACTCGCGCTTCAGCGCCCGGCTGATTTCAAAGGTTGAGCCGCTTTGCGCTTGCTGTAAAATCACAAATGCCGCCAGATATTCAACCTTGTTACTTTTGAGAATGGGCAAAACGACCGCATCGCGTACCCCCGTCAGCGCCTGCAAGTTGGCCTCGATGTCGCCAATTTCAATGCGATAGCCGTGCAATTTGATTTGGAAATCCATGCGCCCATCGAAAAACAAAAAACCATCCTGAAAATGCCCCATATCGCCGGTACGATAGGCGCGCGCGCTGTCAATTTGATAGAAGGAACGGGCCGAGAGTTCGGGCTGATGGAGATAGCCGGCGCTGACGTTTTGTCCGGCAATGACGATTTCGCCGCGCTGTCCCGCCTCAGCCTGAAGGCCGTTAGTGAGAATCAGGATGCGGCTGTTAGGTTTGGGCCGTCCCACTGGCAGGGGCGCGTAGGCTGCCAGAATGTCCGCATCCACCCGTAGGGAAGTTGTCGCCACGGTGGCTTCCGTCGGCCCGTAAGTGTTCCACACCTCCGCGGCGGGAAAACGTTTCAGCAGGCTGGCGGCTACTTCTGGTGTGAGAGTCTCGCCGCAAAACCAGAATTTTCGCGCCGACGGGAGCATTTCCTGGCGGAAGGTTGGTTCTGCCAGGCAGAGTTGCGCAAATGACGGGGTGGAAACCCACACGCTGACGCGAGATTCGGTCAGCGCAGCGAATATTTTTTTGGGTTCAGCGATTAACTCACGCGTCAGGCTGAAGAGCGTGCCGCCGCTGGCCAGGCTGGAGTACAAATCCATTACCGATAAATCAAACGAAAATGGCGCCTGATTGAGAAAAACCTCGCCTGCTGGCAGGAAATTTTGCTCTGCCTGGCTCCAGCCGACGAAACTTTCCAGGTTCTGGCGGGTGATGACGACGCCTTTGGGCGCGCCGGTGCTGCCGGAGGTGAAAATGATGTACCAGGGCGCGTCTGGCGTGAGCGGCGCGGGTTGAAAATCTGCTGTCTGGTCGAGAAATTCATCACTCCAGGCGCGGACAGTTGCGGGTGTGAGCAATAGCGGCGCGCCGCTGGCCGTGAGAATCGTCTCAACGCGCCCGGCGGGCAGGGAAATATCCAGTGGAATGTATGGGCGTCCGGCCTTGACGCA
Organism: Anaerolineae bacterium CG2_30_57_67; assembly: GCA_001872455.1. Classification (GTDB taxonomy): domain Bacteria; phylum Chloroflexota; class Anaerolineae; order Anaerolineales; family Villigracilaceae; genus UBA8950. Next base: position 13,536 of record MNXJ01000019.1, on the reverse strand, counting down.
CCCCAGAAAAGCGACCAGCATTTCTGATTCTTTGTGGCCGAGCACGGCGACGGGTTCGGCGCTGGGCGTGAGCTTGTGGCGCAAGGCCAGCGCCAGCGCGTTGGAACGCTGGAAGAGTTCAGCGTAAGTCAACGTTTGTGCGCCGCTGATGTGCGCCAGGCGTTGCGGCGCGCGCTGATGCCACTGGTCAATCTGTTCGAGCAAGGTCATGCGTCAGAATCCCTGGTAAATAAAATCGGGTGTCGAAAAATTTCCCTGGCCGTACATTGCAATCAGCGCTGCGAAAATCAGCAGGTAGTAGAGGCTCAGCAAAATTTCTTTTGCCCAAAAATTTTCATGCAAAGATTGGCGTAACAAATTCAGACGGCGCATGATCAGTGAATTTCCTTCAGCCGTTCTTGCACATAGGCGATGATTTTGCGCGGGCTGGTCCACTGTTCGCGCTCCACCTGCCCCGGTGTGATTTCGAGACCGAATTGCTCTGAAAGCGCGACCATCAATTCCATTGAGCCGAAAGAGTCGAGAATTTTCTCATCGAACAGCATCAGGTCAAGATTGCGGCGGACTTCGTCGGTTTCGGTCACTTTTTCGAGTTCGGTCAGGACGATTTCAGAGATATTCATGGCTGCCTCAGGTCGTGATAGAAAGCATCCAGCGCCTGGTTGACGTAAATCCAACCGGCCAGGCTGGGGTGCGAAGTGCGGTCAACGCTGAAGGTTTTGTCGCCGTCCAGCGTGTGAAAATCTACCAGCGTCACCGGGTAGGATGCGACGGCGGCAGTAAGTTTTTGGTAGTAAACCGACTGCGCCCGGCGCGAAATGCCGAGGGCTTCGAGAAAGGGCGCGTTAAGTGGGCGGCTGATCAACAGCGGGCGCGCGCCTAGTTCAGTCAGAACGCGCAAGAGCAGGTCAAAATCTTGCCACTCCTTGGAGTTTTCCAGGCTGGTGAGAAATTCCGCGTCGCCCGAACCGGGCGCAATGGGCTGGTCGAAGCTGGCTTTGTATTCCTGCTCCCAAAAGACATTATCCACGCCGTAGGGGTTGTTGTTGGAAAAAGGGGCTTGTTCTTCGCGCGCTTTTTGCAGCAGACCCTGCCAGTCAATTTTGGCAGGCGCGGGGTAAATATTGGAGTCAAGACGTTTTTCGGTCAGTTCGTTCAGGCTGGCAAAATGGTCTTGCTGGCGGATAAGTGTGGTTTGCAGGCGTCCGAGCGGCCAGGAGAAGGCCAGTAGGATGTTGTCAAGTGGAGCATCTTCGGCGCTGTGTTGCAACGCAAAATGCAGCAGGGCGTCCTCGGCAAGCGAGTCGGGATAATCCAACATGCGCCGGGCGGCGGCTTGGCGCACGGCGCGGCTGAGTGTGGGGCTGAAAATCAACTCGTACGCGTGCAGGCGCGAGAAATTGCCGTTGTAATATTCCTGGCTGAGCATGGGTAGAAGAAACAGCGAGGGCGTAAACGAAATGACGACTTTTTTGCCGCGTAAATCACTGCCAAGAGCGGCCAGCGACTGTGCAATGGTCAGCGCGTTGGCGGCGGGTTTTGCCACCTGAAAAACCATGAAATCGGTGGGGTATTTGCGAAAAAAAGCGCGCGACTGATAGCGCGGGTCGCCCTGTGTTAACTCAGAACTGCCGTAAATGAGCAGCAAATCGGGGTAGCGCGAGGCGGCGCGCTGGAAGGCGGAGCCGTTGTAGGCCTGATTGCTCTTGGTGGCGGCCAGGGCGTGAACAAAAAGATTCTCCTGGCGGCGGGCGAAAAAATTGCCCCAAACCGCGAGCAGGAGAATTGTGCACAGCGCGATCGCCGCTGCGAGCAGGTGAGGCGCTTTCTTCATGCTTTTACGCGCTGGCGAGAATTTCGCTGATTTCTTTTGGCGCTTGCGAACGGCTGACGGTTTGCTGGGTGCCGTTTTTTAAGTTTTTGAGCGTCACCTGCCCGCTGGCGGCTTCATCCGGGCCGAGGACGACTGCCACGCGGATACCCATCCGGTCGGCAAATTTGAATTGTTTTGGCAGTTTGGCGGGTTCGGGTGAGACTATTACGTTGAGACCAGCCGCGCGCAGTTCTGCGGCAACGGCAAAAGAGTCCAGCCAGAGTGACTCGTCGAAAACAGTCACCAGTATCGGGGCGGGGGAAGGCGTAAAGGCTGGAATGAGTCCCTTTTCCTGCAAAATAATCCCGATGACGACATCGCCCATGGCAAATCCGACACCGGAGAGCGGGTCGCCGCCGACATCGGCCAACAGGTTGTCATAGCGCCCACCGCCCAAAATGGCGCGTCTCACCGAACCGGAGACATCGAAGGCTTCAAAGACGGTGCCGGTGTAGTAGAGCAGGCCGCGCATGATGTTGGGGTCGAATTTGACGTACTCGCGCACACCGAGGGCTTCCAGCGCCTTGAAGAGCCGCACCAATTCATCAGATTTTTGCCACAAATCCAGGTCGCCGAGAATTTTCTCCAGACCGTCGAGCTGTTGCTGATTGAGACCGTTTTCGAGGGCGTAGACGTCCCAGGCTTCGGGTTTCATCTTTGTGCGGCGGTCTACCAGCCCGGAGACGAACGTTCGATTTTCGGGGGTGATGCCAAGAAAGTCAAATTGCGCGTCCATCAGGCGGCGATTATTGACTAGAATGGTGGCTTGTTGCGGCGAAAGGCCAACCAGTTTCAAGAAGGTGGCCGCGACGCTGATTAGTTCTGCATCCGCTTCGGGGGAGTTGACGCCGAGCATGTCTACATTCCACTGAAAAAATTCGCGCGTGCGGCCTTTTTGGGGCTGTTCGTAGCGCCACATGGGGCCGTATTGCCACCAGCGCAGTGGAAAAACCAACTCGCCCTGGCGTTTGGCGACCATGCGCGCTAGCGAGGGAGTCAACTCAGGCCGCAGGGTGATTTTGTCGCCGCCGCGGTCGCTGAAGACGAAGGATTGTTTTTCGACCAGTTCTTCGCCCGATTTGGCGGCGTACAGGGCGATGGCTTCGACGTAGGGCGATTCCCACTCCTGATAGCCGAATTGTGTGGCGGCCTGGCAGACTTTTTGGTAAATATAATTACGCACAGCCAGGTCTTCTGGATAGAACTCGCGCATGCCTTTGACGGCGGGGATGGTAGGTTTGGATGTCATGGAAAATATAGGTTGAATGCAGAATGGGAAATTGAAGGTTTGGTATAATCCGCGTTCGTTATCAGAAACGCGCTACAAAATAGCCATTATCGAGATGGGAGTCTGAATGAAAATTAACTTTCAAGAAACCAGCAAAGACTTGCTTGTGCGGATTGATATTCACGAAAAATATGGTTTGCGCAATATTGACCAGTGGAATTTGGAAGTGCTTAATCCCCAGCCGGGTTTTGATATTTTGGATGTCGGCTGTGGCGCGGGCAAACAATGTTTTCTGTACAGCGATTATACCAAAGGGCAGGCGCGGATTGTCGGTGGGGATGTCTCTGAAGAATTATTAGAGAAGGCGCGCGCGCTACTGGTTGAACGCGGCGAGACGAACATTGATTTCCAGTTTCTGGATTTTAATCAGCCGTTCGCTTTCGCCGACAATCGTTTTGATTTTCTCTCCAGCGCTTTTGCAATTTACTACGCCGCAGATTTGGAATTCACTTTTGGCGAAGCGCATCGCGTGCTGCGTGGTCCCGATACAGTTTCTGGAAAGCCGGGCGGACGCTTGTTTGTGACCGGGCCGCTGCCCGAAAATAAAAAAATGTTCTACGACATCATCACCGAAGCCTGCGGGCAGGCGATTCCGCCCATGCCGGGCTCAAGCCGTTTTAAGGGCGAGATTTTTCAGACAATCAGCGCTCTTTTTGCTAAAACGGAGTTGCTCACGTTTGAGAATCCGCTGACGTTCCCGGAAGTGGCGCCGTTCATGGCTTATGTCCGCGCATCGTTGAGCGAAGACCGAAAATTGTGGACGAGTATGTTCAGCGGCAAAGATGAGTACGAGACGTTGATTGGCAAAATCGAACAGGTGGCAACGCGCTGGTTTGAACGCGACGGCAAATTGGTGATGACCAAAGTCGTTGGCGGGATTTTGGCGACGAAATAGTAAGCGGGTTTTTGAAACGGATGGCAAACGGATGAAATTTTTTGGTGAGCGAGTTCTTTTTATTGGTGCGCACCCTGACGATATTGAGCTGGGTTGTGGCGCGTTGATTCATCAGATTGCGCCGCAGACGGATTTATTGTGTGTGACGCTTTCGGATAATCGCAAAAACCCGGCCTTGCAGAATGTGGCGGAGGAGCATTTGCGTTCCATGGCGGTATTGGGCGTCCCGCGTGAAAAAGTTGTGCTGGGTCCATTTACCACACGCATTTTCCCTGATTCGCGCCAGGAGATTTTGGAGTACTTTCTCAATCTGCGCCGCGATTTCAACCCGGATTTGATATTTGTCCACAGCAAACAAGATGTGCACCAGGACCATAACGTTGCCACAGACGAGTCTTTGCGCGCGTTTCGCGGCATTACTGTGCTTGGCTTTGACGTTGTGCGCTCATCCTATGGTTTTTTTCCGCATTTTCTGGCCGAAGTTAGCGAAGCGGATGTGAACGCCAAGATTCAGGCGCTTTCGCAGTATGAAACGTACAGTGATAAGTATTATTTCAACCGTGACCTGACTCGTTCCATCATGGTACGGCATGGCGCATTGGCTGAACGCCCCTTTGCCGAAGGATTTGATATTTTGCGGATTGCTGGTAGCTTTGGGCGGTGAACTATTGACGAATCGTCATCCGCCGGCTACAATCCAGTCCCGCTGGAACTTTCGCCTCCGCTTGGAGGCGCGTTTTATGCCCGGAGGCGTCATGTCTGACTCTAACCAATCTCAACGAGATGAAATGCCGCAAGTCGTCAATTTGCATCAAGCGAATGTTCAGTTGGTGCAGGCCGAAATGGTGCGTGCGACCCAGTGTGACCTGGCGCGGATTGAATCTACTGAGGTGGATATGAACACCGCGTTGGCGGCCAACATTCAGGCCGAGACGGTTCGGACGCAGAACTCGTTGATTGGGATGTTGAACAGTGATTCTGCAGAAATCTCCCATTCAGCGATTGGCTTGGCGCGCGCGAGTCACCTTCAGGTGCAGGGGAAAGCCCTAGCTGTGTATGGAGAATCTATCGAAGCAAGTAGCGTCTCCGCCGGGTTGATGGCTGGACGCAGCATTCAGGCGGCTTCCATCCGCGCCGGGGTGCTGATTGGCAATCAGGTGAACGGGCCGGTTGAAACCCTGTTTGACGACCGCCAGGCCGCCATCACGGGTATCATCGGCGGTATTGTCGCTGGCTTGATTTTGTTGGCCGGGCGATTACTGTTCGGAAAAAAACATTAGTCAATTGCGCGGGCTGTGTTGGCCCGTGGCACTATACCGGCATCAGCCGGCACTATACCGGCAAGCCGGCACTATACCGGCATCAGCCGGCACTATCGGGCGAAGGTAACCTCAATTTCTGAGGTGAGAGGCGTCCAAGGAGAAAATCGCATGGAAAAAATTATTATCAAAGCCACCAAACGTTCGGTCATTGGCAAGCAGGTCAGCGTCTTGCGCCGCGCCGGGCAACTTCCCGGCGTCATTTACGGCCATAATGTGGAGCCAGTCGCCATTCAGATGGACGCCCATGAAGCGGGCTTGCTCATTCCGCGTTTGACTTCTTCCAGCATTGTGACGGTGGACTTGGAAGGCAAAAAAATTGCTGCGCTGGTACGCGAAAAACAAAAAAACTACATCAAGGGCAATCTGATTCACGTTGATTTTCAGGCCGTCTCGCTGACCGAGAAAATTCGCGCCTGGGTGCAAGTTCACCTGCATGGGGTTGCGCCGGCTGTCTTGGACTTTAGCGCGGTGCTGGTCCATAACATGGAGCGAGTGGAAATTGAAGCCCTGCCTGGTGACCTGCCAGAACGTGTTGACCTGGACATCAGCCACCTGGCGCATATTGGCGATTCTCTTCACGTCCGCGATTTGGTTCTGCCGGAAAATGTCACCATGCTTTCTGACCTGAATGAAGGTATTGTGATTGCCACCAGCACCTTCGCAGAAGAGGCTGCTCCTGAAGTGGCTGCTGTAGAGTCGCTTGAGCCGGCGTTGGTGGAAAAGAAGAAGAAGGAAGAATCTGAAGAGTAATTTTTGCTTCACAATAATAAAAACTGCCCGTGGAAAACCGCGGGCAGTTTTTATTTAACCGACGGGTACAGCAATCTTAATCGTTTTAAAAATTCCATTGTCATGTGAGCAGTGGCTCCCCAGAGCAGCTCGCCATCCTGGGGCAGGTAGGCAATCACACGGCGGCCTGTTTCGACGCGGGTCAGTTCCATGAAGTTTCCGCGCTCGGCCAGCCAGGCCAGTGGCAGGCTGAAGACACGTGCCACTTCCGGGGTGTAAACACGAAAAGCATACGGCCAGGGAATAATTCCGACAATGGGCGTCACCAAAAAATCGCTGATGGTGATAATTTGCGGCAGTCGCCCGAGCGTGTTCACATCGGCGGGGCGCAGGCCGATTTCTTCTTGCGCTTCGCGCAGGGCGGTTTGTTCAGGTGATTCACCTGTTTCACTGGCCCCGCCAGGGAAGGCGACCTGGCCTTTGTGCGTTTCTACCCGGTCAGCGCGACGGGTATAAAGGATGTGCCAGGCATCTGCGTAGCGGAAGAGTGGTACCAGCACTGCCGCCGGGCGCAACGTTTGCCCTGGCGCAGGAGTCTTTTCGCTGTGCAACGGGGTGTCCTGTGCCTGTAAGACATTCAAGAAATCTTTTACTGTGAGCTGGTCTGCTGGGTGCATTACGCTAATCTTTGGCTTGCACCGGGCTGGCGCAGAAGGGACATTCGGCGCTGTTTGGGCTGAACCATTCGATTTCATTGGGGCGCAGCGGCCCGCCGCAGGCCGGGCAATGAGTTGGCAGAATTGGTCGCGTTGTGGTGATATGCTGTGTCGGCAGGTCGGCCATGGCGGGCAGGCTGCCTTGCAGAAAAGTTTCCAACTCGTTGGCTTCATTCGTCAGGCCACGTTGTTGCAACTCATCAACAGCGCGGCGTTCGGCGTGATACAACTGTGTAAATTGATGGCGTTCTGTTAGCATGGTGAGACCGCGGCGCAAGTGCTGCATTCCCGCGCCGATATTACCGCTGGCAATCTGCGCTTTTCCAGCCTGAAGCAGAAAAAGCGGCGCGCGCGGCCCGCCAATTTCTTCGGCGTGGCGTGCCAGGCTTTCAAAGGCTAGCGCGGCCCCGGCGTAATCGCCCGCGGATAATTGTTGATGGGCCAGTTTTATTTCCAACGGAAAAATTGCGGCTTTGCGCCCAAATCCAAACCCTCGTCTTCGCATGGTGGGTGTTTCCCTTCTCAGGCTTCCAAATCTTCTGATACTTCAGGCTCATTCGCGGCAGCGGAGTCTTTTTGTACGGCGCGCCGGTCGGTGGCGAGACCAATTTCTTCCAGCAAATCTTTGGCGCGTGGGTCATCGCTCAATTCAACGCGCCGGGCAAAGACTAGAAAACCGGTGTGCGCCACCATCCGGTCAACCGGGCGCAGGTGTGCGGGTTCAGTTTTGTAATAGCGCAGCAGCACCTCGCATACTTCGATAAAGGCGAATTTTTCACGGCGCAGGGCGTAGAGCGTGAGTTCAACCTGATTAAACGTGGGAATGATGGCGCTGAAAAAGCCACCGGGTTTGAGCGCCGCCCGCACCTGAACCATGTAATCGTACGGGTTGGGCACATCCAGAAAGAAAGCATCCACGTTGGTTTCTGAAAATCCATCGCCGATGTTGCCTAACTTTAGATCAACGCGGTCTTCGAATCCCAGCCGCTGCAGGTTTTTCAGGGCCAACTTTTGCATTTCCGGGCGCTGTTCGTACGAAATCACCCGGCCTTGTTCACCAACGGCAAAAGCCAGTGCGCAAGTCATTGAACCGGAGCCTGTGCCCGCCTCCATTACTCGTTGACCGGGGCCGACGCCCATCGTCATGAAAATAAATCCGATTTCCTTTGGATATAGAATCTGGGTGTTGCGCGGCAGTTCGGTCAGAATATCGGCCAGCGAGGGTTGCAGTAGAAAAAATGGGCTTTCCATGTGGCTGAAAACCTGGCTCCCCCAAGGCAGACCAATCAGGTCGTCGTGTTTGATAATTCCCCGGTGCGTGCTAAAAATTGTGCCGGGCGTGAGAACAAAAATAAAATGTTTGTGGCGCAGGCCGACCATTTGAACAAGGTCGCCTGCTTGGGCATGGGTGGTATTAAGTTTCCAAGGCATGCCGACTATTTTATCAGCATCTTGACATTCCCGAATCCATCTGATAAACTTTTGACCGTAAATGGCTCGTGTTCTTGCTATACAAGTAAGCTTGGGCGCGTTACGGCCTGGGCTTTTTTTGTTGGCAGAACCGCCAAACTCATCCGTTTTCAGTTCAAGGAGTAAAAGCAACAATGAGCGAACGTGTTAATGGCACCGTAAAGTGGTTTAACGCCAGCAAGGGTTATGGCTTCATCGAGCATGAAGGCGGCCCGGATGTTTTTGTCCATTTTTCCGCTATCGAAATGGGCGGATACAAATCTCTCACCGAGGGCCAGAAAGTCGAATTTACGATTGAGCAGGGACCGAAAGGCCAACAGGCCGCCAGCGTCACTCTGGCTAACTAAACTACGCAAAGCCCCCGCTGAAAAGTGGGGGCTTTTTTATTGGGTTCGCACCTGAATCCGGCTCAAAAAACCACCGGCGAACAGAAAAATTATTGCGCCTAACGTTCCGGTTCCGACGTTCAAACTTCCCGCTGCGCCAAACGTCCAGTTCAATTGCCAGCCTAAATAATCACCCAGCCAGAAACCGGCCAGCGCCAGCGTGATATAAAGCGTCAGCCGTCCCAGGCTCCCGCCGCGCCAGAGATGAAAACCTGCTCCGTAAGCGCAGGCCAGAAAAATGCCGAACAGAAATGTTGGAAGCGACATATATCCTCCGTCAAAATGTTTTGAGAATGATTCCGCCGCCGAGCACGACCTCGCGGTCATAGAAAACCGCCGCCTGCCCCGGTGTGATGTCGCGCTGATTGCTGTCAAACGTCACTGATGCCTGGCTGCCATCCCCAAGCGGAGTGACCACTGCGGGCGCGGCCTGCGCCGTGTAGCGACTCTTGACCTCGGCGCGGAACGGCGTCTGCGGCGTGACGCCGCTCGTCCAGTGGACATGACCCGCCAGCAGGGTGCGGCTGCCCAATTCGTCGGCCTCGCCAACAATCAGCCGGTTGGCGGCGGCGTCTTTTTCAATCACATACAGCGCGACCGCCGAGGCGATTCCCAGTCCCTTGCGCTGGCCGATGGTGTAATTGGGCAAACCGCTGTGTCGGCCAACCACCTGCCCGTCGCGGCGGACGATTTCGCCCGGTTGTAAAATCTCCGGCGCGTGACGCTGTAAAAATCCGCGATAATCTTCCCCGGCCAAAAAGCACAAATCCTGGCTGTCGGGGCGCTTTGCCACGCTGAGACCGGCTTCCTCCGCCAGGTGGCGAATTTCCGTCTTGGGGTAGTCGCCGACGGGGAAGAGCGCCCGCGCCAGTTTTTCCTGCGTCAGCACATGCAAAACGTAGGATTGGTCTTTGGACGGGTCAATCCCGCGCAGAAGTTCCTGGCGTCCGTCGGCTGTGACGCGCTTGCGGACGTAGTGTCCGGTTGCCATAAATTCTGCGCCGAGCGCCAGGGCATGATTGAGCAAAAATTCCCAGCGAATTTGACGGTTGCACACCAGGCACGGGTTGGGTGTTTCGCCGCGCGCGTAGCCATCCAAAAAGGCGCTGACCACGGTTTGGCGAAAAATTTCTTTGGCGTCAATGACATAAAAAGGGATGTCCAGTTTGGCCGCCACGCGCCGCGCCTGTCCAACGGCGTCGGGCGTGCAGCAGCGATTGGAGTCTTCCTTGCCGGGTTCGCTCCACAGGCGCAGCATCATGCCGGTTACGTCGTACCCCTGTTTTTTGAGCAGGAACGCCGCCACCGAACTATCTACGCCGCCAGACATGGCAATCACAACTTTGGGGGACATAAGGAAATGAAGAATGAAGAATGCATGAATGCAGAATGATAAACTGACCACTGATTACTGGTCACTGGTCACTGACCTCGCCTTTTCCACCAGCGCGGGCAGGGTTTGTAGAAACGAATCAACTTCCGGCGCGGTCGAATCTTTGCCGAGAGTTACCCGCAGCGAGCCGAAGGCCCATTCGCGCGGCAAGCCCAACGCCGAGACAACTTCGCTCGGCTCCGGGTTGCCCGTTTTGCAGGCCGATCCGGAAGAGCAGGCAAAACCCGCCGCATCCAGCAGCGTCAGTAGAAAATTTCCATCTACATTTTCAAAGACGAAAGAAGCGTGATTGGGCAGGCGCTCTGCCGGGTGACCGGTCAGCCGCGCGTCGGGGATGGTTTCGAGCACCTGGCCGATGAGGTGGTCGCGCAGCGGGCGGACGTGCGCGGCGCGGATTTCGCGCTCGGCGGCGGTCAACTCCAGCGCGCGCGCCAGCCCGACAATTAGCGGAATGTTGCTGGTTCCCGCGCGGCGGCCAGATTCCTGCCCGCCGCCGGTGATTTGCGGCGCGAGCGGCGTCCCCTTGCGGACGTACAGCGCGCCAATTCCCTTTGGCCCGTAAAATTTATGCCCGCCCAGCGAGAGCAAATCCACGCCCAACGCCTGAACATCCAGCGGCAGATAGGCCGCCGCCTGCACCGCGTCTGTGTGGAAGGGAACGCCGCGCGCGCGGGCGACGGCGGCCAGTTCTGCAATTGGGTTGATACTGCCAATTTCGTTGTTGGCGTACATCAGCGAGACGAGCGCGGTTTGCGGGCCGATGGCTTTCTCCAGCGTGTCGGGCGAAACCCGGCCAAATTCGTCCACGTCCAGCCAGCGCACGGCGCAGCCGAAATTTTTCGCCAGGTCGAGCGCGGTTTTGCCGACGGCGGGATGTTCGGCGCGGCTGGTCAAAATCTCCGCGCCTGGCCTGCGCGTAGCCAGTGGAACACCGCGCAGCGCCAGATTATCTGATTCAGAGCCGCCGCTGGTGAAGAGCATCTCTTCCGGCAGGCAGTTCAGCGTGTGGGCGAGCGTTTCGCGCGCCGCTTCCAGCGCCGCCTCGGCGCGCTGGCCGTAGCGGTGAACGGATGACGGGTTGCCGAAAGTCTCATCAAAATAGGGGCGCATCGCCGCAAAAACGCGCGCGTCCAGTGGGGTGGTGGCGGCATAATCGAGATAAATCATGACGGCATTATATCAGGGCGCGGGCCAGAGAATAACAACTGTCAGTATGGCTTAATTCATCTATGAACTGGGTCTATAATAGTTGGGGGAGAAATCATTTTCCCAAAGGAGAAAATACCATGTTAAAAGTACGTTTCTTCCCAGCCCGCCTTAGAAGCGGGCTATTGGCCGTTGCGCTGTTGACGCTTGCGTTCGCGCCGCTTCACAGCGCGCATTCGGCCTCGAAAACTTTTCCATCGAGTCAATCCACCCAGCTCACGCTGGCTGATTTGCCGGATGAGGCCCAGGCCGCGATCTCCGCCGTGCTGCAACGCGCCAAACTGACCGCCTCCGACGGGGCGGTGTCTGACCAGCTCGGCTACACCGTTGCGATCAGCGGCGACGGGAACACCCTCGTCGTCGGAGCGCCTTGGGGCGACGGCGCCATCGCCAATCAGGGTGCGGCCTATGTGTTCACCAAGCCCGGCGGCGGCTGGGGCACAACTTCGACTTACACTGCCAAACTGACTAACTCCGAGAATGGGCAGGCGTATGACTGGTTCGGCAGTTCCGTCGCCATCAGCGCGGATGGGAACACCATCGTCGTCGGGGCATGGTACGCCAGCCGCTTTACTCCCCCTACAACACACGAAGGCCGGGCATTCGTGTTTGTCAAACCGGGCGGCGGCTGGAGCACGACCACGGTTTATAGCGCGGCGTTAGCCCAAACCAACTATTCTGGAAATGACCTTTTCGGCTGGTCTGTGGCGCTCAGCGCAAATGGGGATACCGTTGTTGTCGGAGCGCCTCACCGCACCGGCGGCGCCTCACAACAGGGCGCGGCATACCTGTTCTACAAGCCGGTCGGCGGCTGGACGAATTGGGTGTTCCAGCATGACATGCTGACCGCCTCCGACGGGACGGATTACGACTATTTTGGCTCTTCCGTTTCGATCAGCACCGACGGGGGCGCCATCGTCATCGGAGCAAGCGGGGACGATATCGGCGGCAACACCGACCAGGGTTCGGCGTATCTATTCGCCTATGAAACACCCCCCTTCTGGAGCCAGTACAAACTGACCGCCTCCGACGGGGCGGCAAATGACTGGTTCGGCGCCTCCGCCTCCATCAGCGGAGATGGAAGCGTGGTTGTCGTCGGAGCCAACGGGCATGATTTCCTATTAAGTCCCAACAACGGCGCGGCGTATGTATTCGTCGAGCCATTCTTGGGCTGGGCGGACGCGACCGAGACCGCTGAACTGGGCGCTACCGGCGGCGGGGCGCATGATGACGAGTTTGGCTACTCCGCTGCGATCAGCGCGGATGGGAACGCCATCCTTGTCGGGGCATTCGGCGTCAATGGCTATCTTAACAATGGCGCGGCCTACCTGTTCGCCAAGCCGGTCGCCGGCTGGGGAGGAGTCCTGACCCCGCCCACCAAACTGACCGCCTCCGACGGCGCGGCGGGGGATGGCTTCGGCAACTCCGTTTCGCTCGGCAGCGCGGGGACCGTCATCGCCGTCGGGGCCTACTCGGACGACATCAGCGCCAACGCCAACCAGGGTTCGGCGTATGTGTTCGATAACAGCAAAAGAATCTACCTGCCGCTGATTCTGCGTTGAGCGCTCCAAACGCGACAACCCAACACTTTAACTTTCCGAGGATAAAACCATGAACGCAAAAAAAAATTGGATTGGATTGCTTACCCTGTTTGTACTTGCCTCCCTGGCCTGCGAACAGACGGCGAAGTTCTCCGAACCGAAGCAACCCATTGCGCCCATCCTCATCGGCGCGGACCTGACCACGATTGACCTGTGCCAGGCCATCCCCCTAGAGGACATCCAGGCGGCGATGGGCTATAAACTGGACAGCGCGCCGGAACGCTTCAACTACTACGACACGGCGGGCGCCAGCGGCTGCGAGTATTTCGCAAAGGCAGATGCCGACGGAGCGCATTTCGGCTACGTGGTTCTCATGCCAGTGGCGGAGTATGCCAGCCAACCGCTCTATAAAAACGTCAGCGTGAGCGGAATCGGCGCGGAGGCTTACTTCAACAACGGAGCGGATGCCCGCCAGTTGTGGGTCAAGGTCAACGAGCGGGTGGCTTTCGTCGTGGCCTTCGGCGACCAGCCCAATGAGGCCGGCGCGCAAGCCATCGCCAAACTGGTAGTTGCCGCAATCCAATAGGCAGCCTACTGGAGACTTCCGAAGTCTGATCTCGCAAAACCAAAGGAGAGTAAAAATGAAACCGTTCCCCGTATCCAAATTGACCCTCTTTCCCTTGCTTGCGCTGGTCGTCGCACAATTCGCCTGCACTC
>MNXJ01000020.1 GCA_001872455.1 Anaerolineae bacterium CG2_30_57_67 | reverse complement strand
GGCAGGTGGAGCAAGACCCGCGCAAATCGCAGATTTGCGCCACCGTTGGCTGCCCCTTTTACCAATCTTTTGGACGGGTTCTTATCTGTTCAGTGCCTATCAAACGGCTCTAAAATTTCAGTTTTCCGGTTTCTGCGGCGCAACCGCGACATATATATCGCGCCACTGGTTCTTGCTGCGTAACATCAGATGATAATATAAAATTTGAATGAAAATTTACCCGCGCCTCTTTCGTTCCATGCATCAAGTCACTACAATAAAATCAGAGAGGAGAAAAATCACCTCTTACCCGACTAGAAGCCGGGTATCACCATCACTGTTTTTTGTCAAAAGGAGAAGATATGAAACGCTTGCTTTTTGCTCTGTTTGCTGTTTTCGCCATGCTGCTGGCGGCCTGCGCTCCGGCGACTCCCATCGCAACCGAAGCGCCTGCCGCCACTGACGCCCCCGCCGCAACCGAAGCGCCCGCCGCAACCGACGTCCCTGCGCCTGTTGAAAAAACCGCCATCATTGGCTTCACCGCCTCGCTGACCGGTAAACTCAACGTCGAATCCACCCGCCAGAACAACGGCCTCAAATTGTGGATGGATCAGGTGAACGCCGCCGGTGGCGTCAAACTGGCCGACGGTTCAGTCGTCAAGTTTGACTCCAAGTTCTACGACGACGAGTCGAACAAAGACCGCGTGCAAGAACTTTACACCAAATTGGCGACCGAAGACAATGCCGATTTTCTGATTAGCCCCTACTCCTCCGGCCTGGCAGACGCCTCGGCAGTGATTGCTGAACAGTACGGGAAAATCATGGTCACCACTGGCGCGGCCTCGGATGGCACCTACAAGAAAGGCTACACGCTTGTTTATCAAGCCTACACCCCCGCCAGCCGCTACCTGACTGGCGCACTTGATTTGCTGGCCGCAACTGACCCAGCGGTGAAGAAAATTGCCATCGTTCATGAAAACGACAAATTCTCCACCGATGTTGCCACGGCCCTCGAAGCCTACGCCATCGAAAAAGGGTACGAAATCGTCGTCAAGGAAGCCTACGACCCCGCCACCGCCGATTTCAACGCACTGGTGAACAAAGTCGCCGCCGCCGCGCCCGAAGCCCTGCTGGGCGGCGGTCACTTCGCCGATGGTCAGCAATTCGCCAAAGCGATGTTTGAAAAATCCCTGGCTGTCAAGTTCACCGCCCTGCTGGTTGCCCCGCCCGAACCGACCTTCGCTGAAATCGGCGACGGCGCCTACGGCATCATCGGCCCCAGCCAATGGGAACCGCTGGCCGCCTTCACGCCCGACTACGGCCCCACCGGCGCTGATTTTGTCGCCGCCTACAAAGCGGCCTACGGCGAGGAACCTTCCTACCACGCCGCGGGCGGCTACGTCGCCGGGCTGATGCTCCAAAAAGCCATCGAAACTGCCGGTTCGCTTGACACCCAAGCCATCAAAACCGCCATGGACGCCATTGATATGATGACTTTCTACGGCCACATCAAATTCGACACCACTGCTGAATCACATGGCCTGCAAATCGGCCACGACATGGTCTACATTCAGTGGCAGAAGGATGCCAGCGGCGCACTCGTCAAACAAGTCGTTTGGCCTGCCGCCGGAAAGACCGCCGTTCCGGTCTATCCGTTGCGATAAAATCTTTCCGCACTCCCACCCCGCAGACGCCTGGCGCGCCTGCGGGGATTTTGTATCATGCCCATGATCACTTGTGACTGGGACGGTATAAGGAGTTTTGCATGAATCCTGGCGGTATCTTAACTTCACTGATGGACGGCCTATTGATTGGGGTGGTTTATGGCATTGCCGCCATGGGATTAACCCTGATATGGGGGGTCATGCGCGTCATTAACCTGGCGCACGGAGCGATTATCTCTCTGGGGATGTTTGGCGTCTATCTGATTTTTACCAACTTTGGCATTCACCCCTATCTGGCGCTGCTACTGGTGGCGCTGGCGGGCCTGCTCTTTGGCATGTTGATTTATTACATCACCATCGCCCGCGTCATCAACGCCCCCTACCTCTCCACCCTGCTGGCGACTTTTGCCATCAATATGATTTTCATTGGTCTGGGAACAGCAGTTTTCACCACCACCCCGCGCGATGCCGGTTTCAGCCTGGGCAACGTCAGCCTCGGCCCGGTGACCCTGCAGGGAACCCGTCTGGTAGCAGCGCTGGTGACTTTACTGGTGACAGGCGGCTTGTACTTCTTCCTTTATCGCACCCGTCCCGGTAAATTTGTGCGCGCGGTTGCCAACAATCGCGCCGCCGCCGAGTTAATGGGCATTCCCTCTGCACGCATTCTGGCGCTCAGCTTCGGCATCGGAACCATGCTGGCAGCCATCGCTGGCGGGCTGATTGCTACTTTTTTCTCGTTTAATATTCTTTCTGGCGATATTTACCAGCAAAAGAGCTTCATCATCGGCGTGCTGGGCGGGTTGGGAAACCCGGTCGGCGCGTTACTTGGCGGCCTGATTTTGGGCGCGCTGGAAGGCCTGTTGCCGCTGGTGATGCCCAATACCTGGGTTCCAGTGATTGAATTCGTGCTCTTCATCGTCATTTTACTGGTACGCCCTAGCGGCCTGTTGGGAGGCAAGAGTGAATAAAATCGCTTCTTTTCACCCTGGTCTATGGCTGGCGCTGGCCGTTGTCGCCGCCATCGGCATTTGGCCGATTCCAGCGCAAGACGCCGCCCTGCGCGAAGTCTCCTTCACCGTCCTGATTGCCATCGTCATGGCGACCAGCCTGAACGTGTTGATGGGTTACACCGGCTACGTTTCGTTTGGTCACGTCGTCTTCTACGGGCTGGGCGGCTACGTTGGCATGTACCTGCTCAACGACTACCACGCGCCGCTGCCGCTGGCTATTTTAGCGGGAGGCGCCGCCGCCGGGCTGCTGGCCTTTTTGCTCGGAAAAGCCATTCTCAAATTGCGCGGAGCTTATTTTGCCCTGGTCACCATCGGCGTCAACGAAGCCATGCGCACCTTTATTTCCAATTTTGAGCCTTTCGGCGCATCCACCGGCATCGCGCTACAATTCTCGGTTTACGGCGCTTACGGCGGAGCCAAACAGGCGCTATGGGTGGTGTACTACACCATCGTCGGGCTGGCGCTTTTCGGCGTACTGGCAAGTTATCTCATCCGACACAGCAAATTTGGCTTGGGGCTCATGACCATCCGCGAAGATGAGGATGCCGCTGAAGTCATGGGCATTGTCACCCCCAACACTAAGACACTGGCCTTTGTCGCTTCTGCCATTTTACCGGGCATGGTCGGCGTGTTGTTCTTCTTCAAAAACGGCAACGTCGAACCGGGCGACGCCTTCCGGTTGGGAGTTTCCATCGAAACGCTGGTGATGATCATGCTTGGCGGCCAGGGAACTGTCATGGGACCCATTTTGGGCGCGCTCGGCTACCAACGCCTGCGGGGATTTCTGCTCACCAGCCCAATCTTCAAGAACGCGCAGCTGGTGGTGGCCGGCATTTTGCTCTTGCTGATTGTGCTTTTCATCCCTGCCGGAGCGGTTGGCTGGTTACGACAGCGTTTCGCGTGGCTGAGAAAGGTACTGGCATGACGCATATTCTAGAAGTTGACCGCGTTGGCAAGCGTTTCGGCGGCCTGCAAGCGTTGACCAATATCACCTTCAATCTGGAAGAAGGCGAAATTTTGGGGCTGATTGGTCCCAACGGCGCCGGGAAAACCACCCTATTCAACACCATCAACGGCGTCTACTCCCCCGAAGAAGGCACCATTCTCTTTCGCGGCAAGAACGTCGTCGGCCACAAGCCCTACGAAATGGCAAAAATGGGCATGTCGCGCACGCATCAAATTGTGCGCCCGCTGAAAGACCTGACCGTGCGCGAAAATATCATGGCCGGGGCCTGTTTCGGCCACGAAAATCATAATCTATTGGCCGCAGGCCGTATCGCCGACGAAATGATGGGCTTTGCCGGAATCAAAGCCAAACCCGACCAACTAGCCGGAAGCCTGAACGTTGCCCAGAAAAAACGTCTCGAAATGGCGCGCGCCCTGGCCGCCCACCCCAAACTTTTACTCCTCGATGAAGTGCTGGCCGGGCTGACGCCTTCCGAAATTGACGGCATGATCAAAACCATCCTTGACATTCGCAAACAAGGCGTCACCATCATCATGATTGAGCATGTGATGAAAGCCATCATGAACGTCTCCGACCACCTGCTGGTATTGGATTACGGTCAGAAAATCGCCGAGGGCCAACCAGAAGAGGTGGTACACAACGAGCGCGTAGTGGAAGCCTATTTGGGCGACCCAAACATGGCGCGGCGGCTGATGGAGGAAGCCTGACATGAGCATTCTGGAAATCAAAAACGTCACCTCCGGCTACGGAGAAGTACAAATTCTGTGGGGCATGAACATCAGCCCCGAAGAAGGCAAGCTCACCTGTCTGGTGGGCGGCAACGGCGTCGGCAAAACCACCCTGCTGCGCACTATCATGGGGCTGAACCGCACCTGGCAGGGCAGCATCACCTTCGGCGGGCAAGACATCACCCACAGCCCCGCCTACGCCAAAGCCGACCTGGGGCTGGTGTTGGTTCCCGAAGGCCGCCAACTCTTCACCGATATGACCGTGCAGGAAAACCTGGAAATCGGCGCCACCAATCAGCGCGCGCACGGTAAATATCAGCAAAATCTGGAGCGCGTCTTTGCGCTTTTTCCGCGTCTGAAAGAGCGCGCCGTTCAAAAAGCCGGAACGCTCTCTGGCGGCGAACAGCAGATGGTGGCTGTGGGACGCGGCATCATGGCTGACCCACGCCTGCTGATGATTGACGAACTGTCGCTTGGCCTGGCGCCGGTGCTGACTCTGCAACTCTTTGAGACGTTGC
Organism: Anaerolineae bacterium CG2_30_57_67; assembly: GCA_001872455.1. Classification (GTDB taxonomy): domain Bacteria; phylum Chloroflexota; class Anaerolineae; order Anaerolineales; family Villigracilaceae; genus UBA8950. Next base: position 37,543 of record MNXJ01000020.1, on the reverse strand, counting down.
GCCAACTCCGCAAAGAAGGGCTGACCATCGTACTGGTAGAACAAAATGTTCAAATGGCGCTGGCCGTTGGCGATTACGCCTATGTTATCGCCGAGGGAAAATCTGAAATGGAAGGGCCGGCGCATAAGCTCATGAACGACAGCCACGTACGCGAAACCTATTTAGGCTTATAATTTACCTAAAGCATGACAAACATCCACATAAACTCTTTTTGGCGTACCCTGTACCCTAGTGCCGGAACTTTATAAAAATGTAGGGTAAAAACGGCGCAATTGCGCCGTTTTTACCCTACAAAATCGGAAAGTTCCGGTACTAGAATAAATTTATCCACCATTTTGTAAGGAGGCTCCCATGTTCGTAGGCGAAAGAATGTCCAAACCGGTGATTATCATTTCCCCCGATATGCCCATCACCGAAGCATTGAGTTTGATGAAAAAAGAACACATCCGCCGCACCCCGGTGGTCAAAAATGGCAAGCTGGTTGGCATTGTTTCGGATAAAGACTTGCTCAACGCATCGCCTTCGCCCGTAACCACCCTGAGCATTTGGGAAATGAACTACCTGCTCAGCAAAATCACCATTGCCGAAGTCATGACCAAAAATGTCATGACCATTGACGAAAACACGCCCATCGAACAGGCCGCCCGCATCATGGCCGATAACAAAATTGGCGGTCTGCCGGTCGTGCGCGATGGTAACGTGGTGGGCATCATCACCGAAACCGACCTGTTCAAAGTCTTCCTCGAACTGATGGGCGCGCGCGAAGCGGGCGTGCGCGTTACCGCGCTGGTGGAAGACAAACCCGGCCAACTGGCAGCGCTCACCGAAGCGATTTCGGCCAAAAAAGGCAACTTTGTCGCCTTTGGACAGTTCACCGGTGAAAACCCATCCAACAAAATCATCACCTTCAAAATCAAGGGGCTTGACGCCGACGAACTGAGAAAAATCATTTCACCCGTGGTCAAAGAAATTCTCGACATTCGCTCCTAGAGAAAAAGAACCGGCCTGAGAAGAGGCCGGTTCTTTTTCTAATCTTTACGGGTAGCTGCTCAGCCATCGCTGTTTCGGCGGACTAAAGTCCTGCCTCACCGTGCAAAAGTCGGATAAATCCGACTCGTTATGCCAGCCCGAAAGACTTCCATGTACTGAGGCAGGGCTTCCAGCCCGCCGGTACGTGTTTAGAGACAAAATGGTTGAATAGTTATAAAATGACACGCATCAAAGGCCGCCAGGTTGCATACCTGCATACCACATTCCAAACTATGGGGCAACATTCCTCCCTGGGAACATCTTCTCCCGTACTTCCGGGCAATATTTTTCCACCATTTCGTCTGAAATTCCATTTTCGCGGCAAATTTCAGCGTACAGGTCTACGCTGGGGCGGCGGATGCGCGCCTGGGTTTCGACATCCAGCCCCCACAGGCCAAAACGCTGACTCCAGCCGCGCTCCCACTCAAAATTATCCACCAGCGACCAGTGATAGTAGCCTTTGACCGGATAATTGAAGTTGACCGCCCGCCACAATTGTTGCAAATGTTGCGCCAGGTAACGCGGGCGCAGTTTGTCATCAGCGTCTTCCACCCCGTTTTCGGTGATGACGATGGGTGTATCGGGGTAGGTTTCTGCCGCCCAGCGCACCGAATCAAACAGTCCGCACGGAATGTTGGCAATAAATTTATTTGTGCTGAAATCCGAATCGGCGGGGTAATAGCGGCGGCCAAATAACTCCTTGCGCGCCGACCAGTCAAACTTCACCGTATCCACCGAGTAATAATTCAACCCGACAAAATCCTGCAAGCCTTTTGCTTCGGGAATGTTCACTTTACCCAGCGGCGATTTCATCACGCCGCTGCTGATGGCGCTCGGAAAGGCCATGTTGATGCCGTCATATTGAATTTTCCGCATCAGCGCATCCAGCGGGAACCAGGGGCGCGCCGCCACCATCGGACGATAATGCAGGGCGTAGCCAACATGCGCTTCGGGTTGAATTTCGTGCAAGGCGCGATAGGCGGCGGCGTGGCCGCGCAGCATGTTCGCCAGCACGCGCAAGGCAACAGCCATACCCTTGTGACCTTGCGGGCAGGTGGGAAAATCTGCGGCAACGTAGCCGTTCAGGGCATAAACGTTGGGCTCGTTAATCGTCACCCAGGTGGAAACATATTCTTTGAGCGCCTCCGCCATTTTGCGGGCGTATTTTTCAAAGCAGGGCAACACGGCTTCGGTTTCCCAGCCGCACTGCTCGTACAGCCAGAGCGGGTCGCTGAAGTGGTGCAGAGTCACCAGCGGCGTCAGGCCGCGTTCCACCATGCCGCGCGCCATACTGCGATATTTTTCAATGGCGCTTTCGTCCCAGCGGTCGGGAGTTGGCTGCACGCGACTCCATTCAATGGAAAAGCGATGCGTATTCTGGCCGGTCTCGGCGGCGCGTTCCATATCTTCCTTCCAGCGCCCGCCCCACCAGTCACAGGCCAGGCCGCTTTTGTCGCGGGTGTGACCAGCCTGCTCCCAGGCGTACCAGTTGTTGTTGGTATTGTTACCTTCCACCTGATGCGAGGCGGTGGCCGTTCCCCACAAAAATCCGCGCGGAAAATGGTTGGTGATGGTCATTTCAGGTATTCGCTCGTTCCAAATTTAATAACCAGGTTTTGGTGGGCAGGCCCTCGCCTGCGCCGTAGCCGTGGAGTTTTCCGTCGCTCCCCAGCACACGGTGGCAGGGAATCACCAGCGGCAAGGGATTGGTCGCTTCGGCGCGGCCAACAGCACGGGCAGCGCGTGGTTTTCCCAGCGCGGCGGCCAGGTCGCCATAGGTGCGCGTTTGCCCGCAGGGAATTTTCAGCGTTTCACGCAAGGCTTCCTGTTGGAAAGGACGCATTCCACTCCAGTCAATCGGCAGAGAAAACTCGCAGCGTATACCGGCCAGATACTGGCGAATTTGCTCCAGCGCAACGGAAACCTTCTCCGGGGCAAATTCGACTGGCGCGCCAAAACGTTTTTCCAGCGCGGCGGTAAATTTTTCGCGGCTGGATGGAAATTCAAGGGCGATAACCCCGGCAGAACTGGCAGCAACCCAAATTTCACCCAATGCAGTTGCGCCAGTACAACCGATGGAAAGGCTGGAAGAAAATGTATTCATGCCAAAATTATACCGTGATTGGTTATATAATTGTTCCACCCCAAGCAGGAGGCCGGACATGCAACCGCTCATCACGCAAGTAGATCGCAATTCTGTTGAATTTGCCGCAAACACCGCGCATCAGCGCACTCTGGCGCAAGAATTATCCGCCCGGCTGGCGCAAGTACGCGCGGGCGGCGGCGAAAAATACCGCAAACGCCACGAGGAACAGGGAAAATTATTTGTGCGCGAGCGCATTGAACGCCTGCTTGACCCCGGCTCGCCATTTTTGGAACTTTCCCCGCTGGCCGCCTGGGGCATGTATGGCGGCGACGCCCCCGGCGCTGGCATTGTGACCGGTATCGGGCGCGTTTCCGGGCGGGAAGTTCTCATTCTTGCCAACGACGCCACTGTCAAGGGCGGCACATATTTTCCGATGACGGTCAAAAAACATCTGCGCGCCCAGCAAATTGCCGAGGAGAATGGCTTGCCCTGCCTGTATTTAGTCGATTCCGGCGGAGCTTTTTTGCCGCTTCAAGACGAAGTTTTCCCGGATGTCAATCATTTTGGGCGCATTTTCTACAATCAAGCGCGTATGAGCGCCAAAGGCATTCCACAAATCGCCGCGGTGATGGGCAGCTGCACGGCGGGCGGCGCGTATGTTCCCGCCATGAGCGACGAAGCCATCATCGTCAAAGGCACCGGAACGATTTTTCTGGGCGGCCCGCCGCTGGTCAAGGCCGCTACCGGCGAAGATGTCAGCGCTGAAGAGTTGGGCGGCGCGGATGTCCACACCCGCAAAAGCGGCGTGGCCGACCACTTTGCTGAAAATGACGACCACGCCATTGAGATTTTGCGCGAAATTGTCGAGACGCTGCCAGCAAAGCAAAACTTCTCTGGCGGGTCGTTTGCGCCTGCGCAAGAACCGCTCTACCCCATGGACGACCTGTACGGCATCCTGCCGCGCTCCTTCCGCGAAAGTTACGATGTGCGCGAAATCATCGCCCGCCTGGTGGATGGCAGTCAATTTCGTGAATTCAAGGCGCGTTACGCCACCACCCTTGTCTGCGGCTTCGCCAAAATTTGGGGCTACCCTGTGGGAATTATCGCCAACAATGGCATTCTATTCAGCGAATCCGCTTTGAAAGCCGCTCATTTCATTGAACTGTGCGACCAGCGCGGCATTCCACTCTTGTTTTTGCAAAATATCACCGGTTTCATGGTTGGCAAGGAATACGAAGCCGCCGGCATTGCCCGTGATGGCGCCAAGATGGTTCACGCCGTTGCTAACGCACGCGTGCCAAAATTGACGGTCATCATTGGCGGCTCTTTCGGCGCGGGCAACTACGCCATGGCCGGGCGCGCCTACGCCTCCCGCTTTTTGTGGATGTGGCCGAACGCGCGCATCAGCGTCATGGGCGGCGAACAAGCCGCCAACGTATTACTGACCATCAAACAAGACCAACTGGCGCGCGAGGGCAAACCCGTCCTGACGCCCGCCGAAGCCGAAGAATTCAAGCGCCCAACCCTCGAAAAATACGAAAACGAAGGCAATCCCTACCACGCCTCGGCGCGGTTGTGGGATGACGGTGTGATTGACCCCGCCGATACCCGTCAGGCGCTGGGGCTGGCGCTCGCGCTGGTCGGCAGCACGGCGGAAGGCGACGGCTTTGGGGTCTTCAGAATGTAGAAAGTGGAAATATGTTCTCAAAAATTCTTATTGCCAACCGTGGCGAAATCGCCATCCGCATCATGCACGCCTGCCGCGCCTTGGGCATTCAAACCGTCGCGGTCTATTCCACTGCTGATAAAAACGCCCGGCATGTACGCTTTGCGGATGAAGCCGTGGAAATCGGCGGCGCTGCCCCGCGCGAATCGTATCTCAACATCCCGAACATTCTCCACGCCGCCAGCATCACCAGCGCGCAAGCCATTCACCCTGGCTACGGCTTCCTCTCCGAAAACGCCGAGTTTGCGGATGCGGTGGCCGCCGCCGGGTTAATTTTTATCGGCCCGCCCGCAGATGCCATGCGCGCCATGGGCGACAAATCCGAGGCAAAGCGGCGCATGAAAATCGCCGGTGTGCCAACCGTTCCCGGCGCGGAAGAAATTACCAGCGTGGAAACCGCCCTGGCGACCGCGGAAACCGTCGGCTACCCTGTTCTCGTCAAGGCATCCGCCGGGGGCGGCGGCAAAGGCATGCGGGTCGTCCGCTCCGCGCAGGAAATGCCCGAAGCGTTGGAGGCCGCCCGGCGCGAATCAAAAAATGCCTTTGGCGACGAACGCTTGCTGCTGGAAAAATACATCGAAAACGCGCATCACATCGAAATTCAGGTCTTTGGCGACCAGCACGGCAACCTGGTGCATTTATTTGAGCGCGAATGTTCCGTCCAGCGCCGCCACCAAAAAATCATCGAAGAAAGCCCCTCGCCTCTGCTGATACCCGAAATCCGCGTGCAGATGGGCGCGGCGGCGGTTCGAGCGGCGCGCGCGGTTGGCTACTTCAGCGCCGGAACCGTCGAGTTCATCTTCGATACACAAACCGCGTCTTTCTTTTTTCTGGAAATGAATACCCGCTTGCAGGTTGAGCATCCAGTAACAGAAATGGTCACCGGGCTAGATTTGGCGCAGTGGCAAATCCGCGCCGCCGCCGGCGAACCATTCCCGTTTTCGCAGGGCGAATTGCGCCAGCAGGGACACGCCATCGAATGCCGCATCTACGCCGAAGACGCCGATTTTTTCCCCAGCACCGGGCGCCTGCTGAAAGTGATTGAGCCGCCGAACGCGCGAGTCGATTCCGGTATTGAAAGCGGCGGCGCAGTCAGCCATTTTTACGACCCGCTTCTGGCAAAAGTCATCGTCCACGCCGAAACCCGCCCGGCGGCGATTGCCAAAATGCGCACCGCACTGCGTGAATTTGTCGTTCACGGCGTGACGACAAACATTGATTTTTTGCAGGCGCTGATTGCACACGATGATTTTGCGCGCGGCGATGTTTTTACCCGCTGGGTGGAAACGATTTTTCGCTGGTCGCCCGCGCCCGCGCCGCTGGAATTGGGGCGAATGGCGGCGCTGAAACTGACGCCGCAACCGGCAGAGCTCAGCCCCTGGAACATTCCTGACGGGTTCCGGCTCTCGGCTCCGGCGGCCTTTTCTCTTCCAGAAGATTGGCGCGAGCACATTTCGGTTTCGCAAGACGCCGTCTGCACTTGGGTCACCTGGCAAGGGCAAACGACTGCGCTGGAGCGTACACGCGCAAGCGCGCACGGTAACGCAGCCAGCGGCGAGTTGCGCGCGCCAATGCCCGGCGCCGTGCGCGCAATTTTGGTTGCCGTGGGCGAAATGGTCAAAAAAGGCCAGGCACTAGCGCTGATGGAAGCAATGAAAATGGAGATGAAAATTGCCGCGCCGTTTGATGGCCGCGTGGTTGCACTGACGGTTTCAGCGGGGCAAACGGTGGAACGTGAGCAGGTTTTGTTGACGCTGGAAAAGTCATAACGTCATGGGCGCTTCATCATCTTCAAAAAGGCGGCGACAATTTCCGGGTCAAATTGAATCTCACTATTTTGGCACAGGTATTCAAAGGCTTCGGCGTGGCTGATGGCTTGGTGATAGGGACGCGGGCTAATCAACGCATCCCACACGTCTACGACAGCGAAGATGCGCGCAGGCAGAGGGATGTCTTTGCCTTTGCGCCCTTCCGGGTAACCAGAACCGCTCCAGCGCTCGTGGTGATAATGCGGAATTTCCAGCGCGGGGTGTAGAAACGGAATGGGAAAAAGCATTTCGTAGGCGAAGCGGGGATGCTGGCGCACAATCTCCCATTCCGCTTCGGTCAGCGGGCCAGGTTTGTGCAGAATTGCGTCGGGAATGCCAATTTTTCCGATATCGTGCAATAACGCGCCGCGCCGAATGTGAATGAGCTGCTCGCGCGGCACATTCATAAATTCGGCCAGGCGCACCGTCAGATTGGTGACGCGCTGGGTATGGCCCTCGGTTTCATAATCGCGTAGTTCCAGCGCTTTCGACCAGCCTTCCAGCGTCAGGTCATACGACAGCGAAAGTTCGGCATTGGAGCGTTGCAGGCTGTGGAAAAGGGTGAAGTTGTCCAGTGCCAGTGCGGCCTGATTGGCAACCGTCTGCGCCAGTTCCCACCATTCCGAATCCAGCGCTCGGTCAACGCGCTGAAAAATTTCCAGCACACCGCGCACGCTGCCCTTGGCAATCAGCGGCAGGACGGCGTATGTTTGAAATTTCTCGCTTTCAAGTTCAGCACAAGTCGGGAAAGTTTTCAGATAGGCCGGGAAGTTGCGCTCATAAACGCTGTCCATATTCAGCACAGCGGCGGAGGCGATATCCTCTTGCACAGAGAAACTACCGAAAGCCGAGTAGGCGCGCAGGCCGTGCCGCGCCAAAATCTCCAGCCGCAGAGTCACCAAATCATATTGCAAAATTTCCACACCGTCCACCTGCAACAATTGTGCAATCTGGCGGCAGAGCGTTTCCATGACATTGCGCAACTCCTGCCCGGCCAAAATGGTCTGGTCTATTTCGCGCAGCATGGTCAGATGGCGCAGCGATTGCTGAATTTTCTGCTCACTCATTTTTTGGCGGGTGATGTCAATGTTGGCGCCCACGTAGCCGACGATTTCATTCCCGGCGCGGATGGGCGATTGAAAACTTTCAAAGTGGTAAACCTGTCTGTTGCGCTCCACTCTCTGGATATGGCGGATGGTTTCTCCGGCCAACACACGGCGGTTATTTTCGAGCCATTGAGTTTTGAGTTCTTCTGGCGCGTTCATGTCGATAATATGTTTGCCAATATTTTTTCCCCAAATTGCCAGTGAAACCGGGTTTTGCAAAATGGTGACGCCATGGGTGTCGGCCAGCCACAAATCGAAGGGGATATTTTCAAAGATGGCGTTCAGGCGCGCCTGACTTTCCTGTAAGGCGTTTAAGGCTTCACGCAGTTGCAATTCGGTATTATGCCGGTCAGTGATGTCAATATTAACGCCCACCAGCCCGGTAATTTTTTCTTCCACATGGATAGGCGCCATGATGCATTCCATGTAGAGCATTTGCTGTTCACGTTGAATGGTCTGGGTCATACGTACCACTTGACCCGATAGTACGCTCAAATTTTTTGTGTGCCACATACGCTGAGTTTCAGACGCAACTGGCGCATCATCAGGAAATTTTCCAATCAGGGTACCCCAATACTGTTCGGAAACAGGGTTTTGCATCACACAACAGCCGTTTTCGTCAGACACCCACATTTCAAAGGGAATATTTTTAAAGACAGCCTCCAGTCGGGCTTCACTTTCGCGCAAGTCGCGCAAAACGCGGTCGCGCTCCACTTCCACTTCGAGGCGGCTGGCAAAAATTTGGACGACACTGCGCGCGAATTCCGGGTCACTGATGGGGCGGCGGTAGAGCGCCACCAAAATGCCGCTCGGCGCGCGTTCCGCCGTCCGCAGCGGCATCCCGAGGTAACCATCCACCTGCAGGGTGCGCAGGCCCTCGTCCAGCGGAAACAAGTCGGCCACGCCGGATGGGTAACAGCACAACTCGCGGTTGATGACGTTGGCGCAGGGCGCGCCCGCCAGGTCATATTCAAAATTGTCGGCGGGGCTACCGTCGGCGCAGACCGCAATCGTGCGCACGCGCTCAACGCCCGGCAAATATTCGCCGATGAAAACCACGTCGGCTTCCAGCGCGCTCGCCAACTGCGTCACCGCCGACTGGAAGAAAGCCTGCCCCATGCGGGCAGAGACGCCTTTTTCGATGAATTGCAGGGCGCGTTCCAGGCGTTTTTGGCGGGTCTGGTCATGAATCAGCACCTGAAAGGCCGGTTTGCCGCCAAAATTCATCGGCGCGGAGGCCAATTGCACGTCAATCACACTGCCATCGGGGCGCACCAGTTTTTCGTCGGCGGCGGGAGCGGGCTGGCCGCTGGTCACCATGTGGGCAATTCGCTCACGAACAAGCGCCTGCGAATCGGGGTGGACGAACTGCATCATGGTCTGTCCAACTAATTGCGCTGGCGCATTGACGCCCAGCAGTTTCAGCACCGCCGGATTGACAAAGGCGATTTTCCCATCCTGATGAATGGCAATGCCTGCCGGGGAAAGTTCCACCAGATGCCGGTAACGCGCCTCGCTCAAACGCAATTCATCCGCGATGCGCTCCTGTTCAGTCAGATAGCGCAAAATGCGCTGGCCGCTCCAGGCCATACCCGCCAGCCCAGCCAGCCAGAGCAGACCATGCCCAAGAAGACCCCAGGAAAAATTTGAGCGCGATGCGTCTGCCCAGGCGAAAAAGCCCCACAGGTTAATCAGCGTCCAGGCGATAATAATGGCCGCGCTGGGCCAAAGGATGCGGCGGCGAGTTTTTTCGAGGAAATTTGGGTCAGGGTTTGTCATAGGGCGTTCCAGCGGGCGTAGACGGCGTGCGAAAGCAGCCGCCCGGCGCCGCTTTCGCGCGAGACCAATTCGCCAGCGTCCAACTCGCCGCCGAAATCGGCCAGCATCTCGGCCAGGCTCTGGCGCAGATGAATGGCCGAAGCGCGCACGGCGTAAACTGTCAGCGCCACAAACAGCGGGCGCGGGGCCAGGATTTGGCGGCAGGCATCCAGCAGGGTGGGCAGGGCTTTATAGACTTCCCAAATTTCGCCTTTGGGGCCGCGGCCAAATTTGGGCGGGTCGAGCAAAATTCCTTCATATTGTGCACCGCGGCGCGCCTCGCGCTCCACAAACTTGAGGGCGTCATCCACAATCCAACGGATGGGTTTGTCATCCAGCCCAGAAAGGGCCTGATTTTCGCGGCCCCACGTTACCGATTTTTTGGAGGCATCCACATGGGTGACGCCCGCCCCAACCGCGGCGCAGGCCAGCGAGGCCAGGCCGGTGTAGCCGAAGAGATTCAAGACCTTCAGTGGGCGGCGGGCATCCGCAATCAGACGGGCGTACCAATCCCAGTGCGCGGCGGTTTCGGGAAAAACCCCCAGATGCCGCCCCGGCGTGGTCATCACGCTAAAGCGCAAGGGCGCGCGCGCCGCTTCAAGCGGGTAGCGCATCTCCCATTTTTCACTGATTTTCTTTTTGAGTTGCCAGTGACCACCGCTTTCCTCACTGCTGGGTTGAAAAACGCCATCAACCTCGTTCCACGAAGCGGCGGGCAGGCTCTGCTTCCACATCGCCTGCGCTTCGGGGCGCATAAAACGATAACGGCCAAAACGTTCCAATTTCAGGCCGTTACCACTATCGAGTAATTCGTAATCTTGCCAGCGCGGTGATTCAAGCAGGGAAAGGTTCATTATTTATGCTCCAGAGCCAAAGTGGGGTTGTGATGGACTTGTGCAACAATAAAACGCGGTAAAAATGGCAGAAACATTACAAATCGGCACAAATATGGGAGATAAGTACTATACCTGCTTGAAAAGAGCCATAAAATGATGTAGAATATGGGAGTAAGTGGGAGTAAGTGGGACGAAGTGGAGCGCCGGGCTAAATGTCCGGCGTTCCGCGCATTAAAGGAGAGAGTAGAACATATGTTCTTAGGGCAGTATCACCACACGCTGGACGAAAAAGGACGACTGACCATTCCGTCAGCCTTCCGCGAAGCGTTGACCGGTGGCGCCTTTCTCTCTCAAGGTTTTGACCGCAATCTCATGGTGATGACCGCTGACTACTTTCAGCAAGTTTATCAGCGCATCAACGCCATGAGCATCACCGATCCCGCCGCCCGCCTCCTGCGCCGTTTATTGCTTTCATCGGCTTATCAAGTGGAAGTGGACAAATCCGGGCGCATTCTCCTGCCGCAGACTTTGCGCGAGTTTATCGGAAGCGAGGCCGAAGCGATGGTCGTCGGTCAGGGCGAATATTTTGAAATTTGGACTCCCGCCGAGTGGTCGCTTCAGATGCAAACCCTGCAAGATGCAGATGCCAATGCCGGGCGCTTTCAAACGCTAAATCTTTCGACGGGCGCGTAAATGCAATGGAAGCCCACATACCCGTTCTCTATGATGAAATTATAACCGCTTTGCAGCCTGATGCTTCCGGTCAGTATGTGGATGGTACCCTCGGCGCGGGCGGTCACGCCGCCGGAATTTTGCAGGCTAGCGCGCCCGCTGGCGAACTGCTCGGCCTCGACCTCGACCCCCAGGCGCTGGAAATTGCCCGTCAACATCTCGCCCCCTTCGGCGGGCGGGCGCACCTGGTTCAGGCATCCTACACGCAAATGACCACGCAGGCGCAAGCGCTCGGCTGGTCAAAGGTGGATGGTATCGTCCTCGATCTGGGCGTTTCTTCCATGCAGATTGATACACCGGCGCGCGGCTTCTCGTTTTTGGAAGACGGTCCGCTGGATATGCGCTTCGACCCCCAGTCGGAACGCTCCGCCGCCGATCTGGTGAACACGCTGGAAGAAAACGAACTGGCTGATATTTTATTCCGCTACGGTGAGGAACGCCAGTCCCGCAAGGTTGCCCGGTTAATCACGCAAAACCGCCCGCTAACCAGCACCCATCAACTGGCCGGCTTGTTTCTAAAAACTTTCGGACACCGTGAGCGCATTCACCCGGCCACGCGCACCTTCCAGGCGCTGAGAATTGCCGTCAACGGCGAACTTGATTCAATCGAACAGGTTTTACCGCTCGCGGCAGCGCTTCTGCGGCGCGGAGGCCGTCTGGCGGTCATCTCTTTCCACTCGCTGGAAGACCGTCTCGTCAAGGAATATTTTCGGCGCGAAAGCCGCGATTGCATCTGTCCGCCACGCCAGCCAATCTGTACTTGCAGACATCAGGCCAGCCTGCGTGAGCTCAACCGCAAACCGCTCGAAGCCAGCGAAAGCGAAACACATACCAATTCGCGGGCGCGCAGCGCAAAATTACGCGTAGTGGAAAAATTATGACTGCTTCTGCTCCTGTTCGCTCCCGCGGCGCGCGCCGCACTTTCGCCGCTTATCTCGAAGCGGTTAGTTCGCTGGATGCTGGCTTTTCCCTGCCGCCCGCATTACGCCAGCAATGGCTGGTGATGTTTGCCGGTGCAGTCGCCATTTTGGCGGTGCTGGCCGGCTTGTATCTGGATGTTTCCTCACGCGCGGCCATTTCTGGGCGCGATATTCAAAGCCTTGAACTCGCCATTGCCGCCAACGAACGTTCCAACGCCGACCTGGAAACCCAGCTCGCCAGCCTGCTTTCCAACCAGACTTTTGAAGCCCGCGCCGTCGCCCTTGGTTATCAACCGCTGACGCGCGACGATTTGGATTATGTTCTTGTCCCCGGTTACATTCCTGATAACAGCGTTCACCTGACGATGGAATCGCAACAGGAAGGAAGAATCGCCAATGAGCCCGCATTCCAGCAATCTTTGCTGGAATGGATTGCTCAACAGTTGGAGAGCGCTTCTGCGCCCCTGCCGCAATGAAAAATCTTTACCGTTCCCGCGCTCGCATCCTGGCCGCAATTTTTGCGGCCTTGGGATTCGTCATCCTGATTCAAATTGTCCGCATTCAGTACAGTTCACAGGCGGCGGCTTTCTTGCAACAGGGTGACCGCTACTCTGGCGAGTTTCGCACGCTCTACCCAGAGCGCGGCCAAATTTATGACCGGCATGGCTTTTTGCTGGCGGGCAACAAAACCGTTTACGAAGTCGGCGTCAGCCTGCGCGACGTTAAAAACCCCAACAGCGTTGCGCTCAGCATGAGCGTGGTCTTGAACATGGACTACGACACTGTTTACAACAACCTGATCAATCCGCCCGAAGGCCTGGTCTACATGGTGTTGAAGGATTACGTTCCTTCACAACAGGCGCTGGCTTTGAAAGATTTGCAGGCCCAACTGGCAGAACAATATCAAAAAACCGGTGACCCCAGCCTGGCCGGGCTGAGTTTCAACGCACATTTACAGCGTACCTACCCAGAAAATACACTTGGCTCCAACGCGCTGGGTTTTGTCACGCTGGAAGGGCGCGGCTATTTTGGTGTGGAAGAAAAATACAACGACCTGCTGGCGGGCGTACCGGCAACAGTTTGGGTGCCAGAAAGTCCCAATCGCGCCGAGGAATTACCGCAAATTCCCAAAGGTTCTGACCTGATACTGACGCTTGACCGCGAAGTACAGGCCGCCGTGGAACAAATTTTGAACGACGCGCTGACAGAAACCAACGCCCAGGCCGGGACGATTGTGGTAATGAACCCAAAAAATGGTGAGATTCTCGCCATGGCCTCCAGCCCACAAATGAACCTGAATGATTTTTCAAACTACACCAGCATTTATCATAATGCCAGTGAATTCAACCGCGCGGTTTCGATGCAATACGAACCCGGCTCGGTTATTAAAATTTTAACCATGGCCGCCGCCATCGACTCAGGCCTTGTCGCCCCCGGTACAACCTACCTGGATACCGGCTTCTATGAAATTGGCGGTGGATACGTTTATAACTGGGACCGTGGCGCCTGGGGCGTACAGGATATGACCGGCTGCCTGGCGAACTCGCTCAACATCTGCATGGCGCGCCTGGCCGACCTGATGGGGCAGGATACCTACTACACTTACATGCGCCGCTTCGGACTGGGACATCCAACCGGAATTGACCTGGCCGGAGAATCTTCCGGACGATTGAAAACCCCCGGCGACGAAGACTGGTATCAGATTGACCTGGGCACGAACGCCTTCGGACAGGGGGTTGCGCTTACGCCCATTCAACTCATGACCGCCGCTTCGGCGTTGGCGAACGATGGCAAAATGGTCTATCCGCACCTGCTGTACGGCATGGTCAGCAACGGGCATCAGTACGATACACCAACGCAAATCCTCGGTACGCCGATTTCGCCGCAGAGCGCTCGCACCGTCAGTGAAATGCTGGCCGCCGCAATGGAGCGCAATCAATCGCTGGCGCGCCTGGATGGTTATCGGCTGGCAGGCAAAACCGGCACGGCGCAAATTCCCGAAAACGGCGTTTACCAGCCCGACGCAATCAACGCTTCCTTCATTGGCTGGGGGCCGCTTGACGACCCGCAATTTATGATTTATGTCTGGCTGGAACGCCCCGAAGCCGACTGGGCCTCGTATGTTGCCACCCCGGTTTTTCACACCGTGGCCGAAAAATTAGTGGTGCTGATGAAAATTCCCCCTGATGCGGTGCGCCAGCAGCTGGCAGGACAATGACGGTAATGATGAGGAGAATGTGCTAACCCTCGCAGACGTGTTCGAAGCCCTGACACACATCCGCCCGGTGATTGCCCCTCTGGTGATCACTGAGGCGGCGATTGATTCACGCCAGGTTATTTCCGGCGGGTTGTTTGTCGCCATTTCTGGTGAGCGGGTAGACGGACACAGTTTCATTACCCAGGCTTTTCAGCGCGGCGCACTGGCGGCGCTGATCGAACGCGATGTAGAAGAACCCTTTACGCTGGTTGACACCCGCCCCGGCGCGCAGATGACTCTGCCCGCGCGCCTGAACCCGCCCATCCTCATCCGCGTTGAAAACACCGTCGCCGCGTTGCAAAAAATCGCCGCGTTTTGGCGTCAGAAACTCACTTTGCGCGTGATTGGCATCACCGGCAGTGTCGGAAAATCAACCACCAAAGAGGCGGTAGCGCAGGTACTCAGCCAGCGTTACCACACCCTCAAAAGCGTCGCCAACCTGAACAACGAAATTGGCCTGCCGCTGAATGTTTTACGGCTGACCCCCGGCCATCAATACGCCGTTTTAGAAATGGGTTTTTACATTCCCGGTGAAATTGCCCAACTGTGTGAAATTGCCCGTCCGCAAGTTGGCGTGATGAATAATATCGGCACGGTACACGCCGAACGCGCCGGTTCGCAGGAAACCATTGCCCAGGGAAAAGGTGAACTAGTCGAATCCCTGCCGTCTGCGCCGGAAGGCGTTGCCATTCTCAATCAAGATGACGCGCTGGTTCGCCCGATGGCCGCGCGCACACGCGCGCGCATTTTCACTTACGGCCTCGACCCATCTTCAGACCTGTGGGCAGATGACGTGATGGGCATGGGGCTGGAAGGCATCCGCTTTCGCCTGCACTACGGCAACGAAATTTTACATCTGCGCGTCCCCATGATTGGCCGGCACTCGGTTCACACCGCCCTGCGCGCCGCCGCCGTCGGCCTGGTGGAAAACCTGACCTGGGACGAAATCGTGCGCGGATTGCAGGAAAGCCAGACGCAGCTGCGCCTGGTGGCGGTTCGCACTGAAAACGGCGCACTCCTGCTGGATGATACCTACAACGCCTCGCCCGAATCGACGCTGGCGGCGTTGACTCTACTGGAAGAATTGCCCGCGCGCCGCATCGCCGTACTGGGCGACATGCTGGAACTTGGCCCCTACGAGCGCGAAGGTCACGAAAAAGTGGGCGCACGCGCTGCCGAGGTAGCCGAAACGCTGGTCACGCTCGGCATCCGCGCACACATCATTGCCGAATCGGCACGCCGCGCTGGAATGAAACGCCAGAATATTTACGAATACGAAGACCGTGAGGCGCTCACCGCCTGGCTGCAACAAAATATCCTGTCCGGCGACTCGGTTCTCATCAAAGGCTCACATGGCCTGCACATGGAGCGAATTGTCGCCGCGCTGGAGGCCGCCCAATGAAAGAGTCTACGCTGGCGGTTAGCCTGGCCGGGCTAAGCTTCATGCTGACCGTCATCTGGGGCGGACCATTTTTGCGCGTCCTGCGGCACTTTAAAATTGGCAAAATCATCCGCGTCGAAGAGCCGGGCAAGCACATGGTCAAGATGGGCACGCCAACCATGGGCGGCGTCATGGTGACGTTACCGGTACTTTTACTGACCGTTTTGCTCAACGCTGCCGCGCTGATTGGTCTGAAACTGGCCGGAAAATCGGTGCTGGTGCCGTTGGTAACCATGCTAGCCTTCGGTATTTTAGGCGGCGTTGATGACTGGGAAGGCATTCGCGGCAAACGCAAAGGCGACGGCATGACCATTCGCGTCAAATTCATCTCACAGTGGCTGATTGCCTTTGTCGTCGCCTGGGCGCTTAAATTTATGCTGGAGACCCCCGGACTCTACATCCCCGGCGTTCAGCGGGTGATCGAATTCAAAGATTACTGGTGGCTCTTCCCCGGCGGGCTGGCGGTGGATTTGGCGCCCTGGGCCTATGTGCTGATTGCCATGTTTATCATCGTCAGCATGACCAACGCCATCAATTTCACCGATGGCCTCGACGGCCTGGCCGGGCTGATTTCAGCCACGCTCTTCGCCGCGTACGGCGTCATCGCCCTCTTACAGGGACAGTTTTTTCTGGCGCAGTTCTCATTTACGCTGGTAGGCGCGTTATTCGGCTTTTTGTGGTTCAACGTTCACCCGGCGCAACTCTTCATGGGCGATACCGGCGCACTGGCGCTGGGCGCAACCCTGGCCGTGGTGGCGCTGATGACTGGTCAGTGGGCGGTTTTACCGCTCATCGCCGTCATCCCATTCAGCGAGGCGCTCAGCGTCACCATCCAAATTCTCTATTTTCGCTGGACGAAAGGCCGCCGTTTCTTCAAAATGGCGCCCATTCACCTGCATTTTGAAATGCTCGGTTGGAGCGAAACGCAAATCGTGCAACGTTTCTGGCTCATCAGTTTGCTGGCCGCCCTGATTGGGGTTGGGCTGGCGATGGCATAGCAGAGAGAAACCATGTCAATCAACTGGAAAGGCAAACGAGTCATCATCATTGGCGCCGCCCGGCAAGGGCTGGCGCTGGCGCGTTACCTGGCGCAGCACGGCGCCAACGTCGTACTGAATGACCGCCGCGCGCCCGCCGCCCTGACAGAAGAGATGACCAGCCTGGCTAAATTCAAAATTGAATGGGTCACAGGCGATCACCCGCTCTCGCTTTTGGATCTACGCCCCGAACTGGTGTGTGTCTCGGGCGGCATTCCGCTAACCAACCCGATTGTCGCCGCCGCCAAGAAGAATCGCGTCCGCATCTCCAACGATACCCAAATTTTCATGGACGCCGTCCCCTGCCGCACCATTGGCATCACCGGCTCTGCCGGGAAAACCACCACCACCACACTGGTGGGGCGCATCGCTCAGCGCGGTTCTGGCGGCCTGTACGGACGGGTATGGATTGGCGGCAACATCGGCGACCCGCTGATCAACTATGTGGACGAGATGCAGGCTTCCGACCTGTCCATTCTGGAAATTTCATCCTTCCAGTCAGAACTATTGCGCGCTTCGCCCAGCGTCGCGGCAGTGCTCAATATTACCCCAAATCACCTTGACCGGCACGGCAGCATGGCGCACTACATTGCCGCAAAAACCCACATCATCAACTACCAACTGACGGATGATTTTGCCATTCTGGGGCGCGACGACCCCGAAGCCTGGAATTTGGCCGAAAAGGTGCGCGCCAACCTGCTTTCTTTTGGCTTCAGCCGCCTACCCGAGGGCTTGAGCGGAAGTTATGTGGGCGCAGACGGAAAATTCTACTTACGGCAGCACGGGCAGGTGATACACCTGCCGGTGGAAGATGTCATCGAATTGCGTGGCGAGCACAATCGGCTAAACGTTTTGGCGGCTTGTACCATCGCTCACGCCGCCGGTTTCAACCCCGAAGAAATGCGCGAGGGCATCAAAAGTTTTCGCGGCGTGCCGCACCGCATTGAGTTTGTGCGCACCTGGCGCGGCGCGCAATGGTACAACGATTCGATTGCCACCGCTCCAGAGCGCACCCTGGCCGCCATCCGCTCCTTTTCCGGGCCGCTGATTCTGCTGTTGGGCGGGCGCGACAAAGACCTGCCCTGGGGAACTTTGGCGCAAGTGATTCACGAGCGCGTGGATCATGTGATTTTGTTTGGCGAATGCGCCGACAAAATCGAGGCCGCGCTTGGGCCGCGCATGGCTGGTCAGCGCCCCTTCAGTCAGGTGCGCGTCGAAAAACTTCAGGAGGCCGTGCTGGCCGCCTCACGCGTGGCGCAACCCGGGTATGTGGTTCTGCTTTCTCCCGGCGGCACCAGTTACGATGAATTCAAAGATTTTGAAGAACGTGGCGAAAGGTTTAAAGAATGCGTCAACGAACTTTCCGAAACACTGCGGTAACCCCTGGCATTGATTTTACTTCCGGCGGCGCTGCGGGCGACTCCCGGCCTGCCAGTGTGGCGCACAAATCAGGCGGTAGCGTAGATTTTCCGCTTCTGCTGGGAATGATTGCCATGCTGACCTTTGGCATTCTGATGGTCTATTCCGCGTCGTTTGATTTCTCTTACGCGGTGTACGGCGACGCATCGGCCATGTTTGTCCGGCAGTTACTTTGGCTGGGAATCGGGCTGGTTCTGGCCTACATTCTCTCACGCGTAGATTACCACCATTGGCACGCGTTGATTGTCCCGGCCATGCTGGCGACGATTGCCCTGCTGGTCGCCGTCCTCGCCATCAACGAGATTCGCCTTGGGGCGGCGCGCTCTTTCCTTTCCGGTTCGGTACAGCCCTCCGAACTGGCAAAAGTCATCACCGTCATTTATCTATCGGTCTGGCTTCACTCCAAACAAAAACAACTGCAAGATATTTCATGGGGTTTGCTGCCGCTGGCTGTCATTTTGGGTACCATCGGCGGCCTGATCTACTTGCAGCCCGACCTTTCGGCGACAGCCACCATTTTCGCCCTGGGCGGCCTGCTCTTTTTCCTGGCAGGCGGCGACCTGAAACAGATTGCCATTTTGCTTGTGATTGCGCTGGTGGTTGGCTTTTTGGTGGTGCAAGTGAGCACCACTGGCCGCGAGCGTCTGAGTAGTTATTTTTTGGGCATCAAAGACCCGCTCCAGGCCTCGTACCATGTCCGCCGCTCACTGGAAGCCATCGTCAAAGGCGGCTGGTTCGGCGTTGGGCTGGGACGCAGCGAAACCAAACATCTCGGCCTGCCTGTGCCGCCCACCGATAGCATCTTCGCGGTTATCGCCGAAGAACTCGGTCTATTTGGCGCATTCGGCACGCTCTCGCTCTACGGCATCATCATTTGGCGTGGATTGCGAATTGCCAGAGATGCGCCCGACATGCTCGGCAGCCTGCTGGCTTCTGGCCTGACTTTCTGGATTGCGCTGGAAGCGTCCATCAACATGCTGGTCATCGTCGGGCTGATGCCGTTTGCAGGCAACGCCCTACCCTTTATCAGCTCCGGCGGCTCCAATCTGACCGCCTCGCTGGTGGCAATTGGCATTCTCATGAATATTTCCCGGCAAAACTCACCGGATACACAACCAAGCACCGAGTGGAGGAACTTTGGCGCGATATTTAATCTGCGCGGGCGGGACCGGCGGCGGGGTTTATCCCGCGTTAGCCGTTCTTAACGCCATTCGCCAGCAACAACCCGATGCCGAATTTCTGTGGGTGGGCGGAGAAGAAGGCATGGAAGTCGGGCTCGTTGAACGAGCCGGTCTTCTGTTTAAAGCCATTCCTGCGGCAGGATTACACGGCGTGAGCTGGCAACAGCTTCCAGGCAACCTGATGGCGCTTCTGCGCGGATTTTTACAGGCGCGTGTGTTGGTGCAAGAATTTCAACCCGACGCCATGCTCTTCACCGGCGGCTATGTCGCCGGGCCGGTGGCGCTGGCCGGGCGCAAAATTCCGTCCCTGCTTTATGTCCCCGATATCGAACCGGGGCTGGCGCTCAAAGCCCTGGCGCGTTTTGCCAGCCGAATTGCCCTGACCGCCGATGAGTCGCGCGCGTTTTTCGCCAACCAACTTTCCAAGCTGCGCGTGACCGGCTACCCAATACGCCCAGAGCTGACGAACTGGCACCGCGCCGCCGCCCGCGCCCAGCTCAACCTGAAAAGCGACCTGCCCGTTTTGCTCTTCTTCGGCGGCAGTAAAGGCGCACACTCCATCAACCAGGCCGTTCTGACACATCTCGAAGATCTGCTGAAAAAGATGGAAGTGATTCACATCAGCGGCGAGTTGGATTGGCCTGAAGTCGAACAACACGCGCTGACGCTTGCGCCTGCGCTGGCGAAACGCTACCATCCATTTGCTTACGTTCACGAAGAAATGGGCGCGGCCCTCGCCGCCGCCGATTTGGTCGTCTCGCGCGCGGGCGCTTCAGCCCTGGGAGAATTTCCCGCTTTTGGCCTGCCCGCCATCCTCGTCCCGTATCCGCACGCCTGGCGCTACCAAAAAATCAACGCCGAGTATCTGACCAAACGCGGCGCGGCCATTCTGGTCGAAGACGCTAAACTCAAAAGCGGCCTGGCGCTGACCGTAGAAAAATTATTTGAAACCCCCGAAAAACTGGCAGCAATGCAACAGGCCATGCAAACGCTCTACAACCCACAAGCCGCCGCACAACTGGCCGCGCACCTGATGGAACTGGCGGGAGGCCGCTATGGTTAGCCTGACGTTCATGTTCTGGCTGTTTGTCATCCTGTTTGGCATCATCGGCGCGATGCGCGGCTGGGCCAAAGAATTGCTGGTTTCCTTCAGCCTGATTCTGGCGCTGGCCTTCAACCGTTTGTTGGAACGCTATGTGCCAGTAGTCAACACGCTGCCACCCGATGGCATGGCCCTGTTCTGGTTGCGCGCCATCATCGTTGGCATTCTGGTCTTTTTTGGCTATCAAACGGTTTCTCTGCCGCGCTTCGCCACCAAAGTGGCGCGTGAAAAGTTACAGGATAGCCTGCTGGGTTTCATGCTCGGCGCAATCAACGGCTACATGGTCGTCGGCTCGATCTGGTTCTACATTGATCAGGCTGGCTACCCCTTCTCCTACATCACCGCCCCCATTCCGGGCGACGTGATGGGCGACGCTGCCCGGGCGCTAATTCCCAACCTGGCGCCCCGTTTGCTGGGCGAACCCGCCATTTACTTTGCCGTCATGCTGGCCTTCATCTTCGTGCTGGTGGTTTTTATATGACACACGTTCATTTCATTGGCATCGGTGGAAGCGGCCTTTCGGCCATCGCCCGCCTCCTGTTGGAGAGCGGCTATACCGTTTCCGGTTCTGACCAGACGTTTTCGCCGCTAGCCGAAGACCTGAAACTGGCCGGGGCGGCCGTTTTCCTCGGACACGCCCCCGCCCACATCCAGGGCGCAGACTGGGTTGTACGCTCCTCCGCCGTTCCAGATGACAACCCCGAAGTGCAGGCCGCTCATCAGGCTGGCATTCCCGTCTTCAAACGCGCCGATTTCCTCGGTAAGTTGATGGAATCCAAAACCGGCATCGCTATTGCCGGGACGCATGGCAAAACTACTACCACGGCCATGATTGCCTGGATGTTGCACAGCCTCAAACGCGACCCATCCTTCATCGTCGGCGGCGTGCTGAATAATTTTCACGTCAACGCGCACGCAGGCAAAGGTGCTGAGTTTGTCATTGAGGCCGACGAGTACGACCGCATGTTCCTCGGTCTGAAGCCAATGTATGCCATCGTCACCAACGTCGAACACGATCACCCCGATTGCTATCCCACCCCGGCAGATTTTGAAGCCGCCTTTGTTGAATTTACCCGCTTGATTCCGGTTAATGGCGCATTGATTGCCTGCGCCGAAGACCCCGGTGCCTTCGCGCTGATGACCGAAGCCCGCCGCATCGGCAAACGCGTGGTCACCTATCGCATTTCGTCCGATGGCCGCACCGAGGCCGGGGAAGGCGCAATCGCCCGCTCAGTGCGGCCAAATGCCTTCGGCGGCTTTACCTTTGATGTTATCGTGCGTTTGGGCGGCATGGTGCAATACCTGTCGGCAGTGGAATTGCGCGTGCCCGGCTTGCACAACGTCCGCAACGCGCTGGCCGCGCTGACGCTGGCGGGGCTGCTTAACCTGCCGCTCAAAGAAGCCGCCAATGCCCTGAGTGAATTTCTCGGCACAGGCCGCCGCTTTGAAGTTGTGGGCGAAGTCAATGGCATTACCCTGATTGACGATTACGCCCATCACCCCACCGAAATCCGTGCGACGCTGGCCGCCGCCCGCGCCCGTTACGCCTCGCGGCGGCTGTGGGTCGTCTGGCAGCCACACACCTACTCGCGCGTGCGCGCCCTGTTCGACGAGTTTGCCCTGGCCTTTGGCGATGCCAGCGCAGTCATCGTCAGCGAAATTTACGCCGCCCGTGAGCCAAAACAGGATTTTTCAGTGGAGCAACTGCTGCGGGCGATACATCATTCTTCGGCGCGTTTCGTTGCCAACCTTGATGATATTCGTGATATTTTGTTGCGCGAGCTAACCCCCGGCGACGTTTTGCTGGTGCTATCAGCAGGCGACGCCAATCGCGTTACGCGTGAAGTGTTTGACGCTCTCCAAACGCGGACTCCAAAGTTTCCCGACGTTGGACTTAAAGGAAAGGAAAATTAACATGTCTACATCCAACAACAATAAACGCAAATTTGAATCTGAAATGATGGCCTTGCCGCCGCTTCACATGGTTTTGGGTGCTGTCCCCGAACCCGACCCGGCGCAAGGAAATCGCCCATTCCGCGCCTTCGGACAGGAAGAACCTCAACAGGCGCGCCAAACTCTGACCAAGCTGATTGGTCATCTGCAAGAAAAGAAATAACGCCGAAAATGACCGACCCGCGCTCACTGTTCGCCTCCGCGCAAGAGCAGGTGAATCTGGCCCCCTACACCTCTGCCCGCATTGGCGGCCCCGCCGACTGGCTGGTGACCGTCAACTCGGCGGATGAACTCGCCCGCGCCATCCAAATTTGCTGGCGCGAGGGGCTGGCCTTCACCTTGCTGGGCGGCGGCTCGAACCTGTTGGTGAGCGATAAAGGTATTCGCGGCCTGGTGATTTTGAACCGCGCCAAAGCCGTCGAGTTTTTACCGGGCGAGCGCCCCACCGTCCGCGCCGAAGCGGGCGTCATCTTCTCCAACCTGGCGCACCGCGCCGCCGCGCAAAATTTCAGCGGGCTGGAATGGGCTGCCACTGTCCCCGGTACCGTTGGCGGAGCAGTATACGGCAACGCCGGCGCGTTTGGCGGCGACATAGCGCACGACTTGCTGCGCGCCGAAGTTCTCGCCCGCGCAGAACGCGCCTGGTGGCCGGTGGAAAAATTCGGCTACGATTACCGCTCTTCCGTCCTCAAACGCGGCGAAGCGCAAGCCATCATTTTGGCGGCAGAATTTCGCCTGCAAAACCGTCCGGCGCAGGAAATTCAGGCTACAATTGACCAATTTTCCGCCCGCCGCAAAGCCGCGCAGCCGCCCGGCGCGAGCATGGGATCCATGTTCAAGAACCCCCCCGGCGACCACGCCGGACGCCTGATTGAAGCCGCCGGACTGAAAGGTACACGCATCGGCAACGCCGAAATCAGCGCCCTGCACGCCAACTTCTTCATCAATCACGGCCAAACCCGCGCCGCCGATGTGCGCGCCCTGATTGACCTGGCGCAAGCCACCGTTTTCCAAAAATTCGGCATCTGCCTGGAGTTGGAAGTTGAACTGGCAGGCGAATGGGAATGACGAGAGTGAAGAATGAAGAATGATGAATATAAAACCACAGACAACCAATACTGACAACTGACAACTGATTACTGATTACTGATAATCGATGACATCTAACTCCAAACTAACCGTAGCCGTCCTTTTTGGCGGACGTTCTGGCGAACATGACGTTTCGCTCATGTCTGCGCGCTCCATCCTCACGGCGCTTGACCCGGCGCGTTACAACGTCATTCAAGTCGGCATTACCCGCGAAGGCGCCTGGCTAACCGGTGAAAATGCCCTTGCTGCGCTGGAGAAAAATGACACCATCGGCTTGCGCCCGGTGGCGCTCTTCGCCGACCCATCACACCCCGGCCTGTATTTAATTCGCCAAAACGGAATTGAAAAATTAGCCGACGTGGATGTCTACTTCCCCGTTCTGCACGGCACCTACGGCGAAGACGGAACCCTGCAAGGTCTGCTCGAAATGGCCGACGTGGCCTACGTTGGCTCGGGCGTATTGGGCTCTTCTGTCGGCATGGATAAAATTATCTTCAAAGATGTCCTGCGCGCGCACGGCATCCCCGTCGTTGAATCCGTCGTCGTCCTACGCTCTGAGATTCTCAATCACCTCGAAGAAACCGTGCGCCGCGCCGAAAACGTGGGTGTCTACCCGCTCTTCGTCAAACCCGCCAATCTCGGTTCATCGGTGGGCATCACCAAATGCCGCAGCCGCTCCGACCTGGCCGAGGGACTGATGGAAGCCGCCCAATACGACCGGCGCATTCTCATCGAGCGCGGCGTTCCCAACCCACGCGAAATTGAAGTCGCCGTGCTCGGCAACGACCAGCCTGAAGCCTCCATCCCCGGCGAAATCATCCCCGGCGCCGATTTTTACTCCTACGACGCCAAATACATTCTCGATTCATCCCAAAGCATCATCCCTGCCGCCATGAGCGCCGAACAATGCCAAACCATCTGCGACCTGGCCGTAAAAGCCTACACCGCCGCAGATTGCGCCGGCCTGGCGCGGGTAGATTTCCTGCTCGACAGCCAGAGCGGCGAAATTTTTCTCAACGAAATCAACACCCTGCCCGGCTTCACCAAAATCAGCATGTATCCCAAACTTTGGGAAGCCAGCAACCTGCCCTACGCCACCCTGGTCAACCGCCTGATCGAGTTGGCGCAGGAGCGCAAAAGCGAACGTGACCATACCGTGCGCGCCTATCGGAGAAAACCATGACCCGCGACCGCGTCACCATCACCCGCGCCGAGGCTTTGCGCCGTCAGCGTGAAGAAGAACAAGCCCGACGGGAGATTCGTGCGCCGCGCCGCGTTTCCACCCCTCGGCCTGTCGCCGCGCCGGTCAGTTCTGCCCACGCCCGCAGTGCGAACAAAACCCCGCTGAAACTGGTGCCCGCCTCGACGGGGCACATCCGCTCCAGCAGCGGAAGCATCCGCCGCCAGTACAACAGCGCCTTCAGCCACGCCTACTCCAATTCGCGTCCTGGCAGTAACGCTGGCATTATCCTGCCAGAAATCCATCTACCGCGCATCACCTACGGCCCGCGTTGGATTTCCTTTCTCATGCTGACCGCCTGCATTGGCCTGCTCTACACCCTGCTCAACGTAGACCCGTTCATCGTGCGCGGTGTCACCATTTTGGGCAATCAGCGCGTCGTCAGCGCCGAAATTGAAATGGTTTTGGGCGTCATGAATCAGCCCGCTATCCTGCTCAATCCGGAGCAAGCCGAATACAATGTGCTGGCGAGCTTTCCCGAAATTTCGGCGGTCAGTGTGCAAATCAACCCGCCCGCCGCGGTGACGATTAGCGTGCAAGAACGTGTCCCCGTCATCGCCTGGACGCAGGACGGCCAAACCGTTTGGATAGATTCAACCGGCTATGCTTTTCCGCCGCGTGGGCAAAATCCGGCGCTATTCAGCGTCAACGCCACCGGCGCACCGCCCCTGCCTGCCGCCTTCGACCCGCAACAAACCATCGGCGCGCGCGCCTTTTTGCCCGCTGAACTGGCGCAAGCCATCGCCACGCTGACTCCGGCCTTGCCCGAAGGCGCAAGTCTCCTCTACGACCCACGCTACGGCCTGGGCTGGTATGATGAGCGCGGCTGGCAGGTCTACTTTGGGTATTCTGATGGCAACATGCCGCTCAAACTGGGCGTTTATCAGAGCATGGTGGAGTATCTCATCCGCAACGAAATTCAACCCGCTTTGATTAGCGTGGCATACCCCACCGCGCCGTATTACCGTTTGAAAGAGTAACCACATGGATGATATTGTTGTTGGCATTGACGTAGGAACCACCAAAATCTGTACGCTGGTAGGCCGCATCGAACAGGATGATGCCTTGCGCATCATGGGCGTTGGCATTGAACCTTCCGAAGGCATTCGCAAGGGCGTGATTGTGGATTTAACTGCCGCGTCACAGGCGATTGCCCGTTCGGTTGCCAAAGCCGAGCAAACTTCCGGCCTGAAAATCGAATCGGCGCTGGTCAGTTTGGCAGGGGCGCACGTTTCATCCATCAACAGCCGCGGCGTCATCGGCGTTAACGGCCAGGTGGTGGAAGAGATGGATGTGGAGCGCGCCATGGAAGCCGCCCGCACCGTCGCTATTCCTGCCAGCCGCGAAATCATTCACGTCATTCAGCGCGGTTTTACGCTGGATGGCGAAGATGGCATTCATCAGCCGCTGGGGATGCGCGGCTTCCGTCTGGAAGTGGAGGCGCACGTCATCACCGCCGCCAGCGCTACGGTAGAAAATATCCGCCAGGCAGTCGCCTCTGCCGGGGTGGATGCCGCTCAATTTGTGTTAAACCCGCTCGCTTCGGCGGAAGTGGTCTTGAACGACACCGAGCGCCAAATGGGCGCAGTTGTTTGCGATATCGGCGGCGGTACAACCGATTTGGCGATTTACGTCAACGGCGATGTCTGGCACACGATGGTGCTGGCCGTTGGCGGCAATCACATCACGCAAGATATTGCGCATGGCTTACGCCTGCCCATGCCGCAGGCCGAAGAAGCCAAAAAACAGCATGGACACGCCCTGCGCAGTGAAGTCATGGCCGATGAAACCTTCAGCGTCAGCCCGTTTGGCGAAGACCAGCCGGTGCTGATTCGCCGCCAGGATATGAGTCACATCATCGAAGCGCGTGTGGAAGAGATGTTCGACTTGTGCCTGCAGGAGATTAAACGCTCCGGCTACGATGGCCTGCTGCCAGCGGGGATGGTTCTGACGGGCGGCACCAGCCTGCTGCCAGGCATCCGCCAATTGGCGAGTCGCGTGCTGGGCATGCCCGTCCGCACCGCTCAACCTGAAAAACTACTCGGCCTGGCCGATAAGTTGACTTCCCCGGCCTATTCGACCAGTGTAGGCTTGCTCTACTGGGCGGCGGCCATGCAGAGTTTTTCCTCTGCCGGCGGGTCGGGGCGACCGCGCATTTTGAAAGGAGACAGCCAAAATTGGGATACCGTCAAGAACCTGCTCAAGCGGCTGCTTCCATAGCCAGTCAAATTTTATTCAACATGTTTTATAACCATTGATTTCTTCAGGAGGAAACCATGGAAACGAACAAAAATGCAGAGGCAATTGCCCGTATCAAAGTCGTCGGCGTCGGCGGCGGCGGCACCAATGCCGTCAACCGCATGATCGAAGAGGGCATTCAGGGTGTTGATTTTGTGGCTGTCAACACCGACGCTCAGGCGCTGACACTGGCGCGCGCGACCAGCAAGGTGCGGATTGGCGAAAAGCTAACCCGCGGCCTGGGCGCGGGCGGCGACCCCGAAGTCGGGCGCAAATCTGCCGAAGAATCGGCAGAAGAGCTGTACGCCATTTTGAAAGGCGCCGACATGGTCTTTGTCACTGCCGGGCTGGGCGGTGGCACAGGCACAGGCGCAGCGCCGATTGTGGCGCAAATCGCCAAGGAATGCGGCGCGCTGACGATTGGCGTCGTCACCCGGCCCTTCACCTTTGAAGGCGCCAAACGCCAGCAATCGGCGGAAGAAGGCATGGACGCGCTCAAGGAACACGCCGACACGCTCATCGTCATCCCCAACGACCGCCTGCTGCAAATCGTAGACAAACGCGCCAG
Organism: Anaerolineae bacterium CG2_30_57_67; assembly: GCA_001872455.1. Classification (GTDB taxonomy): domain Bacteria; phylum Chloroflexota; class Anaerolineae; order Anaerolineales; family Villigracilaceae; genus UBA8950. The sequence continues at coordinate 9,957 of MNXJ01000020.1, read as the reverse complement.
CCTGCAAGACGCCTTCCGCATGGCCGACGATGTTTTGCGCCAGGGCATTCAGGGCATTTCGGAATTGATTACCGTGCCCGGCCTGATTAACCTGGATTTCGCCGACGTGAGAGCCATCATGTCGGAAGGCGGCGCGGCGCTGATGGCAGTTGGCAAAGCTTCGGGCGAAGACCGCGCCCGGCTGGCCGCCGAACAGGCCATCTCCAGCCAGCTGTTGGACATCACCATTGACGGCGCGCGCGGCGTGTTATTCAACGTCACCGGCGGCCCGAACATGACCCTGTTCGAGGTCAACCAAGCCGCAGCCATCATCCGCGAAACCTCGCACCCCGATGTTAATATGATTTTCGGCGCAGTGATTGACCCGAACATGGGCGACGACATCCGCATCACCGTCATCGCCACCGGTTTTGAACGCACCGGCCTGCCGCGCCGCATCATCGAACGCCCGGTGGCAAGCCGCCCCGAACCGCAGCGTCCTACTTACGGCGGCAACCCTGCCCAGCGTCCGGTGGAAGTCAGCGTCAGCAGCGCCTCGGCCTCTCAGGCCGCCTCCGCGCCCCAGGCGCCCGCCGCCCAACCCCCGGTCAGCGCGCCAGAGTTCAAGCCGCAGAACACCTATCAGGAAGATTTGGACATCCCGACCTTCCTGCGCAACCGCCGCTAGCGAATCGGGCCGGACAGCCCTCCGGCCTGATTCAGATTGAGCGCCATGACCGCCGAAAAACTTCCTTCCGGCGAGATGTTACTTGCCGAGTTCCATTACCTGGGTCAGACAGCCTTTCAGGCCAATGAAGACCGGGCGCGCGCCGCTTCGTTTTACCTGGTGACGTTTGGCAGTTTCATCGCCGCGCTGGTAACCACGCAGTTTGTTCTGCCGCCTGAGCAAGTCACCCTGCTCGATTGGGGATTTGCCGGGCTGTTTGCCCTGCTGGCCTTTCTGGGCGTTTCCACCATCGTCAAACTGGCGCGTCTGCGCCAGGCCTGGTTTACCAGCGTGCGCGCCATGAACCAGGTCAAAGAATACTACGCCGCGCACTGCGACGGACTGCACAAAGCCTTTGCCTTTACCAACGCCAGCCTGCCGCGCGGCTTCCAATGGAAATCACTGGGCGGGCTGATGATGCTGGAAGTGGCCTTTGTCGGCGCACTGACCGCCGCCCTGGCCTGCTTCTTCGTGCTGATGGTGCTCGCCGCCGCCAACTGGTTCTGGCCGGTAACGCTGACAGCGCTCGTCTTTTTGCTGCTGGAAATTCGGCTCTACCTTTTCCTCCTGAAGTAAAAATGTCCTTGACCATTCCTGCCATCTGCATTAGAATACCGTCTCGCAGTTGCCCTCGTAGCTCAGTGGATTAGAGCGCTTGCTTGCGGAGCAATAGGTCGCGCGTTCGAGTCGCGCCGAGGGCACTCAAACGGTAACGATTTTCATCGTTGCCGTTTTTTGTTGTACAATTCCAACTGGAGAATTTTTGTGGCAAAAAAACAAATTTTACTCACCAACGACGACGGCATCCTTTCCCCGGGTCTGTGGGCGGCGGCAGAGGCGCTTTCACATCTGGGTTTTGTGACCGTTGTTGCGCCGCGCGAACAGTCTTCCGGCATGGGGCGCAGCCTGCCAGCCGCATCCGATGGCATCATCCGCGAGGAAACCATTCAGGTGGGCGGACAAAGTTGGAAAGCCTACGCTGTCGGCGGCAGCCCGGCGCAGGCGGTTTTGCACGCCCTGCTCGAAATCCTGCCGCAAAAACCCGACCTGGTCGTTTCTGGCATCAACTACGGCGAAAACCTCGCAGCGGGCATCACCGTCTCTGGCACGGTCGGCGCGGCGATGGAAGCCGCCGCCAGCGGCCTCCCGGCCCTGGCCGTTTCGCTGGAGACCGATAAAATCCATCATCTGTCCTACTCGACCGCAATTGATTTCTCCAGCGCGGCGCACTTCACTGCCCGCTTTGCCCAAATGATTTTGGAGCGCGGTCTGCCTGCCGGAATGGATTTGCTCAAAATTGACCTGCCCGCCGAGGCAACGTCCCAAACCCCCTGGGTCTGGACGCGCCTTTCGCATCAGCGCTACTATCGCCCCACCCGGCCGGAGCGCGACTCCTGGCTCCAGCCGGGAACCGTCGGCTACGAGTTAGCCCCCAATCTGCAAGAGGAGCCAGACGACAGCGACGTTTTCACCCTGCTCAAAAAACGCCTGGTTTCCGTCACCCCGCTGACGCTGGATTTCACCGCCCGCGTTGCGCCTGCCGAATTGGCCCGTGTTTTTGGCCACTAAAGGAGCCGCCATGTCTGGAAAATTTTACGAAGAATTGGAAGTCGGCCAGCGTTTTCGTCACGCCAACGGGCGCACGCTGACCGAAATGGACAACACCCTCTTTTCCATGCTGACGATGAATCCGCAGCCGCTACACACCAACGCCGATTTTGCCGCCAAAACCCCATTCGGTCAGCGCATCGTCAACGGCCTCTTCACCCTCGGCCTGGTCACCGGGCTGACGGTGGCCGACCTGACTGACGGCACGATCATCGCCAACCTGGGCTACGACAAAGTCATCCACCCCAACCCGGCTTTTCACGGCGACACCATCTACGCCGAAAGCGAAGTGCTGGAGAAACGCGCTTCAAAATCGCGCCCCGAGGCCGGCATCGTGCGCCTCAAGCATTGGGGCAAAAAACCCGATGGCACGGTGGTGGTGGAATTTGAAAGAACCGTGCTGTTTTTGAGAAGAGAGGAGGAGAAGAGAAGAAGATGATGAGAGAAGAGGAAAATACTCACTACATCCTTCTCTCCTACTCTCCTTGTCTCCTTCTCTCCTCGTTCCCCTTGTGTCACACCGCTCCATTGGAGGTTTCTTATGCGTTCTCGACGCGCCCTTTTATACATGCCCGGCGATGACTGGAAAAAAATCACCAAAGCCATCACGCTCGGCGTGGACAGTATTTGTATGGACATGGAAGACGGCACCGCCTTCAACCGCAAAGCCGAAGCCCGCGCCACCATCGCCAAAGCGCTGGACGAGTTGAATTTTGGCCGCAGCGAAAAACTGGCGCGCATCAACAGCGTCGGCTCTGGTCTCGAAGCGCAAGATTTGCAGGCTGTGATTGACCATCACCCCGACGGCGTCGTTTTGCCCAAATGCGAATCGCGCGAACAGTTGGAATGGCTCAGCCAGGAAATTGAAAAAGCGGAACTGGCGCATGGCTGGCCGCTCAACTCGGTTCGCATCCTGGCGCTGGCCGAAACCGCGCTGGGAATCCTCAACCTGCCGGAAATCGTCCGCCACCCGCGCCTGGACGCCATCATCTTCGGCGGTGAAGATTTTGCCGCCAGCGTGGGCGCCACCCGCAGCATGGAAGCCTGGGAATTGTTCTACGCCCGCTCGGCGGTGGTGACGGCCTGCGCCGCCTACGGACTGCAGGCGATTGACATCGTCAACATCGAATTTCGCAACACCGATTTTGTTTTTGACGAAGCCATGGCGGGCGCGCGCATGGGTTTTACCGGCAAGCAAATCATCCACCCGGCGCAGGTCGAACCGGTTCAACAGGCCTTCAGCCCATCGGAGGAGGCCATCGCCTACGCCCGGCGCGTCGTCGCAACGTTTGAAACCAATCAGCGCGAGGGCAAAGGCACCTACGACCTGGACGGAAAAATGATTGACATGCCGCTGGTCAAAAACGCCCAAAAAGTGCTCGACCGCGCCCGCGCGGCGGGAATACGGTTGCAGCCCCTGCCAAGGAAGTAAGTCACCGAAGGCGGCTTCGTACGAGTACCGGAACTTTCCGATTTTGTAGGGTAAAAACGGCGTAATTCAGCCGTTTTTACCCTACATCTTTATAAAGTTCCGGCACGAGTAGCCGGGCCAGCCCCCGGCGAAGCCAAAAGGGGGAGCAGCTACAAAGAGTACAAGATTAAGCCAGTACTCTGTGTATATGCGCCTTCAAAAACTGGCCGGTGTAACTTTTCTCCACCAGCATCACCGCTTCGGGCGTGCCTTCGGCGATAATTTCTCCGCCTGCGTCGCCGCCTTCGGGGCCGAGGTCAATCAACCAGTCGGCGATTTTGATGATGTCGAGGTTGTGTTCAATAATCAGCACCGAGTTACCGCTATCCACCAGGCGCTGAATCACCTCCACCAGTTTGTGCACGTCGGCGGCGTGCAGGCCAACCGAAGGTTCATCCAGCACATACAGCGTGCGTCCGGTGGCGCGACGGGAAAGTTCTTTGGAAAGTTTGACGCGCTGCGCCTCGCCACCGCTGAGGGTGTTGCCGCTTTGCCCCACGCGCACATAACCCAGGCCAACTTCCTGCAATAATTTTAATTTATTCATCATCTGCGGGAAAGCCGAAAACGTCCCCAGCGCGTGGTCAACCGTCATATTCAGCACGTCGGCGATATTTTGCCCCTTGAAGGCCACTTGCAGCGTCTCGTGGTTGAAGCGTTTGCCGTGACAGACATCGCAGGGGACGTAAATATCGGGCAAAAATTGCATTTCGATGCGCAGTTCGCCCTGTCCCTGGCAGGCCTCACAGCGCCCGCCATGCACGTTGAAGGAAAATCGCCCCGGTTTGTAGCCGCGGATTTTGCTTTCGGGTAGTTCGGCGTACAGTTTGCGCACTTCATCCCACAGGCCGGTGTAGGTGCCAGGGTTGGAGCGCGGCGTGCGGCCAATCGGCGATTGGTCAATGTTGATGATTTTGTCGAGGTGTTCGATGCCTTCGATGCGCTCGTGCGCGCCCGGCTGGGTGTGTGCGCCCATCAGTTTGGCGGCCAGCGCGGCGTGCAAAACATCCGTCATCAGGGTAGATTTGCCAGAGCCGGAAACGCCGGTGATGCAGACCAGTTTTCCCAGCGGGATGGAGACGCTGACGGCCTTCAGGTTGTTGGCGGTGGCGTTGATAATTTTCAGGCTTTTGCCGCTGCCTTTGCGGCGTTCCTTTGGCATTTCCACTCTTTTGCGCCCGGAAAGGTAATCGCCGGTGAGGGAGTTGGGGTTTACCAGAATTTGGGCGGGCGTGCCTTCGGCTATCACCTGACCGCCGTGTTCCCCGGCGGCGGGGCCGAGGTCAATCACCCAATCGGCGGCGCGGATGGTGTCGTCGTCGTGTTCGACCACCAGCACGGTGTTGCCCAAATCGCGCAGGCCTTTCAGCGTTTCCAGCAGACGGTCGTTGTCGCGCGGGTGCAGGCCGATGGAGGGTTCGTCCAGCACATACAGCACGCCCACCAGCCGCGAGCCAACCTGCGTCGCCAGGCGGATGCGCTGGGCTTCGCCCCCGCTCAACGTGGCGGCGGAACGTCCGAGGGTCAGATACTCCAGCCCAACGTTGACCAGAAATCCCAGGCGCGAGGTGATTTCTTTCAAAATCCGCTCGGAAATGGCCTGCTGGCGCGGCGTGAGCGGCGTTTCGGCGGCGGCCAGGCGCTGCGCCCAAGCCAGCGCGCGATTAATCGGCCAGTTGGTGACCTCGAGGATATTGGCGTCGGCCACCGTCACCGCCAGCGCTTCGGGGCGCAGACGTTTGCCCTGACAGGTCGGGCAGGGGCGGTCGCTCATGTATTCGCTGATTTTGCTGCGGATGTATTCGGAGTTGGTCTCGCGGTAGCGCCGTTCCAGGTTACCCAGCACGCCCTCGAAAGCGGCGTCGAAACTGGCGATGCGGCCCTCGCGGTTGCGGTAATGGACGCGCACGCGCTCGCCCTTTGTTCCGCGCAGAATAATTTCCTGCTGTTCGGGCGAAAGTTCCCGAAATGGTTTGTTCATGTCAATATGATAAGCGTGCGACATGGCTTCCAGCATTTGCCAGTAATAGCCGGGCGTGGCGTCGTCGCGGACGTTGTTCCACTCCATCGCAATCAACGCGCCATCGGCCAGCGATTTTTCGGGGTCGAGCACGCGCTGCGGGTCAATTTCCAGTTTCGAGCCGAGTCCCTGACAATCGGGGCAGGCGCCCTGCGGGGTGTTGAACGAAAAGGTGCGCGGCTCAATTTCTCCCAGCGAAATGCCGTGTTCCGGGCAGGAAAGATGCTCGGAGAAATGCAGGTCAGAAGAATCAACAATCGCAACCGTCACATAGCCCTCGCCAAACTTGAGCGCGGTTTCGATGGAATCGGTCAGACGGGTGCGCGCCTGCTGGGCTTCCTCCTCGTTTTCCGGGCGCGCAATGACCAGGCGGTCCACCACCGCGTCGATGTTGTGCTGTTTGTAACGGTCGAGTTCAATCTCATCATCCAGGCTGAGCAGAGTCCCGTCCACCCGGGCGCGCACAAACCCGGCCTTGCGGATTTCCTCGAAAACGGCCTGATAGGTCCCTTTGCGTCCGCGCACGACCGGGGCGAGAATCAGCACGCGCTCACCGGCTGGCAATTTTTCCACCGCCTCCACAATTTCCTGCGCCGATTGTTTGACCACCTCGCGCCCGCAGACCGGGCAATGCGGAATTCCCACCCGCGCGTAGAGCAGACGCAGATAGTCATAAATTTCTGTCACCGTGCCAACCGTCGAGCGCGGATTATGGTTGGTGGATTTTTGGTCAATCGAAACCGCAGGCGACAACCCGTCAATGTAATCCACATCCGGCTTGTCCATCTGGCCGATAAACTGACGCGCATACGCGGAGAGCGACTCGACGTAGCGGCGCTGACCCTCGGCGAAGATGGTATCGAAGGCCAGCGAAGATTTGCCAGAGCCGGAAAGCCCGGTAATCACCACCAACTTATCGCGCGGAATTTCAACGGTAATATTTTTTAAATTGTGTTGGCGCGCGCCAACCACCCGAATCACATTTGCAGACATGGCGCCTCGAGAAAAAAGAAATAAAAACGCAGCGCAAGATTATAGCACAAATGTTTTATATCGTGTCGAGTCTCACAAAGTTTTGGGCTCTGGTAAATCCTGATGGCGCTCATCCTGACGCACCTTCTTCTTTTCCTTCAGGTATGTCGCTATCCGTACCCGGCCAGGAATTCGCAGACCCGCGCAACGCTCATTTTTCGCAATTTCCAGCCGTAAGGTCTGCGCACCCCAGCCGAGATGTTGTTCGCGCAATGCGATGTGGGGTATCTTTAAAAAGTGGAGTGTAGAATTTACTGCCTGCCACTGATATACTCAAGCAGGAGCAAAAGACGAAAACGAGCCAAGAGATGAACAAGAAAATTTTTAGTATTTGTTTTTATTGCAAAAATAACCTGAAAGAGAAACGGCTCCCATGTCCATCCATTTTTCCCCGATGACCGATCAGGATTTCGCCGCCTTCCTGCGAAAATCCATCCCCGAATATGCCTACGACCAGATGCGCGCGGGCAACTGGGCATCCAACGAGGCGATGCAGCGCGCCCAAAAAGAATTTCAGCAAATGTTGCCCAACGGTCCGCAAACGCCCGGCCAGCATTTGCTGGTCATTTTGGATGACAACGACTCCAAGGTGGGTATGTGCTGGTATTTTGTGGACGAGAACCGTGCCCGCAAAACTACTTTTCTGATTGACCTGTTTTTTCTCCCCGAAGGGCGTCACAAAAACTACGAAGCCGAATCTTTTGCCCTGCTTGAAGAAATGGCGCGGAAAGACGGCGTGAAGCGCATCGAATTGCAGGTATTCACTCACAAGGCCGAAGAAATCGCCATGTATCGGCAAAACGGCTTCGGCGAAACCAGCATTTTCTTTGCCAAAGACTTGAAACCGGGTTCCAACGTCTCCTGACGTTGGAGATCCTGTCCTGCCAAAAGCTATCAGCGAGTTTCTGCCAGTTCAACGCGGCTATCCTTGCGGCATCTCAATTTTGGAGGCTCAACTATGCGCAAACAATCGATTCTGCTGTGGATGTCAGCACTTGCACTGGGATGGGCGGCGGATTTTCTTTTCTGGAAACACACCCCCGGTATCTCCTTCGCCATTTACGCGGCATTGACCCTCGGGGTGGGTCTGTTTCTGCTTTTGCGGGCAGGGCTGAATCCGGGACGCGGAACTTATCCACTGCTGGTGTTGATTTTTTTCTTCGCCGTTTTCACCTTCGTTCGCGCCGAGGCGCTCAGCGTCTTCCTGGCGCACGCACTAACGCTATTCCTGATGGCCGTCTGCGCGCTCACCTATCAGGGCGGACGCTGGGGTGAGTACAGCCTGAGCGATTACGTTGTTCGCTTTTTTGGTTTGCTGGGCAGCGGATTGGCCGGGCCGCTGGGTTTCATCAGCGAGGTGAATAAACTGAAACGCGAGTCCGGCGCAGACATGGAACAACACCCCAGCCGCATCTGGCCGATTGTGCGCGGGCTATTGCTGGCGGTGCCGGTGCTGGCTTTTTTCGCCGCCCTGCTCTCTTCAGCGGATGCGGTTTTCTCGGCGCAGGTAGAAACCATCGTGCGGCTTCTCCGCCTGGAAAATCTACCAGAATACATCTTCCGCGCCATTTACATCAGCATTATCGCTTATGTGTTGGTGGGGGTTTATCTGCACGCCGCCAGCCACAGCGCCGATGAAAAATTGCTCGGCGTGGAGAAGGCGCCCGTATCGCCATTTTTGGGATTCACTGAAGCAGCCATCGTACTGGGCGCAGTATCCCTGCTGTTTGGCGGATTTGTCTTCATTCAATTCCAATATTTTTTTGGCGGATTAACCAACATCCGGCTGGAAGGTTTTACCTACGCCGATTACGCCCGGCGCGGATTCGGCGAATTGGTGACGGTGGCGTTCTTCAGCCTGTTGCTTTTGCTGGGGCTGAGCGCCATCACTCGCCGCGAAAGCGACCAGCAGCGCCAGATTTTCTCCTGGCTGGGGATTCTCATCGTCGCGCTGGTGGGCGTCATGTTGGTTTCGGCCTATCAGCGGTTGGTGTTGTATGAAATCGCCTACGGCTTTACCAACTTGCGCATCTACACCCACGTTTTCATCGTTTGGCTGGCGCTTTTGCTGATCGCCACGGTTTCACTTGATCTGACGCGCCAACTGCGCCGTTTCGCCTTGGCCGCGCTGCTGGCTTTCATCGGCTTCACCGCCAGCTTGTTGCTAATGAACGTGGATGGCTTTATCGTGCGCCAAAACGTTACCCACAACATCACCGGCGCAGAAGTGGACGTGGCCTACCTGGCATCGCTCTCATCCGACGCAATTCCCGCGCTGGCAGAATTATACATATCCGAAAAGGTGGATGCCGCCACTCGCGATAAATTAGGCGCGGCGCTGGCTTGCGCGCAACACACCGACAAAAATCTTACATCAGATACCTCCTGGCAGGCTTTCCGCCTTTCACGTTTTTGGGCAGAGAAGGCCTTGGCCGCGCTTGACCTGAAGGAATATTCGCTTGACGATGTGAATTATCAGGCCTCAGTGGTGACTCCGCTGGGGAAAACCTATGACTGTCAGACCTTCATCTTCGATTGACGAAAGGGGTGCGTAACCGCCTTTTCTCGTGAGAAGGCGCTGTGCAAAGTCCCCGATGGGCCAGTGTGCATGGATGCAGGCACCGTTATTTGCCAATTTTCCAATGCAAACCGCTTTTGTTCCATCAAACGTGAATGGCGTGGCCTTCGGCGGCGTGCGCCGCATCCATCAGCGCCTCTGAAATCGTCGGGTGGGCGTGGACGTTGCGGGAAATTTCTGCCGGGGTCAGTTCCATCATCTGCGCCAGGGTCAGTTCGGGCAGCAGCTCGGTCACTTCGGGGCCAATCATCGCAGCGCCGAGAATTTCGCCGTACTTTTCGTCAATCACCAATTTGACCCAACCGGCGTAATCGCCCAGGCCGAGCGCCTTGCCGTTGGCCTGGAAGGGGAAGCGCCCAATTTTGACGACGTGACCGCGTTCTTTGGCTTGCGCCTCCGTCAGCCCGAAGGAGGCGATTTGCGGCTGGCAGTAGGTGGCGCGCGGCATCATCTCGTAGTTGAGCGGATGCGTCTCCAGCCCGGCAATCGCTTCGGCGGCGAGAATACCCATCGCCGAGCCGACGTGCGCCAGCATCAATTTG
>MNXJ01000084.1 GCA_001872455.1 Anaerolineae bacterium CG2_30_57_67 | reverse complement strand
TGAGTCTTTTTCTGAATACAGAACCGCAAAGGATTGCTCGTCAATACGGCTGAAGAATTCTTTGTAGAAGGCGCCTGCCCAGGAGTTCTCCAGACGTTTGCGTTGTTTCTCTGGCAGTTCGCTGGCGGCGCTGATCAATGCGGGTTGTTGGTGTTTGGTGTTTTTTCTGAACATGCCCTGATTATATTAAATTTTTGCCAATTTGAGGAGGGGTGGCTACCCTTTTTGCAGTGGAGTCATTGCTGTTTTCGACGAACAAAAGGAAGCCGGTCATACGACCGGCTTCCTTTTTGGTAATCATTGGCGCATTATTTTTTGGGTGGACTGTTCTTCCCCTTCGTCTTATTCGCGGCTGAAGATTTTGTTGCCCTGGCAGATGGCTTTGTCGTTTCGGTTTTGGATTTTGTTTTTTTCGACTTGGCAGGCAGCAACTCCAACTGCTCTGTCTTTTTATCCGCTCGTGCTGCGCTGACTGTTTTTATCCGTTCTTCTGGCGATACAAACCGCTCCAGCATCCAGGCGTCGGTTATGCCGATGACGCTGTCGCCTGGTTTGACATCTACCACCGCATCACCGCGCATCGTAGCACGCTTTTTTAACCCGGCCTCGTCGAGACGAGCCTGCCGGGCGGCGGCTTTGCGCAGGTGAATTGTGAGGGTGTTGTTGGGCTTTCCCATCGCCAACCCGGCCAGGGTCACGCCCAGGGGCAGTTCCCAGGCGATGACGCCCTTGCCATAACGTCCCTGTGCTGGAAATTCTTTCAGCGCCACCCGTTTGGCCTTGCCGTCTGAGCCGAGCAGAAAAACATCCGCTCCCGCGCTGGTGATGACTTCCGCGCCTGTCACCTGGTCGCCGATGCCCAATTTGATGCCGTTTACCCCTGCCGCCACCAATCCCATCGGGCGAATATCTTCTTCGGAGAAGCGAATCCCAAAACCGAGCGCCGTTGCCAGCAGCAGCTCTCGCTTGCCGTCCGTCAGCGCCACCCAGCCGAGCGTATCGCCATCGTTTACTTTGCACACCGCAAACGTCTGCGCCGCCGGGCCGGGCAACTCGCCGATCAGCGATTTCTTCAACATTCCGCCGCGCGTCACCGTCAGTACGCAAACATCTTCGGGCAGGGTTGAACGTTTCGCAGGCAAAACAAAGAGCGCCACCGGGCGTTCATCCGCCTTCAACGCGCAGATTTTATGAAAAGGTGCGCCATCTGATAATTTTTCCGCTTCTGGCAGCGTATGCACCGCCACAGCTGCCGTCACCCCGCGCTCCGAAACGAGGTAGAGCGTATCGGTTGAGTTGGCGCGCGCCAATAGTTTTGGGGCGTCGGTGCCGCTTGGGCGCGGGGCTTTCTCGTCGCGTGTGCGTGAGAGCAGCCCATCCGAGTTCAGCGCGACCCACACGACCTGATCGGGCAATAATTGCGACGAGGTCAGGAAGTGTTTCTTTTCCTTGCCCTCCTGTAAATTGACGATGTGTGTGCGGCGTTTGTCAGCATAGGCTGCCTTGACCTTGAGCAGTTCGTCGCTGACCACCTGCCGCAGCCGGGCAGGCGATTTGAGCAGAGTCTCCAACTCTTTGATGAGCGCCTGAATTTCTTTGTATTCAGTTTCAATTTTTTTGCGCTCCAATGCGGCCAGGCGGCGTAGCTGCATCTCCAAAATAGCATTGGCCTGCAATTCGCTTAGCTTGTAGCGTTTCATCAGGCGCTCGCGCGCATTTTCCACGTCGGATGATTTTTTTATCAGTTCAATGATTTCATCCAGGTTTTTCAGGGCAATCAAATAGCCTTCCAGAATATGCGCCCGCGCCCGCGCTTTTTCCAAATCAAACTCGGCGCGGCGCTGAATGACTGTCAGCCGATGCTCCACAAACACCTTCAGCGCCTGTTTCAGCGTCAACATGCGCGGTTCACCATCCACCAGCGCCAGCAAAATAATGCTGAACGTTGTCTGCATCGGCGTGCGTCTATAAAGTTCGGTCAGCACCTTTTCTGGCTCAATGTTTTTGCTCAGTTCAATCACAATTCGCATTCCGTGCCGGTCAGATTCGTCGCGCAAATCGGAGAGACCTTCCAGATGGCCGTCGCGCGCCAGTTCGGCAATGCGCTCAATCAGGCTGGATTTGTTGACCATGTAGGGCAGTTCAGTGACCAGAATGCGGCTTTTTCCGCGTTCCATCTCCTCAACATGCACCTGCGCCTGAATGGTGACTTTGCCGCGCCCTGAGCCATAGGCCGCTTCGATGCCTCGCGCCGCGTCGCCGCCTTCCACGCCCGCTTCCTGAATAATGACGCCGCCCGTGGGAAAATCTGGTCCCTGAATAAACTGCATCAAATGTTCCAGGTCAATATCGTCCAGTTTCTCCCAGTTTTGGAGCATGTAGATCAGCGCATCCACCACCTCGCCCAGGTTGTGCGGTGGAATGCTGGTCGCCATGCCCACGGCGATGCCGGTTGCGCCATTCACCAACAGGTTGGGGATGGCCGATGGCAGTACCAGCGGCTCAGTCAGTGTGTCGTCAAAGTTTGGGCCAAATGCGACGGTGTTTTTATTCAGGTCGGTGAGCATATCCACCGCGGCGGCTGTCAGGCGCGCCTCGGTATAGCGCATCGCCGCGGGCGGGTCGCCGTCAATGGAGCCAAAGTTACCCTGACCGTCCACCAGCAGCGTCCGCAGCGAAAAATCCTGCGCCATGCGCGCCATTGCCTCGTACACGGACGAATCGCCGTGCGGGTGATATTTACCCAGCACCTCGCCCACAATCCTGGCTGACTTTTTGTAGGCGCTGTCAGCGCGAATTCCCATGTCATACATGGCGTACAAAATACGGCGATGAACCGGTTTCAGCCCGTCGCGGGCATCGGGCAAGGCTCGCGCTACAATGGTGGACATGGCATAATCGAGATATGCCTGTTGCATTTCCTGGTCAATATCAATTTTACGGACAAGGCCGAGTTCCATAGGTCATCCTTTACTTTGTACAGCCAACAGCGCTTGCACAAATTTTTGCGCCATTTGCTCCAAATTGATTTCATCGCGCACAATTCGATACGATTCTGCGCCCATGCGTTGTAAACGCGCCAGGTCGCTCAACGCCTCGTGTAACGTCTCGCGCAGGGAAGCGTCGTCGTTCGGCGTAACTTGCCAGCCATTGGCAGGGCGCACCAGGTCGTCTTGCGTGCCATCGCCTTGCGCCACAATCACCGGCAGGCCGTAACTCATCGCTTCCTGCACTGCCAGCCCGCCCGTGCCTGGCAAAACAAACAAATCGGCGGCGCGGAACTGTTCGGCCAACGCTTGGCCGCGCAGTGCGCCGGTGAAGACTGCCAGCGGATAGGTTTTCCGCGCCAGTGCTGCCAGCGATTCGCGTTCCGCGCCCTCGCCCACAATCACCAAGCGCGGCTGAAGATGGGCCGGTAAAGCGGCGCAAGCCGCGAGAAGCGCGGGAATCCGTTTGCGCGGCTGAATGCGCCCGACATAGAGAATCACCAGCCGGGGTGCGGATTCCGTTTCGTCAGCCGCTGGAACCGCCTCCAGCGGCGATTTCCTTTTCGGCAGGGGCCGGGCTGGGGCGGGCGAGGCCGCATTCGGCGCGCAAAAGACTTGCTTCGCATCCATCCCGCCAGCCACATAACGCGCTGCGCCGCGCGCGGAGTAAGCAATCACGCCATCCAGGTTGCGCACAAAGCCCCAAGGCCCGGCAGGCGGGCCCAAGCCCCAGCCTAAAACTGGCCGGCGGCGGGCGCGCATCCATCGCACCGCCACCGGGCTGGAAAGGTAACGCGGGTTGGCCTCGACAATCAGCGCATCGGGGTTGGCGGCCTCCAGCCAGACCAGGAGGCCGCGCTGATAGCATAGGTAAAACGGTGAGGCTGGGCTGAATAGATTGAGATTTTCTGCGCGGGCAAGATGGGCTTGCTGAAGGTTTTGCGCCGGGTCAATGCCCTCGCCGCGCAACGGGTCGCCCGCGAAAAGATACAGCCCGCCCGCGCAATGCGTTGCAAGAGTTTCAAAAAATGGCGCGCGGTAAAGCGGCACAACCCGCTGAATCAGGCCGAGACGACCGGGAAAGGAATCAGTCATGCCGGGCAATCAAGTATGCCTTCCAGCCCAGGTCGGCAGGGGTGGTGATGGGTGCATAGCCGCTTTGCATGGCTGATAGCCGGTAACCAGCGGCAGTAAGGCTTTGCCAGGCAGCCTGCTCTGATTCGGGGCCATGCAGTTCGAGCAACATCAGCGGATGATAGGTTTCCAGCACGCGCTTCATGCCGGGTAAAGCCAGCACTTCGCCGCCTTCGATGTCCATCTTGACGGCCTGCGGCGGCGGGTTGCCCTGTGTAAAAACAAATTCGTCCAGCGAGAGCGCCGCCACGCGAATTTCGGCGCGGTAGGTTTGGGCGCGCCGCCCGGCAGAACCAGCGGCTTTGCCCATGCCGACCGAGTCGTGAACATAAAAAATCACTTCGCCGGTTTGGTCGGTGACAGCGGCGGGGATGAGTTGCACATTCTGCAATTGGTTAATGGCAATGTTCTGACGAATGCGCTCCACGTTGGCGGGGAGCGGCTCAAAGGCGAATACCTGTCCGCCAGGGCCGACGGCGCGCGCCATCAGCAGGCTGATGTAGCCGATGTTGGCGCCCACGTCGTAAACCGTTTGACCGGGGCGCAGAAATTCACGCAAGGCGGCTTGCAGTTCGGGTTCGTAGGTTCCCAGCCAGCGGCTTTTTTCAGTTTTCAGGTTGATAAGAATTTTCCAGCCGCGCAAATCGCCGCCAGAGACTTCCGCCACCGTCAGCCCGCTCGCTACTGAGGCGTTGAGCGCTCCGCGCAGGAAACGCGCCAGCGGCGGAAAGCGATAAAACCCCTGCTTGATGGGCAGGGGCAGCAGACGGGCAATCCAGGCAAAAAAAGAGAAGGCGATTCTTTTCATGGCGACACCAGGTGCAGGGCGGGCTGCGGCGCTTCTTTGAGGTTCTTAAAAAAGGCTTCCGGCAGGGGAATGGGCGAAAATTCGGCATTACTGTTGAGGGCGTTGACCGGAATGTAGTAAAACTGTGTGACGGTTTGCGCGCCCAGGTTAAAATCTTGAAATGCAAAGAAGATGTGGCTTTTATCGGGGCTCCAGCGCGCATCGCGGTAGCAGCATTTTCCGTCAATTGGGTTGACTTTGTTGGCTTTGCGTAAATCCATATTGTAGGTGTACAGGTCGCCCCAGCCCTCGTTGCGGATGGCGGTGTTCATCAAAAAGAGTTTGTCGCCGTCCCAGTCAAAATCTGGAATGGCCGGATTGCTCATGTAACCATCCGGGCGAAAACGCGTGCCGGGAAAATCATCAATTACGCGCAGGGTGTCGGGATTGCAGCTTGAAATATCCATCACCTGAATAAGTTCAACTGATTTGCCCTCGAAGAGTTTGGGCGCAACCCACGAAATCAACGTCTCAGCTCCCCAGCGAAAATCGCGCGCGGCGTCGGCAGAGCGTGTGCCGCCCTTGTATGGCACGCAACCTTTCATCGCAATCAGGCTATCCTTACCGCGCGCCTGACGGAGCGTTTCCAGGTCGAGCGGCACAATGTACATTTCCTTGTTAAGAGAAATGGCAACTTGTTTGCCTGCGGGTGAAATGCGGAAAGCATCGAGAAATTGGGCAAATGGGAACGAAACAATGGTATCAAAACGTCCGGTATCTGCTTCAACCGTGTTGATGTTGGTGCCGCTGATAAAAGCCAGCGTCCTGCCGTCTGGCATCCATTGCAAGGCGGTCTTTGGCTCCTGATTGTTGGTCAGCACCTGCAAATCGGAGCCATCCAGTTTCATCAGCCAAATTTCGTTGTTGGCGATGAAAGCGACCTGATCTGCGCCGCCGATTGCTATCCCTGTCGGAACGGTTGCGGAAGCCGTCGGTGTGGGCGGTTCAACACTGGGCGGAATGAGCGCTGCGGGTGTGTTGGTGGCGGCTGGGAGCGATGTTGCCGTCGCTGGAACAGGCGTCGCTGCCGGCGGGAGCGTGGGGCTTGGCGCTGGGCGGAAAATACCGCTGGAAAAAGCGAAAATGCCTGCGCCGATCAAAAAAAACGCAAAAATCAATGTCAGCGCGGGGAAAAGCCAGCCCGGTAGGCTGCCCGCCGGTCTTTTGATGTGAGCAAGGGTGGGCGTAGCCTGCACGGTTTTTGGCAGCATCTTTTCGGTGCCGCCCGCCGCAGGGACAAACGATGGCGCTTCTCCGCGGGCGAGAGCGCTGAGCGCGGCGGAAAATTCGCGCGCGCTGGCAAAACGCTCCTCGCGTTTTTTCGCCATCGCCGTTTCGATAATTTTTTCCAGGCCAATCGGCAGGTTGGGGTTAACATCCAAAATGTGCGGCACTGGCTCGGTGATGTGTTTGACCACAACTGCCATGGGGGTGTCGGCCACATAAGGCTGACGCCCGGTCAGCATTTCGTAAACGATGACGCCCAGTGCGTAAATATCGCTGCGTCCGTCCACTTTTTCACCCTGACCCTGTTCAGGGCTCATATAGGCGGGTGTGCCGATGATGGCTCCGCCGGTGACGGTTGTGCCAGAAGATTGGGCCATCTTGGCGATGCCAAAGTCAGAAATATAGGGTTCGCCGTTGGGGTCAAAGAGGATATTGGCCGGTTTCAAATCGCGGTGAATAATTCCCTTGGCGTGGGCTTCATCCAGCGCCGGGGCAATTTTTTCAATCAGATGCGCACTTTCGGCAATGGAAAGCGGCCCCTGTTTGATGCGCCCGGCCAGGTCGCCACCGTTCATAAAACGCATCACAAAATAGGGTTGTCCGTCTTCTTCGCCGACATCGTAAACCGGTACAATCGCGGGATGTTCGAGCAGGGCAATTGTTTTGGCTTCGCGCTCAAAGCGAATCCGAAACTGTGGGTCGTGCAGCATCTCGTGCGGCAAGACTTTGACCGCCACGTCGCGCTCGAAGCGTGGGTCATAGGCCTGATAAACCGTTGCCATGC
Organism: Anaerolineae bacterium CG2_30_57_67; assembly: GCA_001872455.1. Taxonomy (GTDB): domain Bacteria; phylum Chloroflexota; class Anaerolineae; order Anaerolineales; family Villigracilaceae; genus UBA8950. The sequence continues at coordinate 99,314 of MNXJ01000084.1, read as the reverse complement.
CGCCGCGCCCCAATTCGGATTTGATTTCGTACCGGCCAATTTTTTCAGGATTCATCGCTAAAACACCTCTGGGAGAGCACGGTTTGCTTGGAGTCGAAAGTTTTTATTACTCTGACAGGATATTGTTCAGTGTCCGCAGAGCATCCCACACAGTATACTAACTTGAAGAGACGTGCGCAAGCACTTGGCGCGAATGTTCAACGATGCTATAATTTTTGCCGCGCCCCGGTAGTTCAGTGGATAGAACAAAGCACTCCTAAGGCTTAGACGTGGGTTCGATTCCCGCCCAGGGCACAAACTCTAATGATTTTTTAATTTTCAGGGCTTGCGCTTTGTCAGACAATCGAGTAGTATTGAAACCAGCAGTTGCCAGGATGCCCCCCTCATCCTGGCAACTGCTATTTTTATGGTTTTTTCGGTAACGCGACATTTATGTCGCGCTTTGACAGGTACGCCACAGTTTCTCTACGGACATGGTAATAAATGGCCCACCATTTATTACACGAATAGCACGAATTTCGCGAGAAAATAAAGAAAATTCGTGGCATTGGCCTATTCGCGTTGAGTGTTCATCTCTGGAGCAGTAGCAGATAGAGTTTTTTGCAGTGGCTTTAAATTTGCAGCCGCAGCAAAATTTCCACAAGCGCCTGCGCCAGCAGAATTTTGAAAATCAGCGCCACCGGGTAGGCACTGGCGTAGGCGATGGCGGGCAGGTCGGTTTCGGTTTGGTTGCTGGCGGCGGCCAGCGCCGGGGGATTGGTCATCGAGGCGGTCAGCGCACCCATAGCGGAGAGCAGGTTCATGCGATAGAAGCGCATCATCACCCACAGCCCGGTCAGCGCCGAAAAGACGGTGATGACCGCGCCTGTCAACAGCAGTATCCAGCCCCGGTCTTGCAGCACATCCATCAGATGCGCCCCGGCGTTGGCGCCCGCGCCTGCCAGAAAAAGCATCAGCCCCAACTCGCGCGAGAGATTTTTCGCGCCGAGCGGCACATACAGGCGGAAGGGGCCAATTTTGCCGAAATGTCCCACCAGCAGGCTGGTCAAAAATGCGCCGCCCGCCATGCCCAGCTTGACGCTGACGCCGTTTCCCAGCGGAATCGGAATCAGCCCCAGGCCGATTCCGGCCAGGAGACCGGCCAGGTAGGGCAACATGCTGGTTTCACTGGCTTTGCGCGGTGAACCTTGCGCGCGGCGCGCAAACGCCTGCACGGCGTTTTTCTCGCCTACCACGCGGATGTTGTCGCCCATTTCCAGGGTGACGCTGCCGTTGGGCGCAATTTCCAACCCCTGGCGGCGGATGCGGGTGATGACCAGTGTAAATTGTTCCCAAACGCGCATTTGTGCCAGGGTTTTACCGGTCAGTGATGCGTCCAGTACGTCCACGTCGGCGTTCATCACTTCGGCGTTGACATCCATGCGGGCCCAAGTTTCCTCGCCCAGCACCAGGCGAAGTTTGTCCAGTTCTTCCGGCGCGCCAACCGCCATGACGACATCGCCCAAATGCAGAATGGTTTCGGGCAGTACTGCGGTGACTTGTTCGCCGTGTTTGATGCGCGAAAGATTGACCTGCGCCAGCCGCCGCGGGTGAATTTCGGCCACGCTGCGCCCCTCGCAATTGGGGTTGCTGACGATAAACTGGCGCGCGGCCAGGCCGGGGTCCTCGCGCGTTTTTTCTTCCAGCCATTTTTGTTCTTCCATTTTGACCGGGCGGCGCAGCAGGCGCGGCAAAAATTGCACCAGCAGTACCATGCCAATCATGCTGAAGGGGTAGGCGACGCCGTAGCCAACCGAGGCCAGCGCGGCGCTTTCGGGCAGCATGCGCTGTAAAACATCCAGCGCAGCGGCCAGGGCGGGCGTACAGGTCAGCGCTCCGGCGTAAAGTCCGGCGGCCAGCGCGGCGGGGAGATGCAGCGTGAGCGCCGCCAGCGCTGTCAGCAGCGCCCCACTGACGACGGTCGCCGCCGCGATGACGACGTACTGCATTCCGCGCCGCCGAAAGGTGCGAAAAAAACTGGGGCCAGCCGTCAGCCCGACGGCGTAGACAAACAGCAGCAGCCCCAAATCCATCACTTCTTTGGGCACGCTGCCGCCGAAATGGCCGACAATCAGCGCCACGAACAGTACGCCCGCGCTGCCGAGCGAAATTCCGCGCCAGCTGAGTTGTCCCAGCCCGGCGCCGAGCGTCAGAATGGCGAATAGGACGAACATTTTTTCAGTCAAAAAGGTCATGCGGCTTTTCTCTTTCGGCGCTCATCTTACCCTAAAATGCAACGGATTACTTGTGATTATTATCACAAGTAATCCGTGATACCTGATTACTCCTGTTTCGGCGGACGAATGTCCGGGCTGATTTCGTCGTAAAAGCCCGTTTAAGCGGGCTTTGTTTTGCGGAGGATGTAGAAATTCTGTGTCCCCAAACCCTGCGACATAAATGTCGCGGCACGCGGCGCGGACTGAAGTCCGGCCTGATTTCATCGTAAAAGTCCGCTTAAGCGGACTTGGTTGGGCTGAGGCCGGGCTTCCAGCCCGCTGAAAAAGGCACGGCTGACACCGTAACGCAAGATTTATCTCGCGCCTGGATACTGAAAGGCTCCGCGCAATTCCGTTTACTCCGCGTCCCAGACTCTGCGACATGAATGTCGCGCTACATTTTACGCAATGTCGCCCAGCGCGCCGAGGACGCCCATCAGCGCCGGGTAGTCGTCGCGCAGCAGGGTGATGATTTCGCGGGTGGCCGCCTCGCGCCAGGCGGGGTTCGTTTGCCCGGTCTGCTGCAAATGCGCCGCCAGCAATTCGCCAATCGGGGCGTCTTGCGCGCGCAAAATGTGGCGGAAGTAGCCAAAGCGCCCGGCACTGGCGAAGCGTGTGACTTCTGCCGCGTCACAGCTGTAAATCACATCCAGGCTGAGCGGCGGGCGCGGCGGCAGCAGGTGGAAAATCTGTTCGTTTTGCTCGTAGCCCACCGTCAGCACCGACATTTCGACCGGCACAATTCGCCGCTCGCGGTTGTCGCGCATCACTTCGGCGCTGATGTTGCCCGCGGTGACCAGCTGACGTACCAGCCCGTCGTCTTCAATGTGGATGTCGTAAATCAGGCCATAAACCTGATAGCCGCCGCCGAGCGGGGCGCGCACCAGTGCGCCAAAGGTGGGCGCGTCAAATTGAGAGACGGCGCATCCGGCCACAAAGCCGGTGGTGCCGGCGCGCAATAATCGTCCGATTTCGTAGGTTGGCATGGTTATTTCCTTTTTGGCAGTTCTTTGGCCGATTGTTTGCCCGAAATTTCGTCCAGCTCGCCGTTGTTTTGGCGTAGCGTCAGTTCCAGCAGTTGGTCCACCTGCGCGGTTTCCTGCTGGCTGACCACGGCGATTTCGTGGGCGCGGTGCAGCAGGTACGGGAAAGGCCGCGCGCCCATCAGACGGCTTTGCGTCACCAGCGCCAGGTGCAGTTGATTCAGCCGGGCGGCGTCTTGCGCCACCCAGCGCGGAATGTCCACGCGGGCAATCGCCGGGTGACGCGCGTCTCCGACGTTGATATAGAAGAAATGCAGGGCGATGTCGCCGGTATATTTTTCGGCGGAACGCGCCTGGAAGGCGGAAACGGCGGAGCGTTCTCCCGCGCCCAGGCTGCGCCCCATCAGCCAAACATCGCTGACGCCGCGCAGCGGGTGATGATTCTTCAGGTCGGGCAGTTCGTCCGGGCTGAGAGTCAGCACTTCCAGCAGGCGCATCAGCCAGCTGGCGGCGGGTTTATCAATGTATCCGGCGCTGACAATTTCTTTTTGGTGGAAAGTTTGCAGGGCGCGTAGATAATCCTGCAGGCTTTTTTCAAATTCGCGGCGGGCCTCGCCGTCATCGCCGGCGCCCCACAGTTCGAGCTGGCCGTCGGTGAGTGAGATTTTTTGGCCGGGGTAGCGTTCTGCCGCTTCGAGCAGGTTACGGCGTTCCGCCAGGTCGCGCCGCAGAGCAATCTGGCTTTCGCTGGGCAGGTCTTCGTCGTCGTAGCGCAGGTCGCTTTCGATGAAGATTTCGGGGGCCTGGGCGCTGTCTACCTGCAGGGCGATGACGCCGACGTTAATCAGCGAGTATTGGGCGGCTTTGTGGCGGCTGGGGACGATTTGTGAGCCGTCGGCGGCCAAAATCACGCCGGTCAGCGGCGCGGCGGGCGGCGGGGCGTGAAAGTCGAGCGGCTCGGTTAGGGGCAGGGCGCAACGCAGGCTGGCGTCTGCGGCACGGGCGGTTTCGACTTTTTCGCGCAGGGCGTCCAGGTCGGCGGCGCGCTCGTTCAGCAGGCGCAGCGCCAGGGCGCGGCGTTCTTCCAGCGTCTTTTTTTGCGCCGAGGCGTTTGCGCCAATTTGACGCAGCTGGGTGTAGATTTGTTGAAAGTTAATCGTCATGGGCGCGGAGTCCAAAATTTCCCAATCTCCAACGTCAGGAGACGTTGGAGTCCAGCAGAGTAGAACATTTGTTACATTTTACCCCATCCGGGAACTTTTTGGCGGGCGCGGCGTTTGAGTAGTATTCAAACGAAGGAGAAAAAAATGAAAACCAAAACGATTTTGATTGTGCTTGTTCTTGCCGCGCTGACCCTGGGCGCCTGCGCACCGACGGTTGCTGCGGGCGGCGCGACGCCCGCGACCCGTTCGATTACGGTGACGGGCGCCGGGCTGGCGACTCTGACGCCGGATATTGCTTACATCTACATCGGCGTCCACACCGAATCGCTGGCGGCGGCGGAGGCGGTTGCGCAAAACAGCGCCAAAACCGAAACGCTGGTGAACGCCATCCAGCAAACGGGCGTGGCGGCGGAAGATATTCGCACAACCAACTTCTCGATTTATTCTGCGCCGCAATATGGGCCGGACGGTCAGCCGACCGGGCAGACGACCTATGCGGTGGATAACACCGTCTATGTGACGGTGCGCGACCTGGCCGGACTGGGCAAACTGCTCGACCAGGCGGTGCAGGCTGGCGCGAACAATATCAACAATATTCAATTTGATGTGGCCGATAAAACCCAGGCCATGTCGGATGCGCGCAAGGCTGCGGTGGACGCCGCCAAAAAACAGGCCGAGGAATTGGCCGCGGCGGCGGGCGTGACGCTCGGCAATTTGCAGACGATTTCCTCCTACGATAGCGTCCCCTCGCCGGTTTTTGACGCGCGCGGCATGGGCGGCGGCGGGGTGGCGGCGGCTTCGGCTGTGCCGATTAACCCCGGCACCATGCAACTGACGGTGACGGTCACGCTGACGTATGAAATAAAGTAGGGGCAAGAGGGAGAAAGAGAGAAGGAGATAAAGAGAGAAGGAGAAGATGAAAAAGAGGAAAGGGGCATTTGCCATCTTTCCTCTTTTTTTATTCCGCATTCGTCATTCTGCATTCATCGTTTAGTTCACCACGCCCAACTTTTTGCCGACTTTGGCAAAGGCCGCCAGCCCCTGGTCGAGGTCGGCTTTTTCGTGGGCGGCGGAAATCATGACGCGGATGCGGGCTTTGCCCTGCGGCACCGTTGGGTAGCCGATGGACATGGCAAAAACGCCCTCGTCAAACAAGTCGCGGCTAAATTGCTGCGCCAGCGGCGCTTCGCCCAACATGACCGGGGTGATGGGGGTTTCGCTGGCGCCGGTGTTGAAGCCCAGTTTTTGCATCCCGGCTTTGAAGTAGCGCCCGTTTTCCCACAGCTTATCCACCAGCTGGGTGGATTCTTCCAGCAAATCCACCGCCGCCAGGCAGGCCGCCGCATCCGGCGCGGTCATGGCCGAGGAGAACAGGAAAGGCCGTCCGCGCTGACGCAGCCATTCGACGATGACGGAGGAACCGGCCACGACTCCGCCGACGACGCCAAAGGCCTTCGAGAGCGTGCCAACTTCCACATCCACTTTGCCGTGCAGGCCAAAATGGTCCACGATGCCGCGCCCGCCTTTGCCGAGCACGCCCTCGCCGTGGGCGTCATCCACCATCAGCAGAACGTCATATTTTTTTGTCACCTCGTACAGCGCCGGGAGCGGGGCAATATCGCCATCCATGCTGAAGACGCCATCCGTCACCACCAGCCCGCGGCGAAACTGGCTGAGGTTGGCTTTTATCTGCTCTTCCAGCGATTTGGGGTCGTTGTGTTCGTAGGCGATGATTTTTGCGCCAGACAGGCGGCAGCCATCAATGATGCTGGCGTGATTGAGCCGGTCGGAGAAAATGACATCTTCCTTGCCGACCAGCGCTGGAATGGTGGCCAGGTTGGCCGCGAACCCGCTCTGAAAGGTGATGGCCGCTTCGACGCCTTTGAACCTGGCCAGGCGCTGCTCCAGTTCCACGTGTAAATCCATCGTCCCGGCAATTGAGCGCACCGCGCCGGGCCCGACGCCGTGCGTTTTGGTCGCCGCCACTGCCGCCGCCACAATCTGCGGATGATTTGCCAGCCCCAGATAATTGTTGGAGCAGAAATTCAGCGCGCGTTTGCCGTCCACTGTCAGCCACGCTCCTTGCGGCGAGGCGATGGTGCGGATGCGGTTATACAGCCCGGCTTGCTTCAGACCATCCAGCTCTTGTGCAATCCAATCTGTTTTCGACATGGTTTCTCCTGGAAATAGGAAGTTGTGACGCGGCGCTTTTGCCGCCTGCGAATTATAGTGACTTCGATTTCAAAATCCCGTCACTTTTTTTGTATGACAAATTACATCTGCTCCACCTCGGCCAGCAGCCCCAATTCGGCCAGCGCCGCCAGCACTTGTGGGATGGCCTCGCCGGGAATTTTGACCGTTGTTGGGCCGAGAATTTCGCCCAGAAAGCGCCCCGCTTTTGAGCGGCGCAATTCTTCCAGCACGGCGGGCTTGCTGACTCGTAAAACGGTGAGCGTCTCCACCCGGGTTTCGATGCCGTTCATTTCCCAGCGCTGCAGCATTTTGACAAAAACTGGCGGCACCTGCCCGCCCGAATGTTTTGCCAGCAGGCCCAGCAGTTGGCTGATTTTTAATCCCTGCTCTGCCGCGCGTTTGAGCGAGGCCGCGCTGACGTGGTAGCGGTAGTCGCCGTTTTTTTCATCGTCCCAGGCGCAAAACCGCGCAATTTGATAGCGCGCCGCGCGCGGGGCCGGGCGCGGTGCGCTGATGCGTCCGTCGGAACTGATTTTTAGTTTTGGCGTGACGGCTGAAGCAGGCAGGTTGGCTTGCGCCGGGCTGACAACCCGAAACCCGTCCGGCTCGGCCACTTCCACCCGCCCCAGCCAGAACAACACTCCACCGACGAGAAACCGTATCAGCGCGCCTTCCACGTTTTCCCACTGCTCAAAACCACGCAGGTAAAGACCGTCTGCGGCGCGTTTGATGAACCAGGAGTCATAATCACCGGCAACCGGGCGCTGAAAATCAGCGTAGCGGGTTTTGAACTCGCGCACAAACGCGCCCAAACTCCACCACTGCCCGGCGGGGAGCGCCTCAACCAGCGGCAGGATGAAGTTACGCGCCGCCAAAGTGTCATTTGTCCAGCCGCCTTCAAAAATCAAGCCGGGCAGCAGGCGCAGTTCATTAAAGGTTGCGCTGGCTCGCCATGATTTTTCCAACAGCGCCAGCGCCGCAGGGCGCGGCAGTTCCAAAAAGGTTTTGACCGCTGTGGGGCACGGCTGGCCGTTTTGCAAAATCTCCGCCGCTTCGAGAAAAGCCGTCAAAATCGGCGTTGGGACCGGCATTTCGGGCGGCTCCAGCCCCAGGCGCAGCGCCGCCAGCAGGGTGGTGGCGTCATCGAGCAGGCGCTCAAACGGCGGCAGAGGATGAAATTTTTCGCCGGGGGAGGCGGGCCGGCCCAGAATTTCGCCCTGCGGCGCGGAAGCGGGCATCTTTTCGGGAGCGGAGGGGCTTTTGGCAACGTTTTCCGACGCAAGAGTGTTGCCCGGTTCGGGGGCGGGTGCGGCCCTCGGTAGCAGAACCGGTTTCAGCGGGGGCGTGCTGGCGCGGGACATTTCTGGCAGAACTTCCGTTTCTGCGGGAGAATCTTCTTCGTTGGCGGGCATTTTCGTTTCGGCAAATCCGATAAATTTCAGCGCCGCGCGCAAATCGTCGGGGATGTAGGCAAATTCCTGCGGGCCTTTTTCGGTGTCGAAGAAGGCTTTGGCGAGCAGGGCGCGGTACCAAAGCAGTTCAGCGGGAGAGTTGGGGCGTTCGTGGGGTTGTTCGCGGTCGCGTTTGGCGGCGCCCATTTCGCGCACGGCGCCAAAGCGGCGGGTGAAGACCACCCAGGGCAGGCGTCCGCCCGCGTCGACCAGCGCGCCCAGGGCGTTTTGGCCGTCTTCGGGCAGGGTGGAGACGATTTCTTCGAGCAGTTGGGCGTCGCACAGGGTTTCGGCCAGTTCGACGGCGGCTTCTGCCGGGTCGGCGGCGCTCAGTTCGATGCCCCACAGCGCGGCGACGATGCGCAAAAATCCCAAATCGTTGGCGGGCAGGCTTTGGGTGAGGGTTGGCATGGGTGGTTTTAATTTAACCTGGTCAAATGATGGGCGTAGCGCAAATTTACGCAGGATTTTTCAGCCCAGGCATTTGCAGTTCGCCGGTAAACCCTTTGGCAACCACAAACGTACCGCGCGCGTGACGTTTGGCGCTGTACAAGGCTTCATCGGCGGCGCGCAACAAATCGGAGGCGGTGTGGGCGTGGGTGGGGTAGACGGCGATGCCGCCAGAAATGCCGAGGCGGGTGTTGCTGCCATCCGGCAGGGTAAAGCCAAAATTGGCGAAGCGCGTCTGAATGTTGGTGGCGATTTCGACGGCGCCGTTGCGGCTGGCTTCGGGCAAAATCATGGTCAATTCGTCGCCGCCATAGCGCGCCAAAAAGTCGCTGGCGCGGGCGCTGGCCGCCAGAAAGCGGGCGACATCGTGCAGAACCTGGTCGCCAACGGCGTGTCCCCAGGTGTCGTTGATGGCCTTGAAGCCGTCCAAATCCATCATCAACACGGCGAAGGTACGTCCGTAGCGCGTGGCGCGGCTGACTTCCCCCTCCAGCCGCCGATCAAGGGCGCGGCGGTTGGGCAAGCCGGTGAGCGTGTCGCTGAGCGCCTGCATGGCAAGCGCTTCGTGCATACGCGCGTTGAGGATGGCGAGAGTGGCCTGATCGGCGAGCATTTGAAGCAGGCGCAACTCGGCGGGCTTAAAAGCGCCCTGCTGTTCACGCGACAAGTTCATCACCCCGATCACCGTTTCGCCGCTCTTCAGCGGCAAACCCAGAATAGACCCTGCCATGTGCGCGTTGGTGGAAAAATTTCGATAAAGCGGGTGACGACGCATGTCTTCAATTATCACCATTTGGCCGAGGCGCGCAACTTGATAAGTCAAGCCATTTTGACGCGGAACGTTGTATTCCTGATTTTTTACGCCGTCCATACTGAGCGATGCGCCAAACGTGAGTTGTCCGTCTTGATAAAGGTAGATATGGGCGTTGTGAGCGCCTTTGATTAAACGCGTGGCTTCGCTGACAACGGTATCCAGCACCGCTTGCAGTTCCAGGTTGCTGGTCAAGTTGTAGGCGATGCGTTTGAAGGCATCCAATTCGGCGCTCTGCTGACGAATCAGAGCAATCAGATTGCGGTGCGAAAACAGGCGCGCACTGAGAATCTCCGCACTATCCGCAACCGTCCCCGGCTGAAGCGTTTCCACCGATTCGAGCAGGGTGTGGAAAAGTTCCGTCAGGGATTCTTTCTCGCTGGCGGAAAAGTTGGCTTCTTCCAGCCTGGCGCGGAAAGTTTCCAACCAATTTTCTAGTGATGAACTCATGATGCTGCTATTATACGATGGATGCCCTGCTGGAGTGTGCTAAAATAAATTCACACTTGTGCCAGATTACACGGAGTTCTTATGACTGATAAAAAATTTGCTTCTGCCTCCCCGTTGCGTCCGCGCAAACGGGCAATTTTACTGGGCGCATCCAGCGGTATCGGCGCCGCGCTGGCGCGCCGCTTGGCGCATGAGGGGTACTCGCTGGCGCTGGTCGCCCGGCGCGAGGAAATGCTCGAAAACCTGTGCGCCGCCATCAACGCCGAAGCGGGGGAAGTGCACGCCCGCGCCTATCGGCACGACGTGCGCGAAGTGGAGTCTGCCGCGGCGCTCTTTGCGCAGCTGACGCAAGACCTGGGCGGTCTGGATGTTTTTATCTATAACAGCGGCGCGCTGCTGCCGGTTGGGCTGAAGGAGTTTGACGCCGAAAAAGACCTGGAAATGACGCGCGTCAATTATCTGGGCGCGCTGGCCTGGCTCAACCCGGCGGCGGCCTACTTTCAGGCGCTGAAGCGCGGCCAGATTGTTGGTATGGGTTCAGTCGCCGGTGACCGGGGCCGGGTGGGCGCGCCCGCCTACAACGCCTCGAAGGCCGCCCTGCACACCTATCTCGAAGCCTTGCGCAACCGGCTGACCCGCTATGGCGTTAACGTGCTGACCATCAAGCCCGGGTTTGTGGCAACCGATATGATTAAAAATTCGCCGCGCACGCCGATGGTGATTTCCGCCGAACAGGCCGCCGAGGACATCTGGCAGGCAATGCGCGCCCGCCGCCAAACCGCCTACATTCCGGCGCAGTGGGGGCTGTTGATGCACATCATTCGCCACATCCCCTCTTTTATTTTCCGCCGCATGACGTTCTAACCTCGCAGGCAAAAATGACAAATTCAACCCTTTCCTTGGAGCGGCTCACCACGCTGGAGAATTTCGGTCACTCGCTACAGGCGCAATCTCACCTATATCAACCCGTCAACACCGAAGAACTGGCCGAACTCTTCCGGCAGGCCAAAAAAAGCGGGCAAACCGTCACCCTGCGCGGGGCGGGACGCTCCTACAACGACGCGGCGCTCAATGGCGGCGGCATTGTCGTCAGCCTGCAGGCGATGAATCGCATCCTGGCGTGGAATCCAGAAACCGGAATCGTCACCGCCGAGCCGGGCGTGACGTTGCAACAGCTCTGGCAGCACGTTCTGCCAGATGGCTGGTGGCCGCCTGTTGTTTCGGGGACGATGTTCACCACCCTGGGCGGCTGCCTGGGCGCCAACATTCACGGCAAAAACAACTTCAAAAAAGGCACAATCGGCGAGCATGTGCTGGAATTTACCGCCCGGCTGCCGACCGGCGCCGAAATCACCTGCTTGCCCACCAAAAACGGCGATTTGTTTTACAGCATGATTTCGGGCCTGGGCATGTTGGGCGTGTTCACCTCCATCACCCTGCAGATGAAGCAGATGTATTCCGGCCTGCTGAACGTCCATGCCTTCCCCGTCCACAACCTGCAGGAGCAACTCGCCGCGCTGATGGAAGGCGCGCCGCAGCACGACTACATCGTCGGCTGGCTGGATTCGACCGCTGGCGGCAAGAGCCTGGGGCGCGGACAAATTCACGCCGCCGATTATTTAGCGGCGGGCGACGACCCCGAAGCGCAGAAAACTCTGCAGGTTGCCTACCAAACGCTGCCTGCCAAGTTTTTTGGTCTGGTTCCCAAAAATTTGCTGCATTATTTCATGGCGACCTTCATGATTAACCCGGGCGTCTGGCTGGTCAACACCGCCAAATATGTCGCCAGCCTGCGCCGCGGCGAACAGCGTCAGGCGCACGCCGCCTTCCACTTTTTGCTGGATTACGTCCCCGACTGGGAACTTTCCTACGGGCGCGGCGGCCTGATTCAGTACCAGAGTTTTCTGCCCAAAGAAACCGCGCTCGCCGCCTGGACGGAAATTCTCACCATCAGCCAGAAACGCGGCCTGCCGTCCTACCTCGGCGTCACCAAGCGTCACCGCCCCGATAAGTTTTTGCTCAGCCATGCCGTGGACGGTTTTTCGCTGGCGCTCGATTTCAAAATCACCCGCGGCAACCGCGCCAAACTTTCGGCTATGCTGCAAGATTTTGACAAAATTGTGCTCGAAGCGGGCGGACGCTTTTACTTTGCCAAAAACAGCGAAACTTCGCCGGAAACTGCCCGCCGTTACCTGGGCGCGGAAACTGTCGAACGCTTCAAGGCGCTCAAACACCGCACTGACCCCAACCACCTGCTCGAATCAGATTTGTACCGCCGCGTATTTGGCGAATGAAAATGAAGGCGCGACCCGCAAGGTTGCGCCCTTCTTTTTATTCGCCGTTATGCCGTTGGCGCTGGCGCTTTGATCATGCGCGTCGCCAGCAGCCACAAAACCGCCAGAATCGCGCCGCCCGCCAGAAACGGCACAGGCGCGCCAAACCACTGAAAAAGTGCCCCATAAAACAACGGCGCAATTGCGTTGGCAGCGCTCAAAAACCCGGAAGAAACGCCCAAAATGCCTCCAATTTCATCTTTAGACACGGATTTGGTAATCAGGCTATTGATAGCCGGTTGCAAAACCCCGCCGCCCAGTACCGCCGGAAAACTGGCAATCAAAATCCAGACTATTCCAAGCCAGCCTTTTCCGGTTTCTTCCGGCAGGCTGACCTGAATGGTTTGGGTGGCGGCCTTGCCGCTCACTTCGGCAGAGATGGCTGCCTTGCTGTACCAGGGAACCGGAATTTGCGGCGTGGTGGCAGTCAGAATCAGGCCAATTGCCAGGGTGGAAAGCCCCAACATCACCAGCCAACGGTCACCATTTTGTTTGCTCCAGCGCCCAATTAACCCGCCTTGCACTACCACAATGAACAAACCTGCCAGCACAAACAAACTGCTGGTATCGCGCGCACCCATGCCAAGGCGGTTGAGGGTAAACAGCGAGAACATCTGCTCGTAACCGCCAAAAGCCACTTGCTGGGCAAACAGCAAAATCAACAACAGGCCAATCGTCGGACGACCGAGTGCCTGAAACATAGCCTGAAAACTAAACGGCGACTTGCGCGGCGCTTTGCCAATTCCCAACTCGCGCGTTTCAGGCAGCCAGAAAAAGGTCAGAATAATCGAAAGCAGGGAGAAAAACGCAGCGGTAAAAGCCACAGCCTGATAATTTTGTCCACTGGCAAGCAACACCGAAAAGGCGATAATCGGACCAAGAATGAAGCCGATGCCAAACGCCGCGCCGATAAGCCCCAGCCCCTGAGTGCGCGTCTTCTCGTTGGTAATATCGGCCACGACGGCTTGTGCGGTGGCGATATTCGCGCCCGAAAGACCGTCAATGATGCGCGAGAGAAACAGAAGCGGCAGGCTGTTCGCCAGGCCGAGCAGAAGAAACCCTGCAAACGTTCCCAACTGGCTGACGAGTAGTACCGGGCGACGGCCAATCCGGTCGGAAAGGCGGCCCAACATCGGCGCGCCGATGAACTGCATCAACGGATAGGTTGCGCCCAACAGACCAATCATAAAAGCGTCTGCGCCGTAACGCGCCGCGTAGAGCGGCATAAGCGGAATGATGATGGACAACCCCAACAGGTCTACCAGTACAATCACCAGCACGGGGGTCATTTTCTTAAAATCAAGTTTTTCAGAAACGGTTGACTCAGTCATACACATTTCTTTCTGGGTATTTTGCGATTTTAAAACTGCGCGGGGTGTTTAGAACAAACCGCTGATTTGCAGCCAGCGGTTGCCGGGTAACAGTGAAACGCCCATGGCGACTAGCACCAGCGCACCGAGAATAGCCAAAAGCGTGTTGCGATAGCGCAGTTCGTCGGGTTGTTTTTTCCACATTGCTGGTAAATGCCCAACGATGACGGCAAACAGCATCAGCGTCAGATGTTCCCAGCGGTAGCGCAGGCCAAATCCGCCGGGGATGGATGCGCCGCTTATGATGAAGAAAAGCAATCCCAGCAACAGTTGGGTATCCATTAGCCCGCTGAAAACCGCTGTCAGCGCGCTGGCGAGTTTATCGAAAGGTTGTTTTTGCGCCCAGCCAAATGCAAGTTTAACAACGGCGGTCACGGCGGCGAGAATCACCAGCCAGCGCACAATCGAATGGAAAGTCAGTAAAGTAGTCATAAAACTCCTTGTTTAGTTCAGGCTTCGGCCTGATGAACAGATGATTGGGTTTGCAAGCCAGATATGACTTCATCCAGCCAGCCCAGTTCGGCTTGCAAGTGATGCGTTTGGTGCAGAAAAACCAGACTCAGGCTGCCTGTATGAGCGTGAATGGCGCTGATTTCTTCCAGCCGGGTGAGCAGAGCGGCGCGTTGCTCTGCAAGCAAGTTCAGCGTTTCTTGCGCTGGAAGCCCGTCGAGAAAAGCCAGGCTGACATCGCCGGGGAAATTAATTGGGCTGTATTGCGCTAGTTGCTCACGCAAAAGCCGCTGAAAGGTGGCTTCGCCCGCCGGGGTGAGTTGGTAAACCCGGCGCGGCGGACGGTTGCCTTCCTGGGTTGTTTCAGCAGAAATCCAGCCTTCGCGCGCCATCTGATCAAGCAGGTAGTAGGCGGTCGGTTTTTTCAGGTCAGTACAAAGCGAGAGATTGTTGTCAATAAATTCGCTCAATTGGTAGCCGTGCATTTCCTGGCGGCGCAAGATACCAAGCAATAGCAATTTCTTTTCCATGGGTATAATCCTGAATAGTCAATTTTGACTATTCAGGATTATACCAGAGAATGGTTTACCAACGTAGCCATGAAATTCCCGTATGATCTTGCCGCAACGCTGGCAAATCATTGTATCTTTCGCGCTTTCGCTGATAATCGGTAAACTCGCCCTTTTTGCTCACTTTTCCCCTGTCGCTCCGTCCCCATCTGGGGATTCCACGCTAATTTCTAACGAGCCTTCGTTTTTCAATTGACAAAGCAAATCAATCCTGATAGCAGCGGCTAAATTTTATTTCAAAGGAGACCCCCATGTTGCAAGAAATAGGCACCTTTACCGTTTCGATGACATCTGCGGCAGTAGAAGCGGTTCAAAATATCCTGGCCGAACGCAATCTTGACGGCTATGCCTTATACGTTGCCGGGAGCGGCGCTCTGGTACACAGTTCGGCATGGCAGGTGTGTGGCACGCAGGAGTTCGACGACCAGGTGGCAGGGGGTAAAGAGCACGCTGTGCCCGGCCTAGACGAGTTGGGATTCTACTACCCGGAAGTCATTGCCAGCAGAAGAATATGCCTGTCCACCAGCCCAAGCGGATGATCATTTTCATCCACCACCACCAACCACTTGCGTTTAGGGCTCATCATCATCCTGGCGGCCTCTACCAGTGGCGTTTCGGGTTTGGCTGAAAGCACCCCAGGCGACATGAGATTCTCAGCGGTCACATCGCTGGGGGGCAAGGAGGCTTTTCCCATCAGCGCTGCCAGTACGTTACGCTGATGTTCCGGCTGGATGCGCGCTACTACATCCGAGTCGCTAATCAGCCCGATTGCCTTGCCACTAGCATCGGTCACAATCACTCGGTGCGAACCACTTTCCAAAAAAGTATCCACGATGGCCGCCAGGTCATCATCATATCGTACCGCCGGAATGATGGGAGACATGACATCGCGCACACTTTTTGCTACACCCAGGGGAGCCGTAACCTTTTTGGTCGTTTTTTCAGCCACCAATCGCAAAATATCTATCCGCGAAAGCATGCCAACGATTTTTCCATTTTGATTTACCACCGGAAGGCGTTTGATGCCTGCTTTTGCCATGCGCGCCGCTGCCATGCCAAGCGAATCTTGCGCCCGTACCGTGATGGCCGGTTTGGACATGACCTTCTCCACCGTCAACGGCGAAGCCTGAAAGCGGGAAGATTCTTCATCCAGCAAGGTCGAATCCAATCTCTGCGCCACTGAAAGTCGTTGTGGAATGCCCACTTTTTCGAGCAAATCTTCATCGGTCAACATCCCAACTACCGCACCGGTTTTGTCTACCACAGGCAAGGCTTTCAGCAAGGTTGCAAACATTTTTTGCCAGGCTTCGGCAACTGGCATTTCAGGAGAAAGCGTCACCACTTCGCGGGTCATCACTTCTTCCACAGAACGGTCAGCGGGTAAGGGATTGAGATAGCGGTGAGTGTAGCGGATGACCTGAATGTTTTCCACCGTCACCAGCCCTTCGCGTACCATTGGCGCAACCAGGTCAATGGCATGGGCAATTTTTTCGGGCACGTCCACCACTTGAATGCAAAGCGGTAAATCTTCCGAAAGGCGCAAAATTGCCGCTGTGTGAATGCGTGAATGTGCACCAAAGCCTGCCACGCCGCGAATCACGGTTGCGCCTGCCAGCCCTTCGGCCTTGAGCGTTTCTAAAATGGCAACATACAACTGCTTACCGCGCCAGCGGTCATTTTCGCCAATGTAGATGGTAAGCAATTGTGCATTTTGGTTTAATTTTAGAGTCATATTTACAGCGCCTTTAGAACACCCGCCCAAGTAAAATGCCTGTTGTGACAGCAACCACGCCCAAAACACTGCTTCCGAGTAGGTCCAATACGCCAGCCCAGATTTGCCCGGTTAAAATCAAGTTTGCGCTTTCGTATGTGTATGTTGAAAATGTAGTGTAAGCGCCTAAAAAACCAATCGCTACAAACAAACGCCAGCGCGGATCGACGATAAACCGTTCGGTAATCAGCGTCATAAAAAAGCCCAACACCAGACTGCCGGTCACGTTGATAATGAGCGTACCGTAAGGAAAGGCCGCGCCGAATTTCTCTGCCGCCCAGCCGCCCAGCCAGTAGCGGGCATTTGCGCCGAGAATTGCACCAGCCGAGATGATTAAAAATTTATCCATGCGACAACGCTGACCTTATATCAGCAATTATGGGTGCGCCTACACTTCCTCAAACAAATCCCTGCAAACCGGTGGATTTCCCGTCACAGGCGGATAAGCCTGCATAAATGTATCGGCCTCGCCAAACAGGCGAAACAGCCAGCCAATCAGCCCACTGCGCATCTGACTTCCGCCTTGCGATGCGTGACAGACGCTCGCCAGCGTCTTCCTCTCTGAAACCGCTGTGTAATCCACGCGCGCGTGCGTGGGAAACTCCACATTTGCCAGCGAAGCCAGGTCAATGTCCTTGTTGCGTCCCCACTTGGCCGGGTTGCCGCCAAACAGTCGAATTAGCCGCACACCAAAGCGCAAAAATCCGCGCGGAATGGTATGAAAATACAGCCGCGCCGGGCCAACGCCCTCTTGCACAGCCTGCTCCACCGCCATCACCGTCGCCTTGTGAATGTGAATGTGGTCTGGGTGACGGTAGCCGCCAATCGGGTCAAACGTCAGCACCACTTGCGGCTGTACCTGGCGCATAATTTTTAGCACCCGCCCGGCGACTTCATCCAGCGGAGCGTTAATTTGCGCCTGCGGGTCGTTCGAAACCGTCATACCGGAATCATGGTAGTCGAGAAAGAAAACTTCCTTCAGACCGAGATGATGTGCGGCGCAGCGCAGCTCGCTCTCACGCAACTCGCCAATTGAGTTGAAACCCTCCAGAAAATGGGCGTCCACCGTGCCAACCTCGCCACGTGTTGCGCAAACCAGGTACACATCATAGCCACGGCTGGCATATAACGCCAGTGTTCCACCCATGCCGAATGATTCATCGTCAGGGTGGGCTAATACGGCTAAAAGGGTCTTTGTCATGGGTTTTCTCCTGCCCTATCGTACCAAAAAAACACCGACAAAAGCAAGCCCTAAACAGAGTAAAATTCAGTTATGACCAGTTTGCTGATTCTCTCCAAATATGCCGAAACCTACCAGCAAGAGGTGGAAGCCGCGCACCTGCCGAGCTTGCAGATTCTGCTCCCTGGCGACTCTGCCGCTGGTAGCGCAGAAATCGCGCTGGGAGAACCGACCTTACTGTGCAGGGCCTTGCCCACTCTGCCGCGCCTGAAGTGGGCGCAGGCGACGTGGGCCGGAATTGAACCCCTGCTCGACCCGGCACTTCGCCGCGACTACACTCTCACCAATGCCCGCGGCGTTTTTGGCGGGCTGATGAGCGAGTATGTTTTCGGCTACCTGTTGGCGCGCGAGCGCAAAATCTTCGAGCGCGAGCAAGCCCAACGGAAACAACGCTGGGACGCCAGCCTGACCGGGACACTGTGCAGCAAGCGCCTCGGCCTGTTGGGGGTTGGCTCCATCGGCGCGGCAGTGGCGCGCACGGCGCATTTTTTTGGTATGACCGTTTTCGGCTACACCCGCGCCAGTGAAGCCGAAAAAGAGATAGAGCGCTATTTTCACCCGCCGCTACAAGCACATCTGACAGAATTTGCCAGCGAGTTGGATTATCTTGTCTCGGTCTTGCCCAATACGCCCCAAACGCAACAAACTGTGAATGCTGAGTTGCTGGCGGCGCTGCCCGCGCGGGCGGTTTTCGTCAACGTTGGACGCGGCAGCGCGGTGGACGAATCGGCGCTGATGCGCGCCCTCGAAACGGGAGCCTTATCCGGCGCGGTGCTGGATGTCACCGGGCAAGAGCCGCTCCCGGCGCAGAGCCCGTTGTGGAATGCAAAAAATCTTCTGCTTACCTTTCACACTTCCGCCCCCAGCTTTCCGCGCGAGATTGCCCAGTTGTTCATTGAAAATTATCGCCGCTACCAGGCCGGGGATGTTTTGCGGTATGAGGTCAACTTTTCGGAAGGCTATTGAAAAGTCACCCGCTTTTCAAGGTAATTCTTTGTTGACAATCTCTGGAAGTGCGAGTAAAATCACGCACGCTTAATAAATAAGATAGTGTTTGCCGAGATAGCTCAGTTGGTAGAGCACGCGACTGAAAATCGCGGTGTCGTCAGTTCGATTCTGTCTCTCGGCACTCTCGGTCAGTGCAAAAAAGGCCGAAACTGCGGGCGTAGTACAGTGGTAGTACGTCTCCTTGCCAAGGAGAAGGTCGTGGGTTCGAATCCCATCGCCCGCTCTGCAACTTGCTGATTGAAGGTTGAAGATTGTTGATTGTCGCGGCAGTCGCCGCTCTTCAATCCCCAATCGGCAAGTATTTTTATGGCGACGTCGCCAAGTGGTAAGGCAAGGGTCTGCAAAACCCTCATCATGGGTCCGAATCCCATCGTCGCCTCATCAAGAAGGAGCAAAAAGAGCAGGTTCCCCTGCTCTTTTTTGTTAGCTGCTCAGCCGCAGCGTTTCGTTGGACTAAAATCCTGCCTCAGTTCATGAAAATCCGCTAAAACGGACTGGTTGCGCCAGCCCGAAGGGCTTCCACGTACTGAGCAGGCGGCTTCAGCCCTGCGAAACAAGGATGGCTGAGCAGTTACCTTTTTTGTTGTCTTTATCCGCGATTGCCCAGCATTTCGTCGCTCAGTTCGTCCAGTTTCAGGCTGATGACCTGGCTGGCGGTATCGCGGCCTTTGGTGATACCGTAAATCACATCCGCCGCTTGGACGGTGTTGCGGTTGTGGGTGACGACGACGAATTGGGTTTGTTTGCCTAAATCTACCAGCAGGTCGCGGAAGCGACCAACGTTGGCTTCGTCAAGCATTGCATCCACTTCATCCATGACGCAAACCGGGGTGGGCGAAACTTTCAGCAGGGCAAACACCAGCGAAATGGCTGTCAGTGAGCGTTCGCCGCCCGAAAGCAAGGCCAGCCCCTGCTCACGGCGTCCTGGTAAGCGCGCTTCGATATCAATGCCGGTTTCGGTTAGATTATCGGGGTCGGTCAGTGCCAGGCGAGCAGAGCCGCCGCCGAACAAGCGGGTAAAAATCTGTTTAAATTCAACCGAAACCGCTTCAAAGGTTTTGAAAAATTCTTTTTTGGTCAGTTCGTCCAATTCAGCAATCACCTGGCGCAGGTCGCTCTCGGCTTGTTTCAGGTCGGCGACCTGGCTGGTCATAAAATCGTAGCGCTCGCGCACCGATTCAAATTCCTGTTGCGCCTCCAAATTGACGGCGCCCATGCGCCGCAGTTGGGCGCGCTTTTGATTCAGGCTTTCCTCCAAATCGGGCGCAAGGCTGGTGATGACCGGCAGCTGTTCGACCATCTCGCCCAGCGGCAACGGCACCGGGCCAGAGACATCGGCGTGATAGTCAAATTGCACCAGACCAAAATCTTCTTCGATGCGGCGGCGCAGGGCTTCGAGGGCTTCCTGTTTGCGGTTCAGGTCAATTTGCGCCTGTGAGTTGAAGCGCTCCACCATTGCCAACGATTTTTGCGCTTCGGCTTCCTGGGCTTGCAGGTCGGTTTCCTGTTTTTCGGCCTCGTTTAGGGCGGCGTCAGCGGGTTCAATTTGCGTCCGCAAGGTTTCAATTTGGGTTTGCAGGTCAGTTTCCTGGGTCAACAGGGCGGTCTTCTCACGCTGTAACTGCGCTTGGGCGGCGTCCACTTCTTCGACGCGGCGGCGGGCGGCGGCCTGGCGCGTCAGAATGCCGTCCAGCGCCAGTTTGCGTTCGTTTTGGCGGGCGCGGCCATCATTAACGGTGCGTTCCGAGACCTGCACGCGCGCGCCCCAGTAGGTCACCTGCGCCTGCAACTCATCCAGCGCCAACGCGGCTAACTCACCGTTCAGGCCGCGCACCTTCTCATGCGCTTCTTCCAGGCGGCCTTCCAGTTCGTCCAACTCGGCTTCGGCGCGGCTTGAATCTTTTTCCGATTGCGCCAATTCAATTTTGAGAGTCTCTTTTTGGTCGGATTGAAAATCGTGCTGACGGCGGGCGCTTTCGGCGGCCAGGTTGGCCTGGCTTTCGGCGTTGACCGCTTCATTGAGATGTTTACGCGCTTCGGTCAGGGTCGCTTCGCGGGTGGAAATCTCTTTTTGGGTGGCGGCAACTTCGGCGGTGAGAGTGTTCAGGGTCGTATACATCGCTTCGAGCGTGGCGTTGGCGGCAGTCAGGGATTCGGTCAGTTCACGTTTTTCGCGGGTGCGTCCCAGCGTGGCGGCGCGCGTCTCGCGTCCGGCTTGAATCAGGCCATCCGGGCGGAAAACTTCGCCTTTCAACGTCACCAGACGCGCGGCGGGAAATTCTGCCCGCAGGCGGCGGGCGGCGGTGCGGTCTTCCACCAGGATGGTCTGCGCCAGCACGGCCTGCACGGCGGGGCGCAGTTCAGCGGGGCATTGGACGAAGTCTGCTGCGCGGCCCAAAAGGCCGCTTGCCAGGGAAAGCGCTTCGGCCTGCGCGGCGGGAGTGGCCTGCAGGGGCAGCAGCAACGCGCGCCCGGCTGATTTTTGCTCGACAAAGGACAGGGCATCTTCTACGCTGGCTGGGTCAAAGACGACGGCTTCCAGCGCTTCGCCCAGCGCGGCGGCGAGGGCAGTTTCATAGGCGGCGGGAACTTCCAGCCGGGCGGAGAGCGCGCCCTGGGCGCCGTTCAGCTTGGCCTGAAGCAGGGCGCGCGCGCCCTCGGCGTAGCCGGTCAGCGAGGCTTCGGCTTTATCCAGCACGTCAAACTGGGCTTTGGCGCGGGCTTGTTCGGTTTGTTTGGCGTTGCGCTCGTCTTGACGGGCGCGGCGAGTATTTTCGAGTTCGTGGAGTTGTTGGCGGGCGGTTTGCAGGGCAGTTTCCGCCGTCTGCAAACGGGCTTCAGCATCGGTTCTGCTTTTTTGGGCGGCGTGATGATGTTTTTCGGTGTCGCTGGCGCTTTGTTCGGCAGTAGCGATGACGATGTCAATCTGTTTGAGCTTTTGGCGCTGAGAGTCCGTGCGCCCTTTGAGTTCATTCTGCCGCGCCTGCACCTGAGCGCGGCGGGCGTTGAGCTGATTAAGTTCTTGCCGGGCGGTGTTTAACCGTTGTTCGGCTTTGGCGCGTTCAATCTGGCGGGCAGTCAGGGCGGCTTTGGCGTCGGTTTCCTGGGTTTTGGCTTCAGCGGCCTCGGTCTGGATGCGTTCCAGGTCTTTTTCAGCTTCGGCCAGACGCTCACGGGCGGCGCGCTCCTCGTCGGTCAGGCGTTGTTGTTCGGCTAGCGCGTTTTGACGGCTGTCGGTCAGGGCGCGGCGGCGTTCTTCCAGCACGGCCAGACTGCGGCTGATGGCTTCGCGGCGGGTATGTACTTCAGCCAGCTGGCGGCGCCACTCGTTGAGCTGCCCGCGCAGTTCGAGCAGACGCGCGCGGGTGAGGTTAAATCCCTGGCTGAGTTGTTGGTATTGCTGACGGGCTTCGAGCAGGCGGCGCTCCTGCTCGTGAGCGACTTCGCGCACTTCAGCCAAATTCCTTTGGGCGCTGTGCCAGTGATAGCCGTACCACTCGCGCAGAACTACGCGCAGGTCGGCCTGTACCTGCGCATATTCTTGCGCGCGTTTGGTTTGTTTTTCGAGCAGGCGCAGGCGCGGCTCGAGTTCGGCCAAAATGTCGAGGACGCGCTCCAGATTGCGCTGGGTATTTTCGAGGCGGCGCAGGGCTTCTTCGCGGCGCGAACGGTACAAGCCGATTCCGGCGGCTTCTTCAAACAGGCGGCGGCGCTCGTCGGCTTTAAGCGCCAGCGAAGCATCCACCATGCCCTGGCCGAGGATGGTGTAGGTGCGCTCGGACAGGCCAGATTGCGCCAGCAGTTCGTTCAGGTCTTTAAGGCGCACGCTTTGGCCGTTGAGCAGGTATTCGTTGCGGCCATCGCGGTAGGCGCGGCGGGTGACGGCGACTTCGCTGAAATCAATGGGAAGCCAGCCGGCGGAGTTATCGAAGGTGATGGTGACGGAGGCCATGCCGGCGCGCGGACGATGTTCCGAACCGGAAAAAATCATGTCTTCCGTTTTTTTGGCGCGTAACAGGCTGTGAGATTGTTCGCCCAGTACCCAGCGCAGGGAATCGGCAATGTTGGATTTGCCAGAGCCGTTTGGCCCGACAATAGCGGTAATGCCTTCGGCAAATTCAAATAAGGTGCGCGAGGCGAAGGTTTTGTAACCGTGTAGTTCGAGGGATTTTAGGCGCAGGGGCATGGGATTAGTAATCAGTGGTCAGGAAGCAGTGAAAAGTGAGCAGTTATCAGTGAACAGTGAACAGTAACCAGTGAACAGTAACCGACAGCTGACAACTGATTACTAATTACTGCTCACCATCTTTTCCAGCGCATTTTGTGCGGCGGATTGTTGGGCGGCGTGTTTGGATGGGCCAGTACCAACGCCAAGACATTCATCTTGCAGGTAGACTTTTACCTCAAAGATTTTGGCGTGTTCGGGGCCTTCGGCGGCGCTGGTTTCGTAGCGCGGAATGCCGCGTCCGTTGGCTTGCGACCACTCTTGCAAGCCAGATTTCGGGTCAAGGGTGTTCATCTGATTAAAAATATATTCAGCGGCGGGTTTCAGCAAGGGCATGGCAAAAGCGCGGGCGGCATCCAAGCCTTTGTGTTGGTACAGTGCACCGACCAGGGCTTCAAAGGTACAACACAGCAATAATTCACGCTCGCGTCCGCCGCTATTGAGTTCACCGCGTCCCAGGCGCATGGCCGGGCCAAGATTTAATTGCCGGGCAAAGGCAGCCAGGCTTTCGGTACGCACCAGCGCCGAGCGCATGCGCGTCATGCCGCCCTCGCGCATTTCGGGATAATGCTGGTAGACCCACGCGCCTACCAGAAAATCCAATACGGC
The DNA here is from genome assembly GCA_001872455.1 of Anaerolineae bacterium CG2_30_57_67. Taxonomy (GTDB): domain Bacteria; phylum Chloroflexota; class Anaerolineae; order Anaerolineales; family Villigracilaceae; genus UBA8950. Next base: position 75,983 of record MNXJ01000084.1, on the reverse strand, counting down.
ATCGCCAAGAAATTCGAGGCGCTCGTTATCTTCGATGACGCTGGAATGTTCGTTAATGTAGGAACTATGCGTCAACGCGCGGGTAAGCAGGCGCAGGTCGTCAAAGGGCAGAGCGAGACGCGCCGCCAGGTCGGCGGGGCTTTCAGCTTTTTGCGTTTCATTCAACACGGGCAACACAGGAAATCTCCCCGGAACTCAGGGAGCGCCAACGCCTCACATACGGGAGAAGTTCGCGGCCACTCAGTTCCAATCATCAGGATAGGCTGGCCGAATTTTACACGCTTTTGGGGTTCTTTGGGAATCTCCGTGGAAATGCGCCGCATTGCGCTATGATACAATTTCGCCGGAAACAGGAGAAAAGCCTATGGGAGAAATTCCCGCATCAATTCAATTTTTACACGACACCGAAATCGGCCTGGGCGCCTGGTCCTGGGGCGACCGGGTCGTTTGGAACTACGGCAAGGGCTACAGCGACGCTGATATTGAGCAAGGCTTCCGCATCGCGTTGGAAAATGGCGTTCATTTTGTAGATACCGCTGAAATTTATGGCAACGGACGATCCGAGCGTTTGCTGGGACAGTTTATCAAAAACACCGACCAACCCGTCATCGTGGCAACCAAGTTTTTTCCGCTTCCCTGGCGGCTGACTCAAAAAAGTGTGGTGCAGGCGCTCAAGGCCAGCCTGGAACGTTTGGGGCGGGAACAGGTTGACCTGTACCAAATTCACTGGCCCAGCCCGCTCGTGCCGATTGAGCGCTACGTGGATGGCCTGGCCGCCGCGCATCGCATAGGGTTGGCGCGCGCCGTTGGCGTTTCCAACTACAACAAAAATCAAATGCAACGCGCCTGTACCACGCTGGCAAAATACGATATTCCGCTGGCGTCCAATCAGGTGGAATATCACCTTCTTAACCGCAACGCGGAGAAAAACGGTTTGTTGGCGCGCTGTCAGGAACTCGGCATTCGGCTGATTGCGTACTCGCCGCTGGCAATGGGCTTGCTGACCGGCAAATATTCACAGGAAAACCCGCCGCCAGGCGTGCGCGGCGGACGCTACGCCGGCATGCTGAAGGAAATCCAGCCCCTCACGCGCCTACTGACCAACATCGGCCAGGAACATGGCTCAAAAAGTGCGGCGCAAGTGGCGCTGAATTGGCTCATCTGCAAGGGCGCGTTGCCCATTCCCGGCGCAAAGAATGTTCACCAGGCCGAAATCAACGCGGGGGCGGCAGGTTGGCGGCTAACACCCGCACAGGTGCAGGCGTTGGATGAAGCCAGCGATAAACTGTCGCCAGAACGGTAAGGAAACAACAAAATGGCGAAACAACCTGGACGTATTTTGGGCATGACAAATGCACAAATCGGTATTCTGGCCGGGCTGGGCTTTTTGGCGCTTGCTTCACTGTGCGTGGTGGGTTGGCTCATTTTTTCCAACATGAGCGCCAATGCCGTGCCTGAGCTGCCCCTCACGGCCAGTTCACCGGTTGAAACTAGCGTTCTTCCCGCTGAAACGCCCACGCCTGAATCCAGCCCAACCCCGGCGCCAACTGCCTTTGTGGCGCCAGCCGGGTGGAAAGAGTTCTCCAACAGCCAGGTTTCGCTCTGGCTGCCAGAGAACTTCGCCGGCGGCGATATGCTTTCGGGGCGCGCCAACACCATCGCTGAGGTCAAGGCGCTGGGACAATACTTCGCCAATATCGTTACCGTCATGCAATCTTCTGGTCCAACGTACTCGCTGTGGATGGTGGATAAAAATATGGATAATTCCATCATCATCTCAACTGTCGCCGTGCAATATGATCCGGTTGGGCAAGAGATGGCGCTGGGGGAGTACATCCGTCTGACGCTGGAAAATTCTTCGGTAGCCTCCATCACCATCAACGAACACAAACCCATGACCATTTTGGGTTACGAGGCGCGCCGGCTGACCTATCAGTATCGCATGGGGACCAGCGAAAGTACCAACGTCGCTTACACGCTCAAAGATGGAATGAATTTCTGGACGGTGACGTACAGCCTGGCCCCCGAAGAATATCCGACGCTTCTGCCCATGATCGAACAAAGCATCGCAAGCCTGAAATTTTTGGCTCCTTAACCTGATATTACGCAAATTCTAACTCCTTTCAAAAGGCGGCGGCGTTGTCTACCAACAAATTGAATGAACTTGAGCCCAAACGCTGGCTGAAATTCCAAAAATCGTGGTTCGTGCATAACCCGCCGCCGCGAAAAAAAGATGCGCTGACGCATCCGGCCAAATTTCCAGAGACGCTGGCGCAGGAATTTGTGGAATTTTTTACCAAACCCGGCCAAACGGTATTCGACCCGATGGCGGGAACTGGCTCGACGCTGGTTGCGGCATTGCGCGCGGGAAGAAATTCTTACGGCATTGAGTTGAATCCGCGCTACGCGGCCATTGCGCGCGAAATTATCAGCCAGGAAGCCGCCGCCTTGACGGTAACCCCAGATCCGGCAGCGATTCTCTTCGAGGGCAACGCCGCCAACGCCACGCAATTTTCCATTCCACCAGTGGATTACCTGCTCACTTCTCCGCCCTACTGGGACATGCTCCACGCCAAAGGAGCGCAAACTCAAAAAAAACGGCGCGAGTCGCAAACGCTGGATGTCGTTTACAGCGATGATCCTGCCGATTTGGGTAACGTGCATGATTATGAAGCGTTTTTGGCGCAGTTGGTGCAAATTTACACCGATTTGAAGCCGCTTTTGCGTGAAAAGGCCTACCTGACCATCATCGTCAAAAACATCAAAAAAGGCGGCAAAATTTACCCGCTGGCCTGGGATTTGGCGCGCGAGTTGGGCCAGATTTACACACTGAAGGATGAGAAAATTTGGTGTCAGGACAATCAACGCCTGGCACCGTTCGGCATGAACAGCGCCTGGGTCAGTAACACGTTTCATCACTACTGCTTGCAGTTCCGCAACGAAAACCACGAGAGTTGTTAATGAACAGCCCCGAAGACTTTATTCACCTGCCTTTTACCCCCGATTTGACGCAGGGTGGCATTGATTACGCGGTGCGCTCGTTGCAGTATACCTACGACCGCATGGGCGGCTCGCTCTACTCGCGCCTGCGGCGGATTGTGGGCGGGGTGGCGGTGGAATTAGCCTTGCGGCGCATGTTGTCAGAAAGAGAAATTCCCTTTGATGTACGCGGGGCGACACCTTTTACCCAACCTGACCGCTACGATGTCGCTTTGGGGGGGCATCGTTGCGACCTGAAGACATTCATTCTCTCGAAGCGCCAGCAGATTTCGGCGGTGCGCCACAACCCGGGGCTCTTGTTACCCGCCCCGGCGCTGGTGCCGGAAGACCAGTTTATCTCCGTAACACACCGCGAAAGCGACCTGTACCTGTTCGCCTTCTTGCTGGGGCTGACGACCAACTCACAGGAAGAGATTGTCAAGGCGGCGCAGGCCGGGCAACCAATTTATTTGATACATCCGTTGACGCAGACGTGGAGCCGCCCATCCGTTTGGAATTCGCTGGGGCGGCTGGCGCTCAAAAGTGAGTGTTCCGTGCCGGTAACGGTGGAATTGGGCGGGCAGGATGGAACCCGCGAATTTGTTACCGAAAAAATTGACCTGCCGCCTAAAACACGCGTCTTCGTTCAACATAATTTTTTCAACCTGGCATACCTGCATGTGGATGCCATTGCTGATGCGCGAGTGGGCCTGCAAAGCCCGGCGCGCAATGAAATTTACCTGATTGCTCCGTCAGACTGGGGTAACATCTGGGTCTATGGCATGGATATTTTTCTGACCGGCTACATCAGCCGCGAAGAATTCCGCCACAAGGCCAGCCCAATTTACGCCGGTAGCCGTGTTTTCCAGTATAGCAAAACGCAAATCAAAAACTTCTCGGTGCCGATGGCTGAGTTGCGCCCGCTGGACGGCCTGCTGGAGCAGGTGAAAGCCTGGGAAGCCTCCCGACACGAGGCCGCATGAGCGAAAATTGGCATCTGGTGTGCGGGCGCGCCATGACCGTTGCGGCAGAAAATTTTCCCCACGCCCTGCGCGCGGGGAAACCTGTTTATTTTTGCACCAGTTTTTGTCTGGAGGCCTACCTGGCTGACCCAGAACGTTTTTATGCGGCACACAGCCGTCATGCCGGCGAGCAACAGGACAATTCCACTGTCGGCAGCGTAACAATCACTGCGCAAGAATAAAAAAGGACGAGTCCGCCGACTTGCCCCCAAAAATCGCGCTTATTCGTCAGGAGTATTGTTTTGACTCGTATCATCAATTACACCCTGCCCTGCCCGCCGCTGCCGCTGACCGATTTTCTGCGTTTTGGCGCGGGAATGCCGCGCTTTTATTTTGAAAGCAGCCAATCGTCACGGGCGATTGCCGGGCTGGGAATTGCCGCGCAAACATTCGGCGCAGGCGAAAACCGTTTTGCCGCCCTCGGCGCAGAACTGGAAAATTTTTTCAGCCAGGTCAGATTGCTCAACCCGGCAGAGTCGCTGCCGCAGCCGGTAGCGCTGGCGGGCGGCTCATTTTTTTCCAACATGCGCCCCGGCGAATGGGAGTCCTTCCCGGCGGCGGCGCTGATTTTGCCGCGCTACACGCTGACGCGCCTGGGCGGGGAAACGTTTTTTGCGCTGAATCAACCGGCAGCGGCGGGCGAATCGCTTGCAGACGCCGCGCAGCGCTTACGGCTGGAGGCGGATTCCTTTCTGCGCCGCCTGCGCGCCGCTTCCTTTTCCCCGCCGCCTGCGCCCGATTTTTCCTTTGAAGAAACTTCACGCACCGATTGGGAAGACCTGTTGCGCCGCGCCATCGCGCAGATTGATGCGGACGCATTGCAAAAGGTGGTGCTGGCGCGCCCCGGACGGGCGGCGGGCGGCGCGGTGGATGTCCCCGCGCTGCTGGCGCATTTGGGCGAGACCTGCCCGGCTTGTTTTCGCTTTTTGTTTGAGTTTTCGCCCGGCGCGGCTTTTGCCGGGACGACGCCGGAGCGGCTGGTGTCGGTGACGGGCGCAAAATTTGTGACCGCCGCCGTGGCCGGTTCCATCCGGCGCGGGGCGGCGGCGGAAGAGGACGCCGCCTTGGGCGCGGCGCTGCTGGCCTCGGCCAAAGATAACCGCGAGCAAACCTTTGTGCTGGATGAAATCCGCGCCAAAATGCTGCCGCTGGCCGAGCAATTGACGTTTGACGCCACGCCGCGCTTGCTGCGCCTGCCCAACATTCAACATTTGCAGACCGGCATCGCCGGAAAATTGCGCGCCGGGCAAAGCGCCTTGAGCATTGTGCAAGCTCTGCACCCCACGCCCGCTGTCGGCGGCGTGCCGGGCGCGGCGGCGCTGAAATTTATCCGCGCGGCGGAAGGTTTTGAGCGCGGCTGGTACGCCGCCCCGCTTGGCTGGGTAAACGCCGCGGGCGACGGCGATTTTGCAGTGGCGATTCGCTCGGGGTTGTTCGATGAAAACGGCGCAACCCTGTTTGGCGGCGCGGGGATTGTGGCCGATTCGGAGCCGCAAAAGGAATGGGACGAAACCGGGTTGAAAATGCGCTTTCTGCTGGACGCGCTGCAGGCGGTGACGGCATGAACACAGCCAATCGCAACACGCTCTGGGCCGGGATTTTCGTGGACGAGTTGAAAAAACTGGGGCTGAAAGCGGTCTGCATTGCGCCCGGTTCGCGCTCCACGCCGCTGGCGCTGGCCTTTGCCGAAAGCGGCATCCGCATTTACGTTCACAGCGACGAGCGTTCCGCCGCCTATTTTGCGCTGGGACTGGCGCGCGCCAGCGGCAAACCGGTCGCGCTGGTTTGCACGTCTGGCACAGCGGCGGCCAATTTCTTTCCGGCCATTGTCGAGGCCAACTATGGCGAAGTTCCGCTGCTGGTTCTCACCGCCGACCGCCCGGCGGAACTGCGCGAAAGCGGCGCCAACCAGACGATTGACCAGGTGAAACTTTACGGCGATCAGGTGCGCTGGTTTGTGGACGCGCCGCCGCCGGAGGCCAATTTTTCGCGGCACGCGCTGCGCGCCTGGCAAAGTTTGGCGGCGCGCGCCTACGAAACCTGCCTTTCGCCGCTGCCGGGCGCGGTGCAGGTCAATTTTCAGTTCCGCAAGCCGCTCGAAGCGCAGGAAGTGGCGGGGGATGCGCCTGCCTGGCTGGATTCCGCCGCGCTGGCAGCCGCTCCCGCGCGGGTAACGTTTTCCAGCCCGCGGCTGACACCGGACGCCGCGCAGGTGGATTTTCTCGTCCGCGCCGTGGCCGCCGCCCCGCGCGGACTGATCATCGCCGGGCCGCGCTGCCCCGGCGGAGAGTTTCCCGCCGCGCTGAGCGCTTTCGCCGCCCGCGCCGGATACCCGCTTTTGGCGGACGCGCTTTCGGGTCTGCGTTTTGGGGCGCACGTCAACGAAACGGTTTTGGGCGGCTACGAACATTTTTTGGATGAAAATGCGCCGCGCCCGCAGTTAATTCTGCGCTTCGGCGACGTGCCGGTCAGCGCGCGGCTGGCGGCGTCCCTCGACCGTTGGGAGGATGTGCCGCAAATTCACATTTCAGAAATCAAACGCTGGCGCGACGACCTGTTCCGCGTGACGCATGCGCTGTGGGCCGAGCCGCTGCTGGCGGTGCAGGCACTGCTGGAAAAATCTGCCACGCCGGTGGAAACTGCCTGGCTGACGGAATGGCACGCGCTGGAAGAATCCGCCTGGGAAAAGGCCGCGCGGCTGTGCGCCGACCCGGCCTTCGAGGGCGGGATTCTGCCCGCTATTTTGGAGCAGCTACCAGCGGGCGGCGCGCTGTTTATCGCCAACAGTCTGCCGGTGCGCCATCTCGACCAGTTCTGCCGCCCCATGCAAAAATCGCTGACGGTTTTCGCCAATCGCGGCGCGAGCGGCATTGACGGCACGCTTTCGAGCGCACTGGGCGCGGCGGCGCATCTGCCGGGGCTGGTGTTTGTCACCGGCGATTTGTCGTTTTATCACGACATGAACGGGCTGCTGGCTTTTTCACGCTGCGGCATTCGCGCCACCATCGTCATCATCAACAACAACGGCGGCGGAATTTTTGCGCGTCTGCCGATTGCCACGTATGAGCCGCCCTTCACTGAGCTTTTTCGCGCGCCGCATGGGCTGACCTTTGAACACGCGGCCCAGTTGTACAACCTGCCCTACCAACATGTTGACCGGGCGACACTCGCCGCCGCGCTTCAATCGGCGCTGGCCCAACACGGCGCGGCGCTGATTGAAGTGACCACCTGAAATTTTCTCTGGAGATTCTGATGACCAACTGGATTGAAGTCAAACACTATCAAGACATCACCTACCATAAAGCCGAAGGCATGGCGCGGATTGCCTTCAACCGCCCCGACGTGCGCAACGCCTTCCGCCCGGAAACCATTCAGGAAATGATTGATGCCTTTGAAAACGCCTGGGAAGACTCGCGCGTGGGCGTTATCCTGCTCACTGGCAACGGCCCGGCGGCGGATGGCAAATACGCCTTTTGTTCGGGCGGCGACCAGAAAGTGCGCGGCGCAGCGGGCTACGTTGGCGCAGACGGCGTGCCGCGCCTGAATGTGCTGAAGTTGCAGCGCATCATCCGCAGTATGCCCAAGCCGGTCATCGCGCTGGTGGCGGGCTACGCCATCGGCGGCGGGCATGTGCTGCACATCATCAGCGATTTGACCATCGCCGCCGAAAACGCCATCTTCGGGCAAACCGGCCCCAAAGTCGGCTCTTTTGACGGCGGATTCGGCGCCTCGTATTTGGCGCGGCTGGTCGGGCAGAAAAAAGCGCGTGAAATCTGGTATCTCTGCCGCCAATACAATGCCTGCGAGGCGCTGGAAATGGGGCTGGTCAACGCCGTCGTGCCGGTGGAACAACTCGAAGCGGAAGGCGCGGCCTGGGCGCAGGAAATTCTCCAGCACAGCCCGCTCGCCATCCGCAATCTCAAATCCGCTTTCAACGCCGAACTCGACGGGCAGGCCGGGCTGCAAGAATTGGCGGGCAATGCCACCATGCTCTTTTACATGAGCGAAGAAGGCCAGGAAGGCCGCAACGCCTACAACGAAAAACGCAAGCCGGATTTCAAAAAATATCCCTGGCTGCCGTAAGATGCCGTTTCTTTCCGTCCGCGCCGCGCAATCCCCCGAATTGCCCGCCCTGCTGTTCGAGGGCGGGCAGTGGACCTATGCCGAACTCAACCGACAGGTGAATGGCTTGTGCGCCGCGCTGGCCGGGCGCGGGCTGATTTCCGGCGACCGGCTGGGTGCCGCGCTGGAAAATTCGCCTTTTTTTGTAGCGCTGATTCACGCCGCGCTGCGCCTTGGGCTGACGCTCGTCCCGCTCAACCGCCGCCTGACAGACGCCGAGCGCGACTGGCAGCTCCGCGCCGCCGGGTGCAAAATCGTCATTGCCCAACCTTTTAACTTTCCGTTCACCGCCAGCCGCCAACCGGCCACCGCCAGCCGCCAACCGGCCACCATCATTTTCACCTCCGGCACAACCGGCCAGCCGAAAGGCGCACTGCTGACGCTGGAAAATCACCAGGCGGCGGCGCGGGCTTCCTCGCAGCGGCTGGAGACGCGCCCCGGTGAGCGCTGGCTGCTCTGCCTGCCGCTCTATCACGTCGGCGGCATGTCCATTTTATTCCGCGCCTGCTTCGACGGGCTGACGGTCATTTTGCAGGAACGCTTCGAGCCGCAGGAAACCCATCGGCTGCTGAAGCAGCATTCGGCGGGACTGGTTTCGCTCGTGCCGACCATGCTCTACCGGCTGATGCCACACCTCGAGCGCGCGATTCCGACCTCGCTGCGCCTCATCCTGCTGGGCGGGGCCGCCGCCGCGCCGGAACTGCTCCAAAAAGCCTTTGCGCTCAATCTGCCAGTCGCCACCACCTACGGGCTGACGGAAGCCTGCTCGCAAGTTTCCACCGCCCTGCCAGAAACCGCGCGCCGCAAACCGGGCTGCGCGGGTGCGCCGCTGCCCGGCGTCGAGGTGCAGATTGTGGACGCGCGCGGCAAGGCGCTGCCCGCCGGAGAAACCGGTGAAATTGTCATCCGCGGCCCGGCGCTGATGCGCGGCTATCTGAGCCAGCCGCCGCTCAACGGCAGGTTTTTCACCGGCGATATTGGCGCGCTGGACGCGGACGGCGACCTGTGGGTTTTCACCCGGCGCAGCGATTTAATCATCAGCGGCGGCGAAAACGTTTACCCCGACGAAGTGGAACGCGCGCTGATGACGCATCCCGCCGTGCGCGAGGCCTGCGTCTTCGGCCTGCCCGACCACGAATGGGGGCAGACGGTCGCCGCCGCCGTGATCACGCGCGCAGCGTGTGACCCAAAAACCCTGCTGGACTTTCTGCGCGGGAAAATGGCCGGGTACAAGCTTCCGCGCCAGATCTATTTTCTCGACTCCCTGCCGCACACCGCCTCTGGCAAACTCAAACGCGCCGAATGCGCCGCGATATTTCTGTCGCGGTGACGAGGCGCAAGTCTCTGACTTGCGCGGCAAATCAGAGATTTGCTCCACAGAAAAAAAATGATGACAACTTCTCCCATTTCTCTTTCCGAAACCGTCCAGGTTGGCGGCAACACGCTTTTGCTGATGGCTGGCCCCTGCTCCGTCGAAAGTTACGAGCAAACCCGCGCTGTCGCCCAGGCCGTGCGCGCGCAGGGGCTTTCCGTTTTGCGCGGCGGAGCGTTCAAACCGCGCACCTCGCCCAATTCCTTTCAGGGGCTGGGGCTGGCAGGGCTGAAAATTTTACGTCAGGCCGCCGATGAATTTGGCCTGCTGGTCATTTCGGAAGCGCTTGGCGTGGAGCAACTGCCGCTGGTGGCCGAATACAGCGACATCATTCAGATTGGCAGCCGCAACATGCAGCATTTTCCGCTGCTGTGGGCGGCAGGTGAACAGCCCAAACCGGTGCTGCTCAAACGCGGATTCATGTCCACCATCGCCGAATGGCTGGCGGCAGCCGAACACATCGCCTCGCGCGGCAACCAGAAAATCATCCTGTGCGAGCGCGGCATCCGCAGTTTTGACCCGTCCACCCGCAACGTGCTGGACGTGACCGCCATCGCCCACATCAAACAAAACACGCCCTTCCCGATTTTTGCCGACCCAAGCCACGCCACAGGCCGCGCCGATTTGGTCCCCGCCGCCTCGCGCGCCGCGCTCGCCGCCGGAGCCGACGGATTAATCGTCGAAGTTCACCCCAACCCCGCCGCCGCGCTCTCCGACGGCGACCAATCCCTGCCGCTGAGCGACCTGCCCGCCTTCGTCAACGAAATGCGCCAGCTCTCCGCCGCGCTCGGGCGCTCCCTGGCCTGATGGTGAACACTCTCGGCAGCCCGCAAAACCCGCCGCTCGTTTTTTTGCACGGCTTCCTCGGCAGCCGCGCCAGCTGGCGCCAGGTGGCCTGCCGCCTCAGCCGCCTCTATTTTTGCATCCTGCCCGACCTGCCGGGGCACGGCGAAAATCCCTGGCCGCTGGAGGCCTCACTCGATTTTGAGATTGTGAACGACTGGCTTTTGCGCCTGCTGGAAACTTTCTCCGCGCCGAAAATTCATCTCGCCGGCTATTCGCTCGGCGGGCGCGCCGCGCTGAATTTTGCCTGCCGTTACCCGCAGCGGATTCTGACTCTGACGCTGGAATCGACCAGCCCCGGCATCCCCGAGGCCTGCGAGCGCGCCCGGCGGCTGGAAGAAGATTCGGCCCGCGCCGAACTGCTGCTGCGCGAGGGCCTGCCCGCCTTCCTCGAAAGCTGGTACGCCATGCCGCTCTTCGCCAGCCTGCAAGCCCGCCCGGCGCTGCGCGCCGCGCTCAAAAAAGCTGCCGTGCAAAATGACCCGCGCCAGATGGCAAAAGTCATCCGCGCCCTCAGCCCCGGCCTGCAAGCGCCGCTCTGGAACTGTCTGCCCGCGCTGGATTTTCCGGTTTTGTTGATTGCGGGCGAACAAGATAAAAAATATGTTCAGGTGACGCGCCAGATGGCGGCAAAAATGCCCACAGCCCATCACGTTATTGTGCCGGGCTGTGGGCATAACGTCCACGCAGAACAACCGCAAATTCTTATTACCCCGCTTCGGCAACATTTGGATGAAAATTCTGCTCGTCAGAAATTGTCGTAAATTTTTGGCTCATGTGTGACTCTGTGCAATAAGACAAACCCTTTCAACGCGAATGACGCAAAAAAAATTCGCGTTAAGATTTTTGCTCTTTGAACGACCAAATTTTGTACAACCGCAAACTCATAAATCGTTGCCCGAATACGATTGGTTGAACGATTTGTTGACCAGCGGAAAATCTGGCACGATATTTTTCAGCAAGGCAAACGACAGCGCGGGCCAGTTGACGAACGATGGGTCTTTGACTTTCACGCGATACAGTTTTCCATTATCGTCTGCCATCACCCAATGGAGGATCGCGCCGCGCCAGCCTTCGACCATGCCGAACGCGGGTTCCCAGGCGGGGAGTTTTCCCAGCGGCGCAACCAACTCGCCCTGAGGAAGTTGCGTCAACGCTTGCTTGATGATGCTCACGGATTCACTCGCTTCGTCCACGCGGATTTGGGCGCGGGCGTGGACATCGCCCTTTACAGATTTAGCAACATTGAAATTAAGTGACGAATACGCGGCAAAGGGATGGTCACGGCGCACATCCACGTCAATGCCCGAAGCGCGCGCCACATAGCCGAGAACGCCGTGATCGGTGGCGGTCTTGGTGGTGAGATAGCCCGCGCCATCCAGACGGTCGGTCAGCATGGTGTTGTTGAGACTGATTTCGACGATTTCGTTGAAGTCGGCGAGGATTGAATCCAGTTCGGCGGCGAGATTCAAATCGGATGGAAAATCGCGTCCGACTCCGCCGAGGATGATTCCGCCCCGAAGGAGACGGTTGCCCGTCAGGCGTTTGTTCAAGCGCAGAAGCCGCTCGCGGATGCGGAAGCAGTGCGAATGCGCGGCGGCGAAGCCCGTGTCGTTGCATATCGCGCCGAAGTCCGCGATGTGATTGTAGAGGCGTTCCATTTCCAAAAGGATGACGCGCAGATATTTTGCGCGGGCGGGGACTTCACAGCCCGCCAGTGACTCGACTGCCTGACAATACGCCAGCGAATGACCGATGGTGGTGTCGCCAGAGATGCGCTCGGCGAGTTCTACGCCGTCGGCGGGAGCGCGTCCTTCAAAGAGTTTTTCCGTGCCTTTGTGCGTGAAATATAAACGAATCTTCAAATCAATCACGGTCTCGCCGACCACACTGAAGCGGAAATGTCCAGGCTCGATGATGCCCGCGTGAACGGGTCCGACTGGAATTTCATACACGCCTTCGCCGCCGACGGGCATGAACTCAAACGGCGTACCATCGTCGTTAAATTTTTCAGGGACGATGGAATCTTTGCGAAGCGGGAAATAATCTTTGGGCCAGAAGGCATGGCTCACCAGCGGGCGCGTGTCGGGGTGGTCAATGGCTCCGATGCCGAACAGGTCATGGATTTCGCGCTCGAAGCGTGAGGCGGGATAATAAAAGGTCGCCATCGAATCAATGGTCGGGTCGTCGTGCGAAAGGTCTTTGGTAGCGTGCGCGTACCAATTTTCTTTGTCATTGACGAAGAGATAGTGAATCTCGAACACGCCTTTGTCGGCGCGGCGGTCATTCGCAACCATCAGCCGCAGTTCAGCGTTGAAATCGGCATTGAGAATCTGCGCCAGTTTGAGCGCACAGCCGCGCGCAATTTGAAAGTGGAGTTCGTTGCCGCGCAAAATATGAACATTGCTGATGAGTTCCTGAAAATTTTTTGTGAGCGCGGATTGAAGTTGGGTAAATTTTGTCATAGTTGGTTAGTCCAGTGGTCAGGTAGTCAGGTAGTCAGGTACACACGTATACAGGTAGACATGTTTACTTGTGTACGTGTTTACCTGTCTACATTATGGTTTTGAAAGAATCGCCACACTTTGATTGATCAGTGTCGCCAGCGGAGCGGGCAGAGTCAAGCCGAGCGTGACCAGCAGCGCGACAGGAATCAGCAGCAGCGCCAGCCGCCAGGAGAATTTTTCAACGGGGCGTTCCATGTTGATGTCGTCTGCGGCGGGAACGCCGTACAACATTTTGTTGAGATGATTGATGAACGAGACAAAGACCACCGCCAGCAAAGCCAGCGCCGCGCCCATCAGCCAGGGATGGTGGAGCGCGAAGCCCGCGCGGAAGAGCGCGAACTCGGTGATGAAGATTCCGCCTGGCGGGAGTCCGATGAGCGTCATCAGCCCGAAGGCGAAGATCGCGCCCGTCCACGGCATGGTTTTCAACAAGCCGCGCGTGCGTTCGATCAGCGGCGAGCGGTATTTATGTTCGATGTTGTCCACCAGAAAAAACATCAGCGATTTGGCGGCGGTGTGATTGACGAGATGCAACAGCGCGGCAAATGTTCCCAGCGGACCGAGCGCAAAGCCGAGACACATCAAGCCCGTGTGTTCGATGCTCGAATAAGCAAACATGCGTTTGTAGTCCGTCGCCAGCACCACGCTGAACGCGGCAATCGTCAGCGAGAGCAGACCGAGCGCGATGAACAAACTGTCCGTGTAGCCCGCGCCCAGGGTCGCATCCGCAACCGCTTTCCAGCGCAGAAGCGCGTACATCGCCACCGCAAATAATGAAGACGCCATCAACGCCGTCAGCGGGGCGGGCGACTCGCCGTAGGCGTCAGGCTTCCAGGTGTGCATCGGCGCGATGCCCGCCTTCGTGCCGTAGCCGATCAGCAGGAAGACGAAAGCCAGCCGCATCACTTCGGGATGCAGGGTGGGCGCGGTTGCGAGAAGCACTGTCCAGTTGAGGGCATTCTCCGCGCGTCCCGAAAGCGTGACAAAATCGAAGTAGCCCAGTACCGTGCCGACGAATGCCAGCGCAATTCCCACCGAGCAAATGAGGATATATTTCCACGAGGCTTCGATGGAGGCGCGGTTGAGTTTGAGCGGAATAATGAACGCCGAGAAAACGGTGGTGGCTTCGATGGTGATCCACATCACGCCGACGTTGTTGGCGGAGACCGCCATCAGCATGGCGGCGATGAACAGGTTGATGAAAACGTGATAGCGCCGCAGTTGATTGGGGGCGTAAGCCAGTTCGCCCCAATGTGGATTCGTGATTTGTTGCCGCCCAAGACCTGGGCTGAGAAATAATGCCAGCGATGCGACGCCCGCCACACAGACCATGATCAGGGCGGAGAGACTGTCGGCGCGCAAAACATCTTCGAGGTTGAGGTATTCGATTTTGAATCCCCAGAGCGGGGTTTGTCCGTTGACGACTTGCGCGGCAATTGTCAGCGCCGCGCCGAGCGAGATCAGCGACAGCCACGCGCCGATCCAGCCGACGAAGGCGCGGTACGGTCGGACAAGAGTCGCAATCAGCGCGGCGAGCAGGGGAGGAAAAATCAGGAGGAAGAAAGTCATAGAGGGTCTCTTAGTGTTTGAGTTTGTTCATCTGATCCACGTCAATGGATTCAAATGTGCTGTGAATGTGATAGACAAAAACCTGCATGACGAGGAAGCCCATCAGCACGTCGAGGAAGACGCCCAATTCGACGATGATCGGGATGCCGAACGTGCCGAGGACGGCGAGCAGGGCGATGCCATTTTCCATCACCAGAAAGCCGACGATCTGGGTCAGCGCCTTTTTGCGCGTGATGACCACGAACAAGCCGACGAAGATCAGTCCCATCGCCAGCGGAAGTCCGCCGCGCGTGGGCAGGTCGCTGACCAGCACCAGCGGACGCGTGACCACGTACGCCAGCAGGACGAGCAAGCCTGACAACATCAGCGAGGTGACAATGTTGACGTACGGCTGTGACTCGCGCTGGTCGCCGAAGCGTTGTTCCATGCGCTCCAAATAACGCGGCAGGATGAGAACTTTGAGAATGAAGAGGAAAACGGCGACCACATACAGTTCGGGGTCGTTGCCAAAGTAGCCGATGATGAGGAACATCACCGTCAGCGCGGCAGACTGCCATCGAAAGGCGTCCGTGTAGGCGCGCAGGCTTTTGCGCCAGAGCAGCGTAATGCCGAACAGCAAGATTACACTGGAGCCGAGGGTGGAGAGTTGAGAGAAAAGGGTATCCATAATTTATCTTCCAGACCTCCGAGTTCTTTAAGAACTCGGAGGTCTATTATTACTTTAGCAGGAATGAAGACGTGACCGCCAGCAATGCCAGCACAAACGACATGCCCAGCAATTCAGGTACGCGGAAGAGGCGCAGTTTGGCGATGCGCGTTTCAACGACCGCCACAACCACGCCGAGAATTGCAAGTTTAAGAATCAGCGTCACGACTGCAATCGCAAGCGCGGCAGGAGTCAGCGCCGTTGCCAATCCCCACGGCACGAACAGATTCGCCAGCAGTGCAAAGAAGATGGTCAACTTCAACCACGACGCCCATTCGATCAACGCAAGATAGCGGCCTGAGTATTCCAAAATCATCGCTTCGTGGATCATGGTCAATTCCAAATGCGTGGAGGGATTGTCCACGGGCAGGCGGCCTGTCTCCGCCAGCGAGACGATGAAGATGGCGGCGAATGCCAGCAGGTGACCAGGACTGAGCGCCACGCCAGGATTGGTCAACGTGGCGACAACGATGTGGCTGAGATTGGTGGAACCCGCACCCAACGCGAGGCTAAAAATCGAGAGGGCAATCGTCGGCTCGGCGATTGCGGCGACGGTCATCTCGCGGCTGGAACCCATCCCGCCGAAAGCAGTGCCAGTATCCAGTCCCGCGAGCGCGAGGAAGAACGTCCCCAGCAAGAGCAGGTAGACGACCACCAGCAAGTCGCCGATGTTGTCGAAGGGCAGGGGCGCGGCGATCAGCGGGATGAGGAAGGTCACTGCGAGCGCGCTGGCAAAGACGATGTAGGGCGCGACGCGGAACAGCCACGAGGCGTTGTTCGACATGACCACATCCTTGCCGAATAATTTGGCGAGTTCAAAGTAAGGCTGCCAGATGGGAGCGCCGCGCCGATTTTGCAAACGGGCTTTCACCCAACGGACAAAACCCGCCAGCATGGGAGCCAGCAGTAGCGCGAGCAAGGCTTGTGAAAATTCGAGTAGATAACCAGTCATAGAAAAAATCTCCAGTGTTGCGTCTTTCAAGTACACAAGTACACAGGTATACAAGTATACAGGTTCGTGTTCACGTGTTTACCTGTTTACCCGTCTATGTTCACTTCTTCTTCCTAACATCTTTGAGCAAGTTCTTTTCATCCTTGACCAATTTGCGCTGTAACTTTTTGACATCTTCGGCGGGCGGCAAGGCTTCAGGTTTGACGCCGCGCTCGATCAACATTCGCCGCACAGCCTGATTGTTTTCGACATGCTCATTGGAAATTTGGTTCTCGCCCGACAAGTCTTTTTCAATGACATTGTGGCTGGTCAATTCAGTGGCGAAATCCTTGGCTTTGATGGTTAAGGTAGGCAGGAAATCTGCCAACGGCCTATTTTCTGGGACTGCCAATTTCTTCTTCATCTCGAACGTGGCATACCCGCCAAAGAGAGCCTGATCGCCCCTGGAGCGAATGATGGCAAAGCCCTGGTCGTCCACGCCACGCTCGTAGATAATGCCCGACAATTTCTTTTCCGACTTGGAAAGTTTCTCGCGCGCGGAGACGCGGTCTACATCCAGCAGGCGTTGCTCGATAACTTCCTGCCTGCGGGTTTGCACGGCAAAATAAGTTTGAGCAAACGCAATCTCGTTTTTGGACGGATCGCCGTTTTGCGCGATCAGGTAGCAGGCGTAGCGCGTCAGGGCAAAGTCATCTACTTCCCTTTGTCCGCCTTTGCCAATCTCGATCATTTTGTTGACTTCAACAAAATGATCTGAAACATCAACGCCTGTGTTCTCACAGGCGAGTTTGGCTTTGTCCACAACCTTCAGAAAGTTACGCCATTCGGTATAGCCCAGCACTTCCTGCAAATCGCGCGCGCTCCAACATTCCATCTGATGATAGAGATAGCAGGCGTTTTCAAATTTTTGGAAGAGGTCGAGAATCAGTTCTTTTTTCATGACATTTCTCCTTGTGCGCCCTCATCCCCAGCCCTTCCCCCGATGGGGGAAGGGGGGTGTTCCCTCTCCCATCGGGAGAGGGCTAGGGTGAGGGTTAAAACCATCTCGCCGCCAACAGCAAAAGAATCAAAATCACCGTGACATACGCCAGATACAAATGCAGCGAACCCGCCTGCAACTTCCGCACCTGACGCGCGGTGGATTGCACCAGCCGCAGGAACGGGTCGTACAGCAGACGCTCGAACAGCGGCGTGATTTCGCTCTTGTACTCGATGGACTGCACAAAGTATTTTGAGTCGGGGTGAAAGTCAATCGTCAATTCTTTGGACGGACGGTAGAGTTCCGCGAAGACGCGGCGCAGCGGTTCGGCAAACGAGGTGGCGGTGTATTCCATGCGCGGGGTTTGTCCCACGCGCCCACAGCCCCATGTGTCGCTGACGCGCAAATTTTTGTTGACTCGCAGAATTTTCATCACCAGCGGAATGACCGCCAGCAAAATCAGCAAGCCGAGCATGACCAGCGTGCTGGACATCTGACCGAAGGCGGCGGGCGTTTGCAGCGAAAGATTGGATGTGAACGCGGCGCGCGTATCAGGCAGACCGCCCAACCCGTTCAGGACTCCGCCGATAACTGGGACGACAACGAAGGGCGCGAGTCCCAGCCCGATGCAAGCCAGCGCGAGAAGGCCCATCCCAATCCGCATGGACAGCGGCGACTCGTGGGCGTGTTCCGCTTCGTGCGAGCGCGGCAGCGCCAAAAAGGTGATGCCAAAGGCTTTGACAAAACACGCCGCCGCCAGTCCGCTGGTGAGTGCCAACATGCCGACCGCGACGGGCATAATCAGGGCGACTTCTGGCACGGGCAGGTTGAATCCGCCAAGCAATGCTTGAAAGACCAGCCACTCGGATGCAAATCCATTCAGCGGCGGCAAGGCGGAGATGGCGGCGGCGCCAATCAAAAAGAAAAGCGCCGTGTAGGGCATTTTCTTAATCAGCCCGCCCATCTCTTCCATGTTGCGCGTGCCTGTGGCGTGCAAGACCGAACCCGCGCCGAGAAACAACAAGCCTTTGAAACTGGCGTGATTAATCGTGTGATACAGCCCGCCGATGAAACCGAGCGCGGCGAGCGTCATCATGCCGTAACTGTGGAAGATTAATCCCGCGCCGACGCCAATTAAAATGATGCCGATGTTTTCTACCGAGTGATACGCCAGCAGGCGTTTCAGGTCGTGTTCCATCAGCGCGTACAAAACGCCGAGCAGCGCCGAGACCGCGCCCACACCGAGAATAATTCCGCCCCACCAAACGGGACCGCCGCCGAGCAAATCCAGCGCGACGCGCACGATGCCGTAGATGCCCATCTTAATCACCACGCCCGACATCAGCGCGGAGACATGACTCGGCGCAACGGGATGCGCCATCGGCAGCCAGATGTGCAGCGGCACGATGCCTGCCTTTGCGCCGAAGCCGAATAACGCCAGCAGGAAAATTGCGTCACGAGTCAGCGGGGAAAGCAATGCCGAAGTGGAGCGCATGTCCGCAAACGAAGTGGTCAACTCGCCGCCAGAGAGCAGGAAGAACATCGCCACCAGCGCGGCGAACCCCGCGTGCGTCATGGCGAGATACCAACTCGCGGCGCGGACTGTGCCTGGCTGGTCGCTTTCGGTCAGCACGAGCCAGTAGGCGGAGAGTGACATGGCTTCCCACAAAATCAAAAAGGTCAGGGCGTTATCCGCCATTACTTGCAGGTTGAGCGTCAGCAACAAGATGTTGAGCATGACGCCCATCACGCGCAGCGAGTAGCGACCTTCATACGCTGCGGAATAGCCAAAGCCGTAGATGGATGCGGACACGCCAACCAGTCCAATCACAATCAGGAAGAATGCGCCGAGTCCATCAAGGCGCAGGGCGAAGCCTGTCAGCGGCAGGAAAGAAGAAAGGATGAATGATGAAGGATGAAGGATGAATAAGTGCGAAACGCCCAAAGCGAATCCAGCGCCAGAGCCGATGCCCGCTCCGATGGCGGGCAGGGCGCGGGCGGGGAGTCCACGCGGGAAAATCAGCGCGGTCAGCGCGCCGAATCCAAAGAAAAATAGCATTATAAAAAATAAGTTGCTCATCATGGTTTATCCAGCGAAGCGCAGCCGCGCCGCAAAATTTCAAGACTGGCGGAAGCCTCAGGCGCGATGACTGCCGTGATGCGCGTGTGCGGCGCCAGATGCGTGTTGGCTTTCGGAACCCATTCGCGCTTGCCATCTGAACAGCGGACAAGAATACAGCCAGCGGGCAACCCCAACTCGCGGACTTCGAGACCCGCAAACGGGGCGTCGGGCTGAATCGTGAAATCCACGACCATCGGCTGTTTCAAAAGCGCGCCATCGCCGCCGCGCCGCAAATCGCGTTCGAGCAGGGCTTCGTAAATCGGCAAATCCTTGAGCAGTTCAGCCACCGCATAGGCGCAGAAACAACTGACCAAGAGCGGCAGCATTTGCGAATAATTGCCCGTCATTTCAACGATGAGCATGATGCCTGTCAGCGGGGCGCGGACGATGGCAGTGAAATATGCCGCCATGCCAACGACTGCAAAGACGGCGGGAATTGGCACAACAGCAGGCAGGAAGTTGTGCGCGATTTGCCCAATCGCCAAACCGATCAACGCGCCCAGCACAAGCAACGGCGCAAAAATTCCGCCAGGCGCGCCTGTGCTATAACTGGTGGCGGTCAGCAAGAAACGAATGACAAAGAAAAGCGGAATAGCGCTGAGAAGCAACTCGCCTTTGAGCGCGGACTCGGCTAAGGTATGTCCGCTGCCAATCATCAGCGGCGAGAACCAACCGACCAGCCCAATCAAGCCGCCTGTCAACGCGGCGGCGGGAATCATCAAGCGATTGGGGATACGAGCATACGTTTCAATCGTGAACATCAAGCCGCGATTGAAGACCACGCCCAACAAACCCGCCGCGATTCCGAGCAAGGCAAAGATGGGCAAGGCGGTCAACGGCGGGACGGGATAACTTGGCATGGCGAAAATCGGGAATTGCCCAGAGCCAATCCGCGCGATGATGTCGGCGATTGCCGCCGCCACAAATGCCGCGCCGAAGACAATCGGTTGAAAGTCGCGGCGCACTTCTTCCAGCACAAAGACCAAGCCAGAGAGCGGCGCATTGAACGCAGCAGCGAGTCCAGCGCCTGCGCCCGCAGAAATCAAAGTGAGACGTTCGCGCTCCGAGACTTTGAGCCAGCGCGAGATGGCGTCACCGACTGCGCCGCCCATCTGCACAGTGGGCCCTTCGCGTCCGAGCACCAATCCGCTGCCGATTGCCAGAATACCGCCGAAAAATTTTACGGGCAGGACATGCTTCCATTCCAATTTACGGAAGCGTTGCAGGACGGCTTCCAAGTGTGGGATGCCGCTTCCGCTGGCTTCGGGCGCGTAACGGCGGGTCATCGCCACCGAAACGCCTGCGCCGAGCATAGTCAACATGACAGGGAAAATCCAACCCCAGGCTGGAAACCTTTGCGACCATTCAAGCATTCCATTTCTGAGCGCGTCCGCGCCTGTCAACGCCGCGCGAAAAAGGAGGGCAAGAAGTCCCGCCGATGCGCCAACCAGCGCGGCGCGCGGAAATATCCAGCGGCGCTGCTGCCTGACATCCAGGTACTCTTGAATTTCAGAGCGCACGAGGGCGTTCTGAAATTTAGGAGGGGCGGGTTTCTTCTTGCGAAGTTTGTTTTGCATGCGATTTGTTGGCTGGCGTTTTGTTGCGCTAGACTCACTGCCTGAAAAAGACACTAACACTGAACTTATAAAACTATTTTACAGGCTTTTATCTTTGGCAAGAACCAAAAACTTAACCTGTCAAAATACGATGTAACTACACTTTCAAAGGTGGTCCAAGTAACTCCATGCCATGCGAACGCCATAATTTAGGGTCTTGAGGCGGCATAGCATTTGCTTTGGTAACTTCTCGAAAAAAGGCTTCCATTTTCCCTGCTGGCATAAAGGCAATTAACATTCTGCCAAGACCGCCGCCTGTATATGCCCACACATGGGGAATCTTTCGAGGGGCAAGCGCCGAGTCGCCAGGTTTTAGTTTGAACTGCTCCTGACCGACTTCGAGAATGAATTCGCCTTCAACAGCATAAAACCATTCATCTTGGTCGTAGTGCAGGTGTTTGGCGGGACCTCCTTTTTCATGGAATGTGTTTTCGATAATGAAAATGCCGTTGTTGTCTTTAGGCGTTACTTTGAAAGTAATTGCGCTGACGCCGAGACCACGATGCTCTCCGAACTGGTCTTCGTTTGCGAGAACGCGAAGCATGGGCGGAACACCAGATTGAGATTCGGTTGTTTTATCCATAAAAGACTCCTTTGAATATAGTTTCTAAAGTTGATTTTACATAAAGCCAGCCAAGACGAAAATGATACAACCAAATGGGTAATCGAAATCCAAGAAGCAGCAAGCCATGAGGTCTTTTATAGCCGATGGGCATGTGATGAACCTTTACTTGCCTGTCCATAATAATGCGCTGACCAACAGCAAGCCCAGCGCGATGAAAAGATAGGCAAGATAGCCATGCAGCGAACCCGATTGCAGTTGGCGCACCTGTCGGCTCCAGCCGCGCACTTTTTGCAACAGCGGCTCGTATAAAAATTCTTCAAACCAGGGACGGATGTCGCTTTTGTAATCGATGGACTGCACAAAATATTTTGACTCAGGGTTGAAGTCAATCGTCACTTCTTTGGTCGGGCGGTACAGTTCCGAGAAGACGCGCCGCAGCGGTTCGGCAAATGACGTGGCGGTATATTCCATGCGCGGGGTTTGACCGACGCGCCCGCAGCCCCACGAGTCGCTGACGCGCAATTTTGGGTTGACGCGCAAAATTTTCATCACCAGCGGAATCAGCGCAAAAAGCGCCAGCAAGCCGAGCAGAATCAGCGTGGACGACATCTGACCGAACCCCGCGGGCGTTTGGAGCGAGACATTCAAGGTGAACGCCGCGCGGGTATCAGGCAGACCGCCGATTCCGTTCAGCGCCCCGCCGATAACGGGGACGATGGCGAAGGGCGCCAGCCCCAGCCCGAAGCAGGTCAGCGCCAAAATGCCCATGCCGACCTTCATCGAAAGCGGCGCTTCGTGGGCGTGTTCTGCGGCGGCGGAGCGTGGCAGCGCCAGGAAGGTGATACCGAAGGCTTTGACGAATCCCGCCGCAGCCAACCCGCTGGTCAGCGCCAACATGCCGACGGCGACGGGCAGCAGGACGCGGATGCCAGGCGCTGAAATCGAAAACCCGCCCAACAGCGATTGCAGAATCAACCACTCTGAAGCGAAACCGTTCAGCGGCGGCAGGGCAGAAATGGCAGCCGCGCCGACCAGAAAGAAAAACGCCGTGTAGGGCATTTTCTTAATCAGCCCGCCCATCATTTCCATGTCGCGGGTGTGTGTGGCGTGCAAGACCGACCCCGCGCCGAGAAAGAGCAGCCCCTTGAAACTGGCGTGATTGAGCGCATGATACAGCCCGCCGATGAAACCAAGCGCGGCGAGCGTCATCAGCCCGTAACTGTGAAAGATGAAGCCCGCGCCGATGCCAATCAAAATAATGCCGATATTTTCCACGCTGGAGTACGCCAGCAGTTTTTTCAAATCGGTTTGCATCAGCGCGTACAAAATCCCCAGAATGGCGGAAAGCGCCCCCACGCTGAGAATGATTCCGCCCCACCAGGCGGGTCCGCCGCCGAGCAAATCCAGCCCGACGCGCAGAATGCCATAGACGCCCATCTTAATCATCACGCCCGACATCAGCGCCGAAACGTGACTCGGCGCGGCGGGATGCGCCATCGGCAGCCAGACGTGCAGCGGCACGATGCCCGCCTTTGAACCGAAGCCGAGAAAAGCCAGCAGGAAAACGAGACTGCGCGTCAGCGGAGAAAGCGAAGCCGCGCCCGCGCGCAAATCGGCAAAAGCGCCCGAAGCGCCGTTCATAAAAAGGATGAACGCGCCGAGCAGGAGAACCAGCCCAACGTGCGTCATCGCCACATACCAGACGCCCGCGCCGACCACGCCATCTTCCTGCGCTTCGGTCACGACCAGAAAATACGAAGTCAGCGACATGCCTTCCCACATCAGCAAAAAGGTCAGCGCGTTATCGGCAAAGGTCACGAGACTCATCGTCAGCAAAAACAAATTCAGCGCCGCGCCGAGCAGCGGCAGCGAGGCTTTGCCATCGGCGTAGGCTTCCGAGTAGCCCGCGCCGTAAATCGCGGCGGGGACCGCGCCGATGCCAATCAGAATCAAAAAGAACGCGCCGAGCGAATCTAATCGAAGCGCCAGCCCGCCCGCCAGTGGAAGCAGTTGCGGGATGGAGAGCGCAAACGGCGCGCCCGAAACGAGAACGCTGACGCCGAGCGCGAATCCTGCGCCTGCGCCAAGCGCCGCCCCAAGCGCAACCAGATTCCGCCCCAGGCGGCTTTGCCCGCCGAGCAGGGCGCTGACCACGCCGAAGGCGTAGGCGGAGAACATGAGAAGGAAGAGAGTTTGCATAGGAGATTTGTAGGAGTGGGGCAAATCTTTGGTTTGCCGCGCAAATCGGAGATTTGCGCTACCTTATTTTTTCGGCATTCTGTCCAGCGCCGCCAAAATTCCGCGCAGGATGTCGGCGGGTTCGGGCGGACAGCCAGGGACGTAGACATCCACAGGCAAAATATCGCCGACGCTGCCAGCCACGGCGTAACTGCCTTTGAACACGCCGCAGGTTTTGGCGCAGTCTCCAACGGCGACGACCAGTTTGGGGTCGGGCGTGGCTTCGTAGGTTTTGCGGAGCGGAATTTTCATGTTGCGAGTCACGGGTCCCGTCACCAACAGCATATCCGCGTGGCGCGGCGAAGCGACGAAGTGAATCCCGAAGCGTTCGCTGTCGTAAACGGGGCTGCCCAGCGCGGTGATTTCGACTTCGCAGCCGTTGCACGAGCCCGCGTCCACTTCGCGGATGGCGAGGGCGCGTCCGAGCAGGCGTTTGGTTTTCTCGTCCACCTGATGAACCAGTTGGATGATTTCCGCGTCATCGGGCGCGAGCGGCTCGGTGACGAGACCGGTTTTGAAGATTTTTTGAAAGAGAGCGGGCATAAGCGGTTCCTCTAATTTTGTATAACGCGACATTTATGTCGCTGGTTTGCGACTTGAAAGTCGCGGTACGCTGTTTCAAAAAGTAAAAGCCCTGATGCAGGGCTTTTGGCACGCCGACGGGGTTAGCTGACGAGTTCGGGTTCCAAAAGTATGACCCTACTGGTATAACCCAGATTCACCCCAGAAGTCGCTGGGTCCCCCGCGCTGATTGCTTGGGCGAAGATATATGTTTGAAGTTGTCGGATTATATCACCAGGTTTTTGAATGTTGCGCGATGGCTTAAACGCAAAAAATCCCCAGGCTTTTAGCATGAGAAAATTATTTTTTCACCCAACCCAGGCTGATGCGCCCGCGCTCGGTTTCGATTTTGAGAATTTCTACGTCAATGATGTCACTAACTTTGAACACGGTGCCGAAGGGAATTTGGCTTTTGTGGAGCAGACCGTCTTGTTTAACGCCGATGTCTATAAACGCGCCAAAATCTACAACGTTGCGAACAGTGCCTTTTAATTCCATGCCGGGGGCCAGGTCTTCGGTTTTTAGCACATCAGAACGTAAGATGGGCGGGGGGGCGTCAAAGCGTGGGTCGCGCCCGGGGCGCACGAGTTGCTCGAGGATGTCTTTCAACGTTGGCCGGCCACAGCCTAATTCAACGGCGAGCTTTTCGGGCGGGGTTTTGGCAAGCAGTGCGTCCAGAGCGGGTTTACGCTCGTCAAGCGGAGAATCAGGTTTCAGCCCGGCGCGTTCCAGCACTTGCCGGGTAGCAAGGTAACTTTCCGGGTGAATGGCGCTACTGTCGAGCGGGTCACTGCCATTTCTTATCCTTAAAAATCCCGCGCATTGTTCGAAGGCCTTTGGCCCGAGTCCAGAGACGTTGTGCAGGTCGGCGCGGGCTTTGAAGGCGCCGTTGGCGTCGCGGTAGGTGACGATTCCGGTGGCAAGTTTGGGGCCGACTCCGGCGACGTGCATGAGCAAAGCGGCGCTGGCGGTGTTGGCATCTACGCCGACAGTGTTGACGGCGCGTTCGATGACGCCATCCAGGGCGTGGCTGAGGGCGGTTTGGTCTACGTCATGCTGGTACAGGCCGACGCCGATAGATTTGGGGTCAATTTTGACCAGTTCAGCCATTGGATCTTGGGCGCGGCGGGCGATAGAAACTGCGCCGCGGATGGTGACGTCCAGGTTGGGAAATTCGGCGCGGGCGAGCGGGCTGGCGCTGTAAACGGATGCGCCCGCTTCGTTGACGATCAGATATTTGACGGGCGGTAGGGGCGCAACATGTTGCGCCCCTACCGCCCCATCCACCATCTTTACCAGTTCGGCGACGAGCTTTTCGGTTTCGCGTGAGGCGGTGCCGTTGCCGATGGTAATGAGGCTGACGCTGTGCCGAATGATGCTGGTTTGAAGAATGCGGAGCGCGCCCTGCCAGTCGTTTTTGGGTTCGTGCGGGTAGATGGCGCCGGTATCAAGCAATTTTCCAGTGGGGTCAACGACGGCGAATTTGCAACCAGTGCGGAATCCGGGGTCGAGGCCGAGGACGGTTTGCCCGGCCAGCGGCGGCGTGTTCAGCAGGGCGTGCAGGTTGTCGGCAAAAACGTTGATGGCGTGTCCATCGGCTTTTTCGCTGAGGGCGCGGCGCGCATCACGTTCAATGGCGGGGAGCAGCAGCCGGTCGGCGGCGTCTTGAATGGCGATGGTCATTTCGTCGCTGAAGGGGGAGAGAATGTCTTCCTGAAATTCGGCTTCGACGGCGGGACGCCAGTCCTTTTCCACGACTTCGACCCGAACGCGCAGGATGTTTTCTTTTTCGCCACGGTTGATGGCGAGAATTTGGTGGGGTTGTAAACGGTCTACGCGGCCAGAAAAGTTGTAGTAGGTTTCGTAGGTGCGTTTTTCATCGGCGGCATCTGCCATTTTCTCGGCGTAGAGCATGGCAAATTTGAGCGCTTTTTCGCGGGTTGCCTGACGCACGTTGGCGTTGTCGCTGATGGTTTCGGCAGCGATGTCGCGCGCGCCTTGCAGGGCTTCTTCGACGCTGGTCACTTGTTCGTTAAGATAGGATTCGCGCACGAGGTCTTCGATGGCGCGGCGGGTGACCGTCTGTTTGAGAATGTGTTCGGCCAGACCCTCCAGCCCTTTCTCGCGGGCGATGCTGGCGCGGGTGCTGCGCTTGGGGCGATAGGGCGCATAGAGGTCATCAAGCGCCGTCAGCGTTTCAGCGTTTTCGATGACAGTGCGCAGCTCATCAGTCAGTTTTCCCTGCTCTTCAATAGATTTGAGAATGGCGGCGCGGCGCTCATCCATGGCGCGCAAACGTGAAATCTCGTCGGCAACCTGGCGAACTTGTTCATCATCCAATGTGCCGGTCATTTCTTTGCGGTAACGGGAGATGAAAGGGACGGTATTCCCCTCGTCAAGCAGGGCAACGGTGGCCTGCACCTGCGCGGAGCGAACATTGAGAAGTTTGGCAATTATGTCGGCGTGAGTCATGGGGGCGATTTTATCACGGCGTCGTAAGAAATTCCCTCTTGACATGGAACGCATGTTCGTGTATGATTTTATTAGAACGTTTGAGCGAGTATTGATTTGGCTCAGGAGAATAAAAATGATGATGGTGCGAAAAAGCAAAGGCCTTGGTGAACGACATATCAAAATTCTTGGTTTTCTTGGTGAACACCAGGATAAAGGCTATCCCCCGTCGATTCGGGAGATTGGCGAACAAACCGGCATTTCTTCCACTTCAGTAGTCAACTACTATCTGGAGCAGCTGGAAAAATGGGGCTATATCGAACGCGACCGGCATATTTCGCGCGGCATGCGCGTCGTGCCAGAACGATTGGCTGAACTGGGCAGCACCTTTGCTGCGCCAGTACAAGCGCTGGCGCAAGCCATCAACGAGCTGATCCGCATTCCACTTGCCGGGCGAATTGGCGCCAGCCTGCCGATGCCGGTCCCGGCCTCCGATTTTTCGTACTACGGCCCGGAGGAAGGCGTGGAAATCGCCCGCTCGCTGTTGCCCGCCAAAAAAGCCGAGGAATTGTTCGCGCTGGAAGTGAGCGGCACCTCCATGATTGACGCGATGGTCAACGATGGCGATATCGTCATCATGCGCCAAATCAGCAACGCCGAAACCAAAGACGGCGACATGGTGGCCGTCTGGTTGCCAGAACGCGACGAAACCACGCTCAAGTATTTCTACAAAGAGAAAAACCGCTATCGCCTGCAGCCCGCCAACCCGACCATGGAACCAATTTATATTCCAAAAGAAGAACCGCTGGAAATTCGCGGCAAAGTGGTGATGGTCATTCGCAAAATTGCGTCCGGGGCGATGTAATCAGCGCATTCAAAAACAAAAAATGGGTGAAGGTTGAAGAGCCTTCACCCATTTAACTTTTAAACCCAATTTGCGCTAAAACACAAATTTGCCGTTGCGATAAATCACCTCGCCATCCACGGCGATTTCGGCGTCCTGACGCATATCGCAAATCATATCCCAGTGAATGACACTTTTGTTATGCGAGCCGGTTTCGGGGTAGCCCGCGCCGAGCGCCATGTGGAACGTGCCGCCGATTTTCTCGTCAAAAAGAATATTGCCGGTGAATTTGTTAATCTCAAAGTTGGTGCCGATGGCAAATTCGCCCAAAAAGCGCGAACCGGCATCTGACTGAAGCATCTCGTGCAGGTAGGTTTCGTTCTTTTGCGCCTTGGCCTTTTCCACGCGCCCCTGATTGAAAGTCAGTTCAATGCCCTCGACGGCGACGCCGTTGTAAATGGCCGGGTAGGTGAATTTGACCCAGCCGTTGACCGAATCTTCGACCGGGCCGGTATAAATTTCGCCATCCGGCATGTTGTGCGTGCCGCACGAGTTGAGGAAAGTGCGCCCCTTGACCGACAGACTTAAATCCACGTTGGGGCCGGTCAGCGTTACCAGATTGTGGCCCTGCACTCGCTCAATCATTTTCTTCTGCTCGTCTTCGACCTGTTTCCAGTAGGCAACCGGGTCGGCTTCGTTGGCGTGGCAGGCGCGGAAGACGAAATCCTCATAGGCGCGCAGGCCCATTCCGGCTTCCACGGCGTAGCCATCAGTGGGAAAAAGCGTCGTCACCCACTTTAACTCGCCGCTGGCGCCGCGTCGTATCTGCGTTTCCAGCAAGGACGACATCGCTTTTTGGCGGCGTCCCAGTTTGGCCGGGTCCACGCTCGACAACATACGCGGATTGGTCTGAGAATGAATACGAATGCGCGACTCGAAATTTTCGTAGGCGTATTTCATGAACGTGGGCGGAAAATCCAACTGATCGCCATTGGCGTTGCGGAAGAAAATCTCCTGCTGGTCAGGGAATTCAATCAACGTATGCGGCTGTGCGCCTACTTCCAGCGCATGCTGAAAGATGGCGTTCACCAGCGGCTCAGCGGCGGTTGTGCCTTCAATCAGTACCCGGTCGCCCGCTTTTAATCGGGCGGAATACTCCACTAGAATTTTCGCAAACCTGTCTACACGCGCATCGCTCATGGTTATTCTCCTTGTCAAAAAGTTGACGAAATTATATCACCGGCGAAAATACAACAAGACGCGCAAATGATGGTTTTCCAGGAGGTGCCGTGACAAGACGCCACCTGTGGCGCTACAGGTGCAATGTTTTCCGTGATGCAACAGGGCTTTCTTAAAGTCGAAAAACATCCAGCGCGAATAACGGGAACGAGCAAATTCAACAAATTTTATCGGGTTGTTCACGCCATTCGTCAATTCGCGCTATTCGCGATAAAAAGCATCGTGACTTTAAGAAGCCCCTGCGTGATTCAATGCGGAGTCTGGACAAAATTATCGCCCTGGGTTACAATCTCGCCCCGTTGTTATGGGCAAGATTTATTTTTGGAGGAAGTACCTTGGCAAACATTAAGTCGCAAATCAAACGTAACAAGCAGAACGACAAACGCCGTCTGCGCAATCGTGTTGTTCGCGGTACCACACGCGCTGCTGTGCGCGATGCGCGCGCCGCTCTGGCCGGTAGCGATGCTGTTGCCTCGAAAGAAGCCGTGCTGGCAGCCATTAGCCGCCTCGACAAGGCCGCTGGGCAGGGCGTCGTGCATAAGAACAATGCTGCCCGCCGTAAGAGCCGCCTGATGAAGGCGCTGGCCGCCGTCCAACCGTAGTCTTACTGGCGGCTAGTGCCGGAACTTTATAAAGATGTAGGGTAAAAACGGCGCAATTGCGCCGTTTTTACCCTACAAAATCGGAAAGTTCCGGTACTAGTTGGATATCACGCGGGAGCGTTTATACGCTCCCGCTTTTTTGATTCAAGCCAGGTAAGAATAAGGGTGTCTATTCACGTCAACCGACCGGTTTTCCTCTTGCAATTTGACCAATGCGCGGGGAATTGTGACATTTATCTCAAACAACGAGGACGAACAATCATTTCATTCTTTCCCGCGGTCATCTACAATACGCAAGTTGCCTGGTATAAACGCCAAGGCAAAAGCCCGGCGCAATGATTTTTCGCCACAGGAGAATGCAATGAGAAGACCATATCCGCTTTTTGGAGCGCGATGGACGGGAATCCTGCTGATGATTCTCGGACTGAGCGTGGCAGCGCTGGCGACAGCGTTACTGCCTCAACCAGCAGTTGCGGCGCAGGCCCCGCGCCCGATTGCTCAAACCGCCGCGCCAAACAATGAAATGTGTCTGGCCTGCCACGCCCAGCAGGCCATGCAAGTTCCGCTGGATAGCGGGGAAACGCTTTCGCTGTACGTCAACGGCGAAGCCTTCAAAACCAGCGCGCACGGCACAAAAGAAATCGCCTGCGTAGCGTGCCATACCGATATCACCGCGTTTCCGCACCCGGAAAAGACGGCAAAATCAGCGCGCCAGGTGACGATTCAGTTTAGTCAGACATGCAGTCAGTGCCATAGTCAAGAAGAAAAACTGACTTTAGAGTCCATTCACCAGATGGATATTGATGGCGGCAATCTGAATGCCGCCGTTTGTGCCGACTGCCACAACCCGCACGAGACGCGTCCCGTTGCCGAAATGACCAAAGCCGACATCGCCGCGACATGCGCCCAGTGCCACAATGCTATTTATGAAGCCTACAAAACCAGCGTGCATGGCTCAGCGTTGATCGGTGAGGGCAATACCGATGTCGCTACCTGCACCGACTGTCATGGGTTGCATAATATCAAAAACCCTACCTCCACGTTGTTTCGAAACGAAACACCAAAGTTATGCGCCAAGTGCCACACCAACGCAGCCATCATGGATAAATATGGGCTATCCACCAAAGTCTATTCAACGTATGTCGCCGATTTTCATGGCGCAACCGTAACCTTGTTTGAAAATACCGACCCCGACCAGCCAACCAACAAGGCTGTCTGTACCGACTGCCACGGCATTCATAACATCAGCCGGGTGGACGACCCCAGCACGGGCATTGCGCTCAAAAAGAATCTATTGACCAAATGCCAGAAATGTCACCCTGGGCTAAATGAAAATTTTCCCGATGCGTGGATGGGGCATTACATCGCCAGCCCGACCAAACACCCCATCGTTTATTACATCAACTTGTTTTACCAATTTCTCATTCCAACGGTACTGGGCGGCATGGCAATTTTCGTCATTTCAGATTTCACGCGGCGTCTGATTGACCGCCGGAAAGGTAAGAGCCACGCATGAGCAAAACATCCAGCACCTTTGAACGATTTCCTCTCATCCGGCGCATTGAGCATGTGCTGATGCTGACTTCGTTCTCCACCTTGGGATTGACCGGTTTGCCACAAAAATATCCAGACAGCGGTATTTCGCAGGCAATTGTAAATTTATTGGGCAACGTTGATAACCTGCGTCAGGTTCATCACGTCGCTGCAACATTTTTGATGCTGGGAACCATCTATCACCTGATGATGTTCGGCTATAAATTCTACGTCGAACGCGCCCGGTTGACCATGCTCCCCAGTCTGCAAGACGCCAAAGACGCTCTGCAAGCCTTTTTATACAATCTTGGTTTTGCCAAGGCCCGCCCGCAAATGGGACGCTACGGCTTTGAAGAAAAAGCGGAGTACTGGGCGTTTGTGTGGGGAACGGTTGTCATGGCAATCACCGGCTACATGATGTGGAATCCTATTGCCACCACCATGTATCTGCCCGGCGAATTTATCCCCGCCGCCAAGGCCGCGCACGGCGCTGAAGCGGTGCTGGCCGTGCTGGCAATTTTGCTGTGGCACTTCTATGGCGTTCACCTGAAAACACTCAACAAAGCCATGTGGACCGGTCATCTGACTGAAGAAGAAATGCTTCACGAACACCCGCTCGAACTGGCTGACATCAAAGCGGGCATAGACAAGCCGGTCATTAATGCCGTCACCCTCGCCAAACGCCAACGCATTTACTGGCCGATTGCGATTGTTATCAGCGCGGCCATGCTTTATGGTGTCTACAACTTCGTTACCAGCGAAAATACCGCCATTACTACCGTACCAATTCAAGATGTCGGCGGACCGATCTACTCGCCGCAAACGCCAACGCCTCAGCCTTAACTTGCTTTCGATGAAAAAGACGCCCGCCGACAGGATTTCCTGCCAGCGGGCGCTTTTTTAGTCTTTCACCATTTTCGCCACGGTCACACCATCGCCGCCCTCGCTGGGCAGGCCTTCTTCGTAGGTGGCGATTTGCGGATTGTTTTTCAACGCAGCGCGCACCTCCTGACGCAATTTCCCCGTGCCTTTGCCGTGAATGATGCGCACAAAAGGCAAGCCCGATAAATAAGCCTTGTCGAGGTAACTTTCCAACATCAGCAGGGCATCCTCGGCGCGCTGACCGCGAATATCGAGTTCCATGCCAGGCGAGGCGCGCTGGTCAAAAGTTGCAGGCCGAAGAGTTTTGGTATCTGTGACCAATGGCTGACTCCCTGCTTTCGGCACATCCGCGATTTCGTCTGTTTTACGCTGAATTTCTCCCAGCTTCGCCCTGATACGCAGTGCGCCAATTTGTATTTCGGCTTCGGTTTCACTTAACGAGGTGATGATACCTTCACTGCCCAGGGTGTGCAAAAACACTTTTTCACCCAATTTTAACACGCCTGTCAGAATACTTTCTTCCTGTAATTTTTGACTTTCGCCCTGTAATGGCTTTCTTTCCACCGGCTGCGCGATTTTTTCTTCCAGCGCCGCCACTTTTTGTTCCACTTTTTTCAGCGCGTCCAGCGGTTGACGGAGTTTCTTTAAGTCCGCTTTCAGCCGCCCCAGGTTGCGCTTGAGAATTTCCACTTCCATTTCGGCTTCTGCCTTGGCGCGGGCAATCGTTTCGCGGCGCTCGTCTTCAATGTTTTCGAGGCGGGCAGACAGTTCGTGGTTGAGTCCTTCGGCGCGGGTGCGAATTTTTTCGCTTTTTTCACGCTCACGGCTGGCGCGGTTGCGTTCCTTGCGAATGTCGTCGAGCAGTTTATCGGTGCGCAGCTCATCCGGGTTGACCACGCTTCGGGCTACGGCGATGATGCTTTCGGGCAAGCCAAGCCGCAAGGCAATTGCCAGCGCGTTGGACCGCCCTGGCAGGCCGAGTGTCAATCGGTAGGTGGGGCGCAGGGTCGCTACGTCAAATTCGAGCGAGGCGTTTAGCACACCAGCGGTGTTATGAGCGAAACTTTTCAGTTCCGGGTAATGTGTAGCGACAAAGAGGGTACAGCCGCTTTCCAGCAGGTGCTGCAAAATCGCCCGCGCCAGCGCCGCGCCCTCCTGCGGGTCGGTGCCAGCGCCCAGTTCGTCGAAAATGACCAGTGAATTAGCGTCAATTTTTTTTAGAATGCGGATGATGTTGGTGATGTGGCCGCTGAAGGTGGAAAGTGATTGCTCAATGGACTGTTCGTCGCCAATATCGGCGAAAACATCGTCGAACAGGCTGATTTCGGAGCCGCTTTGCGCCGGGAGGTGCAACCCGCTTTGGGCCATCAGCGCCAGCAGTCCGACAGTTTTCAGCGAGACGGTTTTGCCGCCAGTGTTTGGCCCGGTGATGATGACAGCGCGCGCGCCAGGCGGCAGGTCAATATCGTTGGCGACGGCTGTGGCTGGGTCAAGCAATGGGTGGCGGGCTTTGTAGAACCTGATGGTTGGCGAATCGAAAATCAACGGTTGAAGGTCTGACGTTTGACGTTTGACTTGCGACGCTCTGTGCAAGATCGGCTCATTGGCGCGGATTTCGTCAGCGTATTTGGCTTTGGCGAAGGCCAGGTCAATTTGGGCCAGGGCTTCGATGCCGGGGATGATTTCACTCGCTGCCAGGCCAACCTGCATCGAAACTTCGGCCAAAATACGCAAAATTTCGTTGCGCTCGGCAATTTGTGTTTCGCGGTAGGTGTTGTTCAGTTCAACAACGGCCAGCGGCTCGACGAAGAGCGTTGCGCCGCTGGAGGATTGGTCGTGGACGATGGATTTGATTTGCCCCTTAAATTCGGCGCGCAGGGGAATGACGTAGCGCCCCTCACGCTGCGTAATGAGGGCGTCTTGCAACATCGGAACGCTTTTGGGGTCGCTGATGTACTTTTGCAGGCGGCTCATCAGGCGCTCGTGGGCGGTTCTCATCTCGCGGCGCAAGGCGGCTAGTTTGGGCGAGGCGCTGTCGAGCACTTCGCCTTTGTCGGATAGCACGCGGCTGATGGCATCCACCACGCCGCTGGGCAGAGGCAGTTCCAACGCCATTTCGGCCAGGCGCGGAAAGGCGGCAACGGTTTTCTCCAACGTTTTCTTTAGCTCGCGGCAGGCAATCAACGTGGATTTAACATCCAGCAAGTCTTGCGCTTCGAGAATGCCACCGCGCCGCGCCAGTTCCACTTTTGCGCGCATATCGCGCGCACCGCCGATACTAACGGTGTGCGTTGCCAGCAAACGGCGCGCTTCGCTGGTTTCCTGTTGGCGCTGAAGCGCCAGGTCATAGGAAGAGGTTGGCTGTAGGGCGCGCGCCAGTTCTACCGAGGCAGAAAAATCGCAGTGGGCGGCCAGACGCGCTAAAATTTTGGGGTATTCGAGCAGGGAGAGGGTCTTTGAGTCCATGGCTTATCAACGCTGTTTGCTCCAACGTCAGGAGATGTTGGAGTCCAAAATCTCCCAATTTTTTTTGACAGTCCCCGCTGGTTAGCGCGTTGGCAGAGAAAAACGCGCCCGCGCGCCGTCGGCTTCTTCTTGCAACAAGTCTACCCGCCCACCATGCAGGCCAATCAGCCCACGGGCAACGAAAGCCGCCAGTTCGGTATCCACTTTGGGTACGGCGCGGCTTTTCAGGCCAATGGCGCGCAATTGGAAAACCAGCCAGCCGGGGCCGGAGGCTTCCATTTCCAGCGTTAGACGGCCTTCGTTTTCAAGGTGCAGAGCGGCAAAATTGAACAGGTCGTTGAGCAGTTGGCGCATCCGCGGCGGGTCAGCCAGTATCTTAGGCGAGGCTGGCGCCACCAGCGAAAGGAAAAAAGCCTGTTTGGCGGGGTTTTGAGTGTTCCAACGCGCCAGGGCTTCTTCCACCAGCGTGGCAATTTCCACTTCTTCTGATTTCAGCGTGATGTCGCCGCGATTGAGGCGGGCGGCGTCAACGAGGTGATTCATGTAGGTTAGCATTTTCTGCCCGTTGGCATGAACAGAAGCCAGGTCTGTGGCCTGAGTCTCGTTAACCGGGCCATCTATGCCTTTGAGGACGACCTTGCTGAAGCCAATGACGGCGTTGAGTGGCGTTTTTAGGTCGTGCGAAGCCCAATCGAGAAATTCGTCCAGGTCAAAATGTGTTTCGGGCAGGGCAGAAATCTCTTCGGGCGGAAGAGTTGCCAGCGTGGCGGCCTGGGTCAGGGAAATTTTTCCTTGCCGGTACCAGGCCAACGCCAGCGAACGCTTCAGTTCTTCCGGCGAGGTCTGGGCGGCGGCTAAAATTTCTACGGGAATTTCAATTGAAATTTTTTCCATGGTTGGATTGTATTGCTCTTTTTGGGGATGTGCAAGGTGCATCAGGCGTATTCAAAGTATTTTTTGAGCGCCAACATGCGCGTTTCGAGTAAATTCCACGAGAGCAGCGCCAGTAAAACGGTGACCAGCGGGGTGAGCGCATTAAAAATGAGCCAGGCGGCAAAACCCTGGCTTTCGGCAAACAGACGCTGAAAAATAAGCAAGGGCAGTATGTGAAAAAGGTAAATCGCGTAACTATATTTACCCAAAAAACGCAACGCTGAACTGCGAAAAAACGCCCGCAGTGGGTTGGATTCGGCGTAAGTGGTCAGCATCACAATCAGCGCGGCGCTGGCAATGGCGATAACGCTGTAGCCGTAGGTATACATCAGGTAGTTATCCACCAGCGGCGAATCGGGTTTGCGTGAGGCGAAGATAACAATCAGCCCGAAGGAAACGATAAACACCGGCGCGGCTACAAATTTAAGCCATTTTTTGAGCGTTTCCGATTCGAAGGCCAGCGCAATCAGCGCGCCGAGCAGCAGTGAATCAAGGCGGGTGATGGTGGCGAAATAAAAGAATTTGTTGTAGTCGAGCAATTTGCGAAAGCGGTTGACAATCAGCAGGCGCAAGCCCAGTGAAAAAAACGCCAGCAGACCGGCGGCCCAGGCCAATTTTTTGGTGTTGAGCCAGTAAACCACGCTCGGCCAGAACAGGTAAAACTGTTCTTCAATTGCCAGCGACCAGGTAATGCTGATGGCAAAGATGGTTGGAATGACGCTGAAAGCATTGCCCCAGTTTTGAACATACAAGTAATACCACAACCAACCAGCACGGGCCATGTCAGTTTGTGCCGGGCTGATGAGCGGCATGGCAATAAAAATGAGCGTAATGGTGGTGTAGTAGAGCGGGAAAATGCGCAAAATACGCCGGGCATAGAATTTTTGGAAGTAGCCGGGTTGACTTTTCGTGCGCAACAAAATGGATGTAATAAGGAACCCCGAAAGCACAAAGAACACGTCCACACCGGCCCAGCCCATTTCGGCGAAGCGTAGCAGACCACTGAAAACTGCGCCCTGCATCGGCACCGGGTTGAGGCGCAAAATATGGTAAACCAGCACGAGCAAAATTGCCAGCCCGCGCATTCCGTCCAGTTCTGAGACTCTTTCGGCAGTGGGTTTGGATGTCATCAAAGGCTTCCGGGTTAAAAAAGAATTGACGGGCTATTTTATCACCCGTCAATCATAGCGCGGCTTTCAGCCGCAAACAACCTGTGCCGCGGCTTAAACCGCCATTTCTTCCTGCTTTTTGAACTGGCTCATGTACAAGTCGTAGTAAAAGCCCTTTTGGGTCAGCAAGTCGTCATGTTTGCCACGCTCGATGATTTCGCCATCCTTCAGGACGAGAATCACATCGGCGCTGCGGATGGTGCTGAGGCGGTGGGCGATGACAAAGCTGGTGCGTCCCTGAAGCAGAGTCTCCAGCGCTTTTTGAATCAGGCGCTCGGTGCGCGTATCTACGCTGGAAGTGGCTTCGTCGAGGATGAGAATTTTCGGGTCGGATAGGGCGGCGCGCGCGATGGAGAGCAGTTGACGCTGTCCCTGGCTGAGGCCGGAACCACGCTCGCCGAGAACAGTTTGGTACTTTTCTGGCAGGCGCTCAATGAAACCGTCGGCGTGCGCCAACTGCGCGGCGGCGATGACTTCCTCGTCGCTGGCGGTGGGCTTGCCGAAGCGGATGTTTTCCATCACGCTGGTGCTGAACATGAAGGTATCTTGCAAAACAATACCGATTTGCTCGCGGAGCGATTCGGCGGTAACCGCGCGGACATCGGTACCGTCAATCGTCACCGCGCCGCCAGTGACATCATAAAAGCGCGGAATCAGGTTGATGATGGTGGTTTTCCCCGCGCCAGTTGGCCCAACAATGGCAACCGTCTGCCCGGCTTCAGCGCGAAAGTTGACCCCTTTTAGCACCGGTTCGCCGGGCTTGTACTCAGCGGTGACATCCTTGAATTCCACCCGCCCGGTAATCGTGCCCATGCGTGCGGCATCGGGGCGATCTTTGATGGCCGGGTCTTCATCCAGCAAGCCAAAAATGCGCTCGGCCCCGGCAATGGCGCTCTGAATATTGCCCCACAGCACCGAAATCTGTTGAATAGGCTGGTTGAAGCGCTGAACGTAAGCCAGGAAAGTGATGACCAGGCCGAGTGAAACCGCCGTTCCGAACAGGGGCGTGCCACCCAGCAGCGCCAATCCGCCCGCGCCGACGACAATCGCCAGCGCCAGGTAGCCGAGCGCCTCAAGGGTGGGGGCGAGGGCCGAGGTAAACATCACCGCGCGGACGTTGGCGTCTCGGTTGGCGGCGTTGGTGACGCGAAATTGCTCAATGTTTTCTTCAGCGCGATTGAAAGCCTGGGCTTCGCGCACCGCCGAAATGCTCTCTTGCAAACTGGCGTTGACCGAGCCCATTTCCAGGCGTGTCTTGCGGAAGGCTTTGCGCGCCTGGTCAGAGAAGTAGAGCGTAGCCAGCAACATCAGCGGGGCAACGGACATGCTCAACAGCGCAAACGGAATGTTTTTGGTGAGCATGTTGTAAGCAATCCAGACCAAGAGCAAAATTCCACTGGCAACGTTGACAAGCGCAAAACTGATGGCCTGATTGATGGTTTCGGTATCGTTGGTGATGCGGCTCATCAGGTCGCCCGCCTCGTGTTCGGCATAGTAACCAATCGGCAGACGGTGCAGATGTTCAAACACTTCCACCCGCAGAGAGCGCAGAACATGTTGTCCTGCCCAGGTCATGGAAAAAAAGGTCAGGCCGTTAAGCAGAGAAGTCATCACAAACAACGTTACCACCAGCGCAATCATGCGTGAAAGCCCGGCAATGCGTTCCTCGTTGGTCATCGAACCGTCAGATTTTGGGGCCGGCATTCCACCCAGTGTGAAGACGTTTTTGATGATCGTCTGTGTGACGCCTGCGGGAGTTTTGTTGTCAGAAAGCCAGCAGTTGGAACCAGCGTTGCTGGTATCGCTTCCGGCGCCGGGAAAACTGAGCCCGCTGCCAGAAGCCGCCGGGGCTAGGTAACAATCCACCAGCTGTCCGGTCAGTTCCGGGTTGGTGACTTGCGCCCAGGTGGCAATGATCACAAAAACTGCGGCCATCAACAGCCCCGGCCAAAATGGGGCAAAATGTTTTACCAGGCGGCCAAGGGTTTGACCGGCGCTTTTCGGTTTGGAGGTTTCCTGGTTCAGGAAGCCGCCCTGTCGTCCGTGCATCATAGGGTATGTTCTCCTTGTTAATCGGGAAAAAGGTGTCGGTAGCAGCGCTTGCGCGTCTACTTGTGGTCTTCGTCGCCGAGTAATTGTGAGCTGTAAATTTCAGCGTAGATTTCGTTGTTTTCCAGCAGGTCAGCATGTTTACCGATGGCGGCCACCTGACCTTTATCAAGAACGATAATCTGGTCAGCGTTGATGACGGTGCTGATGCGCTGGGCGATGACGAAGGAGGTACGCCCCTGCATCAATTTCTCCAGCGCAGTTTGGATGACCGCTTCGGTGCCGAGATCCACACTGGAAGTGGAATCATCCAAAATCAGAATGCGCGGGTTGAGCAACAAGGCGCGGGCAATGGCGACACGCTGTTTTTGCCCGCCCGAAAGCGTGGTTCCGCGCTCACCGACGGGGGTAGCGTAGCCTTCAGGGAAAGATAGGATGAAATCGTGCGCCGCTGCCGCTTTGGCCGCCGCGATAATTTCCTCGTCGCTGGCCTCCGGTTTGCCAAAGGCAATGTTGTCGCGAATGGTGCCGGTGAACAGGGTGGTCTCTTGCAAGACATTGCCAATTTGGGCGCGCAGCGATTCGAGTGTCACATCGCGCAAATCATAGCCGTCAATGGTGATTTTGCCATCGGTCGGGTCGTAGAAGCGCGGCAACAGGTTGATGATGGAAGTTTTGCCAGAACCGGTTGCGCCCAACAGGGCGATGGTTTGTCCTGGTTCGGCTGCAAAGCTGACGTTGGACAGCACCGGTTCACCCGTCCCAATATAGCGGAAGGAGACATTCTCAAACTTGATGTGGCCCTGTGAAGGGGGCAAGCGGATGGCGTCGGGTTTGTCCTTGACATCTGATTTGGCATCCAAAATCTCAAAGATACGTGTGGCTGATGCGGCGGCCTGTCCAAACTGTGTGATGATGAAACCAAGTTGCGCAATCGGAAAAAACAGGTACATCAGATACATGCTAAATTCTTGCCACTCGCCCAACGTCAGCGTGCCGACGATGATACCTTTCCCACCCACGAACAGCGTGGTGGCCTGTCCCAGGTTGGCAATCAAAAACACGAAAGGCATCAAAAACGTAAACAGCCGCGCAATGGTGATTTGTTGCGCCATCAGCACGTCGGCGGCCTGATTGAACTTGACCTGTTCGCTCTTTTCGCGCGTAAAAGCCTTGACGACCTTAATCCCGGCCAGGTTTTCCTGCAAAATGGTATTCAGCGCCGAAAGTTTTTGCTGAACCCGTGCAAACAGCGGCTGGCTGATGGTGCCAAAAATCATGAACAGAATCAGCGCCACTGGCAAAATCCAGATGGTTGCCAGCGCCAGCCCGGTGTTGGCGCTAAAGAGAATGATGAGCGTAATGACCAGTAAAACAATCGAGCCTACCAGTTGCAACAGGCCCTGCCCCAAAAACAGGCGCAGTTTTTCGACGTCATCGGTAGCGCGAATCATCAACTGGCCGGTCTGATTTTGGTCGTGGTAAGAAAATGACAGGCGTTGAATTTTGGCATACAGGTCGTTGCGCAAGTCGTAGGCCATGGCTTGCGAGTTGCGCTCCGCCCAATAAGCCTGCAAAAAGGAAAACACTCCGCGTAAAACTGCAAAGCCGACAATCATCAGCCCGGCCTGCATCAGCAGAGTCGGCGCATTGGTTTTGTCGGCAGTCAATTGAGCCGTCAACTGCTCCGCCGTCATCGCACTGTCGTAATGCAAAAATGTTAAAATTTTCGGCAACGCCTGATCCAACATCATCGCTGGAATTTGGTTGAGCGCTGCCAGCACTTTGGCGGCGATGACACCGCTGGTCACCGCGTCAATGATGTTGCGAATTAGACGCGGAACGGCCAGTTGCGCCAGAGTGGCAACCAGCAAAAAGACATACGGCAGGGCGGCCTGCCCGCGATATTTCCACAGGTAGCTGGTGGATCGCAGAATGGCTTTGGAATTGTTTCCCCCGCCGCGAGAACGCGACTTGGACTTACTCATGGTTGCTTGCAAGGGACTCCTCCTGTTGTTTGGCTGCTTTGGTCAAAATAACCATCGCCTGGTTGACCGTTTCGCGCTCATCGGCGCTCAAATTCTCGGCCACTTGTTCCATCCAGCGGTAACGCTCGGCAATGCTGGCATTGATGAACGCCTGCCCCTTTGGCGTCAGGGTCAGGTGCTTGGCACGCCGGTCGTGCAAATCTTCATTGCGTTCCAACAGCCCGGCCTGCACCAATTTGTCGGCCAGCTGGCTGGCGGCGGCGGCAGAAACTTCCATGCGCTCGCTTAAATCTGAAATGCCACAGCGCTCATGCCGATGGACGTGCATCAACATAAAAAACTGCGGCATCGAAAACCCGGTCGTTTTGATGTACCGGGTTGTATCGTGCATTGAATGGTGGGCAAAAATCTCCATCCACTCGCGCAAAGATTTTGAAAATTGGAGCAAATTAGTCATAGTTAAGCCTGCCTTCTATTTAAGTATGGTTAACTATATCTGAAATCAAAATCCTGTCAAGCCTGCATTCCCCCGAACCAGAAATTCTGATAAGACTCTAATGTTTTGGCTCTCTGGGAGTTGCCCAGGTTCTTGGACACGGACAACACGGATGGCACGGAAAAGCCTTTAAAATCGGCTCTTTTTCCGTGTTTTTCGTGAAATCCGTGTCCCAAAATGGTTAACCACGCCGATTCCCAATGAGCCAATGTTTTACTGTGCCGTATTGCCGCCATCCACCAACAACAAATGCCCGGTGACGAAGGACGAATCTTCCGACGCCAAAAACAGCACCGCCCGCGCAATCTCTTCGGGCCGCCCGAAGCGCTTCATCGGCAGATAGGCCGCCGACTCGGCCTGGGCTGCCTCCAGCGTCACTGGCGACGAGCCTTCAAAGTAACCCTTCTCCAGCCAGCGCTCCACAAACGTATCGCCGGGGCAAACAGCGTTGACGCGGATATTTTCGTGCGCGTGGTCGAGCGCCATGCTTTTGGTCATTGACGCCACCGCGCCTTTGCTGGCAGCGTAGGGCAATGCACCTTTCCCGCCCACCACCGCCCAATCCGAAGCGTTATTGACAATTACGCCGCCGCCCACTTTGCGCATCTCCGGGATGACCAAACGGCACATCCGCCAGACCGCCGTCACGTTTAGCGCCAACGTCGCCGCCCAATCTGCCTCGCTCGCGCTTTCTGCCGTCCCCTGAGTAACAATGCCAGCGTTGTTGAACAAAATATCAATCTGATGAAACTCCCGCAGGGCCGACGTGACCACTCGGACGCAATCCGCGCTTTGAGTATGGTCGGCCTCGACAAAGACAGCGCGCGCGCCCCGCTGCCTGCATTCCGCTTCGACGGCTTTTCCGCGTTCCCGGCGGCGGCCCGTCAACACCAAGCTGGCGCCTTCTTCCGCGAAAAGTAGCGCGGTTGCCCTGCCGATACCGCTTGTCGCCCCGGTCACAATTGCCGTTTTTCCGGTCAGTTTGCTCATTGAGTTGCTTCCGTTAACCTGCAATCAAACCAATCGCCGCCAGCGCCAGCGCAATTCCCAGCTTTTGCCAGCCGCGTATGCGTTCTTTTAGCACCAGCCACGCCAGTAAAACCGTCACACCCGGGTAGAGAGAGCCAAGCACCGCGGCGACATCCAGCCGTCCAACCTGCCCGGCCAGCACATACAGCCCATTGGCGGTCACATCCATCACGGCATTGACCAGCATCACCGGCCAAACCGGGCGGCTGACGCGCAACGATGAACGTGTCAGCCCGGCATACACAGCCAAAATTGCCATGCCGCCGCTGCGCGAGGCTACCAGCGGCCAAAATAACCCTGTGCGCCCGGCATCACGCATCAGTACAAAATAAAGGCCAAAGGCAATCCCAGCCAAAAATGGCAAACGTAACGCCTGC
Organism: Anaerolineae bacterium CG2_30_57_67; assembly: GCA_001872455.1. Taxonomy (GTDB): domain Bacteria; phylum Chloroflexota; class Anaerolineae; order Anaerolineales; family Villigracilaceae; genus UBA8950. The sequence goes on along the minus strand of MNXJ01000084.1, from coordinate 33,772 downwards.
CAGCTCGCAATTTTCATTCCCAGCGGGCCGCTCTCGCCGGTTGAAACCAGCCACACCGCCAGCAACGCCAACCCGAAGCCAATAATTTTTTCCCAGCCCGGCAGGCCTTCGCTGACAGCGCTGACCGTCACCGGCAAGATTGCCGCCACCAACGCCGAAACCGGCGCGGCAATGCTCATCTGTCCGTCAGACATGGCCTGGTACAACAGCACCAGGCCCGCCGAACCAATCGCCCCGGCTAGCATCGCCCACAGCCACACGCGCGCCGCCAGCATGGGTTCCGCATACAGCCAGGCCGCGCCCAGCACGCCAATAATTCCCAGCCATTCTGCATGAAAAACTGCCGCCAGCGCATTACTGCGCCGCGCGGCCAGACCACCAGCAAAATCGCCGGCGCCCCAGGCACCCGCAGCGCCCAGGCCGTATAAAACTGGAAGAAGGGAAATGAAATTCATAAAAAGGTGGTTTGAAATAAACAGTCTGTACAATGTTTTTTTGGAAGACCGACTGATTGTACTTGATTCAAACTGCTAGAAAAATTTAATCACCAAAAATTACCTGGTGATACCCCACATCTTTGCTCCACCCTGCAAGGCGACATAAATGTCGCTTTTGTCCGCAGGACGAAAATTGGCGGCTTGTGGGTAATCACCAGAAATTGCCTCTTGAAATAACGTCAAAACCCCATTATAATAGAACAAATGTTCGTCAATGGAATGTCCTATGCCTCGTTATGAAACCTTTGCGCTGGCCTTGCACGCCTTACAAGAAGTTCAAGCCGAGCTGGGCGCGGAACCGCTCCCGGCGCGCGTGGTCTTCCCGCACCTGGCGGAAGTGTTGGCGCAAATGGGTCCCATTCCGCCCAACGCGGCGCTGTTTGGCGTGGCCGGCGACGGGTTGCCCGTGCTTTTACGCATGGACCAGCCCGCCACGGGCGCGGTGCTCGTCACTGCTGACCGGGGCAGCGGCAAAACGCTTTTCTTGCAGAGCCTGGCGCGCTCCACCGCGCGCATGAATTCTCCTCAATCGGTTGGGCTGACTGCGCTGACGGATTTTCCCAGCGAGTGGAGCGCCCTGCAAGCCGAAACCGGTCTGAATGTTTTTCCCGCTTACGCTGCCTCCGCCGCCAAGTTACTGGCGCATCTGGCCGAATGGGTGGAGCGCGGCGGTGATGGCCGCGCGCTGATTTTATTGATTGACGGCCTCGATTCGGCCCTACACCTGGATGACGATGCCCGCGCCAACTTGACTTATCTGTTGGAATACGGCCCGCGTGCCCGGCTGTGGCCGGTGGCCGCCATCAATTCGGCGCGCGCCGCGAAACTGCCCGATTGGCTGGCTTTCTTTCGCACCCGCATTTTTGGCCGCATTGCCGACCCGGCGCTGAACGAAGAACTGACCCCCGTGCCGGGCGCGCCGCTCAACCAACTTTTTCCGTGCTACGAGTTTTGCCTGCGTCAACGCTCGCAATGGTTGCGCTTTTGGCTTTCCGCCAACGCATAAAAAGGAGAAATTGAAATGGACATTGGCATGATGTGGTTTGACCCCGACCCCAAAACGGCGCTGGATGAAAAAGTGTTGCGCGCGGCGGCCTACTTTCGCGCCAAATATGGCAAAACGCCCAACGCTTGCCGCGTGAATCCCGCCATGATGACCGACGCGGAGCGCGTCGCCGGGCCGGTGACGGTGCGCCCCTGGCGTTCCATTTTGCCCGGCACATTGTGGATTGGTGTGGAAGAATCCACCTTGCAGGTTTGTTGAGGCGCTGTCAGGCTTCTGTAATGCGCCTCTTGGAGCAAAATGGGGTTTGATTAAGCATGGAACAAAACAACATTTTTTACGTCTTTTTCTTATCTGGCGCGTAGAAATGATTTGGAAAGGAGCATTCTCATGGACCCCATTTTTGTTATTCTCGTTTTGGCGCTCATGCTGGTTTTTCTGCCCATCAGCCTGGTCAATATCCTCTTTCGCAAACAAGACTATGACGACTCGCGCGTAATTTTGCCGCACTGACGCGCACCTTTTGCAAAAAGACGGCTCGTTGTCGAGCCGTCTTTTTGTTTTAACTATGGTAAAATCAATTAGAAGATAATATAATTAAAAAGGCAAAAATGAATTCAGAAGACACTACCGATGAACTTGTAACCCTGTTCAAAGCGCTGGCCGACTCAAACCGGCTGAAAATTATCGGCCTGCTGGCGCAAAAAGCATATAGCGTGGAAGAATTGGCCGCGCTGCTGGAACTCAAAGCCCCAACCGTTTCGCATCACCTCGGCAAACTGGTCAAAACCGGGCTGATTTCAGCCCGCGCCGAGGGTTATTACAGCGTCTATCACCTTGACCAGCAGGCGCTGGAAGCGCTCTCACGCCGCATTCTTTCCCCGGCACAAATGAGCGCCGCCGCTGATGGCGTAGATGTGAATGCCTATGACCACAAGGTTGTGCGCGTTTTCAGCCTACCAGATGGACGCCTGAAAACGATTCCGGCGCAGCGCAAAAAATTGGAGGCCATCTTGCGGCATGTTGTACAGACCTTCGATGCGGGGACGCGTTACAGCGAGAAACAAGTCAACGAAATATTGGCGCGTTTTCACGAAGATACCGCCTCCTTGCGCCGCGAATTGGTTGGCAGTGGCCTGATGGCGCGCGAGGGCGGCAGCGGAGCGTATTGGCGGATATAAAAAAGGGCGGGAGAAAATCTCCCGCCCTTTGGCGTTTTTAGCGCGGCTTCAGTATCAGCCGCTCGTCAGACGAGAACAGCCGTCCCAGCCCGGCGCTTTCGAGCGTCATCACCTTGCTATTGGCAAAAAAGTCAAAATCAAAGCCGGTGGCGTCCCCGGCTTTTTTGCCGGGAATCGGCATCAGCCGGGCAGTCAGCGGTTTGTTCAGCCGCAGCGCCAGGGCAGAAATATCCAGCAGCAGCGCAGAAATCTGCTCGGCGGTGACATCGCCAGGGAGCGGAATCGTATCCAGCCCGGTGCCGCAGACTGCCGAGAAGAGCAGTAAATCCTTGATGGTCAGAATTCCTTCAGCGGCGCGGGCGGCCAGGGTGAAATCTTCCAGCACGGGCATCATCAGGCCGTTGAAGCCAACGCGCGCAAAGTCGGCGCGCTCCATGCTCTCCGTCAGCAAGGCGGCGGCGGTCAGCGAGCCGTGCATCCCGGCCTTGGGCGCGCCAATGCGTTCAAAGGCCGCGCCGAGGGAACGCGCTTCTTCGGGATAGGGCGCGGTGGAGAAATCAATCCCATTGAATTTGAGTGAGAATTGGTATTTCAAGACACTGGCGACGCTGGTCAGTTTTGCGCCGTGGGAGGTCATGGCGGCGGCCAGCGCTTTGCGGCCATCGTCCAGGGTGGCGGCGTCGCTGAAAGCGTCTACTGCCAGGTCGGCGGCTTCAAGCGCCAGCGAAAAGGATGGGTTGTCACTGTCGGCATACGCGCCCGGGAAAAATGGCCCGCCCGCCGGAACGTTTGCCAGCGCGGCGAAACGCAGATTGGCAAAGCCATCTGGCTTGAGTGTGGCATTGCGCAAAATAACCTCGGCGCAGGCGCGGATGGCGGGCAGGGAAATGCCTTTTTGCGGGGTCGCCATTTCACCGGCAAAGAAGATGTTTTCGGAAAGCAGAATGGCGTCGGGAATCAGTTCATAACTTTCCGCCACTTCGGGCATGGCTGGGCCGAAGGCGGCGTAATCAATGCCCTGCGCCTTGATGGCGGCGCTCATTTTTTGTGACATGCGCGTGGTCAGGCCAATCAGCGGTTCGCCCAAAATGATTGGGAACGGAACCGTTGCAACCCGTGTAGTTTGCACCTCGTAGCCTTCGGCCTGATAAGCGGCTTTGGCCTCCGCCAGAAATTTTCCGGCTTCTTGTATTTTTTCCTGGTTAAGCGGCCAGCCGGGGTTGAAAAAATAGGTAATGGAACGGATTTTCATGGGTGTCTCTCTTCTCTCTGTCTGACTACTTCGAACATCAAAACGGTTCCGGCCATGGCGGCGTTGAGCGATTCTACTCCGCCGGGCATGGGAATAACAACATTTTGGCTGGTCAGGGCGCGGGCTTCGGCGCTGGCGCCATCGGCTTCGCCGCCGATGATCAGCGCCAGCGGACGGCGAAAATCGGCTTGCCAGCACGGGGCTGCTTGCTCGGTTTCGGCCAGGTAAACGGTCAACCCGTTCAGCCGGGTACGGATTTTTCCCCAGGCGCGTGAAAGAATCGGCAGGCGAAAATGCGCTCCCATTCCGGCGCGGACAGTTTTTGGGGCAAAGGCGTCAGCCGTTTCTGGCGGGAGAAGAATCTCGTGCGCTCCCGCTGCCGCCGCCGCGCGAATCAGCGTGCCGAGGTTGCCGGGGTCGCGGATTTGGTCAAAAAGGACAACAAAAGCGGGGATGCTGGCGTTGGGCGCAGCGAAAACAGGGAATCGGGCCTCGGGTGAAGCAAGCGCGGATGGCAATTCGAGAACGGCCAAAACGCCCTGGCTGGTTTCGGTTTCGCCTGCGCCTGCAAGAATATCGTTTTGAACGCGTTCCACATCAACGCCGTTTGCTTCCAGGCGGGCAATCAGTTTGGCGGCGCGTCCGCCCGGCGTCTCTGCCGCCAGCGCGAAGCGAAACGGCCAGCCAGCCGCCAGCGCATCTTCCACCAGGCGCACGCCTTCAGCCAGAAAAGCGCCATTTTCGCGCCGCTCCCTGGAACGTCCGGCCAGCGCGTGTATCAGTTTGAGTTTTGGGTTGTGTGGCGAAGTAATCACCCGTTTATTTTACCCTCGAAAGTATAATGTAAAACAAGTTTACCGGCCTGTCCTCCACCCCAGAAAGCGAGTTTTTATGCGCCTTGTTGATTTTCGCTCGGATACTGTCACCCAGCCAACGCCCGCCATGCGCGAGGCGATGGCAAAAGCCGTTGTCGGTGATGATGTTTACCACGATGACCCAACCGTCAATGCCCTGCAAGAACTGGCCGCCGCCAAAGTGGGCAAAGAAGCCGGGCTGTTCGTTCCCTCCGGCACGATGGGCAATCTGGCCGCCATTCTCGCGCACTGCGGACGCGGCGACGAAGTCATCATGGGCAAACATTCGCACACTTTTTTGTATGAAGGCGGCGGCATTTCCACGCTGGGCGGCATCCACTCCTCCCAAATTCCCGAATTGCCCGATGGCTCACTCGACCTGAATGAGGTTGAAGCCAACATCCGCCCGCCTGAAGATGACCACGAACCCGTCACCCGCCTGATAGAAATCGAAAACACCCACAACCGTTGCGGCGGCGTGTATCAGACGCCCGAAACCGTGCGCCGTCTGGCCGACTTTGCTCACGCGCGCGGGCTGATTGTTCACATGGACGGCGCGCGTCTGTTCAATTCTGCCGTTGCCCAAAAAGTGGACGCGCACGCCTTGACCGCCGCGGTCGATTCTGTCACTTTTTGTCTATCAAAAGGGCTGTGCGCCCCGGTCGGATCGGTGCTGTGCGGCTCGCGTGAATTCATTGCCCACGCCCGCAAAATTCGCAAACACCTGGGCGGCGGCATGCGTCAGGCCGGCATCTTGGCCGCCGCTGGCATCGTCGCCCTGGAGACGATGGTTGAACGCCTGGTCGATGACCACGCCCGCGCTGCGCGCCTAGCCGAAGGAATTCAAAAAATCCCCAGCCTCCGTCTCTGGCCGGGCATGCCCGCCACCAACATGGTCTTTTTTGATTTTTCTCCGCAAATACAGTTCAGTGACCACGAAATTGAGCAAAAAATGGAACAACGCGGCGTCTTGATGCACGCCAGCAATCCACGCCGGTTTCGTCTGGTGACGCATTACTGGATTGATGACGCGGCTGTCGCAACCACCCTGAGCGCGCTAAACGAAGTCTTTGGTTTACAGTAAAATACAACCATGACCGTTTCATCTTCCTCCCGCCGTTTCATTCCCTGGTTCGCGCTGGCCTTTGCGCTGGCGCTCCTTTTGCGCCTTTTGCGCCTGGGCGAACTTCCCCTTTCCGACGCCGAAGCCAATTGGGCGTTACAGGCATTGGGTTTGCTGCGCTCACAGCCGGTGACGCTAGGCACGCAACCGCTCTACGTCCACCTGACTGCCAGCTTATTTTTCATTTTTCAGGCAAGCAATGCCGCCGCCCGCCTGGTTTCAGCGCTGGCAGGCAGTGGCCTCGTCTTAGCGCCCCTGCTTTTCGCCGACAAACTGGGACAAAAAGCCGCCCTTTTTCTGACTTTTTTTCTTGCGCTTGACCCCGGCCTGCTGGCGCTTTCGCGCGAAGCCGGCAGCCCCATTCTGACGATGACGCTAACAGCGCTGGTTTGGGGGCTGTGGCGCAACAACCGGGTTGAGTGGGCTGGAATTTGCGTCGGATGGATGCTGTTGAGCGGCCCCGCACTCTGGCCCGGACTGCTGGCGCTGGCGGTGTCCTACGGGCTGACGCGCGGCATCGTTCCCGCCGACGATTTTCGGCTGGAGGCTTCCAGCCTGCGCCGCGCCGCGTTCTATGCCATCGGCGCGTATCTGGCCTTTGGCAGTTTCTTCCTGCTCTCCCCTGGCGGGCTGGGCGCAATTTTCCGCTTTTCGTTGGATGACTTTTGGACTCCTGGTGCTTTGCCGCCGCTGGTAATGCTAACCACTCCGTTTATTTATCAGCCACTGGCAATCATTTTTGGCCTCATCGCTGCCGTTCGCGGGGCGCTGAAACGCGATGCCTTGACGCTTTTTCTGACCTTCTGGTTTTTCGCGGCGCTGATTCTTTCTCTGGCGCCGCCGGCGCGCCCGATTGGCGGCCTGGCCTGGGCATTGATTCCGCTCTGGACGTTGGCTGCGCTTGAGTTGCAACATCTGCTGATTCCAGCGCAAGCCGGGCGCAATGAAACACTGGCGATGACGGTACTGACCTTGCTCTTGCTCACTTTTGCCGCCCTGGCCCTGACCGCCGTTGCCCTGGGAAAGATGGACCCTCCCAGCGCTCAAATGTACACCCTCGTCGCACTGGCCGCTGTTCTGATGCTAGCCGTTGGCGCCGCGCTTGTAGCGCAAGGCTGGAACACCGCGGTCGCCTGGCAGGGAACGCTCTGGGGCGGGTTGGGATTTTTGGCAGTTTATTCGCTTTCAATCGCCTTGTTTGCCGCCAACCTGAAACCCCATGCCACCGTTGAGTTTTGGCGCCCCGGCGCGCAAGTGACCCAGGCCGACGCCCTCCAGCGCCAGATGAATGACCTGTCACTGCGCCACACCGGAACATCCCAGTCACTGAAAGTCATTCTCGTCGGTATGAATTCTTCCACCACTTCCAACGCGCCCGCCGCCTTGCGCTGGCTTCTGCGCGCTTGGGACGTAACCGTCGCCGCCGATTTTGTGCCCAATTCAACCTCAAACCTGTTTATTACCTCTGAAGGCTTCTCCGCTCCGCAATTAGAAAGCGCCTACCGTGGCGCAGATTTCCGCTGGTACAGCTACCCTGGCTGGGAGCAAGCCTCCGCCGCCGATTGGATGACCTGGCTGGTGGAGCATTCCCTGCCTTCCGGCGAGGAAAACATCATTCTGTGGGCGCGCACCGACCTGTTTTCCAACGAAAGCAATCCATGACCCATCTTCGCATCATCGCCATTGACGGCCCGGCGGCATCGGGCAAATCTACCCTGGGTTTTCACCTGGCCGAAGCGCTTGGCTATTTGTATTTCGACACGGGGCTGATGTATCGCGCCATCACCTGGCTGGCGCTTGACCACGGCCTCGACCTGACAAACGAATCCACCATTACCCGCCTGGCGCAGGATGTTCCCATCGAAGTGACCGAACCATCTTTTGAAGATGGCCGCCCCTGTGATGTGGTCGTGGACGGTCACGACATCACCTGGGACATTCGCCAGCCGGAAGTGGACGCCAACGTTTCAATCGTCTCCGCCTACCCTGGCGTGCGCGAAGCGCTCACCCGTCAGCAGCGCCGCATCGGATTGCGTGGGCGCGTCGTGATGGTTGGACGCGATATCGGCACAGTTGTTTTGCCGGACGCCGATGTGAAAATTTATCTAGACGCCTCTGCCGAAGTACGCGCCCGTCGCCGCTGTGATGAAATGCTTCAACGCGGCGAAACAGCAGATTTCGTTCAAATTCTCGCCCAGGTGATTGAACGTGACCGCATTGACTCGACCCGGGCAGTTGCTCCCCTTAAACCAGCAGATGACGCCATCTTGATTGACTCCGACAAACTGGACGCTGATGCGGTTTTCCAACGAGCCTTATCACTATGCAAAAAATGAACACATACACGCCCGCGCCTGGTTCTCGTCTGGCGCGGGCGCTTTTGCGCCCCATCTTTCGCGGCCTGTTTCACTTACTCGCTGACGTGCGCCTCGAAGGATTGGAAAACATTCCAACGGGTGCGCCCTATCTGGCGGCGTTCAATCACGTCTCGGTCTTTGACCCGCCTTTTGTACTGACCTTTTGGCCGGGCAACATTGAAGTTCTGGGCGCGTCTGACATTTGGAATCGCGCCGGATTTGGGCAAAACCTGTTGGTGCGGCTGTATGGCGCGATTCCTGTCCACCGCGGCGCGTATGACCGTGAAGCGTTGGAACGGGTTGGCGCAGTACTCCGGGCGGGATATCCGTTGCTCATGTCGCCAGAGGGCGGGCGCACACACGCCGCCGCCATGCGCCGCGCGCGCCCTGGTGTGGCGTTCATTCTGGAAGCCGCCGCCGTTCCCATTTTGCCGGTAGGCGTGATTGGCACCAGCGATGACTTTTTTAACCGCGCCCTCCGCTGGCAGCGTCCGCAGTTGATTTTGCGGGTGGGCCAACCTTTTTGCGTTCCGGCAGTAACCGGGCGCGGCGAGGAACGCCGCATCTCCCGCCAGCGCAACGCTGACCTGGTGATGCGCCATATCGCGGCGCTGTTGCCGCCTGAATATCGCGGCGAGTACCAGAACTTTCTTGTTCCGTAGCGTTTGGTGTAGAGCCTAACAAAATCGCCGGTTGCGCGTGTAGATAAGTCCTTTTTTGGCGCCCATGCTATAATCGAAAAACGGTATTTGTAATGGAACCCATCTTCTCCTTGCTTGCTAACGTTTTTCCAGCGCCACTTTGGCCTGCCTCCCTGATTGGTTGGCTGGGTTGGGCGCTTTTGGTCACCTGGACGCTCTGGCTGGCAAATACATGGAAAAGTTACCAGCCGCACTGGGACGCGCGCGCGTTGGGCGTGTTAGCAGCGCTGGCGCTGGCGGCGTTTTTTGCCAATGCTTTTATTGGCTTGCGCTTGCCCGCCGGAGCAGCTTTGCCCTTGCCAGGAATTCCGCAAGAACCGCGCGGCCCAGCGCTGATGGCGCTTTCTGCCTTACCGTGGATGTTGGCTGGCGGCATGTTTGGCCCCTGGGCCGGCATGCTGATTGGCTTATTGGGGGGTATTTTCCGCTTTGCCTGGGATACGCATAGCATTTTTACCCCGCTCGAAATGGCGCTGTTGGGAATTCTATTCAGCGTGGCTGCGCGTCAACGCTACCGCACCTGGTCATTTCGTCTGTTGCGCGAACCGCTGATTGCCGCGTTGGTACTGACGGCGTTATACGCTCCACTTTTTATTTTAGATTCGTTTTTGGTGGCTTCCGGTTCAATGGCCGCCCGGCTGGATTACGCCCTGACCCGCGCGCCCAACGCCATTTTGGCGTTGGGCGGTGAACTATTAATCAGCGGCATTTTTGCTCAAGTACTGGCAATCACCTTCCCTGGTTTGTGGGGGCGTCGCGCGCCACTGCAACCCTCACCCACCGAGCGCAGCATCGAAACGCGTTTCCTTTTCGGCACGGGTACGCTCATTTCATTTTTGCTGATTGCCCTGTTAATCGGCGACTGGCTGGTGGCCGGGTCTGCCGCCCGTCAGATGCTGGAAAATCGTCTGCGCGGCACAGCAGAACTAACCTCGCAAAGCATTCCGTTCTTCCTCGAAACCGGCCAAAGCCTCGCCAGCCAAATGGCGTTTCGCCCCGAAATGAGCTCCGCTGCGGGCGCGGAACTTTCCGCATTGCTGAGCGAGCAAATTCGTTCAGTGCCCTATTTTGATCAGCTCATTGTTGCCAGCCGCTCCGGCCAGGTCTTGGGCAATTACCCGGAAACTTCTTCCAGCGCAGAACTGATTTTTTTTCCGGAAGAAACTGCCGGCTTGGATCTGGCTTTTAGCGGCGTCCTCAGCCAAACCTACACCATCCCACCCGTTTCCAGCGGCGAGCCTGCGCGCGTCTCCTTTGTCATTGCGCTGATAGACCCCGCCACCGGCCAACCAGAGCGTGTCCTGGTGGCGCGCACCAACCTGGAAACCAATCCGTTCACGCAGCCTTTGCTTCAAAGCCTGAAAAGCGTGCAAGAATTGGGCGGCGAAGGTATTTTGATGGACGAAAATGGCCGCATTTTGGTCCATCCCGTTACCACGCTGGTAATGAGCGCCTACCCCGGCCATCGGCCTGAGAAGGCAAGTTTCTTTGACGACACCGCGCCCAATGGCACACGTAACCTGGTTTATTTCCAACCCGCCGCAGGCCGCTCGTGGGCGGTGGCGTTAGCCATTCCAGCGCAACAAGCACAGCAACTGGCACTGAGCATTGCCGCGCCCCTCTCAGCCATGATTTTATTGCTGGCGCTGGTGGCATTGGTGTCACTGCGCCTTGGCCTGAAAACCGTCACCCAATCCATGCAAACGCTGTCCAGCGAAGCCGTCCGCATTGCCCAGGGACAACTCGATCATCCATTGACAATCGAAGGCGTGGATGAAGTTGGTCAGTTGCGCCGCGCCTTCGAGCAAATGCGCGTCAGCCTGCAAGCCCGATTGGAAGAACTCAACCGCCTGTTGCTGGTCAGTCAGGGCGTAGCCTCCAGCCTTGACATGCGCGACGCGGTACAGCCGGTACTGGAAGCCATCCTCGCCACAGGGGCCAACGCCGTGCGCGTGGTCATGTCGGCAGCCAACCTGAAAGACGGCGAAGACGACTCTGCGCCAGTGTTTGCGATTGGCCCTTCCAAAGAGCACTACGACTTTTTGGATGAGCAAATGATTACGCTGACACAGCATCAGGAACGGGTGATTTTTACCAACGTAGCGCGGGCGCGCGGGCTGGAAATTGCTCCCGGCAAAACAGCGCCCGCCTCACTGATTGGTTTTCCCCTGCGCTACGAGAATCGCTACTACGGCGTCATCTGGGCAGCCTACGACCAGCCGCGCCTGTTTTCCGATTCGGATGTACGCTTCCTGACTACGCTAGCCGGACAGGCTGCGCTGGCCGCCTCCAACAACCACCTTTTCCTTTCTGCCGAGGTAGGCCGACAGCGCCTGGCCGCTATTTTGGCATCCACGCCCGACCCGGTCTTGGTGACCGACCAGAAGAATCGCCTGTTGCTCTCCAACCCCGCCGCCTGGCAAACGCTGGGCGCAGGCGTCGGCGCAGGTGAAGGCCAACCGATTGAGCGCGTCATCTCACAAAAAGCCTTGCTCGACATTCTCCAGGCCGATTCGCCCGACAAACTCTCTGCTGAAGTGGTGATTGGCAATGGACAGGTTTACCTGGCAACCGCCTCACCCGTGGTCGCTGAAGGCCGCCCGGTGGGACGTGTCTGCATTCTGCGCGACGTGACGCACTTCAAAGAGTTGGACACGATGAAGACTGAATTTGTCAACACCGTCAGCCACGACTTGCGTTCGCCACTGACGCTGATGCGCGGTTACGCCACGATGCTGGAAATGGTCGGCGACCTGAATGAACAACAGCAAGGCTATGTCAAAAAAATCATTTCCGGCGTTGAGAACATGGCGCGCCTGGTGAACAACCTGCTTGACCTTGGGCGCATTGAAGTGGGCGTTGGCCTACAACTGACCATGCTGCCCCTGCTCGATTTGGTGGAAGGTGTCACCAACAGCCTGCAGGCGCAGGCTTCGCAAAAGAACATTCAACTCACGCTGGAATTGCCACATGACACCGCGCCAATTATCGAGGCCGACCAGACTCTGCTCTACCAGGCAATGTACAACCTGGTTGAAAACGCCATCAAATACACGCCTAACGGCGGCATGGTGACAGCCCGTCTGCGCGTTCCTGCAGATACAATGTTGTTTGAAGTGCAAGATACCGGCATTGGCATTGCACCCATTGATCAGCCGCGCCTGTTTGAAAAGTTTTACCGCGGCGGGCAGCGCGAGGCGCGCGAACAAAAAGGCTCTGGTCTCGGCCTGGCGATTGTCAAATCCATTGCCGAACGGCACGGCGGCAAAGTCTGGTTGGAAAGCCAACTGGGCAAGGGTAGTATTTTCTTCCTGCAAGTTCCGCTGAAACAACCCCAATAAAAGCAATACTGTTTGGTCTGGTGATTACCCACATCTTTGCTCCACCCTGCAAAGCGACATAAATATCGCACAACGTAGCGCGACATTTATGTCGCTTTTGTCTGCAGGACGAGAATTGGCGACTTGTGGGTAATCACCCCTGAATACTGCTCGCAATTTGCCTATGCTATAATTCCGCCCCGGAAAGGCTAAAACATGTTCTCGAAATTTATCAAAATTCTGGGGGGAGACCCCAATAAGCGTGAAATCGAACAACTCTCCGAGACAGTTCAACAAATCAATGCGCTGGAGCCTGCTTTTGAGCAGCTCAGCGACGAAGCATTGGCAGCCAAAACGGACGAATTCCGCGCCCGGCTTTCTGATACGCTGGCTGGTATCGAAGATGAAAAAGAACGTCAACAGGCCGAACAGGCCGCGTTAAACGAATTATTGCCCGAGGCATTTGCCACCGTGCGCGAGGCCGCCAAACGCACTATCGGGCAACGTCACTACGACGTGCAGTTATTGGGTGGAATGGTATTGCATCACGGGCGCATTGCCGAAATGAGAACCGGCGAAGGCAAAACCCTCGTTGCTACCCTGCCCGTCTATCTCAATGCGCTCACCGGGCGCGGCGTACATCTGATTACCGTCAATGATTACCTGGCGCGCTATCAGGCGCGTTGGATGGCAAAAATTTATAATTTTCTCGGCCTTTCAGTGGGACTGCTCCAAATGGCAGCCAGCACCGAAAACGGCAAAAAAGCCTACGTGGTAGATTTATCCAAGGAATCGCCGCGCGAAGACCAGCATCAAATTCGCCTGGAAGAACGTGCCGCCGCCTACGCCGCCGACATCACCTACGGCACCAATGCCGAATTCGGCTTTGACTACCTGCGTGACAACATGGTCTACCGCTATGAAGATAAAGTTCAGCGTGGACACTACTTTGCCATCGTAGATGAAGTGGATAACGTGCTGATTGACGAAGCCCGTACCCCGCTCATCATCTCCGGCCCGGCGCAAGGCGACCTGGAATGGTACGGTAAAATGACGCAACTCATGCGCCAACTCAAACCCGAAGATTACGAAATCGAAGAAAAAGACCGCACTGTTTCGCTCACTGAAGTCGGTATTGCCCATATGGAGCAGCTGCTGGGTCAACCCTTGCGTGATATTGACCGCCCTGAAGATATTACATCCGAACAAGCGCGTCTGCTCGGCTACCTGGAGCAGGCTATGCGCGCCCAGTTTCTTTTCCGGCGCAACAAGGACTATCTGGTACAGGGCGGAAAAGTCGTTATCGTGGATGAATTTACCGGGCGGCAGATGCCCGGTCGGCGCTGGAGCGACGGATTGCACCAGGCCATCGAAGCCAAAGAAGGCGTCAAGGTTGAGCCGGAAAACATCACCTACGCCACCATCACCATCCAAAACTACTTCCGCATGTACCAAAAGTTGGCGGGCATGACCGGCACTGCGCTAACCGAAGCGGAAGAATTTGATAAAATTTACAAGCTGCCCGTTTTGCCCATTCCGACCCACCTCGAATATCAAGCCAGCCGGCTTGATTCGACACTGGTGGAAATCACAGCCAAAGATGCCGCCGGTTACCCAATCGCCTATTTTTCACGACGCGACGACGCTCAAAAAACGCCCGCTTTCTGGCGGCGCACCGATTATCCGGATGTGATTTACCGCACCGCCGAAGCAAAACTGCGCGCCATCGTCACTGATATTCTCCGTAATCACGTTGCGGGACGCCCGCTGTTGGTTGGTACCACTTCGGTGGAAAATTCAGAACGTCTGGCTTCACGCCTGCAAGCCGAAGCGGTGCGTCGCCTGCTACAAGTGCGCCTGCTCCGTGACGCCTGGTTTACCGTCAACAAGAAAGAAGAAGATGGTCGCCAATACAAGGAATTGGAAAGCCTTTACCAGCCTATCGAACAACTTGAGCCAGCCGCCCTGCGCACCTTCGCCAAACCACTTGGTCTGACCTCCATCAACCCGGAAGACCCCGCCAATCTGACGCGCCTGCTGGAACTGCTTCGAATGGAAGAAAGTAACGCCGCGCGCCTCAAAGCCGTCCTACAAGGCGGAATTCCGCGTCAGGTGCTGAACGCCCGCAAACACACCGAAGAAAGCCAGGTTATCGCCGGGGCAGGTGCATTTGGCGCAGTCACCATCGCCACCAACATGGCCGGGCGTGGTGTAGACATTAAACTCGGCGGCGAACTGGCTGAAGAAATCATCAGCGCCGTTAACCGCATCCTGCGGAAAAATGGTTACAACGACCCTTACGACATGCGCCCACAAGAGCAGCGCGAAGCGCTGCTCAAAATGACCAGCGCCGATTTTGGTCTATACGATGCCGAAGCGCAACACTTTCTGCAGTATTTCGATGACATGGAAACCGTGCGCACCCTCGGCGGCCTGCATGTCATCGGCTCGGAGCGCCACGAAGCCCGCCGCATTGATAACCAACTGCGCGGACGCGCCGCTCGCCAGGGCGACCCTGGCTCCTCACGCTTCTACCTCTCGCTCGAAGATGACCTGATGCGCATGTTCGGCGGCGAACAGGTTAATAATCTGATGCAGCGCTTCCAACTCGACGATGATTTCCCGCTCGAGGCTCGTCTGGTCGGCAACATCATCGAAGGCTCACAACATCGCGTCGAAGGCAGCAACTTCGACATGCGCAAACACCTGCTCGAATACGACGACGTTCTCAACGCCCAGCGCGCCCGCATCTACAGCCAGCGTGACCGCGTCTTCCTCAAAGAAAATCTGGCCGAAGATGTGCTTGAACTTCTCCGCACCGAAATTGCCGCCCGCGTACCGATTGCGATGAAGGATGAAGAAGGTCCTTGGAAACTGATGGCCTGGCTTGACCAAACCCAGCCAACCTTCTACGCCGCCAATGGCGAACTTTACCCATCCTACTCCATGCGTTTATTGCTCAACGAGATTGATCTCGCCAACCTGAATGCATCCCTGCTCACTATCGTCCGCCGCGCCGTTGAAGCCGAGCAAGAACATATCATCAACGCCATCGAACACAGTTTTACCAGCGCCGAAAGCGCCCTTGAAACCCAATTGCAAGAACGCGCCGACCTGCTCTCCACCGCGCTGGAAGGATTCCGCGACAGCGAAGAGAAAAAACGCCCGCAAGAAATGCTCGAAGAACTCACCAGCCTGGTCAGTGTGCCGCTGCGCCTCACCAGCGAGCAACTCCGCACCCTGACAACTGACCCGCAGAGCCTGGAAGACGAACTCTACCAGCAAGCCGCCACACAACTGACCGGCATCGCCATCAACCGTCTGCTAGGCGGTATCGAACTACGGCTCAACGAACCCTTCCCCGCCCGCAGCAGCCTCGACACCTCCGACTGGACCGCCGCTCTGTCCCAACTCCGCGCCGGGGTGGAAGAAATGCTTCAGAATCGCCACGAGCGCCTCACCGGCGAGACCAGCCCCATGTCGCGCGAGATTGAGACTCTGCTCACCCGCTCCGAAGCCAGCGGACGGGACGAATCCACACGAATGCGCATCCTCGGCTCACTCCCCATCGCGCGGCGCGCCTTCTACGACAAAAATCACCGCCAGGTGACCCAAGACTTTACCCGTTTCACCTACACCTTCCTGGCCGCCCAACTGGCAAAAGAAAACACCAGCGAAGGCGACATCTTTACCCACCTTGCTAAAGGGCTGAAATCTCTGGAAGAAGCCTGGGGAAGCGTGGAATTTATCCGGCTCGGGCAAAACGCCGTCAAACTGGCCGACTTCAACCTGCCAGCAGAGTCGCTGCGCGCGCTCTCCCCCGACACCGCGCTGTCTTCCCTATCCGCAGAGCAAAAATCCACCCTGCGAGCGACGCTCGGCGCACACACCATCAACGGCTTCTTCCGTAGCGTTTTACTGCGCGTCATCTCCGAATTGTGGGTGGAATACCTGACCAACGTTGAAGCCCTGCGCGTGTCAATTGGATTGGAGGCTTACGCCCAACGCGACCCGCTGGTACAATACAAGGGAAAAGCATCCGAAATGTTCCAAGGCTTGCTGGCCGAAATTCGCGCCGGGGCAGTCAGCAACCTGTTTGTCTACCGACCCCGAGTCGCAACCCAAGTTTCCGAAGCGCCCAACGCCCCAGCCGGAACAGCAGAGACGCAGGCAGTTTCTCCTGCCGTATCCTCCGACTTGCCAGAATCCGACGGCTATGCTGGGCGCAAGCGACACAAAAAGCGGTAAACATGTTCAACACCCCCATTCCAGTTCCAGAAATATATCGCGCCCTGCCCAAGGTGGATTTGCACCGTCACCTGGAGGGGTCGTTGCGTTTAAGCACCATGCTCGATGTGGCGCGCAAACACGGCCTGACCATTCCCGCCAACGTGGTGCGGCTTTCGCGGCTGGTGCAGGTGCAGGACGAAGACAACTTCACCTTTGAAAATTTTCTGGCGAAATTTAACACCCTGCGCATGTTTTACCGCTCGCCCGAAGTGATTGACCGCATCACCCACGAAGCCGTGGAGGACGCCGCCAAAGACAACGTGCGCTATCTGGAACTGCGTTTTACGCCGGTAGCGCTCAGCCGCGCCGAGCGCTTTCCACTGGAAGATGTCACCGACTGGGTGGTAAAAGCCGCCAAAGACGCCGAGAAAAAATTCAAGGTGATGGTGCGCCTGATTGTTTCTATAAACCGCCACGAAGGCGTCGAACTGGCCGAGCAGGTCGCCTGGCTGGCCGCCGAACGGGTGAAAGACGGCATCATCGGCATTGATTTGGCGGGCAACGAGGCGCAATTTTCGGCGCGGCCCTTCCTGCCCATCCTCAAAGAAGCGCGCCAGGCCGGGCTGATGCTGACCATGCACGCCGGAGAATGGAAAGGGCCGCAAAATGTGCGCGAGGCGATTGAAGATTTCGGCGCCCAGCGCATCGGTCACGGGGTGCGCGTGCTGGAAGATGACTTTACAACCAAACTTGCCAAAGAATACCGCACCGTCTTTGAAGTCTGCCTCACCAGCAACTATCAGACCGGCGTGGTCAAAGAAGGCGAAACTCATCCGCTGCCGCAAATGCTGGCCGCCGGGCTGAATGTTACTCTCAACACTGACGACCCCTCCATTTCGCAAATTACGCTTGGTAATGAATATCGCCTGGCCGAGCAGGAACTCAAAGTGCCGCTGGCAACCATCAAAGAATGTATCGTTGCCGGGGCGCAGGCCGCTTTTCTGCCAGACAACGACAAGGCCAAATTAATCGCCAGCCTGAAAAAAGAATTGAAATTGAATTAAAGATGGCAAACGCGAAGCAAACCAATCTTGACCTGAGTTTGTTGGAAAAGGCGCTGACCTCTTTGTCGCAACTGTATCAGCGCGTTTCTGACCCAAGATTCATGGCCGGTCAGGATGATGTCATCCGCTGGGGGCTGCAAGCCGGGTTAATTCAAAACCTGGAATTTACCTACGAAATTTGCTGGAAAACCATCAAACGCTGGCTGGAAATAAATGCCACTTCTCAAATGATGGATGGGCTGACCCGCCGTGAACTTTTTCGGATGGCCGCTGAAAATCATTTAATTATCAGCGTGGAAGATTGGATGGTTTTTCACGATTTGCGCAATCAAACGTCACATCGCTACGATCAGGAACTGGCGGCAGACGCGCAAGTCCTGATTGGCGATTTCATCCTTGCCGCCCAAAACTTACTGACCTATCTCAAAGCGCACAATGATTGACCTGTCGTTTGACCATCTGGAAATAGTCAAAGATATTTTACGACGTTGCGCTCCCCATTGCGAAGTGCGCGCTTTTGGCTCGCGCGTTGCCGGGAAAGCCAAACCCTATTCCGATTTAGATCTGGTTTTGGTCAGCACAGAAAAATTATCCTTCAAACAAGTTTCCCTTCTGCGCACAGCCTTTGAAGAATCAAAATTACCTTTTCGTGTGGATGTGCTGGATTGGCAAACCCTTTCCCCAACCTTCCGCCAGATTGTTTTGCAAAAATATGAAGTTTTGCAAGGCAAAGACAAGTTTGCAGAGACGGTTGAAGTGCGGTAGAATTTGACCAACGACGAAGGATATCAAAGGCGCGCCTTTGGATTTTTTGTGAAACTGATGGCTTTAACGTTCAGTCACAAAAAGCCAAAGGTGTTTTGTTTTCTAGAACACAATTTGTCTGCGTTTACGCCAAAAAGGAGAACCGATGAACGATTTTTTTAAGTCCCGCGATGTATTGAAGGTTGGCAACAAAAAATACGTCTATTACCGCCTCGACGCGCTGGAAAAGGCCGGGCTGACCAACCTTGCCAAACTGCCCTTCTCCATCCGCGTGGTGCTCGAAGCCGCCCTGCGCCAGTGCAACGACCACGAAATCACCCAGCAGGATGTCGAAAATATTGCGGCGTGGACGCCTAAAGGTGCGCGCCCCGGCATTCCCCTGCTGCCCGCCCGCGTGGTGATGCAAGATTTCACCGGCGTCCCCGCCGTGGTGGATTTGGCCGCCATGCGCACCGCCGTCGCCCGCCTGGGCGGCGACCCCAAAAAAATCAACCCGCTCGTCCCGGTGGATTTGGTGATTGACCACTCGGTGCAGGTGGATTTCTTCGCCAGCGCCGACGCCGCCACCCGCAACGCCGAAGTCGAATTTCAGCGCAACCGTGAGCGCTACGAATTTCTCAAGTGGGGCCAAAAAGCCTTCACCAACTTCCGCGTGGTGCCGCCGATGACCGGCATCATCCACCAGGTTAACCTGGAATATCTCTCGCCCGTGGTGATGGAAAAAGACGGCCTGCTCTTCCCCGACACCCTGGTCGGCACCGACTCGCACACCACCATGATTAACGGCCTGGGCGTCGTCGGCTGGGGTGTGGGCGGCATCGAAGCCGAAGCCGTCATACTCGGCCAGCCGATGGACATGCTCCTGCCGGATGTCATCGGCTTCAAACTGTACGGCAAACTGCGCGAAGGCATCACCGCCACTGACCTGGTGCTGACCGTCACGCAAATGCTGCGTAAAAAAGGCGTGGTGGATAAATTTGTCGAATTCTTTGGCCCCGGCCTGGCCGCCATGTCGCTCACCGACCGCGCCACCATCGCCAACATGGCGCCGGAATATGGCGCCACCATGGGCTACTTCCCGGTAGACGCCGAAACCCTGCGCTACATGCAATTAACCGGACGCCCGCAGGAAGTGATTGAGCGCGCCGAAGCTTACTGCCGCGCCCAGGGCTTGTTCCGCGAAGAAAACACTCCCGACCCGGAATTCACCGACACCCTCGAACTGGACCTCGGCTCGGTCGTTCCCTCGCTGGCCGGGCCGAAACGCCCGCAAGACCGCGTCGCCCTGTCCGAGATGAAATCCACCTTCCGCCAGGCGCTCAGCGCCCCGGTCAAAGAACGCGGTTACGAACTGAGCGGCGCAGCCCTGGCGCGCGAGGCCGCTTTCGGCGGCGCAAAAATGAAACATGGCGCCGTCGTCATCGCCGCCATCACCTCCTGCACCAACACCAGCAACCCCTCGGTGCTGATTGCGGCCGGCCTGCTTGCCAAAAAAGCCGCCGAAAAAGGCCTGAGCGTCAAGCCCTACGTCAAAACCTCGCTGGCCCCCGGCTCGCGCGTGGTCACCGAATACCTCGAATCTGCCGGGCTGATTGAACCGCTGGCGCAGATGGGCTTCAACATCGTCGGCTACGGCTGCACCACCTGCATCGGCAACAGCGGCCCGCTCCCCGGCGAAGTGGCGAAAGCCGTCACCGGCAGCGACCTGGTCGCGGCGGCGGTCATCTCCGGCAACCGCAACTTTGAAGGCCGCGTTCACCCGCTGGTCAAGGCCAACTTCCTGGCCTCGCCGCCGCTGGTCGTCGCCTACGCGCTGGCCGGGACGGTAGACATTGACCTGAACAACGAACCGCTCGGCGTCGGCAAAAACGGTCAGCCGGTTTTCCTGAAGGATGTCTGGCCGAGCAATGCCGAAATTGCCGAAGCGATTACCGCGCATGTGCGCCGCGAAATGTTTGAGCGCAAATACGCCAGCGTTTTCGACGGCACGCAAATGTGGCAGGAAATTAACGTTTCGGGCGGCGAATTGTTCGATTGGAGCGACGACTCCACCTACATTCACCACCCGCCCTACTTCCAGGCGCTGACCCGCGAAATTCCCTCCGTGGCCGCTATCCGCGGCGCGCGCGTTTTGGGCGTCTTCGGCGATTCCATCACCACCGACCACATCTCCCCGGCGGGCAACATCGCCGCCGATTCTCCGGCGGGAAAATTCCTGCAATCGCGCGGGGTGGCCGCCAAAGATTTCAACTCGTACGGCTCGCGCCGCGGCAATGACCTGGTGATGGCGCGCGGCACCTTCGCCAACATCCGCCTGAAAAACCAAATGGTCGCGCCGAAAGAAGGCAACTGGACGAAATTCAACGGCCAGGAAATGCCGATTTTTGACGCGGCCATGAAATACATGGAGGCCGGTCAGCCGACGATTGTGTTGGCGGGCAAGGAATATGGCACCGGCTCCAGCCGCGACTGGGCGGCCAAAGGCCCGCTGCTGCAGGGCGTGCGGGCGGTCATTGCCGAATCGTTTGAGCGCATCCACCGCTCGAACCTGGTGGGTATGGGCATTTTGCCGCTGCGTTTTGCCGAGGGCGAAAATGTTGAATCGCTGGGGCTGAAGGGCGACGAAACCTTCGACATCGAAGGCCTGGGCGCTTCGCTTGCGCCGAAAGTTGCCCTGAACGTCACCGCGCATCGTTCAGACGGTTCCACCCTCAAATTCCAGGTGACGGCGCTGCTCAACACGGCGGTCGAGGTCAACTACTTCCGCAACGGCGGTATTTTGCACACGGTTCTGCGCAATTTGGTGAAGTAAATTTGATGTGAAATTGAGACCGGCTCATCGCCGGTCTCAATTTATTTGTGCCCTTTTCGAAAACGTGGAAGAAAATTATGCGGCAACGTAGTTCGTAATTGCTGGCATATCATCCCACGTTTTTCCCTCAAGGATGCGTCCGGCTTTTTTCTTTTGCACACCACCCCACTGCTTGAAAAAGAATGGAACATGCGCGCGGATACATTGGTCGCGGATATCGGTAACCCAGGTTGGGTCAAGCGTGCGCGCGCCTGGGCCAGATTCTCCGCCAACAATGGCCCAATTGATTCCTTCTAAATTCATATGATGTAGAGGCCCCAAGAGCGGCTCGAGAGAGAGAAATTTTGTTTTTGCGCCTGTATGCCGAAGATGATCAATACGAAAAGTATAATCAGCATTTTCAACACTAACTCCCATCCAGACGTTATCCGGCCATGTAATTTGTGAACTGACTTCTTCAAGCCGTTCAGCCCGTTTGGTTAATACCTGAAAAGTGTGCCAGTGAGCCCGTTTCATTACATCGAAAATTTCCAAGATAAATTCGATTGGAACGTCTTTATGAAATAGGTCGCTCATAGAATTGACAAAAATTATCTGCGGTTTTTTCCATTTCAATGGCAAGTCAATGTTGTTTTCGTGTAACGCTAATTTGAAACCGTCGCGATAATTGGGTTGTCCCATAGATTGCAATCGTTTTGCCATTCGCTCAGCATAGCAGTATTTGCAGCCAGGACTTATTTTTGAGCAACCTGTTAGTGGATTCCATGTGGACTCTGTCCATTCAATGCCCGAATGTTCTGCCATTTACTTTCTCCTTATGGAACTTAGTCTTAACAATGAATTTATTCTATAATAGCACGAATGTTTTATTTTTCAAAATCCCGGCATGCGGGTTTGTCCTTGCTCTATCCTTTGTGTCTGATTTAGGTTCATTTTGTTAAACACTTCTTGTCCTTCGGGCGAATCTAATGTGCAAAAGCAATTTTGGATCTTTTTATGTGGCTTAAAAAAGTCAATATTACTACCAAGTAAAAATGTCCATTGATGTGCATCACCCTTGAAAGGTTTTCGAATTAGCCAATATTTTTTATCCGTTTCGGCCACGAAGTCAGCTAAAAATTTTTGGGTTTGTTGAAACTGACGCTTTACATTTGTAGCCGATAAATAAATCAAAATCTCCATTTTGGGGCGTACTTCGCAAAGATATGCCAGCGTTTTAAAATTTGGTAAATTACCAGTTGGATCGACATAGACCAACCCGAATTCAAAATCTTTTTTAGACTTAAACAAATTTGGGATAACAGATTCGTACTCCCCAAGATGAAAATAAAACCTTCCTTGTCCGGTGCCATGAATCTTGTGAGATGTGATAGTTCTTTTTAATTCGTCCAGATTGTCTTTATTCCGTTCAATGAAATGTGCACAGAAATTTATGTCAAATTTTTGTTCGCTGGCTTTATCGAGAAAAACGATTGGGCTTCCAGCGTTTCCATCAGGCGTACTTCCTTTGCCGGAGGTAAGGTCTACATATTGATATTCTGGCTCGTAATAGTTGGCATGTTTTTTAATGACAGCTTGCGTGATTGCCATATGTATTGCCAAAATTTTTGACAGATGTTCAATCTTCACACTGGTATATTCCCCGTAACCAACCTCATTGTCAATAGGCACAGCCCACCTCCAAGTGAATATTCAAGAACTTGTTTCAATTTTAGCACTGAAAATAATTCTGTCGCTTTTTACTCCACCTCTTTGCTATATCAAGCTAACCAGGGTCACCATAACGCGACATCCCCATTTTTCGCCAGGTTGAATTGGCGCAGGTTTCGCCCTATACTGAAGCCAAGGAGAAATTCTCATGGCAACCGAATACACACTCACCTTCCCGATTGAAATGAAAATTAGCGAGGCGTAGCATGAAAATTGTCATTTTCGGCACCGGCGGTGTCGGCGGATATTACGGCGCGCTGCTGGCACGCCAGGGGCATTCGGTGACGTTTGTGGCGCGCGGCGCACATTTGCAGGCTATTCGGCAACGCGGATTGCAAATCAAAAGTGTGCATGGCGATTTTTTGATTTTCCCGGCCCAGGCGACGGATTCTCCGGCAGAAATCGGCGCGGCGGAGGTGATTCTCTTTTGCGCCAAAGCCTACGACACTGAAAGCGGCGCGCGCGCCCTCGCCCCGATAATTTCCCCGCAGACGACCGTCATCAGCCTGCAAAATGGCGTGGACGCGGCGGAACGCCTCGGCGCGATTCTGGGAGCCGAACACCTGCTGGGCGGCGTAACCTGGATTTCCTCGGCGATTGAGTCACCGGGAGTCATCCGTCAGGTTTCGGCCTTCCGCCGCATCGCGCTGGGAGAATTTTCCGGCCAGGTGACGCCGCGCCTGCAGGCCATTTTCTCCGCCTTGCGCGAAACCGGCGTCAGCGTGGAAATCGCCCCCGACATCCAAAAAATGGTGTGGACGAAATTCACCTTCATCGCTGCCGCCGCCAGCTTTGGGGCGCTGACCGGTCTGCCGCTGGGCGGCTACCGCCAGGTTCCGCAAACCCGCGCGCTGATTGTGCAACTGATGCGCGAAGTGGAAGCGGTGGGGCGCAGCCTGGGCGTGGCGCTGGAGGCGGATGTGGTGGAAAAAGCGCTCGGCTTTCTGGATGCCGCCGAGCCGGGCATCAAGGCCTCGCTGCAGGTGGATGTGGAGGCCGGCAAACCGTTTGAACTGGAAGCGCTGGTGGGTGTGATTGGACGCAAGGGGCGCGAGGCGGGCCTGCCCACGCCGCTGGCCGATGCGCTCTACGGCCTGCTTTTGCCGCTTTTGCCCGCCTGATGCCCTGAAAACACGATAAACCACGCGCATCCCGTGCGAAAAGACGCCAATATTGGCGTCTTTTTTATTCCGGCTATACCGCATTGAGTCACAAATTGCGCTTTTTTAGAAAGTGAAAGGCGCACTTTATGCCCGTGAGCGATATATAATTGATTTATGCAACCCATCCCTCGTTATGCAGAACTGAAACAGCAAATTCACTTTCACAATCACCGTTATCACGTGCTCGACGCCCCGCTGATTAGCGACGCCGAATACGACCGCCTGCTGCTGGAACTGCGCGGCCTGGAAGCCGAACACCCCGAATGGGTCACCCCCGATTCGCCGACGCAGCGCGCCGGAGCCGGGGTTTCTGATAAATTTGAAAAAATCCCCCACCCGCGTCCCATTCTCAGCCTGGCAAACGCCTTCGGCGCAGAGGAGGCCCGCGCCTGGTTCGAGCGCATCCGCAAACTCGACGAGCGCGTTGAAACGGCCAAATTTGTTGTCGAACCCAAAATTGACGGTCTGAGCGTTGTCTTGCATTACCGCGAGGGCATCTTTACCCAGGGCGCAACGCGCGGCGACGGCGAAATCGGCGAGGACGTGACCGCCAACCTGAAAACCGTGCGCGCCATTCCGCTCAAAATTCCTGTGATGAAGTCCAGTTATCCAGTTAGCCAGTTACCCAGTTATCCAGTTGACCGGTTATCCAGTTCGGCGGAAAACCGGACAACCGAACAACCGGAAAACCGGAAAACCGTCCAACCGGAAAACCGAAACCTCGCTCTGCCTTCAACCCTCGTTGTGCGCGGCGAAGTCTTCATCAACCACCGCGATTTTGAAGCGCTCAACCTGCGCCTGCGCGAAGCGGGCGAAAAAACCTACCTCAACCCGCGCAACACCGCCGCCGGTTCGCTGCGCCAGCTCGACCCGGCGGTCACCGCCGCCCGCCCGCTGACAATTTTGGTGTATCAGGTGGTGTATGTGGAAAGTGCGCTATCCAGTTATCCAGTTGACCAGTTATCCAGTTATCCAGTTATCCAGTTCGGCGGCAAACCGGACAACCGCCAAACCGGACAACCGGACAACCGAAACACCGAAATACCGGAAACCTGGCAAACCTCCCAATGGGAACTGCTCGGCTGGCTCAAAGCGCTGGGCTTCCCCGTCACCGATGCCGCCCGGCGCTTCGACACGCTCGACGAGGCCCTGGCCTACATCCAAAGCTGGGAAAACCGCCGTGACGAACTCGGCTACGAGGCCGACGGCTTCGTCATCAAACTTGATGACCTGACCCTGGCCGAGGCGCTCGGCTTTGTTGGCAAAGACCCGCGCGGCGCCATCGCCTACAAATTCCCCGCGCGCGAAGTGACCACCACCCTGACCGCCATCGAAATCGAAGTCGGGCGCACCGGCGTGCTCACCCCGCGCGCCGTCCTCGAACCGGTCGAAATCGGCGGCGTCACCGTGCGCAATGCCACCCTGCACAACTTCGACTTTATCGCCGAAAAAGACATCCGCATTGGCGACCGCGTGCTGGTCAAACGCGCCGGAGAAGTCATCCCCTACGTCATCGGCCCGCTGCCCGACGCGCGCACCGGCGGCGAAGTCCCCTATCAGCCGCCGCAAACCTGCCCGGCCTGCGGCCAGCCCGCCGAACACTTGGCGGGTGAAGTGGCCTGGTACTGCGTCAACGCCGCCTGCCCGGCGCAGCTCATCCGCAACGTGGAGCATTTTGTCTCCAAAGGCGCGCTCGACATCAGCGGCCTGGGCATCAAAATTGTGGAGCAGCTCATCGCCGCCGGTCTGGTCAGCGATGTGGCCGATATTTTCTTTTTGAAGAAGGAAGAACTGCTGACACTGGAAGGTTTCGCTGAGAAAAAAGCCGACAACCTGCTGGAAGCGATTGGCGCAGCGCGCGCCCAACCCCTGGCGCGCTTGCTGGCCGCATTGGGGATGCGCGGCGTCGGCGAAGTCTCTGCCAAAGACCTGGCTGCGGCCTTTGGCTCGCTCGACGCGCTTTCCGCCGCCGATGCCGATTCGCTGCAAACCGTTGAAGGAATCGGCCCGAACATCGCCGCCGCCATTGTGGATTGGTTCGCCCGCGAGAGAAATCAGCAGGTGCTGGCAAAACTTAAAACGGCAGAAGTGTGGCCGGTCGCCAGCAGGCAGTTATCCAATAACCAGTTATCAGTAACCAGTAATCTGTCGTTGAGCGGACTGACCTTTGTCGTCACTGGCACGCTGCCCACGCTTTCGCGCGAGGCCGCAAAGGAATTTATCGAACAACATGGCGGCAAAGTGACCGATTCGGTCAGCAAAAAGACCAGTTATCTGGTGCTGGGCGAAAATCCCGGTTCAAAATTGCAAAAAGCGCAGTCGCTGGGCGTGCCGGTGATTGAGGAATCTGGGCTAAAAAAACTGGCAGAGAAAGTGATATGATTTAGCCGTTGGCGGTTTATGCTACAATACCGCCCGCAGTCTAGTCAAGTACGGGGCGTTCCCGTGCAAACATTTTCCCCTGGAGGAGAAAATATGCGTCACCTGATGAAATTCATCTCCCTTTTGGCGTTGCTCGGCATTTTGCTGGCCGCCTGCGCGCCCGCCGCCACCGAAGCGCCCGCTGCCACGGAAGCGCCTGTCGCCACCGTTGCGTCCGCCGCCGCGACGGAAGTCCCCGCCGCAACTGCCGCCGTCCCCGCCGAAAAATTCATCTTCGGCATGTTGCTGGTCGGCCCCTACAACGACCACGGCTGGAGCCAGGCCCACTACGATGCTGGCTTATACGTGCAGGACAAACTGCCCGGCAGCGAAATGATTTACGTGGACAAAGTCAACCCCGCCGACCGCCCCGGTTCCACCCCCGCCCAACTGGCCGAAGACCTGGTCTCCAAAGGCGCCAAAGTCATCATCTTCAACTCGGATGATATGAAAGACAGCGCCATCGAATTCACCCAGAACCACCCCGAAATCACCGTCATTCACGCCTCCGGCGACTCGGCCTGGGCGGATGGCAAAGATTTCAAAAACCTGCCGAACATGGGCAACATCATGGGCCGCATGGAATTTGGCAAAATGATGGCTGGCTGCGCCGCCGCCCTGCAAACCCAAACCGGCCAAATTGGCTACCTCGGCCCCCTAATCAATGACGAAACCCGCCGCCTGGCCTCCTCGGTCTACCTCGGCGCCAAATACTGCTGGACGAATTATCTCGGCAAAAACGCCGCCGACCTGAAATTCAAAGTCACCTGGATTGGTTTCTGGTTCAACATCCCCGGCGTGACCTCCGACCCGACTCAGGTTGCCAACGATTTCTTCAACAGCGGCTATGATGTCGTCATCTCTGGCATTGACACCACCGAAGCCGTCACCGAAGCCAAACGCTTCGCCGCCGATGGCAAACAGGTCTACGCCATCCCCTACGACTACATCGGCGCTTGCGAAGAAGGTGCCGAAATTTGCCTGGGCGTCCCGTACTTCAACTGGGGCCCGGCCTACCTCGCCACAATGACCGCTGCTCAGGATGGCACCTGGCAAGCCGCCTGGAGCTGGAACAGCCCGGATTGGACCGACATCAATAACCCCGATACTTCGGCGGTCGGCTTCCAAAAAGGCGCGGCGCTCTCGGCTGACGCTTCCGCCAACCTCGACAAATTCATCACCGAACTGGCGGGCGGACTGACGCTGTGGAAAGGCCCGCTGACGCTGCAAGACGGCTCGGCCTACCTGGCGGATGGCGAAGTCGCCACCGACTTGCAAATCTGGTACCTGCCGCAGCTGCTCGAAGGCATGGACGGCGCCTCGCAGTAACAAAATTACATTTGGCTGTAAAGTGGGGCGGGATGACAATCCCGCCCCACACTTTTTTGTTGTATCATATTGGTTGTCGGTTGTCGGTTGTCAGCCATTTCGTTATTCATCTCATCATCATTTTTCTCTCCTTCTCCCATTCTCTCCCCTCCCATTCTCCCATGAACGTTGACCTGCGTCACATTCACAAAACCTTCGGCAAGGTCCACGCCAACGACGACATCAGCCTGGACATCCCCGCCGGGACGATTCAGGGGATTTTGGGCGAAAACGGCGCGGGTAAAAGCACATTGATGAAAGTCCTCTCTGGCTTCATCTACGCCGACGCGGGTGAAATCCGGCTGGACGGCCGCGCCACCACCATCCACTCTCCCGCCGACGCCATTCGGCAGGGAATTGGCATGTTGCACCAAGACCCGCTCGACTTCCCGCCCATGAAAATTTTGGACAATTTTCTGCTGGGGCGCGCAGGCGGCCTCTTCCCTGACCGGAAAACTGCGCGGCGTGACTTTCTGGCCCTGGCCGCGCAATTCGATTTCAGCCTCGACCCCGAAGCGTACGTTGACCGGCTGACGGTTGGCGAACGCCAGCAGCTGGAAATTTTGCGCCTGCTGTGGCTCGGCGCGCGCGCCCTCATTTTGGACGAACCCACCACCGGCATCAGCCTGCCGCAAAAAGAAAAACTCTTCGCCACACTCAAAAAGCTCGCCGCGCAGGGCATGACGATTCTCTTCGTCTCGCACAAACTGGAAGATGTCGAAGCGCTTTGCGGGCGGGTGAGCGTTCTCCGCCAGGGAAAACTGGTTGAGATGATGACTCCGCCCTTCGACGCCGGACGCCTGGTCGAGAGCATGTTCGGGAAACAGGTCACGCTCGCCGCGCGGACTCCCGCCCGGCCCGGCCTCGTCACCCTGCGGGCGCAGAATCTCTCGCTGGAAGATTCCCGCCTGCAAATTCATCAGGCAAATTTGGACGTGCGCGCCGGGGAAGTGATTGGCCTGGCCGGGATGGAAGGCTCGGGTCAGACCCTGTTTTTGCGAGCCTGCGCCGGGCTGCTGCATCCGGTGGCCGGGAAAACCCTGGTCGGCGGGCGCGATTTGACCGGGCAGGCGCATCACGCCTTCAAAAAACAGGGCGTGGCCTACCTGCCCGCCTCGCGCATGGAAGAAGGCCTGATTCCCGGCCTAACGCTCACCGACCATTTTGTGCTGGCCGAAAAGATGCGCGGCGTTTTCATCAACCGTGAAGCGGCGCTGGGGCTGGCGCGCCAACGAATTTCTGCCTTCAACATCAAAGGCACGCCCGCCAGCACGGTCGAATCGCTTTCGGGCGGCAACCAACAGCGGGCTCTGCTGGCGCTACTTCAGACGCCGCTCAATCTGATTTTGCTGGAACATCCCACGCGCGGCCTCGACATCGAATCCACCCTGTATATTTGGGCAAAATTAAAAGAACGCTGCGCCCAGGGCAGCGCGATTCTCTTTATTTCCGCCGACCTGGACGAGATTTTGCAGTACAGCGACCGGGTGCTGGTCTTTTTTGCCGGGCGGGTTTCGCCCCCGCTCGACGCGGCGCAGACTTCGGTGACGCAGTTGGGGCAGTTGATTGGCGGCAAGGGCTGGGAAACGCTGGCCGGGGAGGCCGCTCATGCGTAATTCGCGCTGGACGAATTTGATTTTTCAACTGATTGCGGTAATCTTGGCGCTGGGCTTCACCACGCTGGTCATGCTGATTGCCAAAGCCCCGCCGCTCGACGCCTTCAAAAATATCATCATCGGCTCCATCGGCTCGTGGACCAAAATTTCAGATGTGCTGATTTCGTGGACGCCGCTGCTGCTGGCGACGACCGGGCTACTGATCACGTTTACCGCCGGTTTGTGGAATATCGGCATCGAAGGGCAGATGATGATTGGCGCGGTTTTCAGTACCTGGGTGCTGCGCCTGCTGCAAGAAAGCACCCTGCCCCCGGCGCTGATTCTCGGCCTGGCGATTCTCGGCGGGATGCTGGGCGGCGCGCTGTGGGCGCTGCTGACCGGCGTGCTGAAAACCTTCGGCGGGGTGAATGAAATTTTCGGCGGGCTGGGGTTGAATTTTGTGGCGACCTCCATCAACCTGTGGCTGATTTTCGGCCCGTGGAAACGCCCCGGTGTGGCCTCCATGTCGGGCACGATTCCGTTTCCCGAAACCTTGTGGCTGCCCACGTTGCCGGGTTCGCGCCTCAGCCTGTGGGCGCTTGGCCTGGCGCTGATTTCGATTGTCCTGGTGTATTTTTTGCTGCGCGGAACCTATTTTGGCCTGCGTCTGAAAGCGGTTGGCAAAAACGCCAAAGCCGCCTATCTGCTGGGTGTGCCGACCTGGCAATACAGCCTGGCAGCGTTTGCCCTGTGTGGAATTTTTGCCGGGCTGGCGGGCGCCATGCAGGTGCTGGTGGTTTATCACCGGCTGATTCCCTCCATCTCCAGCGGTTACGGTTATTTGGGTCTGATGGTGGCGATGCTGGTCAATTATCAGGCGTTGTGGGCCGCGCCAGTGGCTTTCTTTTTTGCCGCGCTCAACATCGGCAGCATTCAACTGCCGGTTGTGCTCAAATTGGATTCGACGCTTTCCGGTGTTTTGCAAGGCACGCTGGTTTTATTTGTGCTTCTTATGCAGGGCGCGCGGCAAAAATTAGGAATTAGGAATTAGGATTGCCTTATCCATCAGCTGATGACTGATAACTGCCAACTGACAACTGCCAACCGACAACTGACAACCATGACATCTGAAACCCTCCTCATTGGTCTTGCTGGTGTACTCGCCGCCGCCGCCCCGGTCATTTTCGCCGTCATGGGCGAAACATTTTCCGAGCGCGCCGGGGTCATCAACCTTTCGATGAATGGCTCCATTCTGCTTTCGGCGATGGGCGGATTTGCGGTTGCGCTGAACACGGGCAGCCTGCTGCTCGGCTTTTTGGCCGGGGCGGGAATCGGTGCGCTGGTGGCGTTGGTGGTGGCTTTTTCCAGTATCACCCTCAAACAGTCACAAGTGGCGGTCGGTTTTGTGCTGGCCCTGCTGACGCGTGACCTGGCCTACTTCCTCGGCAACCCGGTGATGGGGCAGCCTGGCCCGCGCCTGCAAAGTTTGCCGCTGCCCGGCCTGAGTCAGCTTCCCGTGCTGGGGCCCTTGCTTTTCAAGCAAGACCTGATGACCTATCTCTCCTTCCTGCTGATTTTCCTGGCCTGGGCCTTCATTTTCCGTACCCGCCCCGGGCTGATGCTGCAGGGCATCGGTGAGCGCCCGGCGGCGGCTTTTGTGCGCGGCGCAAACGTTAACCGCCTGCGCTATTTTTACACCATCCTGGGCGGCGCGCTGATTGGCCTGGCCGGGCCGATTTACTCGCTTTCGGTCAAAGCCGGTTGGAAGGGCACCATCTCTGGGCTGGACGGCATCGGCTGGATTGCACTTTCCATCACCATCTTCGGCGGCTGGAATCCCATCCGCGCGGCGCTCGGCGCCTATCTTTTCGCCCTGCTGCAATGGCTGGGGCTGGCGCTTCAGCCGATTTTGCCGGGCATTCCGGCTCAGGTGCTGCAAGTTGCCCCCTTCCCGCTGATGATTTTGACCCTGCTGCTGGTCAACATCGGCGACAGCGAATGGGTGGAGCGCGCCCTGGCCGCCATGCCCGAACGTCAGCGCCGGCTGGCCGAAAAAATTCTACGCGCCCTGCGCGCCAAACCGCCCGCCGCCTTGGGGACAACCTTCGATTCAGAGTAAAATCCAGGCATGATAAAATTTCTCGGTTATCGTTGCTCGCTTTGTCAGCGTGAATATCTGCCAGAGCAGGCGATGTACACCTGCCCAACCTGCGGCGGCAATCTGGATGTTGCCCTCGACCTGGAGGCGATTCGGCGCAGCTATCAGCCGGATGATTTTCTCAGCCGCCGCGAAGCCTCACTCTGGCGTTACCTGCCCCTCCTGCCGGCGGATTTCCCCTCCGCAGGCGAAAATACGCCGCTGGCGCTGGCGGGCGGCACGCCGGTGCTTGCCCTGCCCCGGCTGGCGGCGCGCCTCGGCCTCGAAGCGCTCTGGCTGAAAGACGAAAGCCGCAACCCGACGGCTTCCTTCAAAGACCGCGCCTCGGCGATTGTTGTGGCGCGCGCTCAGGAAATCAGCGCTTCGACAATCGTCACCGCCTCGACCGGCAACGCCGGCGCGGCGCTGGCGGGCATGGCGGCGGCCATCGGCCAAAAGGCGGTCATTTTCGCGCCGAAGAACGCCCCGCCTGCCAAAATCGCCCAACTGCTGATTTTTGGCGCGCAGGTTTTTCTGGTGGACGGAACCTACGATGACGCTTTTGACCTGAGCCTGCAGGCCGCGCAGGAATTTGGCTGGTACTGTCGCAACACCGGCTACAACCCTTTTACGCTGGAAGGCAAAAAAACCGCCGCCTTTGAAATTTGGGAGTGGTCACTGGCGCGTTTGGGTCGCGCCAAGCGCGCCACCGGCGAACTTGCCCCCACCATCCCCGCTGCCACGCTGACGATTTTCGTTTCAGTCGGCGACGGCAATATCATTTCCGGCCTGCACAAAGGCTTCAAGGATTTGCAGGCGCTCGGCTGGCTGGGACGGATGCCGCGCCTGGTCGGCGTGCAGGCGGCAGGTTCGGCGGCGATTGCCAATGCCTTCCGCGCCGGGGATGAAAAGATTACGCCGGTACAGGCCGCCACCCTGGCAGACTCCATCAGTGTGGATCTGCCGCGTGACGGCGTGCGCGCCATCCGCGCCGCGCGTGAAACCGGCGGGACGTATCTCACCGTTTCGGACGCGGAAATTCTTTCCGCGCTGGGCGACCTCGGCCCGCACGGCATTTTTGCCGAACCGGCTGGGGCGGCGGCGCTGGCCGGGGTCAAGGCGGCGCTCGCCCAAGGCTGGCTCTCGCCCGCCGCGCCGACTCTCGTCCTGAATACCGGTAGCGGGCTGAAGGATATTCGCGCCGCCATGCAGGCCGTTTCCGCCGCGCCGGTGATTGAACCCACCCTGACGGCGCTCAAAAAAATCCTATGAAAACGCAGTGGAGCCGTGAATTTCGTTACTTTTTTGCCACGCTTGCCCTGATTTTGTTTTTCTGGGTGGCCTGGCAGGTGCGCGTCATGTTCACGCCGCTGATTGTGGCCGCGCTGATTGCCTACCTGCTCAGCCCGCTGGTTCACCTGCTGATGCGTCACAGCCGCCTCTCGCGCAAAGCCGCCGCCAACGTCGTTTTTTTCATCGCGCTCACCCTGCTGATTGCCGTTCCAGCCGCCCTGACGCCCATTTTTCTCTCGGAATTGGACACACTGATGGCAGATTTGAACGCCGTCCTCAATCAGTTGCAGGAAGTTTTCAAAAAACCGGTGGAAATTGGCGGCTTTGGCTTGTATTTTGGACAAATCATCCCCGGCCTGCGCCAGACGCTGACGCAAAATCCAATGATGCACGATGCGCTCGGCACGCTGGAAATCGCCTCGCGCGGCGGCGCCTGGTTTTTGGTGATTGTCATTTCGGCCTACTACTTCATGGTGGACTGGGAAACCCTGCGCGAATGGCTGATTGGCCTGATTGCGCCCGACTATCAACAGGATGCGCGCCGCCTCTACAAACAAATCCGCGCGGTGTGGATGTCTTATTTGCGCGGGCAGGTTACGTTGATGCTGATTGTCGGCGTGGTTTTCACCCTGATTTGGGCGGCGATTGGCCTGCCCTATGCGCTGGTAATTGGCCTGCTGACGGGACTCTTCAGCCTGGTGCCGGATGTCGGCCCGTTGGCCGTCACCGCGCTGGCGGTTTTGGTGGCGCTCATTCAAGGCTCCGGCTGGCTGCCGCTTTCCAACCTGGCCTTCGCCGTGCTGGTGGCTGGCATTTATGCCGTATTAATTAACTGATGTTACGCAGCAGGTGCGGAATCCGAGTAAAATTTGTACATGAACAAACAACACTTGGAACTATACACAGATTATTTGCTCAGCACATTT
>MNXJ01000028.1 GCA_001872455.1 Anaerolineae bacterium CG2_30_57_67 | reverse complement strand
CACCGTTGGCTGCCCATTTTGCCAATCTTTTGGACGGGTTCTTATCTGTTCAGTGCCTATCAAACGGCTCTAAAATTTCAATTTTCCGGTTTCTGTGATGCAACCGCGACACAAATGTCGCGCCACAAGGTTCCTGCTGCGTAACATCAGTTAATCACTGATGTTACGCGATACACCGTAGCACGACATTTATGTCGTGCTGAAATTTGGCTGACGCCAATTTTTAGAGTCCATCCGAAAAACGGGGCAGGTGGAGCAAGTCTCCGACTTGTCCGCGCAAATCACAGATTTGCGCCACGTTTGGCTGCATATTTTGCCAATCAAGGCTCACGCGAAGATTTTTTTAGATGAGCGTGCGCGATGCGTGGAATTTTTGGATAGGTTCTAAGTATATAGCCCCCGCGCAGGAAATGCAACGCTCTCTAATTTTTATGATATTTATCTACTTTATTGACAAACAAAAACGAGACTGATATACTCCAAATAGGATTTTTCTGGAGCAAAAACGATGAACACCCGTGAAAAAATTTTACAGTCACTTATGCGCAGCCCTGGCTCCACCATTCAGGAACTGGCCGATGCCGTTGGCATCAATCCAATTTCGGTGCGGCATCACATAACCAGCCTGCAAATGGCGGGGCTGATTCGCGCGGAGGAAGAACGTCACGGCGTTGGCCGTCCGCGTCAGGTTTACTCGCTGACCGAAGACGGGTTGGAGCATTTTCCCACCCGCTACCTGCGCCTCACCAGCCGCCTGCTGACTCAAATGAAGGAAAAACTACCCGAAGCAGTCGTCAGCGAAATGTTCACCCAAGTCGCCACTGACCTGGCCGACCGCCATGAAGCCCAATTCAAAAATATGAACATCGAGGAACGACTCGACACGATGAAAGAACTGCTGGCCGAAGAAGGTTTTGTGGTGGAGTGGGAGAAAAAAGGCGACACCTACCACATTCACGAAATCACCTGCCCCTACCTGCAAGTCGGCCAAAACCACCCCGAAGTTTGCACCGTTGACCAGACGCTGATTTCCCGCATGTTGGCGCTTCCCGCCGAAAAAATTCAATGTATTTTGAGCGGCGCAGCACACTGCACCTACGTCATCAACCAACCTGTAAAAATCTAACCGAGGAACCCATGAGCGAGACTCCGAACATCATCAAGTGGAGCATCCACGAAACCCACCCAGAAATTGCCGAAGCCGTCCGCGAAAAACTGAGCGAAGTGGTTGACCCTGAAATCGGCATGAATATCATCCAGCTGGGCCTGGTACGCAACGTCGAGATTGACGGCGACCTGGCGCGGCTGAAAATGATTCTCACCACCCCGTTTTGCCCCTACGGCCCAGCGATGGTGGATATGACCCGCCAAAAAGCCCAGGAAGGCCTGAAGATGCCCGTCACCGTCGAAATGGGCATGGACGTTTGGGATTTCTCGATGATGGAAGACCCCTCCGCGCTGGATTGGGGATTGTACAACTAACCCGGCAAATCAAATAGGCCAAACGCGGTGCAACATTTATGCCGCGTTTCGACGTGGGCAGTGGATAGGTTTCTTAACTTATGCCGCGCGACTTTCAAGTCGCGCGGCATGATGATTCTTTCACTGCACAAGCTCCGGTGCTAAACCCAATACTGTTTAGATAAGGCACTCCAAAGTCAGACTTTGGTGCCAACGTCGGGAGACGTTGGACTCCAACAACGCTAACTAAACAGTATTGGTGCTAAACCCGGAGCGAACCACGAAACCCCCTGCCGCCGTAGTAGGAGGATGCGCCGTTGTGATACACAAAAACATGATCGTAACGGCGGTCGGCAAAGATGGCGCCGCCCAGTTTTCTAATTTCAGGGGGCGTTTTCAGCCAGCTCGACGTTTTTGTATCGAAATTTCCGAGTTGCTGCAACGCTTGATATTGTTCTTCCGTCAAAATTTCAATCCCCATGACCGCCGCCATGTTCATGGCGCTATTTTCTGGTTTAAATTCTTTTCTTGATTCCAGCGCCGGGTGGTCGTAGCAAATATTTGTGCGGCCTCGCGGGGTTTCCGCTGAACAATCATAAAAAATGTATTCGCCAGTTTTTTCATCATAGCTAACAACGTCCGGTTCGCCGCCAGTTCGCTCCATTTCATACAGCGAAAACAGTTTTTCGGGGCCAGATTCCAACTTCGCTTGCACTTTCGCCCACGCAAGCCCGGCATGGCGGGTTGTGTTTTTCTCAAAACGGGCTTGCAGTCCGCTGAGTAATTCTGCACGCTGTTCGGGGGACAGCGATTTTTCACCCTGATGGATATTGTTGTTCATAACAGCCCTCCCAACACTTCGCCGATGGCGTCCACCACGTCACCCGCCAGCACGGAGGCTTCGCTGCCGGTGCGCCGGGCGGCCAGCAGACCGGCCTGCGCGTGAATCCAGGCAGCGGCGACGGCGGAATCGTAGGCGCTCACGCCCTGAGCGCGCAGGCCGACAATCATCCCGGCCAGCACGTCGCCAGTTCCGGCGCGCGCCAGCGCCGGGGTCGCCACCGGAATGACCGTCGCGCGGCCATCCGGCGCGGCAATCACGGTGAAAGCGCCCTTCAGTGCCACGACATGCCCCCACGCGGCGGCAAATTTCAGCGCCGTGCCCAGCCGGTCGGCCTGAAT
This sequence comes from Anaerolineae bacterium CG2_30_57_67, assembly GCA_001872455.1. Classification (GTDB taxonomy): domain Bacteria; phylum Chloroflexota; class Anaerolineae; order Anaerolineales; family Villigracilaceae; genus UBA8950. Next base: position 11,850 of record MNXJ01000028.1, on the reverse strand, counting down.
TTTCTCTTTGGAGAGTCCCGTCAGGGCGGCCATTTCGCCAGGGTGCGGCGTCAGCACACTTTCAGCGGGGAGCAGCCCCGGCCAGTTTTCCAGTTTCGCCAGCAGGCGCAGGCCGTCCGCATCCAGCACCAGCGCCGGCAGACCAGCGGCAGCTTTTTCTTCTTTTGCGCCCGCTTCGGCGTGAACAAAACCCATGTGCGCGCTCGATTTTTTAGTGGCGGTTTTGCCGGTAAACAGGTTTTCAATGAATTTGGCGGTGGATTCTTCTGTGCCGAGGCCGGGGCCGACCAACAGGGCGGTGGCGCGCTCGAAGTTTTTAGTCAGCACATCCGCCGCGCCGGAGGCGATGACGCCGGTTTCGGAGGGCAGAATCGCCCAGATGGCTTCGGGGAAATGCCCGGCCAGCGCCGCGTGCAGTGCGCCGGGGACGGCCATCTGCACCAGCCCGGCGCCAACGCGATAGGCGGCCTTACCCGCCAGCAGCGCCGCGCCGGTGTAATTGACCGAACCCGCCGCAATCAGCGCCGTGCCGAAATCGCCTTTGTGGGCGTCGCCAGGGCGGACGAGCAACAGGTCGGCCACCAGGTCATCATCGGCGGCGAAGTGTTTGACTTCCTGCCACGAGGGTTCATCCGTCAGGCCAATGTCCACCACGCGGATTTCTCCGGCCAGTTCAAAAGCCGGAAAGCGCAGCAAGCCCTGCTTGACGGCGGCCATGCAAATCGTCAGGCTGGCGGGGATGACCTGCTCCGCCGCTGCGCCGCTGTCGCAGTCCACGCCCGAGGGGCAATCAACGGCGACGACGGAGGGCGTCCAAAGCGCGGCGGCGATAATGTGATTGACGGCATCCATCACGCGCGCCATGTCTTCGCGCAGGGGCGCTTTGAAGCCGGTTCCCAGTAAACCATCTACAACGACGTCGGCGCTTTCGATGAAGGCGGCCAAGCGCGTCAAATCAGCGTCCTGTTCGGCTAATAAAATTTCGCCGCTCGCCTGCCGCACCCGCTCAGAGAGGGCGTCCGGCGCGCGGCTCACCAGGTAGGCGCGCACACGCCAGCCCTCCGCCGCCAGATGCCCCAGCGCTACCAGCGCGTCGCCGCCATTGTTGCCGGGGCCGACCAGCGCCAGCGCTTCGCGTTCATCGCCCTCGGCGTAAACCAGCGCCGAAATTTCACGCGCCAGGCCGTGGCCGGCATTTTCCATCATTTGCGCATAGGCCAGGCCATTCAGGTTAGCTTCCTGTTCGATGGCGCGCATTTCTGCAACCGTTACCAGTTTCATTTTTCCTCCAAAAAAAATCGTCAGAATTGACCTGGCGATTGTAACCACTTTTGACGCGCGGGAACAGCGCGCGTGGGGCGGCGCTAACGGAATTCAATTACGCCGGTGTACATGCCCATCGAGCAGGTGAAGAACATTTGGTACCCGGCTTTTTGGGCGGGGATGTTGTCAGCTGTCAGTGACTTGACTGCAAAAAACCATTCACCGCACGCGTACCTGCGGTTGGTGCAGGCGGAGACGCGGAGTATACAGAGCGCAGGAAATGCTTTGCTTTTTTCCCAGAAAAAGCAGAAAATCTCTGCGTTCTTTGCGTCTCTGCGGTAAGATTTTCATTTTGCAGTGGAGTTGTCAATATTTTTCGAAAAATCTTCACTTGCTACAAACTTCCAGCCGCGCAGGCGCAGGCTATTGGAGACGACAAAAACACTGCTGAAGGCCATCGCCAAAGCGGCCAGCATCGGGTTGAGATAGCCCAGCGCGGCAGCGGGGATGAGAATCATGTTGTAGAAAAACGCCCAGAACAGGTTTTGCTTGATGGTCGCCAGCGTTTGGCGCGAGAGCGCAACCGCGCGCGCCACGCCGCGCAAATCGCCGCTGATGAGGGTGACCGGTGCGGCGGCCATCGCCACATCAGTGCCGGTGCCAATCGCCAGGCCAACATCGGCTTGCGCCAGCGCCGGGGCGTCGTTGACGCCGTCACCGACCATGGCAACCACCGTCAGCGCAGAGGGGTTGGCGGTTTGCAGGCGCTTGACTTCGGCGGCTTTGCCATCCGGCAGGACTTCGGCAAAAACCAAATCCACGCCAACCTGATGGGCAATTGCTTCGGCGGTTTTACGGTTATCGCCGGTAAGCATGGCGACTTTCAGCCCCATGCGGTGCAGTTCGGCAATCGCCGCTTGAGAGCCGTCTTTGACGGTATCGGCCACGGCGATGATACCCGTCACCTGACCATTGACCGCCACCAGCATGGCGGTTTTGGCTTCCGCCTGCAGGCGTTCCAGCTCGGCGGCCAGGCCGTTGAGGGGGTAGCCACGTTTTTCCATCATGCGCAAATTGCCAACCGCCACCGGTTGTCCTTCCACTTCAGCGCTGACGCCGAACCCGGCTTCGGCGTCGAAGCCCGCCGGTTCGACGAGGGTCAGACCGCGGGCAGTCGCTTCGGCCCAAATCGCCTCGCCCAGCGGGTGTTCACTGCCCTTTTCGACACAAGCGGCCAGACGCAAAATTTGCTCTTCGGTCAGCGCAGATTGCCCGCTGACGACGACATCTGTCACCGCCGGTTGACCTTTGGTAATCGTGCCGGTTTTGTCCAGCACCACCACCGTCACTTTGCCCGCGCGTTCCAGCGCCTCGCTGTTTTTGAACAAAATACCCAGCTCGGCGCCCTTGCCAGAGCCGACCATGACAGCGGTCGGCGTCGCCAGGCCCATCGCGCACGGGCAGGCAATCACCAGCACGGCCACCATATTAATCAGCGCGGTGGTAAACAACGAACCAGAAAATTGATGGGCGGGGAAAAACGCCGGAACGAGAAAGTACCAGACCAGAAAAGTGAGCGCGGCGATGACAATCACCGCCGGGACGAAAATACCCGAAACGCGGTCGGCCAGCGCCTGAATGGGCGCCTTGCTGCCCTGAGCGTCTTCCACCAACCGCACAATTTGCGCCAGGGCGGTTTCGCGGCCAACTTTGGTGGCTTCAAATTTGAGCAGGCCCTGCTTGTTGAGCGTCGCGCCGATCAGCGCGTCGCCGGGCTTTTTGCCGACTGGCAGCGATTCGCCGGTCAACATCGATTCGTCCACGCTGGAGCGGCCTTCAATGACAACGCCGTCCACGGGGATTTTCTCGCCGGGGCGGACGATGACCACGTCGCCCACGCGCACTTCGTCTGCGGGGACTTCAATTTCCAGGCCGTCGCGGACAATGTGGGCGGTTTTGGCGCGCAAGCCCATTAATTTTTTGATGGCGTCGCTGGTGCGGCCTTTGGCGCGCGCTTCGAGAAATTTTCCCAGCCGGATGAGCGTGATGATGACGGCGGCGGTTTCAAAATAAACATGCCCGTCCAGCCAGCCCAGCGTCACCGGCAGTGAGTAGAGATAGGCCACCGAGGAACCCATCGCAATCAGCACATCCATGTTGGCCGCGCCGTTGCGGATGGCTTTGAACGCGCCGACATAATATTGCCAGCCAACATAAAACTGAACCGGGGTCGCCAGCGCCAGCAGCAGCCAGTTAAACCACCACGCGCCAGGGTACATGCCCATCATCTCGTAGGCCATTTTGTAGTTCGGCGCATAGAAGAAGGCCGGTAGCATGCCAAAATCTTTGCTCATCGAAAGCAGGAAAAGCGGCAGGGTGAAAATTACACCAAGGAGGAGCAGGCGGCGCTGTTCATTGATTTCGCGCTCGCGGGCCTGGGCTTCGGCATCTTCGGCCTGGCCGCCCAGTTCGAGTGCTTCAAAACCGGCGGCGGCCACTGCGCGGCGGATTTCGGCCTGGCTAAGGATGGTCGGCACATAGCGCACGCGCGCCTTTTCGGTGGCAAACGTCACCTGCGCTTCGAGCGCGCCCGGCAGTTTGGCAAGCGCCGCCTGCAGGCGGCGCGCGTCGTTATCGTCGGCCAGGCGCTTGATGATCAGGTCGGCTTCACCGGTGGCGACGCCGTAACCAGCGTGCTCCACGCGTGCAATCAGCGCCGACAAATCCTGCTTGGCCGAATCAAACTCGACAGTCGCGCGCTCGGAGGAGAGATTAACCACCGCCGAACTGACACCATCCAGTTTTTTCAGGCTGCGTTCGACTGTTGCGACGCAGTTGGCGCAAGTCATGCCGGTGATGGGAAGCGTCAGTTGTTGGGTTTCAGACATTTAAATCGCCAGACCCGCGACCGGGTAGTTGATTTCGGCCATCAGCGCTTTGATTTTTTCCTCGCTGGCGGGCGCGTCAAAGACGATTTCGACCACGCGGGTGGCGGCGTCCGCCTTGACGGATTTAATTCCTTCCAGGTCGGCCACTTCGGTCTGAATGGTGTGGACGCAGTGATTGCAGGAAATATTGGGGACGGAATATTTGATGGTGCTCATGAAAAACTCCTTTGGGGATTAGGGATTAGGGATTAGGGCTAGACTTTGTTGGCGGTTTCAAAAACTTCGCCAATTTCTTTCAGCACGCGCTCACGCTCTTTGGGGTCTTCGCCCCGAATGGCGGTGATGACGCATGAGTTGAGGTGATCTTCCAAAATTTGGCCGCTGACCTTGTTGAGCGCCGCCTGCACCGCCTGAATCTGACGAATCAGGTCAATGCAGTAAGCATCCTCCTCGGCCATGCGAATGATGCCCTTGAGATGGCCTGCGACAATTTTGAGTCTTTTCAGGGTGTTGGCTTCCATCGCGCCGCCTTTCTTTATACCCCCCCCGGGGGGTAGGGGTTTGCAGATATTACCTCAGACAGTGAAAATATGTCAAGGGCAAGACAAAAATTGAAGTTTGTGCCTCTTTCTAAAGAAACTTGATTCTGCGTCCATTACGCTGTATAGTATTCCATAACGTCGCTTCTTGAAAAGAAGGGACAGTGTTTTAATTCATATTCCGTTGTCTGGAGGAGACAAAATGTCTGCAAAGCAACACAAACTAACCGGCGATGTTTACTATCCGTCCAACGAAGTCGTCGCGCAGGCGCGTTTGAAAGATTGGGATGCGCTGGCAGAGAAGGCAGGCAAAGACCTGCAAGGGTTCTGGGCGGATGAAGCCAACGAACTCGAATGGTATAAAAAGTGGGATAAGGTTTTGGATGACTCAAAGAAACCTTTTTTCAAATGGTTCACGGGCGCAAAGACCAACATCGTCCACAATGCCATTGACCGCCATCTCAAGACTCATCGCAAGAATCAACTGGCGCTGATTTGGGAATCCGAAGACGGCAAACTCGAGCGCACCTTCTCGTATTACTCCATGAACCGCGAGGTCTCGCGCTTTGCGAACATCATCAAGTCCATGGGCGTGCAGAAAGGCGAGCGCGTCACCATCTACATGGGACGTGTGCCAGAGATCGCCTTTGCCATGCTGGCTTGCGCCAAGATCGGCGCGATCCATTCAGTGGTCTTTGGCGGCTTCTCCGTTGATTCTCTACAAGGGCGCATTGACGACAGCGAATCAAAACTGGTCATCACTTGCGACGGCGCGTACCAAAACGGCAAAATTGTCGAGTTAAAAAACATCGTGGATGAAGCCATCAAAAAATGTCCGTCGGTGGAAAATGTCATCGTGGTCAAGCGCACAGGTCAGCCCGTCAATATGGAAGCGGGACGCGACCACTGGTATCACGACATGTGCGCGCTGCCCATCGCCAACGGCAAATGCGCCACCGAAGTCATGGACGCGGAAGATCCGCTTTTTATTCTTTACACATCCGGGTCAACGGGCAAACCCAAAGCCATTGTCCACACGCACGGCGGCTACATGGTCGGCACATATTCCACGCTTAAATATGTTTTCGATGTCAAAGACGAAGACCGCTGGTGGTGTACCGCCGACCCCGGCTGGATCACGGGACATTCGTACATCGTTTATGGTCCATTGATTGCTGGCACAACTTCGATGCTGTTCGAGGGCGGCCCAACCTTCCCCTACCCCAATCGCTGGTGGCAGGTGGTCGAGCGTTACGGCATTACGATTTTCTACACTGCGCCGACCGCCATCCGCGGGCTGATGCGCTTCGGCGAAGCCTGGCCCAACAAGCACGATCTTTCTTCCCTGCGCCTGCTCGGCACCGTCGGCGAACCGATCAACCCCGAAGCGTGGAAGTGGTACAACCGCGTCATCGGCAAGGAAAAATGTCCAATCATTGATACCTGGTGGCAGACCGAGACAGGCACGTTCATGATTACGCCGACGCCGGTCGTGCCGCTCAAACCCGGCTCCGCCACGCGTCCTTTCTTTGGACAGGAAGCCGACATTGTGGACGAGCAAGGCAATCCCACCCCCGACGACACCGAGGGCTATCTCGTTTTGAAGAATCCCTGGCCCGCCATGCTGCGGACAATTTACAAAGATGACGAACGCTACGTCAAACAATACTGGACAAAGTATCCTGGACGCTACACCACGGGCGACTCCGCCAAGCGCGACAAAGACGGCTACTTCTGGATTATTGGCCGCGTGGACGATGTCATCAAAGTCAGCGGTCACCGCCTCGGCACTGCGGAAGTTGAATCCGCGCTGGTCAGTCATCCCGCCGTTGCAGAAGCCGCCGCCATCGGCTTGCCGCACGAAGTCAAAGGTCAAGCCATTTATACCTTTGTCATTCTGCGTTCGGGATTTACTGCTTCGCCTGAGTTGGCCGAAGAATTACGCCAGCACGTCGCCACCCACATGGGACCGATTGCCCGCCCCGAAGAAGTAAAATTTACCGATAAACTTCCCAAGACACGTTCTGGTAAAATTATGCGCCGCGTGCTGAAGGCGCGCGCCCAGGGCCTGCCTGAAGGCGACATTTCCACGCTGGAAGAATAACCAACAGCCAGTTTCTCCCCTCTGGACGGGCCAAACACCCGCCCATCTTTATCCCTACGCGAAAGAGAAAACCATGAATACACTTTTCGACCGCCTGCGCTTTTTTGGCTCCGAGCTGGTACTCGGCACGCTGATTGCCCTGTTGAGCATCATCACCGCCGTTTCGGCCTATCAGAGTTCGATGGCCGATTCTGACCAGACCAAGAATAACGTGCTCGGAATGCAAACGCTGACCGACGCCAACGCCGAATATCTGACCGCCAATCAGGATATTATTCAGGATTACACCAACTTCGACACCTATTATCTGAATACCGAAACCAACCCGGATGTGGCCGATTATTTCAAATCCGGTTTTTCGGAGGCGCTCGTCGCCAGCATGGAGCGGCCAGCCGGCCCGTTTGATGAACCCTACTACGAGGCCATGTACGCCGGCCCCAACGAGATGTTTGCCAAGGCGGATGAATACTTTGGGCTGGCAGAAAAATACAACGAATACGGCGACGGCCTGCAGCTGGTCATGCTGATCACCGCCCTGGGACTGGCGCTGGCGGCGTGGGGCTCGCTGCTGAAAGATGACAGCAAAATCCGCGTGTTGTTTGCCATCTTCGGGCTGGTGATGCTGGTCTATGGCATCATCCGCTACATTGGCACGCCCGGCGTGACGGGATAAAAATTGACCTTACAAAAGTTGACTCTGTGGATTGGTCTCCCGCTGGCGCTGATTCTGGCGCTGGCGGGAGGTTGGCTTTCGCGCGGGGACGGAAACAACCAGACGGATGCCCGAATTCAGGCCGCAGTGGCGGCGACTCTGGCGCGGATTCCGTCTCAGACGCCGCCTGCCTCCCCAATTCCGTCTTTGCCACCGACGCCCGTTCCGCTGGAAGGCACGTTTTGCGAGTACGGTTTTTGCATCGGGCATCCCGCCGAGATTTATCTGGTGGACGCTTCGACGATTCGAAACCCGGCGGCGCCCAGCACGCACGCCTATGGAATTTTGTTCGGCTTCAGCCCCAGTTTGTTTATTCAGACAGTCTGGACGATTTCAGGGCCGGCATTTGATTACGCCGTGACTCAGCGCTATATTTTGGAGGAAAAAGATGCGCTGGTGGGCGGTGTGGATGTGCAATTGGTGGGAAACTTAAACGTGTACGTGCAGGCGATTGGGCCAACCGCGTCAGATTTGCTCCCCTTTGGCGCGGTGGCGGTCTGGCAGTGCGGCGGGCGCGATTTCGCCTGGAAGGTTTTCACGCCACAGGATGGCATGGCCGCGCCGCTTCTGGCGCAGGCGCTGCAACGCTTCCGCTGCGAATAAGTTTACCTATCCAGATGCAGCGGGCCGGGCTGGTCGCCTTCGGCAAAATCGGAAATGATAATCAAAACGTTGGTAACGATGCCGCCGGGGTTGCGCCAGCGGTGGATTAGGTTGGCGGCAAAGAGCAGGCTGTCGCCGGCTTCCAGCGTATAGGATTTACTTTCCACCAGATATTCCAACACGCCGCGCACACAAAAGACAAATTCATGGCCGGTATGAACAACGCTGTTTGGGCCGCTGGATGCGCCGCTTTCGAGGGTGAGCATGAAGGGCATCATGCGTCCGGTGAAAGTTTCACCGCCCAGCCCTTCCCACAGGCCGCGCATAAAAGGTAAACGCGGGCGTTCTTCTGCCTTGAGAAAAACCACGCTTTCGCGCACTGCAACCGGGCTGAAGAAATCGGTCACTGGCAGGCCAAGCGCATCGGCCAATTTGTAAAGCGTGCTAACCGATGGGGATGTTTTGCCGCGCTCAATCATGCTAAGGGCGTTGGCCGAAAGCCCGCTCATGGTAGCAAGCTTACGCATTGAAACGCCGCGCACGTCACGCAACTGGCGCAGACGACTGCCAACATCAATCGAAACGGCTTGCTTGGGAAGGGTCATTTATTTTCTCCTGGCACAACTGTCCCAGATAAACTTTGACGATGTCATTATAACGTACCCGATTTGAGAAGCCGTTTGCAAAAGTCTGCTTTGCCACAGAATTCGCAGGGAAAAAGATATGCTTGAGAGCGTATCACCTCTCCACCGCATGGCACTCGTGGCAGTACGCGGAAGATTGATCTGCTCCCGATTGGGTGCAACTGCTGCCCATTACAGAGCGGAAAGTAAAATATTGTTTTGTAGCTTTGCCAATCATTTCATAAGTCACCCTCACCCCCGTCCCATCTCCCGCAGGAGAGGGGAGCAAGCGGATGTTCCAGAGCGGCTCGCCTTTTTCGGTGACGAGAATGACGTCGCCAATTTTCAAGTCAAGCACGGGGTTGAGGAATGCCATGCGGAAAGCGATGTCATTGGGGTCGGTCAACGCTTTGGTGAGCGGCAATTCAGTCGGCGTGCCGTGACAGGTTTTGCACTGCACATATTGGATGTCTTTTTGATTGGCGTGCAAATCGCCGTCGCCCATGACTTCATCGCGGGTGTGGCAGTCCACGCAGTCCAACGTATATTCGCATTGTGTGAATTGCGCGATGGGTTGATAGTAGCCCTGTAGTCGCGTGGCCGCATGGTCAGCGCGTTCCACGAAGGTCATTGTCCGCAGGTCGTAGTTGCCGCGATTGTGGCAGGTGTTGCATTGGGTGTAGGGAATGGCGGTGGTCAGCGTATGACCCCCCTCTTTGATTCTCCCCCCATTTTCTCCGAAAATGGGGGGAGAATCAAAGAGGGGGGTGTGACACGCGGCGCAACCTGTTTGACGCGCGTATGCTTCGCCTTCACGCGGCGCGGCGTTGATGTGGCAGGTGAGACAATTCTCGCCAAATTTTTGGATGGACGGATTGCTTTCATTCGATAAGTCAAATGCGGATAGCGAGGGGATGCCCGTTTGGGTTTGGTCGTCGGTCACCGCGCTGATTCCAAAATGAGCGGATAAATCTGTCTGCGCGCCAAACGTAAAACGGATGTTGGCAATCGCGCCGGCGTAGGTGGATTGGACGCTGGTCAGCACACGCTGGATGTGGTCGCGCCCGTCGGCTTCGCTGCCGCTGTGACAGTTGCTCCCGCCGCATGACATTTCCACCACTGATAGATCAGATGGGTTCGCTCCTCCGCGCATGGCGCTATGTGCCAAATCCGCGTCGAGGGCGAGGCGCTCGCCGCCGTGACAACTGACACAGCCAAAAGTTTTGATCGGATGCGAGGCGCTGATCTCGGGCAGGTCCGCGTGGCAGGTGAGACAGTATTCGGGTTGGTTGGTAAGTGTTGGAATCAATTCCACTGGCTGGGGTTGGCGGGAATTGAACCACCAGGCTATCGTCAATGCCAATAAAAGAATGCCAGAAGTAAAGACAAGTTGAAGGCTGAAGGTCGAAGGCTGCTTAGTTTGCATAGGTGAGCAGGGTGAGGACAATCACGATAAGCGCAATTACGCTGACAACAATTTGCGCGGCGCGATTGGATTTTGGAAACCAGCGTCCCAGTTCGGCTTCGGCGGGCTGGGGGAAAATATACGGGATGAGCGCAAGCACGCCGAGAACCATCAGCGGGACGAGTACACCCCACAGGAACGGGTCGCCCCATTTGAGCATTTGCTGAACCCACAGGAAGAACCAGGGGGCGGCAGCGGATTCGGGAACGGATTGGGCAACGGATGAACGGATGGGCGCGGCGATGGGAGCGGGAGAAAAAACGGAGAGGGTAATCAACGCGGCAGTGGTCAGCAACATCGCCAGGGATTCGCGGCGCACCAACTCGAAGCGTGAAATCCGCTCGTGGTCAGTCCGCAGGTTGGGGGGCGGAAGAGCGATGCCCCCGTCACGGCGGACGCGGAAGGCGTGCCAGCCAATCAAAATCGCGGTGACGCTGGCTAATCCAAAAATATGCCAGGCGTAGAAACGAGTCAGCGTGGCGGAGCCTGGTTCCGCGCCGCCGATCAAAATCGCGTAGAGAGTATTTCCAATCAGCGGAATGGTTTTCAGCAAATTTGTGCCGACCACCAGCGCCCACTGAATGCCCGTGTCCCAGCGCAGGATGTAGCCTGTGAAATTTAAAAGGATTGAAAATACAAACAGTACAAGCCCAAGTAAATAATTGAAGCGGCGCGGCGGAATGTACGCGCCCGTGAAAATCACGCGGACGAGATGCGCGGCACTCACAATCATCAAAAGTTGCGCCGACCAAAAATGGATGTTGCGAATCAATCCACCAAATGGAACAAGGTAAGTGATGGTTTGAATCGAGAGCGCGGCATCAGTCGGCGTGGGGATGTAATAAAACATCTCAAGCGCGCCAGTGATAACTATTACCAGCATGAGGAAAATTGCTGTTCCGCCTGCGCCCAAGGTGTAGCGCCAGCGCGCTTGCGCGGCGGGGAGGGTCGGCGGGTGCAGGTGATGGAAGAAGGAGGGGCGCATGAGGGAAAGGATGAAGGATGAAAGATGGAAGAGATGCGTGTTCCGTTTTTCTGTGTCTACGTGTTTACCCGTCTACGTTTTTACTCTCCGCCAAGTGAAAACCTCCCGCTGGTACTGGACGGGAGGTTTGGGGATAGGCAAATGCCCGTCGGAACAGTCGGGTTCAACGCTACTTCGGCATGTTTTTCCGCAACGCTTCGATCGCCGCGGTCAATAGCGCTTTGAACGTTTCATTCTCCAGGATTGCGACGCGCTTTGCCATGACGGTTACATTTGCCGTGAAAAGTTTGAGGGGTCGCGCAAAACTGACGTCAGATGTCAGCGCGCCTTTTTGTAAATCTTCACTTGTGATTCGAATCGCGTCTGGATCGCTGTAGGGATTGCTCGTCACCTGGCACAAGAGCCAATCGCCGCGCCCTGCATCTGCCATGACAACCGCGGGGCGAAGTTTCGTGCCTGATAAATCTGAAAACGGAAACGGAATTACAACGATGGCAGCTGGGCCAAGTGTGACCATGCTTTATCCTCCTCGGGTCGCAGCCAGTCTGTCGCCAGCGCCGCTTCGCTCAACAGCGCAAGATTGAAAGCCTCTTCCGTCGGCTCTTCGTTGAGAATCGTAATAATCACTCGCCGCTTCTTCGGCAATTGGATTGGCTCAAGGAATCTCA
>MNXJ01000087.1 GCA_001872455.1 Anaerolineae bacterium CG2_30_57_67 | reverse complement strand
CGGCTCTAAAATTTCAATTTTCCGGTTTCTGCGGCGCAACCGCGACATATATATCGCGCCACTGGTTCTTGCTGCGTAACATCAGATTTTAATACAAAAAATTGGACACAGGCCAAATCCCGCCGCCGCAGGGCTTTTTAAAAGTCGAAAAATCTCCAACACGAATAAGCAAATTCCACAAATTTTACTGGGGTTATCCGCGCCATTCGTCAATTCGCACTATTTGCGATAAAAAGCATCGTGACTTTAAGAAACCCCTGTCCCGCGCCGACGGATGGAAGGGGAAAGCAAGCAACTGCGCCGGAAATTGATAGCCAGTTGATAAAGAGCGGAAAGTGGCTTTCAGTGTAAAATAGAGACAACCAAACAGAAAGCGAGAAACTATGAAAATTGTCACCGATTGCGCCGCAGATTTGGGCGCAGAAGAGTTGGAAGCCCTGCAAATTACTCAGGTGCCGCTTTACATTCAATTCCCCGAAGGCGAAGTCAGCGCGTCAGACTTGAGCGCGGATGAGTTTTACAACCGGCTCGAAGCCATGCGCCCGGTCATCCCAACCACCGCCCAGCCATCCAGCGGCATATTCGAAAACATCTACCGCAAACTGGCCGAAACCGGCAAGCAAATGTTCTCGGTTCATATTTCTTCCGGGCTAAGCGGAACCATCAACGCGGCGCGGGTCGGCGGCGAGGCGGCCAAGGACGTGGCAGACGTTAATTTTTGGGATACGCTGACGCTTTCGGGCGGCGAACGTTTTCAGGTGCTGGCGGCGGCGCTGGCCGATAAGGCCGGTTGGACGATGGATAAAATCCAGACACGCCTGACCGAAATCCGCGCCAACACCGAGGTCATCTACACCCTCGAAACGCTGGAATATCTTGCCCGCGGCGGGCGCATTGGCCGCGTACAAGCGCTGATGGGTTCACTGCTCAAACTCAAACCTGTCATCCGCGTTGATCGTAACGATGGCAAATACAGCACCGTCACAAAAGCCCGCACCATCCCTGCGGCGCTTGAAGCGCTGACCGACCATCTGGTACAGACGTACGGAAAGACACCCGTGTGGGTGACGGTTTTGCATGGCCGTTTTGCCCAGGGCGCAGAAATGCTCTCCGAAATGGCCGAAGAACGCTTAAACGTGGCAAAAATAGAAGTCAAGCGCATTTCGCCAGTGCTGGGCGTGCATACCGGGCCTGGGATTGTCGGCTGCGCGGTTGTGCCAATGAAACTGATGGATGGGCTGGAGTAGCCGCTGACGCTTTCTGCTTTGTTACAACGTTGGCGCAGCGACCCGCAAACCGCTGAAAATATCGCCGCGTGGCGGGTCACCCCTGCTCACGCGGCGGATTTGCATCCCCTGCCCGCTGATTTACCTGCGGCGCTGGCAGATAGTCTTCGGGCGCAGGGAATTGACCACCTTTACAGTCACCAGGCCGAGGCGTGGAACGCCGCCCGCCACGGCGCCAATCTGATTCTCGCCACCGGAACCGCATCCGGCAAGACGCTGGCCTATAATTTGCCTGTGCTAGCCACCTTGCTGGAAAAACCATCCGCCCGCGCCTTGTATCTCTTTCCAACGAAAGCCCTGGCGCAAGACCAGTTGGCAACGATCAATGAGCAGTTTTCAACAGAAAGCGGGCAACTGGACAGCCTGCGCCCCTGTATCTACGACGGCGACACACCCCAATCTCAGCGCAAAGTGATACGGCAAAAAGCGCGCATGCTCTTCAGCAACCCCGACATGCTACATACCGGCATTTTGCCGCACCATACCACCTGGGCCGAGTTTTTCAGCGGGCTGAAATTTGTCATTCTTGACGAAACCCACACCTATCGCGGCGTATTCGGCTCACACGTAGCCAACGTTCTCCGGCGGCTGAAGCGCGTGGCCGCGTTTTACGGCGCGACCCCGCAATTTTTACTGGCTTCAGCCACTATCGGCAACCCGCGTGAGTTGGCCGAAAACCTTATCGAAGCCCCGGTAACGCTGGTGGATGGCGACGGTTCAGCGTGCGGAGAGCGTCATTTTTTGCTTTATAACCCGCCCGTCGTGGACGAAACCCTCGGCCTGCGGAAGGGAATTTTATCCGAAGCGGCGCGCCTGGCGCGAGACCTGTACGCGGCAGAGGTGCAGACGGTGGTCTTCGCGCGCTCACGCCGAAGCGTGGAGATGTTGCTGACCGATTTGCAAACGGGTACGCGCGACATTCGCGGCTACCGCTCCGGCTATTTACCCGGACAACGCCGCGAAATTGAGCGGGGTTTGCGCGCGGGAACGGTAAAAGTTGTCGTTGCTACCAACGCCCTCGAATTGGGCATTGATATCGGCGGGTTGGGCGCGGCATTGCTGACGGGCTACCCCGGCTCCGTCGCCAGCCTGACTCAACAGGCCGGGCGCGCCGGGCGCGGAGCAGAAAGCGCCGCCGCCATTTTGATCGCTTCAGCCAACCCGCTTGACCAGTTCCTGGCGCATCATCCCGATTATCTCTTTGGGCGCGCGCCCGAACAGGCGCTGATTGACCCCAATCACCTGCTGATTTTGCTCAATCACCTGCGCTGCGCCTTGTTTGAGTTGCCTTTCGCGCGCGGCGATGCTTTCGGCACTGTTCCCGCCCAAATGCTGGCAGAATTGCTCCAGTTTTTGAGCGCCAACGGCGAGGCGCACGCCTCCGCCGAAAAAATATTTTGGATGGCCGATGCCTATCCAGCGGCGGACGTCTCTCTGCGCTCGGCCTCGCCCGAAACGGTTGTCATTCAAACCAGCGAGGCGCACCCGCAAACCATCGGCGAGGTGGATGGCGCCTCCGCACTGTGGATGGTGCATCCCGGCGCGGTTTACCTGCACGAAGGCCAGCAATTTTTTATTCACACGCTCGATCTGGAAAAACACCTGGCGCTGGCAACCGCCGTCAGCCTGGAGTATTACACCGAGCCGGTCAAACAAACCCGTGTGACGTTGCTTGCCTGCCGCGAACAGACCGCCGAACACGGCTGGGGCAAAGTTCAGGTGACCGCTCAAGTGATGGGCTACAAAAAAATCCGCTGGGGAACGCGCGCACCCCTGGGGCAGGAGCCGCTCGACCTGCCTGCGCAAGAAATGGAAACAACCGCCTTCTGGCTGGGAATTGCGCCAGCGCTGGTAGATGCGCTCAGCCGAGACGGCCTGTGGACAAACGCGCCCAACGAGTACGGCCCCGAATGGCCGTCACTGCGAGAACGAGTCCGCGCCCGCGACGGCTTCCGTTGCCAGAACTGCGGCGTGGCTGAAAGCAGCGCACGCCAACATGACGTGCACCACAAAATCCCCTTTCGCGCCTTTTTGCGCAGCGAAAGCGGCGACCTGATAGCGCGCCGCCGCCAAGCCAATCAAATGAGCAACCTGACGACGCTTTGCCCGGCCTGTCACCATCAGACCGAGCAAAATGTTCGCATTCGCAGCGGGTTGGCCGGGCTGGGATATGCGCTGGGGCAGTTGGCGCCACTTTTTTTGCTGTGCGACCCCGGCGACTTGGGCGTTCACATCGAAGCGCAGGCAAGCGAATCTTTTCCCAACCCGGCGGTCATATTTTACGAACTCATCCCGGCGGGGATTGGCTTCAGCGAGAAATTATTTCATCTGCGCGCTGACCTGCTGAAGCGTGCGCTGGAAGTCGTGCGCGCCTGTCCTTGCGCGGACGGCTGTCCGTCCTGCGTTGGCCCCGGCGGCGAAAATGGCGCTGGCGGCAAAGCCGAGTCGCTGGCGCTGCTGGAAAGGCTAGTGCCGGAACTTTCCGGTACTAGTGAAAGATGGAGCGTAGGTAGAATGCAGAACGATGAATGAAACCTGGTAAACTGGGAAACTGGACAGCTGAATAACCGGACAACTGGACAACTGGAGAAA
The DNA here is from genome assembly GCA_001872455.1 of Anaerolineae bacterium CG2_30_57_67. Lineage (GTDB taxonomy): Bacteria > Chloroflexota > Anaerolineae > Anaerolineales > Villigracilaceae > UBA8950. Next base: position 38,693 of record MNXJ01000087.1, on the reverse strand, counting down.
AAAAATGAACCCCGTCCTCCGTCAAAAATTGACCAATTTTTTAAAATATGTCGTTCCTGGCATGTTTTTTGGCGCGATGGCGCTGGGAATGTTGGGCGCGCCCGCAGTCGTCGTTGGAGTAACAGCCAGCCTGTCTTTTCTGGCAGGGGCGTTTTTTGCGCTGTTGTACGCATCCGTTCCCGTGCGCCCGGAGCGCAACGAAACCGGGCTGACGCTGATGATGCGTCAGGTCTACGGCTATTCATTGACGTTTGTGCTGTTTCTCGCCTTCCTGTGGATTTTTGTGCGCGCCTTTAATTTACACTGATGCTGTGGCTATGTCCGGCGAAACGCTCGACAAACTTACCCGTCTGTTAAAAAAAGCCAGCGACCTGCCCTCGCCGCCGGTCAAACCTGCCCGCGCGCGCCCCGCCCTCGAGCAGAATCTGCCGGGAGCGTGGGAAGACAATCGGCGCGGCGCGGCTTTTGTAGCGCGGCAGACTTTTTCGGCGCAGTATCAGCACGGGGTCGAGCCAATTACGCCGGACACCCCCTTGCAGACGCTGGCCGCCTGGGCGCGTGATGAGCGTCTCGGCGGGCTGAGTCCCTCCCAATTCGCTTTTTTGGATACCGAAACCAGCGGGCTGAGCGGCGGCACCGGCACCTACGCTTTTCTGGTGGGGGTTGGCCGCTTTGTCGGCGATGAATTTGCGCTGGCGCAGTTTTTTCTGCCCGACCCGGCGGAGGAACCCGCCCTGCTGCAAGCGCTGACGGATTTTCTGGCGCCCTGCCGCGCGCTGGTGACGTTCAACGGCAAGGCTTTTGACGCGCCCCTGCTGCGGGCGCGCTACCGCCTGCACGAGATGCCCTGCCCCTTTGATGATTTTTCCCATCTGGATTTGCTGCCGCTGGCGCGCCGTCTGTGGCGCGACCGCCTGCCCAGCCGCACGCTGAAATATCTGGAGGAGGAAGTGCTGGCCGCGCCGCGCTCCAGCCAGGAAGTGCCGGGCTACGAAATTCCCTGGCTTTATTTTGATTTTCTACGCACCGGCGCCGCCGCCCCTCTGAAAGGGGTTTTTTATCACAACGCGATGGACGTGGTGGCGATGGCAGCGCTGTTACATCTGACCGCCGGTTGGCTGCACGACCCGCACCGCGCGCAAATTGAACATGGGCTGGATGTGATTGCCCTGGCGCGTCTGTTTGAAGACCTGCGCCGCTGGGAAGACGCCGCTCAACTGTATGAGCGCGGCCTGGCCGAAAATTTGCCCGAAGCCGATTTCTGGCAGGCGGTCAGCCGCCTTTCGACGCTGGAGCGGCGCCGAAAAAATCTGACACAGGCCGTGCGCTTGTGGGAGCAGGCCGCCGAGGCCGGGCACGTTTTTGCCCATGTGGAACTGGCAAAATACGAGGAGCATCAGCGCAAGGATGATTTGCGCGCGCTGGAACACGTTGCCGCCGCGCGCGCCGCGCTGGAAACGGCCAACCTGCCGGAGTACCAAAAAAAACACTGGCTGGAGGATTTGAATCACCGCCAGGAACGATTGTCAAAAAAGACAAATTTGTAACTGATTTCTTGCCAAAATTAAAATAATTTTCGTGGCTCTGTGTAAAAAGTGTGCAGGCTACAAGGCCTGGTCGTTCAAAGAACAAAAATATTAACGCGAATTTTCCAAATTGGGCGAATAACGCGAAAAAAAAATCGCGTCATTCGCCCAATTTGCGTAATTCTCATTGAAAGGGTTGGTTTATTGCACTTAGTCTACACATGAGCCATTTGCGTTACTGCTCAGCCAAGGTATCATTCTCCCAAAGAACATCGGGACGATGTGAGGAGCGCTCCTGCCCGCCTGCCCCGATGCTCTTTCGGGGTTGCGACGAAGAATTTTCCCGCAACACGGCAAATCCTAATGAGCCTATCTTCTTTACTTTACAAAAGTCCCTGAACATGGGAAAATCACACTACTTATCTTGAGAGAAGGAGAGTAACCTACATGAGTAAACGTCAGGAACTACGCGCAAAACGCGAGCATCAGGAACAAATTCAGCGCATTATTATCGGTTCGATCATTATTTTAGGAGCGGCGCTATTGGCCCTGGCGCTGATCTGGCCTAACTTAAAACCTATCGGTGAAGTCACTGTCCCGGCGGCGAAGACCCGCCCGATGGTGGATTTCAACACGATGGGCGATAAAAACGCCCCGGTGACGATTGTGGAATATTCCGATTTCCAATGCCCCTACTGCGCCAACTTCAGCAATCAGACCGAGCAGCAGCTGATTGACGCCTTCATCGCTACCGGCAAGGTGCGCTTCGTCTACCGTTCTTACGGCGAATTCATCGGCCCGGAATCGCGCCGCACGGCTGAGGCGGCCTACTGCGCCGGCGACCAGGGTAAATTCTGGGAGATGCACGACATCATCTTCGCCAATCAAAATGGCGAAAACGTGGGCAACTTCAACGACCGCAAAATCGTTGCCTTTGCCGAGAAAATCGGCCTGGATATGGGGCAGTTCAATGACTGCTTCAATAGCAACAAATACGCCGACCAGGTGACCCAGGACGGCGTGGACGGTCAACAGGCGGGCGTGAAAGCAACGCCTTCCTTCACCATCAACGGCACACTGTTCGAGGGCGCTCAGCCGATTGGCGCTTTCCAGACGACGATTGAGGCCGCGCTGGCCGCGGCAGGCAAGTAACCGACGCTGCGTTTTACGCTACAAAAAAGAGCTGTCCCACAGATTGGGCAGCTTTTTTTTGTAGCGCAACATTTATGTCGCGGTTTTCAGACTGCGCCGGATATTTATTTTCTCAGCGCGCCAGCAGCCAGACAATCAGCGGGGCGATTGCCAGGGCGGGCAGAAAATTTCCCACCCGGATTTTTTTAATCTCCAGCAGGCTGGAAAGCCCCAGCCCAAAGAGAATCACGCCGCCGGTGGCGGTCATTTCGGTAATCATGGCCTCGGTGAGTAGGCTTTGCAGCATTCCCGCCAGCAGGCTGATGCTGCCCTGATAAATTCCTACCGGGAAAATGGAAAAAAGTACGCCAATGCCCAGGGTGGAGGCGAAGGCGATGGAGATGAAACCGTCCAGCACCGATTTGATGGCGAGCGTCTGATAGTTGCCGGTCAGGCCGTCTTGAATGGAGCCGAGAATCGCCATCGGGCCGGTGCAGTAGAGCAGAGATGCGGCCAAAAAACCGCGCACAAAGCGGCTGGAGCTGCCAGCGCTGGTGCCGGAGAAGCGTTTTTCGAGCCATTCACCCAGGCGCGCGATGCCGTCTTCGATGCGCCACCACTCACCGAGCAGTGCGCCGAGAATCAGTGCGCCGAGCACAATCAGCGCGTTGCTGGTTTTGAAGAACATTTGCAGGCCAATCGCGGCGGTGAACAGGCCCATGCCGTTGACAACGGTTTCTTTGAGCCGTTCCGGCAGGCGCGTGCCAAAAAAAATACCCGCCAGACTGCCGAGCAGAATGGCGGCGATGTTGATGAGCGTTCCGGTCATGGCAAATCCTTGGCGATTTTGGTCTGCGCGCCCGCCGAGGCGTTTTCGGCTAATTCCAGCACGAAGAGCAGCGAAGATAGCCGATTGAGATAGGCCAGCAGATGCGGATTTTCCAGCCCGCCACCGTGGAAAAGTTCCACCACGCGGCGTTCGGCGCGGCGGGTGACGGTGCGCGCCAGCGCCAGGGCGGCGCTGGAGGGGCGCTCGCCGGGCAGAATAAATTCGCGCGGCATGACAACGGTTTTTTCCAGCGCGTCGCTTTGGGTTTCCAGCCAGGTAACGCGGCTGGCGTCTATGGCGCGAAATCTGGCCTGATTTTCGGGCGTGGCGCTCACTTCGGCCATCAACTTGTATAAATCGCGCTGAATTTCGAGCAGAATCGGCGCGGTTGGCTGCGCCTGGCAGGTGGCGCGCGCCAGGCCGATAGCGGCGGTGGCTTCGTCCACTGCGCCGAGGGCCTCGATGCGCGGGTCAAATTTGGTGACGCGGCCTTCGCCGAGCACGACGGTCGTGCCTTCATCACCGGTGCGGGTATAAAAAGGGGACATGGGCGGTATTATACCCAAATCTCCCAACTTTCGACCGCGGCATGAATGTCGCACCCCGCAAAGCAAATCAGAGATTTGCCCCACGCGGTATAATGAAAGCAGGAGAATCCCCTCATGTTTGTCCTGATTCGTAAAGATTGGCGCGCCCATCTGCTGCCGCTGACAACCATTGGCCTGGCGCTGGCAATGCTCATTTTGACGCCGCTGTGGGCCTGGCAGTGGTATCACAGCCCATTTTTGGGCGTTTTGCTGGAGCCAAATAATGTTGTCAGTCAAATTATGCATAATTCCTGGCCAGCCGCCACCATGGGAATTCAGTGGTCCGACCAACTGGTGGCGATTAACGGCCAAAAAGTAAGCAATACAACTCAAATACAAAATCTGCTGAGTCAGGGGAATAGCGAAACATCCATGGTCACACTTTACCGTCGGTCCATGGATCGGCGCTTCACGTGGCCGGTTCTGCTGATTTACCCCAGCTTGTGGGATTTAATCACCCTGTTCGTCATGCCATATTTGGTTGGGGCGGTGTTTTTGGGTATCGGTCTGTGGGCCTACCGTCTGCGGCCCGATTTTCGCCCGACCCGCGCTTTTGTCATTTTCACCGCGGCGGTTTCGCTGCTGACCACCACTTTTTTGGACATGAACACCACGCATCACGCGGTTCTGCTGTGGGGGCTCAGCCTGCCGCTGGCCGGGGCCTCGCTCACTTACCTGGCGTTGGTTTTTCCGCAAGAAGTGCGCTGGGTGCGCCGCTGGCCGAGACTGCCCTACCTGGCGCTGGTGATTGGAATTGCGCTCGCCGCCTTGATTACCCGCGACACCCTCTGGCCGCCCACTCCCTGGGCCTACATTGACTCGTGGCGCTGGGGTTACATTTTCATTTTGACCGGCATGATTTTGCTGGGGATTTTCCTCATCGGGCGCGTGCTGGGCAACAGCTCGGCCATGGTGCGCCAGCAGAGCCGCGTCATCATTTTCGGCGCCACCCTGGCCTTTTTGCCGATTATCCTTTTTTATTTTATCCCGATTGTTTTTCAGGGGAAAATTCCTGAATTTCGCGCCGAATTTCTCTTTCCGCCGCTGATTTTGCTGCCGCTTTCGGTGATGTACGCCATTTTGCGCTATCGCCTGCTGGATGTGGACCGCTGGCTGGGGCGCGCGCTGACTTATGTGCTGACAACCGGCGCGGCGCTGGCGGCTTTTTTTGTCCTGCTGACCGGCGCTTCGCTGCTCTTTCAGCAAACAATTCAGGCCAGTGACCCGTTCATCGTCGCCGCCTACCTGCTGCTGATGGTCATCGGACTGTTGCCGCTGCGCAACCTCGTTCAGCGCGCCATTGACCGCCTGTTCTACCGCTCGCAAGCCGATTATCGCCGCGTGCTCAGCCACCTGTCCAATGAGTTGGTCACTACGCCCAACCTGGAACGCACGCTGACCCTGCTCGAAAGCGAACTAAACAACGCCCTCGCGCCCGAAAAATTCATCGTCTTTCTGTTTCAGGATGAGCAACAAATTTACCTGCCGCACGCCACCCGTCAGCAAACCGGGCAAATCTTCCGCCTGGAAGACCCGCTGCCGCAAAAACTCGCCGGGCGCAGTTCCCCCTTCTGGCTCTCGCCCGAAAGGGAGACGCCGCCCGAATTCGCCAACCTGCAACGCCTCGGCTATCAGGTTTTCGTCCCGCTGCGCTACGAGGGGCGGCTGAGCGGCTTTTTGGCGCTCGGCGCGCGTCGTTCTGGCGAACCGTACAGCAGTGATGATTTGGAATTTCTGACCGCTGTCGCCGGGCAATCGGCGCTGGCGCTGGAAAACGCCCGCCTGTTCGTCAACCTGCGCCGCACGCTCGACGAAACCCTGGAAATGAAGAGCCTGATGGACGACATTTTTGCCTCCGTCGCCACTGGCATCATCACCACCGATGTCAACCGAAAAATCACGCTTTTCAACCACGCCGCCCAGGATATTTTGGGCGTCACCCTGCTGAATGCGCTCGGCAAACCGCTCGGCGATGCGCTCCCTGGCACGGCGCTCGAAACCATTGCCGGAAACGTGCTGCAAAACGGAACCACCACGCATCTTTCGGAACTGACGCCGCACAGCGCAACACGCGGCGACCTGGTGTTGCGCCTTTCCGCCTCGCCACTCAAAGATGCCTATCTGGTCACCAAAGGCGCGACGATTGTCTTTGAAGACCTGACCGAAACCCGCAAAATTGAAAAAGAGCGCGAGGTGTTGCGCCAAACTTTTGGGCGGGTCGTCGCCCCGCGCGTGCGCGACCGCCTGCTCGCCAGCGCCGGAAACCTGCAGTTGGACGGCGCGCGCGCCACCGTCACCATGCTGTTTGCCGACCTTTCGGGCTTCACCTCCTTCAGCGAAACCCACCAGGCCGAGGAAGTTTTCCGCGTGCTGAACACCTACCTCGACATTGCCGCGCAGGCCATTCTCGAAGAAGAAGGCACGCTCGATAAATTTATGGGCGACGCGGTCATGGCGATGTGGAACAGCCCCGACCCGCAGCCCGACCACGCCCTGCGCGCCTGCCGCGCCGCGTTGCGGATTGTGGAACGCGCGCGCGCCGCCCACAGCCAGTTTTCCGACCTCGATTTTCATCGCATCTTTCGGGTGGGCGTCACCACCGGCGCGGCCATCATCGGCAACGTGGGCACCCGCCAGTTATTCAACTACACCGCCATCGGCGACACGGTCAACATGGCGCAGCGCCTGCAAGCCAGCGCCCAGCCGGGGCAGATTTATCTGCACAAGGCGACCTATGAGGCCGCCGCGGGCAGCCTGCTGGCGACGAAACTGGACCCGCTGACCGTGAAGGGGCGCGCACAACCGGTGGAAGTCTACCTGCTGGAAGGATTGAAATGAAACCCGCCTATCACCGCGCAATTACCGAACAGGCCCTGCACGCCTTTCTGCCGCCCGAAACGCTGAACATCATTCTGCGCGCCAATCTGGGGCAGGATGCGCTGCGCTACCAAATCGGCCACGACCACTTTCATTACGACAATAACGCCTTCGCCGCCGCCGATGCCTACGTCGAGCAAATGCGCCAGTCGGCGCGGCGGGCTTTTCAGCGCGGAGAATCTGACCAGGCCTGGCAATTTTTCGGCAGATTGACGCACACCGTGCAGGATTTCTACGCCCACAGCGATTACGTCGCCCGCTGGCGCGAGCAGACTCCCGGCGGCGAACCCGCCCAGATTCCGGCGTATCCTGCTTCCGGCTTCGAGGGGAATCTCCGCTCCGGGCGACTCTACTACCCGTTGGAGATTCTCAGTTTCCTGCCGCCGCTGCGCCCACTGATTCTGCCGCTGCTGCCGCGCAATTCGCACGCCTGGATGAATTTGGACGACCCCGGCCAGCCCAATTTTGACTTTGCCTTTGCCGCCGCCGTCAAGCACACGGCGCTGGAATATCACCAGATAGAAAGTTATAATCAACCCCATGGACACAAAAACTCAACTGACTGACGCTGTAAAAGAAGCAATGAAAAGCGGCGATACCCAGCGCCGCGACACCCTGCGCATGGCGCTGGCGGCCATCAAGCAAATTGAGGTGGACAAACGCATCAGCGTGGATGAAGCCGGCGTGTTGGCAATTTTGCAAAAGGAAATCAAAACCCGCCGCGAAGCGCTGGAAGAAGCCAAAGCCGCTGACCGCGCCGATTTGGCCGCCGCCGCGCAGGCCGAAATTAACATTTTGAACGTTTTCCTGCCAAAGAGCCTTTCGGCGGACGAACTGCGCGCCCTGGTACAGGCGACGATTGCCGAAACCGGCGCCGCCGCGCCCGCCGACATGGGCAAGGTAATGAAGGCGCTCCTGCCCAAAATTGCCGGGCGCGCGCCCGGCGACCAGGTCAGCGCGCTGGTGCGGGAACTGCTGGCCTCCTGATGCTGCCGCGTTTACGCGAATTTCCGCGCCACGACCTGTTTGCGTTTTTGCTGCTGATTGCCACCAGCCTGGGCGCGGCATTTATTCTCATTTTTCCGGCGGTCAGCAACAACAGCAGCCAGACACTCACTGCGGGGCAGGTTGCGCCACAGGATTTTGAAGCGCCTGCCGGAATCGAATACATCAGCACGGTGCGCACCGAACAGGCGCGCCAGGCCGCTCAAAACAACGTCAGCCCCATTTTTACCGACCCCGACCCAACCATCGCCCGCCGCCAACTGACCAATCTCATCCGCACCTTGCAATTTATTGACGGCGTGCGCAATGACACCAACGCCCTGCCCGCCGAAAAACGCGCCAGCCTGGCGGCGTTGGCCGAAGTTCCGCTTTCCCCCACCAGCGTGGAGGCCCTGCTCAATTTTTCTGACGTGCGCTGGCTGAGCGTTCAACGCGAGGCGGCCACCGTGCTGGAGCGCGTGCTGCGCAATCCGGTGCGCGAGGAACAACTCATCGCGGTGGAAAAAGGCGTGCCCTACCTGATCAGTTACAGCCTGAGCGAAGAGCAATCCGGCGTGGTGGCCGAACTGGTGATTCCATTCATCACCTCCAACAGTTTCTACAGCGAAGAATTAACCGCCGCCGCGCGAGTGCGCGCCAGCCAAAACGTGGAACCCATCACCCAGCGTTACCTGGCGGGCGAGATGATTATTCAGCGCGGAAAAGTGCTCAGCGAAGCCGACGTGGAAGCACTGCAAAAACTGGGCTTCATCCGCTCGCGCAATTTGACTTCGGAATATCTGGGGATTGCCAGCCTGGTGGCGACGCTGACCGTTTTTCTCGGCCTCTACTTCCACCGCCGCCGCCCGCTCTATTACAACGACAGCCGCAGCCTGGCGCTGGTGGCGCTGCTCTTCATCGCTTTTTTGGCCGCCGTGCGCATCGTCGTCCCCGGGCGAATTCTATTGCCCTACGCTTTTCCACTGGCCGGCTTCAGCCTGCTGATTGCCACCCTGTTTGGGCCGGGCAGCGCTCTGATTCTTTCGGTAGCGCTCAGCATCTTGGCCGCCTACGGCTTCCCCAACAGCCTCGAACTGACTCTCTACTATCTGCTGACCTCGCTAACCGGCGCGCTGGCGCTGGGCAAGGCACAGCGCTTTGGCGCATTCTTTTGGGCCGCGCTGGTTGCCAGCCTGACGGGCATGGCCGTCATCAGCGCCTATTTTCTGCCCGGCAACGAACTCGACCCGCTCGGCCTGCTGCAACTGCTCGGCGCCACCCTGCTGATGGGGTTGCTTTCTGCCAGCGTGGCGCTCATGCTGCAATATCTGCTGGCCGAATTTCTCGGCCTGACGACCGCCCTGCGCCTGGTGGAAATCTCCCGCTCCGACTCGCCCCTGCTGCAATTCTTCCTGCGCAACGCCCCCGGAACCTACCAGCACAGCCTGATGGTTTCCAACCTGGCCGAACAGGCCGCCGAAAAACTGGGCATGGATACGCTGCTGGTACGGGTGGGCGCACTTTACCACGATGTCGGCAAAGCCATGAACCCGTCATTTTTCATCGAAAACCAATTGCTCAACAATCTCAACCCGCACGACGACGTAGCGCCCAGCGAAGCCGCCGCCGCCATCATTCGCCACGTCACTGACGGCGTGGTGCTGGGACGAAAATATCGCCTGCCCAAACGCATTCAGGATTTCATGCTCGAACATCACGGCACACTGCTGACGCGCTACCAGTACAACAAAGCCGTCGAAGCCGCCGGGGGCGACGCCAGCCAGGTGGACGAAGAAAAATTCCGCTACCCCGGCCCGCGCCCCCATTCGCGCGAAACCGCCCTGCTGATGCTGGCCGACAACACCGAAGCCCGCGCCCGCTCCATGCGCCCGACCACCGAAGCCGAACTGCAGGAAGTCGTCCAAAAAGCGCTCGAATACTGTCAGCGCGAAAATCAGCTGGCCGACACGCGCTTCACGCTGAAAGATTTGACCCTCATCACCGAATCCTTCGTCACCACCCTGACCGGTCTCTACCACCCGCGCATCTCCTACCCCGCCCCCGCCGAAAGGAAAACAGCGTGATTTTCATCGAAACCCGCGAAGACCTGACCCCGGCCATTCCCTTTGAACTGGTCAAAGCCACCGCCCGCGCCGCGCTGCGGCAACAAGATGCGCCCGCCGAGGCCGACCTGACCATCGTCCTGACCGACGACGCGCAGCTGCACGAACTCAACCTGCAATGGATGGGAATTGACGCGCCAACCGATGTGCTTTCCTTCCCCTCCGAAGAAACCGACCCGGAAACCGGATTCCGTTACCTGGGCGACATCCTCATCTCCACGCCGCGCGCCGCCCTGCAAGCCGCCGCCCTCGGCCACCGCCCCGAAGACGAGGCGCAGTTGCTGGTTGTTCACGGCATTTTGCACCTGCTCGGCCACGACCACGCCGAACCCGCAGAAAAAGCCCGCATGTGGGCGGCGCAAACCGAAATTTTACAAAAACTTGGCCTGGAAAATCTCAAAATTCAGGAATAAGATGCTGAGCTTCTTGAAGTCGCGCCTGCAATCTTTCGGCCACGCCTTTCACGGCTGGGGCTATGTTCTGCGCACCCAAAAAAACGCCTGGATTCACGCCTTCGTCTCCAGCCTCGTGATTCTGCTCGGCCTGTGGCTGAGCCTGCCCGCCCGCGACTGGGCCGTGCTGATTCTCGTCATGGCAATGGTCTGGTCGGCGGAATTTTTCAACACAGCCATCGAAGCGGTGGTGGATTTAGCAAGCCCGACCCACCACCCGCTGGCAAAAGTCGGCAAAGACGTGGGCGCCGCCGCCGTGCTGATTGCCGCCCTGGCCGCCGCATTGATTGGCCTGCTCTTGCTTGGACCGCCGCTTTTGGAGAAAATTCTATGAACGCTTCCTTTCGCTTTGGAACCGTTGGCGCGCCGATTGCCACCCCAAAAAAACCGGGCGGCTCGGTCGGCGCCGTCCAAACCATCCGCGCCCTGGGCCTCGACGCGCTCGAACTAGGCTGGGTGCAAGCGGTGCGCGTCAGCCCAGAAACCTGCGCCGCCATCCGCGCCGAGGCTGCCGCGCAGCAAATCGCCCTCAGCGTGCACGCGCCCTACTTCATCAACATCAACGCCAGCGCCGAGGAATGGCCCAAAAGCCGTCAGCGCCTGATGGACGCCGCCTTCTACGGCAATCTAGCTGGGGCGACCGACATCATTTTTCATCCCGGCTCTTACTTTGAGCAGCCCGCCGCCGAAGTGCTGAAAATTGCCCTGCCGCGTTTGCAAGGCTGTCTCGAAGAATTACGCGCCGCCGCCAACCCGGTCATTTTGCGCCCAGAGACGATGGGAAAAAGCGCCATGCTGGGCTCGTTTGAAGACACGCTGGAAATGGCGCGCCACCTGCCCGGCGTTTTGCCCTGCCTCGACTTTGCCCACCTGCACGCGCGTCCCGGCGACGGCAGCCAGAACTCCTACGAGGAATGGATGCCGCGCCTGGAAACCTACGCCGCCGCCCTGGGCGCGGAGGCACTGCGCGGGTTGCACATTCACCTTTCGGGCATCGAATATGGCCCCAAAGGCGAGAAAAATCACCTGCCGCTGGAAGAATCTGACCTGGATTTTCGCGGCCTGTTCCGCGCCCTGCGGGAAAGCGGCGCGGGCGGGCGCATTCTGTGCGAAAGCCCGCGCATGGAAGCGGACGCGCTGTTGATGCAGAAAACCTGGCAAGAGACCGCATAAAAAAACGCGACCTGAATCTCGCGCTGCATCAAAAAATCCCGCCAGCATTGGCGGGATTTTTTGATGAAAAACCATTTTACATCTAAATATATTCTTTGAGATTGTGTTCCACCGCGTAGGCGGCGGCTTCGGCGCGGTTGTTGACGCCCAATTTGGAAAGAATGCTGGAAACATAGTTGCGCACCGTGCCTTCGCCCAAAAAAAGCGCCTTGGCGATTTCGCGGTTGGTTTTGCCTTCAGAAACCAGCAAAAGGACGTGCTTTTCCTGCTGGCTGAGATGCGAAAAAGCCGAGGCTTCTTCGTCTTTGACGGCCTTACGCACTTCCTGAAAGACGCGCTGGGTGACTGCCGGGTCGAGCAGGGCCTCGCCGCGGCCCACCGCTTCCAGCGCGCGCACCAAATCCTCGCCGCCGATTTGTTTTAGGATGTAGCCAGAGGCTCCGGCGCGAATCGCCGAGAAGAGCATTTCATCTTCAGCGTACGAAGTCAGCATAATCACTTTGGTTTCAGGGAAGGTTTGCACAATTTCTTCACAGGCTTCGATGCCCGAAACCCCCGGCAGGCGAATATCCATCACCACCACGTTGGGGTGCAGGTTGGTAACTTGTTCAATGGCTTCACGGGCTGAGCCTGCCTCACCAATTACTTCAAAACTGGGGTGTCTTTCCAATAAAGCTTTCAGCCCCAAACGCACAACTTCGTGATCGTCCACGAGCAGAATCCGTTGTTTTGCCATTCTTTTTTCAGACCTCCGTTATGATGAAGCGGAAGTATAGCCGAGCCAAGATTCTAACGCAAGGGCAAGATCAAAAAAGCGACCGAAAAGGTCGCTTTTTTGATCTCTAAAATGGGTAAACAAGGCTTCGCCTCTCTGGTGTAGTGGCGTAATACAAACTTAACCTTGCGCCACGCTGTGCAGTTTGTCACCTCGAAAATCCACGAACCGGTAGCCTACTGCCCGTTCAGTGAGAATGTATTTTGGGTTGGCCGGGTCTTTTTCCAGTTTTTGGCGCAGATAATTAATATACAGACGCACATAGTGCGGTTCGTTGTTATATTCGTAGCCCCATACTTTTGCCAGCAGCTGGTCATGTGAAACCACCCAGCCGGCATTTTGCACCAGATGAAAAAGCAGGCGATATTCGGTTGGGCGCAGCCTGACAGTTTTCCCTTCCAACCAAACTTCACGGCGGTCAAAGTCAATTTTCAAGCGTTCGTCAATTTCCAACAGGCCGTGCATCGAGCCGCTAACACCTTCCGTGCGGCGCAAGACGGCTTTCACGCGGCTGACCAACTCGCGTGGGCTGAAAGGCTTGGTGACGTAATCGTCCGCGCCCAGCTCCAGGCCGCGCACGCGATCGTCTTCTTCGCCCTTGGCGGTCAGCATGATAACGGGCACATTACTGATTTCTCGCACAATTTCCAAAACATCAAAGCCGTTCATGTCAGGCATCATTACGTCCAACAGAATCAGGTCGGGAGTCATGTCGCGCAGTTTTTGCACGGCTTGCTTGCCGTTGAAGGCTTCGCCGACCAGGAAGCCATCATGCTCCAGATTCATGCGAATAAAGCGCACCATGCGCTCTTCATCGTCTACAACAAGGATTTTTCTATGCTCAGATTCTTCAGGCATGGGTTTTACTCGCGGATGAAGGAGACCAATTCTTCTTCGTCATCTCCGGGAAGCAGTTCGATGAAACTAACACGCGTCATCGGCCAAATAACCTGGGTGACATTGGCAAGCAAGTAAATCAGGTCTTTACCGTCACGCCGCCGGGGGTTTTTTACCAGAATGATAGTGTCATTGGCGGCGGGAAGCTGCTCAATTTCACCCAATACTGGGTCTTCGTTGGCGATATGAATTAATACGGATGGCATGAATTTGCTCCTTAGGCCGATAAAATGACTTGCATCTTTAGCTTTCCCAGAGCAATCACATCGCCATGCCGCAGAGGGGTCTCGATGTTAGGCATCAGGCGGGTCCCGTTTAGGTAGGTTCCGTTGGACGAGCCAAGGTCCATGACGATGGCTTTTCCGTTGATACTTTTGATAACAGCATGCAAACGAGAAATACCGTGGTCATAGGCCCGATATGGCGTCAGGTCAACATCAGGCATAATGGGTTGATTGTCGCTGATACGTCCCAAGGTAAATTCAGTGCGATCACTAATCGGCAACATTTGCCCGCTATCAAGTAAATGCAGGGTAATCCAGTCGCTTCCAATCTGTTGAGGGGCACTTTCGATTGGATCTGTACCGAGGTCGCTCTGGTCACCAGTGATTTGCTGCGTCTGTTTCGACTCAAATTCAACGATTTGCATACCACATTCGCTGCAGAAAATCGCCCCAGAGGGTTCTTCATGTTTACAACTGGGGCAGATGATCATTTGCGACCTCCTGACGGCAGGAGCAAGGCTCTCGTACCGTACTTGATTTGTTTTTCACCGGACTCGGTGAAAGATTGATTTTTCTCGATGTTTTCCACTTCGAGCAAAATAGTATGCGCCAAGGCTTGTTCTCCCTGCCCAAGCAAATGCGTTGCCAGGCGTTGTAAATTTTGTGCGGCTTTGGCATACTCGCCTTGTTTTACCGCCGCGCGTGCTTTTTCCTGAATGCGATAGAGCGTCAATTTGGAAAGCGCCTGTACCAACGATTGTGGCGGCGTTTCGGTGTGTGTGTCGCGCTGGGCGCTGATAACCACCTTAAGTGTAATTTCTGGAACCGGGGGAGGAAGCAAGGCCGAGATGATTTCCACCCTGCCGCGCAAAAGGTCTAATACCTCGCCGTCCGATTTTGCGCCAAAAATCTGCATTTCCAGAATAACGGAAAGCGGCGTATTATGCAAAATGGGGCCTACTTGCATTTCTGCGCCAATAGCCAGTGGCCCAACCTCAGGTTGCAGGCGGAAAGCGTAATTAATTTGAGCCTTGGGGGTTTCTTCCAAATGTAGAAGAACGTTTTCTGCAAAAGAATGTGATAAATGGCTAAATTTCTCGTTTAGCAGGCGCTCAATATCTTGCGGATGTGAGACGTACATGGAATTGCCACCGGTCAGCGTGGCTAGTTGGTCGAGAAAGACATCATTCCAGTTACTGCCAATCCCCAGCCCGCTGATGCCAATTCCATCTTGAGCGGCCTGCTGCGCCAGATTGTAGCAGGCCTGTTCATCGCCATACGTACGGCCATCCGTCAACAGAATAACGTGATTGACCATTCCCTTGCCAGAATAGCGGCGAACTTCATCCAACGCAGATTCCAGACCGCGCAAAATTTCGGTGCCACCCGAAGCCAGCAACATTTGCACTTTATTTTCAGCGCGGTGCAGATTGAGTTGACGGCTGGCGACCACAATCACTTCGGCGCGGTCATTAAAACTGATAACAGAAAAAATGTCCTGCGGACGCATCCGACGCAATAATTGCGCCGCTGTGGCTTTAACCACATCCAGATTGACACCCTTCATTGACGTGGACGTATCCAGCGCCAAACAAATATTCAAAGGAGGTGTGCCATTATCCTCTTCTGCATTGGCCTGCGAAAATTCCAGCAGGATGTAGAGCAGTTGGGTCTCGCCACCGCTGGGAATTTGTTTGCGGCTGATGAGAACGGAGGCATTGACCGGGCTGTCAATTTTTTCTTCAACTTCTGGCGGGAGCGTGGCATCGTACGATGCGCGCCGCTGTGGATCTGACAGCACCTGATAGGCCTGTTGCACATCCAGAAAAATTTCCGTTTCCCCGGCAGCGACGTTGGTGTCAGGATGAAGTTTCTTGGCAGATTGCAGGTAGGCGTGGCGTATTTCCTCCTGCGTAGCGGAACGCGGGAGCCCCAGAATGGAGTAAAAATTTGGCCCTGAAGCCATATTTTTCATTTATTTATCCCAGCAATTGCACAAGCACTGCACTGATATTGTCTGGCCCGCCGGCGGCATTGGCGGCGGCGATCATATTTTGACAGGCGCGCTGCATGGTTGGCCCTTCGTTGAGGATACGGCGCAATTCGTTATCGGAAACAACACCCCATAGCCCGTCGGTACAAATCAAAAGATAGCCGCCTACCGGGAAAGGCGTGGTGGTGATGTCAGATTCGAGCGTTTCTCCCTGTCCCAATGCGCGGTAAAGCACGTTTCTTTGGGGATGTACCGCCGCCTCAGCGGCAGTGATTTGCCCCAACTCTTCCAGGCGGCGCACCAGTGAGTGGTCGCGGGTGATGGCTTCCATGCGCTGGTCGTTGTAAATCAGGTAGGCGCGGCTATCGCCAACGTGGGCGATAGTCAGCTGTTGCCCAACAATCAGCGCGGCGGTAACGGTAGTCCCGCTTCCAGGCGCTTCGTGTAAGACCGCTTTTTGCGCTTCAGATGTGGCGGCTTGGAGAATCTCTTGTAACGACTCTTCCACCGGTGTCCCTGTCAGGCTGAAAAGCGAATCGTGAAACTTCTTGAGCACATAGCCAGCAATGACTCGAATGGCGGTGTTGCTGGCGATTTCGCCGTATTGGTGGCCGCCCATTCCATCCGCAATGATGTACAGACCAAAAGGCGGGTTGCTGGTGTTTCCGGCAATGGTGGTCGAAAGGCAAAACAGGCTGTCTTCGTTCAATTCGCGCTGACGCCCAACGGATTGAGCGCTGGTCGCAATCAGTTGCATTGGCTCATAGCGATGGGCGCTGAGCGCTTTGATGGACTGCAACTGCGCGTCTGAAAGCGGCGCAGTGACGATGTTGTCCAGCGCGGGTTTTTCCGGTTCTTTTTTGTTGAAAAGACTGCGAAGTTTATCAAAAAATTTAAGCACAGCGCCAACTCCTTGAGCAAATTTTAGGCCAACAATGCGTAGATGTAGTGATCATGCGAGCCAACATAAATAATATCGTCATAAGCCAGCGGCGCGGCAGTGATGGGGCCTTTTGTGGCAAATTTCCAGCGCAGGCGGCCTGTGCGATATTCCAGGCAATACAGATTGCCATCTACCGAGCCGCAGTACAGCGCATCGCGGTAAATAACAGGGGAACCGTTAACCTGATGTTCGGTTTTGTAGCGCCAAATTTCTTTGGCGCTTTTGGCTTCCACCGCATAAATATAACCATCCGCTGAGCCGGTAAAAATAATACCATCATTCACAATGGGCGAAACAATGGATGGTTTGTCCATTCGAAAACGCCACAGTAAAAAGCCGGTGCGGGCATCCAGCGCGTACATGTAGCCGTCCATGGAGTTGAAATAGGCGACGTTATCCTGCACCCAGGGCGATGAAGTGATGTTGCGCTTGGCTTTATAGCGCCATTTGATTTGCCCGTGAAAATTAAGCGCAAAAAAATCACCCGCTTCATTGCCAAAAAAAACCAGGTCGTTAATGACAAACGGGGTACCGCGAATTTCTGCACCGGTGTCAAATGTCCAGGCGCGGCGACCGGTTGTCAGGTTGATGGCGTGTAAAAATTTGTCGTCCGAGCCGATGAACAAGTGGCCTTCGGCAACGCGCGGCGAGGAACGCACCCGATCATCGGTGTAATACATCCACGCCACCTTGCCAGAACGGGCGCTGACGGCATGAACACGATGGTCTTCAGAGCCAAAATAGACGATATCTTCATACGCGGCAGGACGGCTGACGATGCCACCCTCGGCAGCATACTTCCAAATAAATTCACCAGTGGCGGCGTTGAGAGCGTAGAGGTTATTGTCGTAGCAACCGGTGTAAACAGCGCCGTTATACACCATCGAACTGCCGCGAATTTCATCTTCGCACTGAAATGTCCAGATGGGTTTGATGCCGCCAGCCTGAATAACAGGCGCAACTGGGGCAACATGCTGGAGCATGCCCGTTTTTTTTCCGGCGCTCATCAAAGCGCTTTTAAAGTCTTCAATACGTTTGAAACGATCTGACGCATTGTATTGCAATGCGGTATTGATGACTGCCTCAATTTCAATGCTTACGTTAGGATTGATTTTGCGCACCGGGCGCTCAGCAAACGAGAACGGCGCTTCCAGGCGCGGGTCGCGGCGGGTGAGCAGGTGATGCATGGTTGCACCAAGGGCGTAAATATCTGCTTGTGTGTTGGCTTCGCCGCGATATTGCTCCGGCGGTGAATAGCCTTCCGTGCCAATCATCGTGCCTTTTTGACCGACCTGAAAAGATTTGGCGATGCCAAAATCTACCAAAATAATGTGATTGTGCTGGTTAATCATCACATTGGATGGCTTCATATCACGGAAAATAATCGGATCAGGCTTGTGGCCGTGCAAGAAGGCAATCACGTCGCACAGTTCAATTCCCCAGGCAAGCACCTGTTCTTCCGGCAAAAAGCCTTCGCTTTGCGCCAGAACCGTTTCCAAATCTTTGCCGTTGATAAACTCCAGGACCAGATAGGAGCGGTTTTCAAGGGTGAAGTAATCGTAAATGCGGGGAATGGACGGGTGGCTGAGTGTTGCCAAAATATTGGCCTCGCGCTCAAAGTTTTGCACAATCGTCTGCCGGACCAACGGGTCAGGCGCCTGGTTAATCATCTCTTTGACCGCCACCAGTTTGACGACATTGGGAAAGTGCAAATCGCGGGCGCGATAAACTGACCCCATACCACCCACACCAATCACTTCTTGAACCACATAGCGATTGCCAAGATTGGTTCCAGAAGCGAGCTGTCCGGTGGTAGTGCGTTTTTCTATGCCAACAGACCCATCAATGTGCTTTGTTTCCATAACCACCAAAAAGGCTTAACAAAAAGGAATGAGAAAAAAAATAGATGGGAGGGATTATAGCCCATCCCGCTCTTGAATGACAACATTCACCCAAAACGCAACGATTTTACATGTCTGGATAAGTGCGCTAAAAAACTTGGAGCGGGAGTTTCCTCCCGCTCCAAGGGTGTGTCTGACTGAAAACTATCCGCAGGATGAGCCGAACAGGAAGGGAAAGAAATTGCACCACGCGCCGCTGCTATCCACATACCACAAGAATGCGGCGCAAGCGCAAACAGCGCACAACAACACCACACCCGCGAGGATGGCTGGGATGGGCAAGCCGCCTTTTTTTGCGGACGGGACGGGTGTGTAGGCAGGCTGCGGACTGGCGGGAATTTGCCCGGCGTAGACGGGTTGCGCTGCTGGCCGCACTACGGGCGCTGGTGCGGCAGGAGCAGGCATTACGCGGGCGGAAGAGGACGAAATGATGGTGGCGTTTGGATCAATGACTTGCACTGCCTCATAAAGCAGGTTGATTTGTTCGCCGAGTGAGATGATATCGCCGGGCTGAAGCACTTGCTGGCCTGTCAGCCGGGTTCCATTGACAAAAGTACCGTTGGTTGACCCCAAGTCGGTGACGATGTATTTTCCACCCTGAAAAACAAACTGGGTGTGTTTGCGCGAAACCTCCGCATCGTTGATGGCAATTGGATTGGATGCTTCGCGGCCAATTGTCAAGACGTCGCCTTCGAGCGGAAAGGTCTTACCGGGGGTTGGGCCGGAGTGCATCACCAGTTGAAATTGAGCCATTTCTCCTCCAAAAATGAATAAGAAAAGCAATTGTGATATGTAGTGTAATGATTTTGACGGGAAATGTCAAACGCTTTTCCTATCTGCACGCGAAGGTTGTCAGCGCGGAATGGGCGGAGTGCAAAATCTTCGCGAAGCGCCCTGCAAAGGGCCTGATTTTGCTCGAAAGTCGGGAGACTTTCGACTCTCTTTCTGACATGGTTTGCGCGCACACCACCAGGACTTTCCCCTGGTGACACCCCACATCTTTGTTTTGCCTTGCAAAGCGGCATAAATGTCGCAGTACGCAGGCGGCATTTATGCCACTTTTGACTGCAGAGACGATTTGGCAACTTGTGTTGTGGGTAATCACCAGTTACTGCGTTACCTGTTCAAAGACATCTAAACATCTGGGGCGAATATTTCGCTGAAAGCGGCCACGACCGCGCTTTTAACAGTTTCCATATCTGGCGGAGTTTCCAGCAAATCGGCCAGGCTGATGACCGGGTAGTCGCTCAGCCCGCACGGAATAATGCCTTGAAAATACTCCATTTGCGGGGCAACGTTGAGCGCAAAACCGTGCCGGGTAACGCCGCGCGCGTCTACTTTAACGCCGATGGCGGCGATTTTGGCCGGTTTGCCCCTGTCGGCTGGGGCACAGCGCGGGCAACGGCTGGCAATTTCCGGCTGAATCCAAACTCCGGTGTGACCGGTCAGTTGTCCGGCGGCCAATCCCAGCTGCGCCAGCGTCACAATCAGCATTTTTTCCAGGTTTCGCAGATAGCCAACGTAATCGGCGCGCGGTGTGGCGTCTTCCATGTGCGAAGAGTCGAGTTGGAGCAGCGGGTAGCCAACCAGTTGTCCGGGGCCGTGATAGGTGACATCACCGCCACGGTCTACCCAATGAACGGAAATGCCGCGCCGCGCGAGTTCGGCCTCGTCCCACAGCAGGTTGGCGGCCTGACCGCGACGGCCAAAGGTGTAGGTATGCGGGTGTTCGACCAGCAGTAATGTGGCAGGACGCAACCCAAGCGCAATTTGTTGCGCCAGGTCGTTTTGCAGCTGCCAAGCAGCGCGATATTCCATTTGTCCGAGGTCTTGCACGAGAAATTTCACAGGTGAAGCAATTCTGACAAATCGGCGGTGCTGGTCAGCAGAGTGGTTGCTCCCATGCGGCGCAGTTCGTTTTTTTCGCCGAAGCCGCATAATACGCCGACGGTTTGCGCTCCGGCGGCTTTTCCGGCGCGAATATCTACCGGTGTGTCGCCAATCATCAGGCAGGCTGCCGGGGCGACGCCCATTTTTTGCGCGGCGTAAAAAATAGGGTCGGGGTAGGGTTTGGTATGCGCGGCGGTGATGGCCGTGACGATGACGCTAAAAAACGGGGTCAACTCAAATTGGTCGAGAAAGGCGCGGGTGGAATATTCATCGCGCGCGCTGACGACGGCCAGCGGGTAGCGCCTTTTGATTTTTTCCAGCATTTCTTTAACGCCCGGGATGAGCAGAAAATGTTTAAGCGGGCGCGGGCGGCGGCGCACGAACCATTCAGAAAGCCGGTAGAGTGATTCGTCAATTTCCAGCGTGTCAGGGAAGCCAATCAGGGCGTTGCCGGGGGCCTCTGCCCACATGATGAAACGCCGCGCAGCGCGGGCAGAGTCTCTTTCTGGCAGCCAGGCGCGCAAGGGGCGGAAAAGCGGCTCCACTTTTTGCACAAACTGGTCGTCGGTATCGCTCAGGGTTCCATCAACATCAAAACACAGGGCTTGAATGCGGGTAAGGTCGAGGCTCATGGCTGCTCCATGCAAAAAACGGCAAAAAACAAGATGCTACTATTCTAACCCAGCCCGGGCGTGAAAACTGAGCGAAAAAGTCAATTGTGCTATACTGGCAAAAGATTTCCGCTTGTCAAAAGAGCGCATCAGACGCAATTTTCTCACAGATAGGGGCGCGGAAATCGTGAGGCAGGTATGTCAACCGATCAGCGTTCCGTTGTTGAATTACTCTACAAAGTTAGCCGTGAATTTGCCAGCGCCATTGACCTGAAGTTGGTGCTTCAGCGCGTCTTATTTTCGGCTATCCATAATGTTGGCGGCGAGCGCGGCAGCATCGTGGTGATGGACGATGGCGGCAAAGCGATCGATTCGGCCATTGTCTATGGCAATCAGGTGCGCGAGTCAAACACCATTCAATTAAAAGATACTGTTGAACGCGGCCTGGCCGGATGGGTGGTGCGCAATTTGCAGGCCGCGCTGGTGGCAGATACCAGTAAAGATTCGCGCTGGCTGCGCCGTGAAGACGATTTGCAGGAAGGTTCCGGGGCGAAATCGGCCATTTGCGTGCCGCTGCTGGCGCGCGAAAAACTAGTCGGCGTACTGACGCTGGTTCACCCAACTCCCAACGCGTACAGCGCCGAACATCTCGAACTGATGCAGGCAATTGCTGACCAGGCGGGCATGACCGTGCTCAGCGCCCGTTTATATGCCGAAAGCCGACGTCAGGCGCGGGTGATGACGGCTCTGGCCGAAAGCGCGGCCAGTATGAACACATCCCTGCAGGTGGCGCAAGCCTTTGAGCACATTCTCAACCAGACGCAACAGGCGCTACAGGTGGAGACGGTTGCATTGTGTCTGCTGGATACGGCCGGTGAATTAACCTTTCGCGCCGCCATTGGGCAAGGTGCAGCGCATATTCGTAATTTGCGCATGAAAGCCACCAGCGGTATTGCCGGACGAGTGCTGCACGATGGCCGCGCTGTGATTGTGCCACAAGTGGGCGATGATACGCTCCTTTCGCAGGCCGAGCAGGCGATTGGGCGGGTGCGCGCGTTGGCCTGCGCGCCGATTCACGCCCAGGGCAAGGTGATTGGCGCACTGGAAGCCTTCAACCCGGCCAATAAACTCTTCGACCCCGACGCGCTTTTGGTACTAACCGGGCTGGGGAGCCTAGCCGGAACCGTCATCCAAAACGCGCAACTCTTTGAACAGCTAGACGCCACCCGCCGCCGCTATCACGACTTGTTTGAAGACAGCATGGACGCAATCATCATCACCGACCGGCAGGGCCGCATTCAAGAAGCCAACCATCAGGCCGTTACTTTTTCGGGTTATAGCGCCGCAGAATTGCGCGAATTTCTTATCGAGCAAATCCACGATGTTAATTTTGAGAAAACTGGGCGGCAGTTTGAGAAAATCGTCTCTGCCGCTACATCGTACGAATCCATCCTGTTTAATCGGCAGAAAGACAAACGTCCGGTGCAGGTTTATGCCCGCAACGTGCTTTTTGACGACTCCGAAGGCATTCAGTGGATTTTGCGCGACATCACCGAGCGTAAAGACCTGGATGCCCTGCGCGAAGACCTGGCCGCCATGATTTACCACGACCTGCGTTCCCCGCTTGGCAATATCCTTTCCAGCGTGGAAATGCTGCAGGTTTACATCGCCCCCGAAGAACGCGGCAACGCGGAGACCATTTTCCGCATTGCCCACCATTCGATCGACCGCATCCAACGCCTGGTCAGCAGCCTTTTGGATATCAACCGGCTGGAGCAAAATCATCCGGTTGGCGAGCGAACCCTTACATCGGTGGAGACTCTGCTCAATGACACCTTCCTGGCCGTGCGCCCTGGCGCTGATGGACGCAGCCAGACGTTACGCCAAAATTTTGAACCCAACCTGCCCCCGGTGGCGGTGGATGCGGATATGATTCGGCGGGTGCTGATTAATCTAACCGAGAACGCCATCAAATACACTCCTGTGGATGGACAGGTAGAAGTTGGCGCAAGCCGTAATGGGGCTTTTATCCGTTTTTGGGTGCAAGATAACGGCCCTGGCATTTTTGAAGGCGACCGGGAGCGCGTGTTTGATAAATTTACCCGCCTGAAGAACAGAAATGGCCCCGGCGGTCTGGGCGTCGGATTGGCGTTTTGCAAACTGGCCGTGCAGGAACATGGCGGCACAATATGGGTCGAACCAGCGCCCGGCCAAGGTTCACGTTTCGTTTTTATCCTACCAATTTCATGAGGAAACTATGCAGACGATTTCCAGTCATCTTTACATTGAAGACCAATACCCCGGTGTGACGCTGGGAGCGGTTGCTGTACCGCACGGCCTGATTCAAATTGATGCGCCGCCCGCGCCGGAAGATGGGCGCTCATGGCGGGCGACACTTTTGGGGCTGAATAGTGGTGTGGAGCGCTTGCTGGTCAATTTGGACTCACATCCCGACCGAACACTGGGCGTGCGCGCCATGGATTGCACCGTCATCGCTCATGAAAAGACCGCGCAAGCCTTTCGCAACCGTCCCAACACGCTCAAGGCGCAAAACGAAGAAACTGGCGCCGATTGGGAATCCGTGACCGGGCTGGGCGGAATTCGCTGGGCGCTGCCCGAAATCACCTTTACCGAGCGCATGTCCATTCAGTGGAGTCACATGCCGCTGGTGCTGGAACACCACCCCGGCCCGGCCGCTGGCGCCTGCTGGGCTGTCTTTCCGGAGCAAAAAATCGTCTTTGTCGGCGATCTGGTGGTCAAGAATCAGCCGCCCTTCCTTGCCAACGCCAACTTGTCTGATTGGCTGGACTCGCTGGCAATTTTACTTTCTCCGACGTATGCCGGCTACACCCTCGTCAGCGGGCGCGGCGGCATTGTTCCGCTGGCAGCGGCGCAGATGCAGCAAGTTTTTCTAAATCAAATCCACAGCAAAGTGGAAACGCTTGGGCAAAAACCATCCACGCTAGAGACGCTTGAAGCCATGATTCCGGCGTTCCTGGCCGAATTCAACCCGGCAGCAGACCATCTCAAACAATACACGCAGCGTCTGCGGCATGGATTGCGCCAGTATTACTATCGACGCTATCACCCAACCGCCTTGCCGGAAATTGAAGAAGAGTAGAGGCCATTGTGACTGAACATTTTGAACCCGTCTTTGAATTAATCCGCGGCAAAATTGTCGAATCGGTACATTATGGCGCCGCCGCGATTGTTGATTCGCATGGCCGCCTGTTGGCCTGGCTGGGCGACCCGCAAACTGTCACCTTTTTGCGTTCCACCGCCAAACCGTTTCAGGCCCTGCCGTTTATTGAGCGCGGCGGCCATGAAAAATTTGGCCTGACAGCGCGCGAAATTGCGCTCATTTGCGCTTCACACTCTGGCACCGATGAGCACGTTGCCGCCGTGAAAACCATGCAAGCCAAAATTGGCGTGACGGTAGATGACCTGAAGTGCGGTTTTCACTATCCATACCACGAAGCCACCGCTGACGCCATGAAGGCGCGCGGCGAGTTGCCCACGCCATACCGCCACAATTGCTCCGGCAAACATACCGGCATGTTGGCGCACGCCAAACTGCGCGGGTTGCCAATTGAAAATTACCTCGACCTTGACCACCCCGTTCAGGTCAGCATTTTGCAGACCTTTGCTGAAATGTGCGATCTGCCCCAAAAAGAGGTGGAACTGGGCATTGACGGCTGCTCCGCGCCTAATTTCGCCGACCCGCTCTACAACGCGGCGTTGGGCTATGCGCGTCTGTGCGACCCGTTTGGGCTGAGCGCTGCGCGGACGCAGGCTTGCCGAACGATTACAAGCGCCATGACTCATCACCCCGATATGGTCGGCGGCCCGGAACGCTTTGATACCCGGTTAATGGAAGTTGGCCGGGGGCGGATTGTCGTCAAGGGCGGCGCGGAGGGCTATCAGGGCATTGGCCTGCTCCCCGGCGCGCTCGGCGCGGATTCGCCCGGAATCGGGATTGCCATCAAAATCAGCGATGGCGATTCGCTGGCGCGGGCGCGGCATGGCGTCGGGCTGGCAATTTTGCAGGCGCTGGGCGCGCTCAACGCAGCGCAACTGGCCGAGATGAGCAGCTATGGCCCTGGCGTAAATCTGTACAACTTCCGCAAATTGCAGGTGGGCTTCAGCCGCCCAGCGGTTAAGTTACAGAAAGCATAAGACAAGATGCTGAAAGAAAAAGCGCTGGCGGTTCACACGGCCCTGCTTCAATTTTATGGCGAACCGCTTTGGCGCAACCCGCTTCCGGCGGTGGACGAACTTATTTCCACAATTCTCTCGCAGAATACCAACGACGTGAATCGGGACAGGGCGTTTGATGCGTTGCGGCGGCGCTTTCCCAGCTGGGAAGCCGTCCGCGACGCGCCCACTGCCGAAGTGGTGGCAAGCATTCGGCTGGCGGGATTAGCCAACCAAAAAGGGCCGCGGCTACAGAAGGTTTTACAGCAAATCTCTGCCGAGCGCGAAAATTTCGATCTATCTTTCTTAAAACAAATGCCGCTGGAGGAAGCCCGCGCCTGGTTGATGAAGTTCAACGGGGTCGGGCCAAAAACAGCGGCGATTGTATTGTGTTTTTCGCTGGGAATACCGGCGCTGCCGGTGGATACGCACGTCTACCGCGTCACCGGGCGGATTGGTCTGCGTCCGGCGGAAATGAGCGTGGAAGCGGCGCATCCGCATCTGGAGAGTCTCCTTCCGCCGAAGACATATTACGCCGCGCACCTGAACTTGATTCGGCTGGGACGTGAAATCTGCCACGCCCGCAAGCCGAATTGCCCGGCGTGTCCGCTGAAAATGTTATGTGACGTGGGACAGGCTATTGTTTGAAGCCCACCAAAATCAAATTCTTCTTGCACTCATTGAAGGTGCTTAGAAAAATTTGCTCCGAAATGGGTGCGCCTTGCTGGTCAAAAAGCTGTATCCATAAAGTGTGGTTGGAAGCCACTGGCGGAACACCAAAAATAAACTCAAAGCCGCTGGGGCCATAATCGGTGGAACTACCGGTGAGGGTGACGATGGGCGGGTTGAAGGATTTTCCAGGAATATATCCACCCAGGTGAATGATGTAACCTTGTTTGTGCTGATTCTGCGTATCGAGAACGCGTCCGGCTACAATCAAATCACCGCAGGAAGAGTTGGGCTTGAGTGTGGTGCTTTCAAAATACTCTACACTGGCAGTATAAGTGCTATTGGCTGGGCGCAGGGTATTGATAGGCAGGAGCGTTTGCGCGGGCGTAGTCGCTTCGATGGTTGCGCCCAACACATACGGGGTGTTGCTTGGCTCAAGGGTAAAAGTGGGCGGCATTGGCGAAGCAGTGAAGGTGGGCGTAACGGGTTTTGGCGTCCAGGTTGGCTCGAAAGTACGTTGCAGCGTTGGCGTCAGGGTGGGAAGCGCCGGCGGAAATGGGTTGATGCTGATTTGTGGGTTGACGAAGATGAGCGTATAGATGCCGCACAGAAAGACGGTAAACATCAGCGCAAACAGGGTCAGGGCGTTGAACAGCCCGCTATTTTGTTGCTTTCGCTTGTTTCTTGTCGGTTTTACAGGCATTGCAGTCATTCTCCTGTTAGGGCGCCAGAATAATCTGGCTATTTTGGCGGCGGTTTGTCAGCCAGTCGCTGACGGCGCGAGATTGTAACGTCAGCAGCGCATCGGGGGCGAGCAGTCGGTCGGGCTGGCGTTCCAGTACCGTGATGACGTGGTAACCAATGGCGCTTTGGATGACCGGGCTGACTACGCCCACTTCCAACGCAAAGGCGGCAGTTTCGACCTCAGGCGCGAGCAGATAGTTGCGTGGAAACCAGCCGATATCGCCTTGCGTTAGCGGGTCGTAAATGGCGGCCAGGTCATTGAAGTTTGCGCCAGCGGCTAATTGGTCGCTGACTTCTTGCGCATCAGTTGCATTATAGGTCAAAATTTGGCGCACATGCGCTTGTTCTGTCTTTTGGGGGATTTCGGTTGCAATTTTGTCACGCATCCAGGCGGCTTCAGCATTGCGCCGGAGCGCCAGCCGAAAAGATTCCTCGGTGTAACCCTGAGATTTTTGCCAGTCGAGCAAGGCTTGTTCCCCGCCCATTTTGGCCGCCAATTGGTCGCGGCGAGTTTGTAGCGCGGCATCCTCCAGGCGAAAACCAGCCTCGTGCGCGCCCTGCGCCAGGAGCGTTTCTGCAATCAATTCGTCGAGAACGGCGCTGGTAGCGCTTTGTTCGTCAATGGTCTGGCCGAGCGCAGTTTGCGCCTGTTGGTAACGCGTCAATTCAGCGTTGAATTCGTCCAGCGTCAATCTTTCACCGTTGATGACTGCCGCCGCAGGGATGGGTGTGGGTGTGGGCGTGGGGAGCAGGGGCGTCTCGGTCGGCGGAAGCGGCGTTGGGGCAATCGTTGCCAGCGGCTGACAGGCAGTCAGCAGAAAAAGAAGGACCACAATGAAAATTTGTCGCATAGCGCCCAATTATACCCGTCCGGTCTGAAATGGCATTCTGTTGTTTTGCCTGCCCGCCAATTGGCAAAAATGGCTTAAAATAGAGTTGTGTCTTAAATCTGGAAAGCCCACCGGGTTAGGAGATAGCCGTGAAAATTATAGACAAAACCCCATTCCGCACAGAAACTGGCGAAATCTCATTGGTTGACCGTGTTCAAGGGTCAATCAAGTATGGCTTCAACTGGTACCCACGCCTGCAAGCGCAAGATAAAGTCATCCCTGTTCTCGAAAGGATTTTGCCGCAAAACTTCATTCTTCTACGCAATATCACGTTGGGCGGTACCGATATTGAAATGGCCGCGTTGGTGTTGATTGGATCGCCGGGTGTTTTTCTCATCAATGTTTTGCATGAGCGTGGCATTTACCGCGCGCGCGAAGGTGAATGGGGCACCATCTCCTCGGGTAAATTTGTGCGCGAGCGCACCAATCAACTGACGCGCACACAACGGATGGGCAAAGCTCTGCAAGTTTTTTTGGAACATGCCGGCTTGCAGGGCATGGTCAGCACGGAAGCAATCTTGGTGACGGCCAATCCCGTTACCCACGTTGAGTCGGTGCGCCCGATTGTACGGATTGTGATGAGCGATGCGCTGGAACGCTTCGCCGCATCACTATCGCAGGGGCGCTCCACTCTCAGCCCAGAAACGATTGCCGCAGTCGCCCAGGTTATTCTTACCGGACGCGGAATCAAGCAGGCGGCCAGCGCCGCCGCGCAACCCGCCGCCGAATCAACTGCCCAGCCGGAATTCTCTGCCGCTTCAGACAATACTGACTCGCTGGAGTTCGATTTCAAAGACGAGGCAGAAGCGCCGCTCGAAGAAGCCCCCAGCCTGCCAGCCTCTACCGCGCCGGCAGTATCTCCCCAAGGAAATAACGGCTTGTCCACCGCGCAATGGGCGTTGTTGATTGGTTTTGGCCTGGCCGAATTTTGTCTGGTGGCGGGCGTCATCACCTTCATTATCTTCTACACCCGCTAAACTTCATGTCTGAACCCTTCCTCAGCATTGTCATTCCTGCTCACAACGAGGAAAGCCGCCTTCCGCAAAGTCTTCAACAGGTAGCCAATTTTCTTGAGCATTTGTCGCACCCCGCCGAAGTTATTATCGTTGAAAATGGCAGCGCTGACCAAACGTTGCGCGTGGCGCAAACTTTTGCCGCTCACCAACCCACTTTTCGCGTTCTTCATAACGAACAGCCCGGCAAAGGACGCGCCGTACAGGCGGGCATGTTGGCCGCGCAGGGGCGTTACCGCTTTTTTGCCGACGCCGATTTTTCGATGCCGGTTGAGCAAATTACGCGCTTTCTGCCTCCAGCGGTGGATGTTCCCATTGCCATCGCCTCGCGTGAAGCGCCCGGCGCAGTACGTTACAACGAACCGGCGCACCGCCATTTTACCGGGCGCGTCTTCAACGCCTTCATTCGCAGCCTGGTTTTGCCGGGGTTGCACGATACACAATGCGGTTTCAAACTGTTTCGCGCCGACGTGGCCGAAGACTTGTTTCACGCGCAAACGCTGATGGGCTGGTCTTTTGATGTGGAACTGCTTTACATTGCCAGCCTGCGCGGCCTGCCCATTTTGGAAGTTCCCATCCCCTGGTACTACAACCCTGAAAGCAAAATCAACATTCTGCACGATTCCTGGCGCATGTTCCGCGACCTGTTGGTGATTCGCCGCAACGGACGGCTGGGCGTGTATGCGTGAAGCGCCCGGTTGGGGGCTGGAGCAAGCCTTGTGGCAGCAAAACATTCAACTGGTTGGGGGCATGGACGAAGCCGGACGCGGCGCCTGGGCCGGCCCGGTGATGGCGGCGATGGTCATTTTACCCGCTGATTTGCAGATTGGTCTCCTCTTGGACGGGGTGCGCGACTCGAAGCAGATGACGCCGCGACAGCGTGAGCGCGCCGCGCTGAAGATTAAATCCGTTGTCCGCGCCTGGGCGCTGGGCGAAGCCTCCGCCGCAGAAATTGACGCGCTGGGAATTTTGCCGGCCACACGGCTGGCTTTTTGCCGCGCCGTGGAAGCCTGCCCGCTGCGCCCGGAGCATTTTCTGCTCGACTACATTCCCTGGCCGGACTGCCCTTTTCCGGGCCCGCGTCTGGTGCGCGGCGAGAGCCAATCGCTCAGCATTGCCGCCGCTTCGGTGCTGGCAAAAACCAGCCGCGACGCGGTGATGATTCAGCTGGATGAGCAGTATCCCGGCTACGGCTTCGCCCGTCACAAGGGCTACGGCACTGCCCGACATCGCCAAGCGCTTCTGGCGTTGGGCGAGTCGCCCGTTCACCGGCATTCGTTTCATTGGAACAAATTGCAGCTGACGACGTAGGGGCATAGCAATGCTGCGCCCCTACGTCGTCAGACGATGGTCTACCACTTTCAGGTAACGCGCGCCCAGTGAGAAAAGCGTCAGCCCGTAGGCAACGACGCCCAGACCGGCCAGCCATTCCACCAGCGAGGGACGGTACATGGTGTAAGCCATCGCTGGCGCACCGGGTTGATACGAAACCAACACCAGCAAGCCGGAGAGATTGGTATCCCAGCGGTACGCCACCACGCCGCCAACCACCAACGCCAGCGCAATCATCCGCAGGTTTGGGTTTCGGCGCAGTTTTGAGGTCAGCAAAACGATGATGGGCGCCACTGCGCCGAGTAAAATTTGTATCTTCTCAAAAAACAGGGGAAACGTCCCGAAGGTTTGAGTGGCTCAACCAGTTTTTCGAGGAAGCCTTCGGGACGGTGTTGTTCCATCCCCAAAATATTGGGAAGATACATGGTATTTTCCTTTTAGTGGGTGATTTGAACGGGAATTGGGGCGGTGCGAAAAACGCCACACGACAGGCAAGCCGAGAGCAAATGGCCGTCGCTGGAGCGGTGCGTTTGCCAGCAGGGAGCATTGCCCTGTGGAGCCGGGCAGGTCTTCATGGTTTCGAGCGAACAACCTTTTTGCTCCCAACAGAGCCGCTGCCCTGCTCCGGGTGATACAACGCCAGAGCGGTTGGCGCTTCTCGTTGCCAGCGCTCATCCAGCCGGCGCAGGAAAATGATCAGTACGGCCATGATGACCAGCGGCAGGCCAATTCGCGCCAGCAATCCAACCAGCAGGGCGAGTGTCTCGTTCATTTTGGCCTCCTAAAAAACGTGAGCGGGCGTCTGAGAACGGCGCACCCATTCACCAACACATCGGAGATAACCCAATCTTTGGGACGTGAAAAACCTGTATGCGCCCCATGTAATTTGTGAAATGTCCCACTAATGACATGGGGTGAATCCCCCATAGAAATAGCCGCCAGTTGCAACTGGCGGCTATTGAAAACTTTCCCAGACGGTTTACATCCGGGAGAGCTGACGGCGCAGCGTGGCGTCAGGCCTGAATGATGCCCTTGCGAATGGCATAGCGCACCAATTCGGCGCGCGAGTGCAGGTTAAGTTTGCGCATGATGTTTTCGCGGTGGCGCTCCACGGTGCTGACGCTGATGACCAGCGCGCTGGCAATCTTATCGTTGGAATCGCCCTCGGCCAGGCGCAACAGCACTTCCTGCTCGCGGGCGGTCAGGTCATTTTCGCTATTTTCGCTGGCAGTATGCGGTTGGGTGAGAAAGTCGCGCACAAGCAGTTTTGCCAGTGACGGGTAAAGATAGACTTCGCCGCGCGCTACGGTGCGGATGGCGGTCAGCAATTCTTCGGGAGCGGCGCGTTTTGGGACGTAGCCGCTGGCTCCGGCTTCCAATATTTTAAAGAAGTATTCTTCGTCTTCGTGAATGGTCAGCGCCAGGACGGCTGTTTCAGGACAAATTTTCTTGATTTCGCGCGTAGCGGCAATGCCCGAAAGGTCGGGCAGGCCAATATCCATCAAAATGATGGTTGGGCGCAGCGACTGTGCCAGAGCGATTGCCTGAGCGGCAGTGCTGGCCTCGCCTAAAATTTCCACATCTGGCTCACTTTGCAGCAGCATTCGCAAGCCAGAGCGGACCACGGCGTGGTCATCCACCAGCAGAAGTTGAATTTTCACATTGAGGCTCCATTTCTTTTTGCTGGTAGGGAACCTGGACTTCCACCAGTGTGCCGCCCCCAGGCCAGGATTGAATAGAGAATTTACCCCCCAGCAGGTTGGCGCGTTCTTCCATACCAATTAATCCCAACGAGAAGCGGCCATGTTCGCGGCGGATGTTTTGTGGGTCAAAGCCGTTTCCGTCATCGCGCACACTGACAGAAACTGCATTCAAGCCAAACTCCAGTTGGATGCTAACATATTTAGCCTGGGCATGCTTGAGAACGTTGTTGAGCGCTTCCTGCACCACCCGGAAGAGGGCGATTTTTACCGATGGCGTAATTTCATGCTCTGCACCGGTGACATCCACGCGGAATTGGATGCCAGCGCGCTCGTGGAGCAGGTTAGCGTACCAGCGTAAAGCGGCAGGCAGACCCAGGT
Organism: Anaerolineae bacterium CG2_30_57_67; assembly: GCA_001872455.1. GTDB lineage: Bacteria > Chloroflexota > Anaerolineae > Anaerolineales > Villigracilaceae > UBA8950. The sequence continues at coordinate 6,854 of MNXJ01000087.1, read as the reverse complement.
CGTCGAGGTGCGAGGGGCGCAAATCGGCAATGGTGTGTTGCAGGCCTTCCAGCGATTGGTTGAGAATCTCCTCCAGCGAGGGGAGAATTTTTTTGTGCGCCGGCTATGCTGGCCGTGGGGCCATCGCCCAGTTGTTTTTTCAAACTGCGTAACCCCAACCCAATGGCAGTCAGTGATTGACCGATATCATCATGCAAGTCGCGGGCAATGCGTTGGCGTTCGGATTCCTGCGCCGTGAATGATGCCGAATGCCACCAACGGGCGCAAGGCATGACGAAGGCGTTGGTCGGTGGTTTTTCCACCTTCCAACGCCACTTGCAAGCCCATGCTAAAAAAGGCCAACCCATAAAAGAAGTAAATGAGCACCAGCGCAAATTCGTTCATACTCTCGGTCTCCTTTTATGGGTTGACAAATGTTATTCGTTTTTGCGAATTCTTGTTCCGCACGAGCGGCAGAAAACATCGCCGGGTTGGGCGCGTTTGCCACATTGGCCGCAATAGATCTGTTCGTCTTCTGCGCTCTCGCTTTCAGCGCCGGCGCGGTGCCGGGTGCGCGGCGATTTAGGTTCGGCGCGGCCCGATAGCCAGTACCACACCCCGCCGCCTACCAACAAAATCAGCCCCAGCCCGCCCAAAATCCACGGTAAAAAGGTAGTGAAAGAGCTTTGTCCGGCCACACCGTTTCCGGCCAGGTCGCCGCCCGCCGCTTGGACAACGCTTCCCGAGGCGCTGAGGGTATCGTCGCTCTTTGAGTAGGTGATTTTCATTTGAAACGGCTTGCCGCCCGGCACCGCGTGAAAAACGCCATGATGGTAGATGAAATTGTCAGCGGCAGGAGCGACATCTGGCAAGGTCGGGTCAGTTTTTATCTGCGTTGCGCCGGTTGGTTCTTGCAGGCTGATCTCCAACTTGGTTACGGCGTAATCGCCCGGCCAGGTGAAGGTGTAATCGCGCGCGCTGGCGTTTTTGTTGAGCGGCGCATAATACTCAATGTGGTAGACCCCGGTTTGGTTGGCGGTAAAGCTCAGCGTGGCCCATTCCCCGTCTTTTGTGAGCGGAGCATACTCCACGTTGACCAGATTTTGGTTGACCTGTTGCGCAACGGCCAGTAAATCAGCATCTTTTGGCAAGCGGATGCTGATGGGTTGAGGAAAACTGGCGCTGGCTGGAACTTGAAAGTCATAAATGACCAGCATGGCAGACTGGTCATATTCCGGCCATAACTGTACCCGCAAAAAATCGAGGCTGATGACTGCCTGCGCCGAAGCGGGCACAGCCGTCAGCGCTAACAGTAACGCCAGAAAAATACTGATGAAAATTGTTTTTCGCATTCAAAACCTCCGAGAGTAGACTCTTTTTATACCAGTCGCTACAAATTTCATTTTGTAGCGGCGCGGGATAATTCTACTCTGTTTGCACGCTGATTAACTGCCACATCACCCAGTTGACCGGGGTGGCAAGTCCTTTTTCGCGCGCGGCGCGTACCACGGCCCCGCAAATGGCGTCAATTTCGGTTGGCGCGCCGCGGCATACATCTTGAAACATGGAGGAGCGATTGGCGGCAGTTTTTTGGGCAACTTCCTCCGCCGCCTGAACCGGGTCGTCGAAGGGCAGATGCGCGCCGCAAGCCGCTGCCACTTGCGCAGTCTCGCGCGCCAGCGCTTCCATCACCGCCCGCGCGCCGCGGCGTTTGAGCAATTCTCCGTTGGGGATGCCCAACAACGCCGTGAGCGGATTGATGGCCGTGTTAATCACCAACTTTCCCCAAACCAGTGTCTTGGCATCCGGCAGAATGTCCACCTGAAAATTGGCGCGGCGCAGAAGGACTTCCAGCGCTTGCAGGCGGGAGTGCGCTTCGAGTGAGAGCAAGCCCTCGCCGCCGGAGCGCGTCAGCCCCGGCCCAAGCAGCGTTGCCCCGCTGGTGGTGACTCCCAGCGCCACCCGTTCTGCGCCCAGCGATTCGATCAGAGTCTCACGGTTGCCGAGGCCATTTTGCAGGGTCAGCGCCACACCATCGGGGGCAAGGCAAGCGGCCAGCTGCCGCGCGGCGCGCCCGGTTTGCCAGGCCTTCACCAGCACCAGCGCCAGCCTCGCGCCGCGGCAATCTTCCGGCGTGGAGACGGCGTGCACCGGTTGACAAATTTCGCGGCCATCGGGCAAAATCAGGCGCGCGCCGCTTGTATTCAACGCCGCCAGCCCATTTTCCCAGGTTGCCAGCATTGTCACAGTCACTCCGGCCTGCGCCAGCCGGGCGGCAAACAACGTCGCCAGCGCGCCGGAGCCGACAATCAGAACGTTATTTTTCATTTTGGGATTCCTGCGCCCCCAGAAAAGTGTGCCATTCGGCTGCGTTCATCTCTAGCGAGTGTTCTGCGCCGGGAAATTGGCGCGCCTGCACCTCGCTCATGTATTCTCCAAAAGCGCGGCGCATTTCGGCGTTGAGATGGGCATATTGCTTGACAAATTTTGGCGTAAAACGCTCGAACAGCCCCAGCAAATCGTGCGTAACCAGCACCTGACCGTCACAATCAGCGCCCGCGCCAATGCCGATGGTGGGAATGTTGATGCGCTGTGAAATATAGGCTGCCAGTTGCGCCGGAACCGACTCCAGCACCAGGCTGAAGCAACCGGCTTGCGCTAAAACTTGGGCGTCTTCCAGCAGACGCTGCGCGGCCAGAGCGGTTTTGCCCTGGGCGCGGAATCCGCCCAATTGATGCACCGATTGCGGCGTCAGGCCGAGATGCCCCATGACGGGGATTCCCGCCGCGACGATGGCGTGAATTGCATCGGCGCGCTCGCGGCCGCCCTCCAGCTTGACCGCATCCATGCCGCCCTGTTGCAGAAAACGCCCGGCGTTGCGGGTGGCTTCTTCTGCCGAAACCTGGTACGACATGAACGGCATATCGCCGATCAACAAGGCGCTTTTTGCGCCGCGCGCAACCGCCCGGCAGTGATGGAGCATCTCTTCCATCGTCACCGGCAGGGTATTTTCGTAGCCCAACACGACCATGCCGAGTGAATCGCCCACCAGAATCGAATCAATCCCGGCCTGGTCAAGCGTCAGGGCGGTGGGATAATCATAGGCGGTGAGCATGGTAATTGGCTCGCCGCGCTCTTTTTTTTGCTGAAAACTGAGCGTGGTGATTTTTTTACGGGCAGAAACGGGTGCAGAAACCGTGGTTGTACTCATGGTACCCTCCAAAAGGTAGAGTCCGGTAAATTTTTGTCCCCCGTGCAGGTTAAAGTCACGTTTGCAGAGCAATACGCGCCAGCCAATTATACGCCACCTTCCATCCCGGATGAATCTGACCTATAATCTTACGCAGGACGCAGAGCGCAAAATCTTCCGATTTTGCGTGAAAGTCGAGAGGCTTTCGACTCCGTTATCACTGGCGTTTTTTCAAGAAGGAGTGACATATGAAACGAATTTTCGGTTTTCTGATTGGCACGTTTGTTGGCGGGCTATTTGGCGCGGCGACTGCCTTGCTGCTCGCACCCGAATCTGGCTCTTCGTTGCGCGGTAGGCTCAGCCAGCGCGGGCAAGGCTGGGTTGGCGAAATCCAATCAGCCGCCTCTTCGCGGCGCGTGGAAATGGAAAATCATTGGAAAGCACTGATGGGCGAAACGGAACTGCCATGAGCGCCGCGCTGATTCTCACCGAAGTGCACGGTCGCGTCGGGCTGATAACGCTCAACCGTCCCCAGGCGCTCAACGCTCTCAACAACGCCTTGCTGGCTGAACTGGGGCGGGCGCTTCAGGCTTTCGACGCTGATTCCGCCATCAGGGCCATTCTCCTGACCGGTAACGAACGCGCTTTCGCCGCCGGAGCCGACATCAAAGAAATGGCCGACGCCTCGCTGGTCGAAATGCTGACCGGTGGTTTTGTCGAACTCTTCGACGTGGTGCCGCGCATCAAAAAACCGCTGATTGCGGCGGTGAGCGGCTTTGCCCTGGGTGGCGGCTGTGAATTGGCGCTGGCCTGCGACATGATTGTTGCCTCCGAAAGCGCCAAGTTTGGCCTGCCAGAAGTAACCATCGGCGTTATCCCCGGCGCGGGCGGCACGCAGCGCCTTACCCACGCGCTTGGAAAAGCCCTGGCGATGGAAGTCATCCTCAACAACCGCGTGCTTTCAGCGGCAGAGGCTGAGCGTTTTGGCCTGGTCAACCGGGTTGTTCCGCCAGAACGCTACCTGCAAGAAGCCCTGGCGCTGGCCGAACAAGTGGCCGCGCGCGCGCCCCTGGCCGCGCAATTTGCCAAACAGGCTGTCTTGCAATCCTTTGCCGGTTCGCTGGCTGAAGGCCAGGCCGATGAGCGCCGCCTGTTCTACATGCTTTTCGCCACTGCCGACCAAAAGGAAGGCATGAAAGCCTTCCTTGAAAAGCGCAAACCCAACTGGCAGGGAAAATAACCCTTCATGCTCAACTTCAACGACCTGATTGTGGCGCTTGAGCCACTTGGCTTGCAGAAAAAAGTGGTCATCGCGCACGCTTCTCTGCGCGCGTTTGGACACATCGAGGGCGGCGCAGATTCGCTGGTGACCGCCCTGCTCTACAACATCGAGTCGTTGATGATGCCCAGTCACACCTACAAAACCCTTTTCACGCCCATCTCCGGCCCGGCCAACAATGCAGTCAACTACGCCCGCGCCCAGCAATGGAATCGCCTGGCCGAACCCTTCCGCCCCGAAATGCCCGCCGACGTGATGATGGGCACCGTCGCCGAACACTTGCGCCAGCGGCCAGAGTCCAAACGTTCCATGCACCCGATTCTTTCTTTTACCGGCGTCAACGTCCAAAAAATTTTGGACACACAAACTCTGGAAGACCCACTTGCCCCGCTGATGGCGCTGGCAAACAGCGACGGCTGGTGCCTGCTCTTGGGCGTTGACCATACCGCCAATACCAGCATTCACCTGGCCGAAAAACTGGCCGGGCGCAAACAATTCACCCGCTGGGCGTTGATGGAAGATGGCAACCCGATTGTCTGCCCCGGCTTCCCCGGCTGTTCTGCCGGATTTGAAACCATTGCCACGCAAATGGAACCTTTCGTCAAAAAACTGACAGTTGGCGGCGCACTGGTACAGACGTTTCCGCTGCGCGCGCTCATCACCCGCGTCTACGAAACCATCAAAAAAGACCCGCTGGCGCTGCTCTGTCAGCGCCCGGATTGTGAACGCTGCGCCGCCGTGCGCGAGGCGCTTAAAAATTAGGAGAAGTATGCAAATTGACATTATTGGTGTTCCGATTGACCTGGGCGCAGGCCGCCGCGGTGTAGACATGGGACCCAGCGCCATCCGCTACGCCCACCTGCAGGATGAGCTGGAAACCATGGGCTATCAGGTAGAGGACAGGGGCAACGTCGAAGTGGCGATTGCCGAAATGTGCAAAATCAGCGAACCAAAACTAAAATATATTGATTGCATTGTCCCGATGGCGCGGCGTACCGCCGGAGCGGTTTCCACCTCCATCGCCGCCGGGCACTTTCCCGTTGTCATGGGCGGCGACCACAGCATCGCCATCGGCTCGGTGGCTGGTGCGGCCCGTCGGCGCAAAATCGGCGTTTTATGGGTGGACGCGCACGCCGATTTCAACACCCCTGAAACCACGCCCTCCGGCAACATCCACGGAATGCCACTGGCCGCTCTGTGCGGCATGGGCGACGAACGTCTGGTTCACCTGTGGCCGGGCGGCACTGCCGCGCTTAACCCGCGCCGTGTGGCCGTCATCGGCGCGCGTGATTTGGACGAGGGCGAAAAAGCCAACCTGCGCCGCGCCGGGGTGATGATACAGGGCATGGAACAACTCGACCGCTTCGGGATTGTCGCCGCCATGGAAAAAGCCCTGGCGCAAATTTCACAGGACGTGGACGGCATTTATCTCTCCTTTGACATGGACGCCCTCGACCCGCGCCACGCTTCCGGCGTAGGAACCCCCGTTACCGGTGGGCTGACCTATCGCGAGGCGCATCTCATCTGCGAGATGACCGCCGAAACCGGCAGATTAATCGGCCTTGATATGGTCGAAGTCAACCCCATTCTGGATACCCAAAATGCCACCGCCCAACTGGCGGTGGAACTGACCGTTTCGGCGTTGGGACGCCGCATCTGGAACGGGTGAACAGGAAGTAAGGTAAAATAACGCCATGATGATTCGACAAGGCCCCATTCTCGTGGTTGAAGACGTTCCCAACGTACTGGAACTGCTCGAAGTCACCCTGCGTTTCAAGGGCTATCAGGTCGTCAGCGCCCACAACGGCATCGAAGGCCTGGAAAAGGCCCACAGCGAAGACCCCGCGCTGATTATCACTGACATCCTGATGCCTAAAATGGATGGCTTTGCCTTTGTGCAAAATTTGCGTCTTGACCCGGTCACGCGCGTCATTCCGGTTATCTTTCTTTCGGCCACCTACGTCACCCCCGAAGACCGCCAATTCGCGCTCAGCCTGGGCGCAGCGCGTTTCATCGAAAAACCGATTGACACCGAAGAATTCTTGTTGACGATTGCCGAAACACTGACGCAAGACGCACCGACGACCCCCGCGCCGCTTAACACCCGCGACTTTTATCAGGGTTATCGTGAACGGCTGGAACACAAACTGCGCCACAAAAATACCCAAATTCAACGCATTGAGCGCCTCATTCCGACCCTGCCCGAAGAACAGCGCCCGGCCTTCACCACCATGCTCGACCAATCCAACGCCGACCGCGAAAACATCAAGGCCGAATTACAGGAAATCTACCGCGCGCTGAACGAACTTAAATAACTGATGTTACGCAGCAAGAACCAGTGGCGCGATATATATGTCGCGGTTGCGCCGCAGAAACCGGAAAACTGAAATTTTAGAGCCGTTTGAT
>MNXJ01000013.1 GCA_001872455.1 Anaerolineae bacterium CG2_30_57_67 | reverse complement strand
GCTCCACCTGCCCCGTTTTTCGGATAGACTCTAAAAATTGGCGTCAGCCAAATTTCAGCACGACATAAATGTCGTGCTACGGTGTATCGCGTAACGTCAGCTGGTTAATACTGAAAACAAAACAGCGCCCGGCAGGTTGCCGGACGCTGTTAAAACGCCGAGAAAATTAATTGTCCTCGTGGCGACCCGGGTTGACTTCCTTGTACTCGCCGGTAGCGACAAAGGCGGTGCGCTCGCAAATGTTCGTCACCCGGTCGGCGAAGCGCTCCAGGTTATGCGCCGCCCACAACAGCCAGTTGGCGCGTTCAATGTTGCGCGGGTCAACCACGATGTAGGTCATCAACTCGCGGTAAATTTGCTCGTAAAGTTGGTCCACTTCGTCATCCATGGCGGGAATTTCGGCGGCGGCTTGCGAATTTTCGCTGACGAAAGCTGCCAGCGCGTTATGCAGCATTTCCACGCCGATTTTTGCCATGCGCGGAATATCCACCAACGGCTTGAGCAAGGGCTGGTCGCCCATGCGAACGTTAATCACGCCGATGCCTTTGGCGTAGTCGCCCATGCGCTCCAACTCACTGATGACTTCAAAGATGGATGCCAGCAGGCGCAGGTCGCGTGCCATCGGCTGTTGGGTGGCGATGACAATCATCACCTGATTTTCGAGGGCGAAACGCTTTTCGTTAATCTGGTCGTCCATTTGGATGATTTTCTCCGAGGCGGCTACGTCGCGGCGTTTGAGCGCGTCCACCGAATCGAGCAGGGCTTGTTCCACCCGGCTGCCCAGCAGAATGATTTCGTCTTTAAGTTCCTGAATTTCATGTTCAAAATTTTTGCGTAACATCGGTACCTCCAAAGCAGAGCGGGAATAGGGGAAATAGGGAGTAGAAATTAGGAAAAGTTCATCTGACATGATAACTGGCAACTGCTTACTGGCAGATGACAACCGATAACTGGCAACGGATTTCACCCAAACCGACCGGTAACATAGTCCTCGGTGCGTTTTTGGCGCGGGGTGGTAAACAGGGTTTTGCCCTCACCGAATTCCACCAGTTCGCCCTGCAAAAAGAAGGCGGCGTAATCGGCGACGCGCGCGGCCTGTTGAACAGAATGCGGCGCCAGCAGGATGGTGTAATTTTTTTTGAGTTCCTGCAGGCTGGCCTCCACCTTGCCGGTTGAGATGGGGTCGAGGCCGCTGGTCGGCTCGTCGAGCAGAATCACTTCCGGCTCCAGCGCCAGCGCGCGCGCCAGGCACAGGCGCTGCTGCTGTCCGCCAGAGAGCGCAATCGCCGGGTCGTCGAGGCGTTCCTTCACCTCGTCCCACAGCGCGGCCTGACGCAGCGAACGTTCAACCGCTTCATCCAGGCGCAATTTGCGTTTTTCGCCCATCACTTCCAGCCCATAGGTCAGGTTGCCATAGATGGAAAAAGGCAAAACCACCGGGCGGGCAAAGACCATGCCGACTTTGCGGCGCAGGGCGATAACATCCGTCTGCGGGTCGAGGATATTTTCGCCGTCAAGCAGAATTTTGCCGCTGACGGTTTTGACATCCGCCAAATCATTCAGCCGGTTGAGGCAGCGCAGCAGCGACGATTTACCGCCGCCTGCCGGGCCGAACAAAACGGTGATGGCGTTTTCGCGCACATTCAACGAAATGTCGCGCAGCGATTCGGCGCCATCGGCGTATTGCAGCGTCAGATGTTCAATCTGAATTTTTTCGGTCACCACTGCCTCCGCGCCCGCGCCTGTGAGCGGATGATGGTCGCAATCAAATTCATGCCCAGCACGAAAACAATCAGCACCAGCGCCGTGCCGTATTGAATTTGGAAAGGCATTTCCGGCACCTGCGTGGAAATCACAAAAAGATGGTACGGCAGCGCCATTGTCGCGTCAAAGGGCGAGTTGGGCAGGCGCGGCAGAAAGAAGGCCGCCCCGGTGAAGAGAATCGGCGCGGTTTCCCCGGCGGCGCGCTCCAGGCCGAGGATGATGCCGGTGAGGATGCCGGGCAACGCCTCCGGCAGCACAATCCGGCGGATGGTTTGCCAGCGCGTCGCGCCCAGCGAAATAGACACCGTGCGAAAGGCTTGCGGCACGGCGCGCAGGGCTTCCTCGGCGGTGGAGATAATCACCGGCAGGGTCATAATCGAAAGCGTCAGCGAGGCCGAAAGAATGCTGGTGCCAAATTTCAGAAACAGCACGAACAGCCCCAACCCAAACAAGCCGTAAACCACCGAGGGGATACCCGCCAGATTAATGATGGCGATGCGGATGAGCCGCGTCAGCCCATTTTCTGGGGCGTATTCGGCCAGGTAAACAGCGGCAGCCACGCCCAGCGGCACCGAGAAAATCGCCGTGCCAACTGTCAGCGCCAGCGTGCCGACCAGCGCGGGCAAAATTCCGCCCTGACGCATTCCATCGCGCGGAAAGCCGCTCAAAAATTCCCACGAAATCGCCGCGCCGCCCTGCGAAATGACGTAGAACACCACCAAAATAATCGGCAAGACGGTGATGGCGGCCATCACCGTCAGCAGGGCAAAACCCAGCCGCTGAGTCTGGTTGCGATTGAGCAGCAATTTGTTCATGAAAGCACTCTTTCGGCGCGTTTTTGCGAGCGAAAAACCATTGCCGAAGCGGTGACATTGACCGCCAGCGAAATGAGAAACAGCACCATGCCGATGAAAAACAGGGTGTGGTAATGAACGCTGCCGTTGGCAACTTCCCCCATTTCGGCGGCGATGGTGGCGGTCATCGTGCGCACGGGCGAGAAGAACGCTCCCAGCCCGGTCGCCAGCACCGGAGCGTTGCCGGTCACCATCATGACGGTCATCGTCTCGCCGATGGCGCGCCCGACGCCGAGCATGATGCCGGTCAGCACGCCAGAGCGCGCCGCCGGAAGCGTCACCCGCCAGATGGTTTGCCAGCGCGTCGCGCCGAGCGCCCAGGCGCCCTCGCGGTAGGCGCGCGGCACCGAGTCGAGCGCGTCTTCGGCCACCGAAACCACGGTTGGCACGGCAATTCCGCCCAGCAGCAGCGAGCCGGTGAGCGCCGTCAGCCCGGTCGGCAGGTTGAGAAAAACCCGCAAATTGGGCGCCAGCGCCAAAATGCCAAGAAAACCCAACACCACGGAAGGCAGACCGCCCAATAATTCGACCAGCGGCTTGAGAATTTCACGCGCCCAGCGCGGCGCAATTTCGGCGATGAAAATGGCCGTGCCCAGCCCAAATGGCACCGCCACCAGCGTCGCACCCACCGTCACCAGCAGCGAACCGCTCAGCAGCGGCAAAATGCCAAAGTAGGATTCAATCGGATACCAGCGGGCGGCGAACAAATCGCCAAGCGGCACTTCGCCCAGCGTCGGCAGGCCTTCGCGCAGCAGAAAATAAAAAATCAGCGCCACAAAAACAATCGCCGAATAGCCGGAAGCCTTGATGGCGCGGGTGATGATGAATTCTTGCCAGGAGAGTTTGGATTGCATGGTCACCTATTGTACCGGCACAAAGCCAAGTTTTTCCACAATTTGCTGGGCTTCAGGCGAAAGGATCCAGTCCAGGTAAATTTTAATCGCGCCGGTTGGCTCACCCGCCGTGTACATGTACAAATCGCGGGCCACCGCGTAAGTTTTGTCATTGACCGTCGCCACCGAGGGCAAAACATAGGCTTCCCCGGCGGCTTTGGCAATTGCAATCATTTTCAAATCCTTTGGCACATAGCCCAGGCCGTCGTAGCCAATCGCATTCGGGTTGTCGCGCACTTCATTGATGATACCCTCGGACGAGGGCAGCAGCAGCGTGTTGGCCGAGAAAAAGGTTTTATTGGTTTTATCACCCAGGCGCAAAACGGTTTCGAGAAAGTAGACGTGCGTGCCAGAGTTGGTTTCGCGCGACAGGCGCACGATGGGCCGGTCTTCGCCGCCGACTTCGCGCCAGTTGACAATTTTCCCGCTGTAAATGTCGGAAATTTGCTGCAGCGTCAACTGGCTGACGGGGTTGGTCGGGTTGACGATGACGGCAATCGCATCGCGGGCGATGATGTGTTCCACCGGCTGAATGCCCTTGGCCTCGGCCTCGGCGATTTCTTCCTTTTTGATTTGGCGCGAGGCGTTGGCAATATCCACCGTGCCATTGACCAGCGCGGCGATACCCGTGCCGCTTCCGCCGCCGGTGACGGCGATGCGCACATCGGGGTATTCACCCTGATAGGTTTCGGCCCAGGCCAGCGCCAGGTTGACGATGGTATCCGAACCTTTGTTTTCGATGTAGGCCGCCGCGCCGCCCGCCGCAGAAGAATCGCCTGAACGCGGGGCGCAAGCCGTAATTGCGAGGACAACAATCAGCGCAAGTAGAAAGATTTTTCTCATCGAGGCAAATTATATCGTTAACCCCCTTGCCAAAGGCGGTTAAAAATCTGGAATATAATACCGGAGCCTTTTATCCGCTATCCCGTCGCCAGCTGCATTCACCCTTTTTCGAAGGAGTCTCCGTGAAATTCAACAAAATTTGCATTTTAGGGCTGGGCTACATCGGCTTGCCGACTGCCAGCATGTTCGCCACACACGGCATGGAAGTCCTCGGGGTAGATGTCAACCCGCACGTGATTGACACCTTGCAAGCCGGGCAACTCCACATCCACGAGCCTGGCCTGGGCGAGGTCATGGGACAGGCGGCGCGCTCTGGCAAGTTGCGCGTTGCCGCCGCGCCCGAAGCCGCCGACGCTTTTTTGATTGCGGTGCCAACCCCGTTTTACGAGCATGACCTGGGCGAGTACAACGGCCAACCCTACAAAAAGGCGGATATGCGCGCCGTCACCTCGGCGACGCAGGCGATTGTGCCGCATTTGCGTCCGGGAAACCTGGTCGTGCTTGAGTCCACCTCACCGCCGCGCACCACGGTTGACCTGCTGGTTCCCATTCTCGAAAAAAGCGGCCTGAAAGCCGGGAGCGATTTCTATGTAGCCTATTCGCCAGAGCGGGTTTTACCCGGCCAAATTTTACGTGAACTGGTCGAAAACGCCCGCGTCATCGGCGGCATCACCCCCGCTTCGGCGCAAGCCGGGTGCGATTTGTACGCAGCCTTTGTGCGCGGACAAATCATCCAAACCGATGCCACCACCGCCGAAATGGTCAAATTGATGGAAAACACCTCCCGCGATGTCAACATCGCCATCGCCAACGAGTTTTCACGCCTGGCCGAGCGTTTCGGCGTGGATGTGTGGGAAGCCATCCGCCTGGCGAACCTGCACCCGCGCGTCAAAATTTTCAGCCCCGGGCCGGGTGTTGGCGGGCATTGCATCAGCGTTGACCCGTGGTTCTTTGTCGAAAGCGCGCCCGAACTCAGCGCGCTCATTCTCAAGGCCCGTCAGGTCAACGATTCTCAGCCGCACTGGGTGGTCGAAAAAGCCCGTCAGGCGCTGGGAACGCTGGCTGGCAAGAAAATTGCCGCGCTTGGCCTGGCCTACAAACCAGATGTGGATGACCTGCGCGAAAGCCCCGCCGCCGAGGCGGTGATTTTGCTCCAGCAGGAAGGCGCTACCGTCAAAGCGTTTGAACCCTTTAAGCCGCAGGCTGGTCTGGATGGAATCCAGGCTGTTGCCACGCTGAAAGAGGTCCTGGCTGAAGCCGACCTCGTTGTTTTGTTGGTGAATCACACCGAATTTCGCGCCCTTACCCCGGCGACTCTTGCCGCGCTAACGCCCGCCCGGCTGCTGCTCGATACCGTCAACGGCTGGGACGGACAGGATTGGCCCAGCGCCGGCTTCCGCCTGTTGCGCCTGGGCGACGGCAAGTAACGCAAACCTTTGGTTTGCACAGAACAAGCCTTCGGCTTGTTCTCCAGTGAAAGGAAACAGTCCCATGAAAACCGCGTTTTGGCGTTTCTGCTCTGTCTTGATTGTTTTCTCGCTGACGTTTTCTGCCGGATGCGCGCCGCAAAGCGCAAACGCGCCCTCATCTGTACCCACGCTTTCGGTGGCCGCGACTTTGAGCGCGTTCCCGCAAGTCATCCGTCGCACGCCACTGCCAGGGGAGCGGTTGGGCGTACATCCCACGCTGGAGATTGTCTTCGACCGCCCAATGCAACCCGATTCTACTGCCGCCGCCTGGCAATTTTTCGACAGTCAAGGCAAGCCGCTGGCCGGGCAGGTGGAATGGCCGGATGCGCGTACCTTCCGCTTTCGCCCACAGGCCGCCCTGCAAGCGGGAGAAGCGTATAGCGGCATTTTTTCGACCCTCGCCCGCAGCGCCGAGGGCGTCACCCTGCCCGAAGAAATCCACTTCGACTACCGCGCCACCGATGCTTTAGTGGTGGGGCAGGTTTTCCCCGCCGACAAAACCGAAGATGTGGACCGGCAAACCGCCATTACGGTCCTCTTCAACAAGCCGGTTGTGGCGCTGACCACCCGCGAGGCGCAATCCGCCCAGCCTGCGCCCATCACCATTCAGCCGCCGGTGGCAGGCGCGGGGACGTGGGTCAGTTCATCGGTGTATGTTTTTCAGCCAGAAAATGGCCTCGATAGCGGCATCAGCTATCAGGTCAGCCTGCGTCCCACGCTCAAAGATACGACCGGCCTGCCGCTGGCAGAAAGCTTTTCATGGGCGTTTACCACCACTTTTCCACGAGTAACCGATTTCACACTGGAAGGCATTGGCAGTAATTTCTCCGAAAGTATCAACAACGTGGCGCTTGACCAGGCGTTTACACTGACCTTCAATCAGCCGATGGAGCGAGAAAGCGCGGCGCAAGCGCTGACGTTTCAAAATGTAGAAACTGGCGCGGCCGTGCCAGTGAAATTGACCTGGAATGAAAGCGGCACCGACTTGACGGTCAAACCCGTCAGCCGCCTGGCGATTGCCAGTTTTTACAACCTGACGCTGGCACAGACGGCGCGGGCGCAAGATGGCGGTTTGCTGGGCAAGACCTTCCACGCCAAACTGGCGACCACGCCGCGTCCGATGATTGAGAGCGTTGTTCCCTCCGGCGGGAAGCAGGCTTCCTTCTCAATGACGGCGAGCGTGTATTTCAACACACAAATCAAGGCCGAGAGCGTCCAAAACCGGGTGCGGGTTTCGCCGCAGCCAGAGCAACCCATACAACTGGTCTACCGCGACTACAACCAGCGCCTCGACATCATCGGTTTGGAACCGTCCACCGAGTACGTCATCCGCGTTTTGCCGGGCATTAGCGATATTTATGGCAACACCATCGCCAGCGAGTATTCTTTCAGCTTTGTAACCGCCGGCCTCAGCCCTTACGCCGGGCTGGTGACGCCCTCCGCGCCGCTCATTTTTCGTCCGGCCAGCGAGCAGACGATATTTTTTGAATATATCAACTTGAATTCAGCCACCTTTTCGCTGTTTCGTCTGCCCTTCGACGAATTCACACGGCTGAGCAATGGCTCCGTTAACCGGAGCGCTTATCAGACCGACGCGCGCCCGCTGCGCCAATGGTCGCCCACATTAACCGCCGCCAAAGATCGTTTTGCGCGGATGCGCATGGCGCTGAACGAGGATGGCGCGCTGCTCCCCGGTTATTACTATCTCAAACTACAAACAGATCCGCAAAAAGATACTGGCGCGCAAGAGGCGCTGATTATCGTCGCCAACGATACCCTGACGCTGAAGACCACGCCTACCGAAGCCCTGGCCTGGCTGTTGGACGCCGAAGGCGGCCAGCCTGCGCCAAATGTCTCCATCGCCTTTTACGATTATGACCTGAACTTGCTGGGGAGCGCCAACACCGACAAAAACGGTCTGGCCTATTTGCCGCAGGCCGCCAATGTCTGGTACGCCAGCGCCAGAAGTTCTGGCGCCAGCGCCGCAGGCGACTCACAGGTCGCCATGGCCGCCAGCGATTGGGGCGCGGGCGTCAGCCAGGGGCAGGCCGGAATCTGGCAGGAATACTGGACACCAGGCCGCGATGCGTTTGCCTACGTCTACACCGAAAGACCAATTTATCGTCCCAATCAGCCGGTCTACATCAAAGGCATTTTGCGCCTGAACGACGATTTGCACTATCGCCTGCCATCGCAAAAGCAGGTATATGTCACAATTGACAACGATCAGGGGCAGATTTTTTCGCAATCGGTGGATATTTCGGCCAACGGCACGTTTGCATTGCAGTATGACCTGGGCGCGGATGCGCCAGTGGGCAATTACTATCTTCAGGTGAATGCCGCGCCAGGAAGCGATGTTTCCTTTGGCGCAACTTCCTTCCGCGTGGCAGAATACGTCAAGCCACAGTTTGCGGTGACAGCCCAAACCACGCCCGAACAGGTTTTGGCAGGCGAACAGGCCGCTTTTACGCTGGATGCCGCCTATTACTCTGGCGGCGCGCTGGGCAATGCCACCGTGGATTGGTTCATGGAGGCGCGTCCGTATTTCTACACCCCGCCCGCAGATTATGGCAGATTCAGTTTCGGCGATTTTGATTATTACGAGTATTACTACAACGGCGGCCCCGGCAACGCGCCGCCTGTCACCAACGAAGGCCAGGGACAAACAGACGAGAACGGCCATTTTGAACTTTCGCAAACAATGTCCCTTGCCAAAGAAGGCGTCAGCCAGACAGTTGACTTCAGCGCCAATGTCACCGATGTTGGCGGCAATCTGGTCGGCAGCAGCGCCAGCCTGACAGTGCTGGGAAGCGCCATCCACGCCGGAATTCGCCCGGAAAACTACGTCGGCAAACAGGGCGAAGCGCAAACTTTTCATCTGGCAGCGCTGGATGTGGACGGGAAACCAATCGCCGGGCAAACGCTCAGCGTGGCATTTGGCGAACAGCGCTGGTACAGCATCATCCGCAAAGACGAAAATGGCGTCTCGCACTGGGATTCATCCGTGAAGATTATCCCGGCGGGCAGCGCTTCAGCAGTCACAGATGAAAATGGCCTGGCAACGGTCACCTTCACGCCGCCGACCGGGGGCGAGTACAAAGCCACGGTCACGGCCAAAGACAATCAGGGGCGGATGGCGAAAGCCTCCAGCTACCTGTGGGTCTCCAGCCGGAAGTACATCCCTTGGCGTGAAAGCAATGACCGCTCCTTCCAACTGATTGCCGACAAAGACAGCTATGCCCCCGGCGAAACCGCCAAAATTCTGATTGCCCAGCCATTTGAAGGCCAAAACCTGGCGCTCATTACCGTGGAGCGCGGACATATCTACGCGAAAAAGGTGGTCACGCTCGAAAATAATAGCAGCGTGTACAAATTGCCCATTACCGCCGATATGGCGCCGGTGATGTACGTCTCGGTGATGGTAGTCAAAGCGGCGGATGGCATCACCCCGCCCGATTTTAAGATGGGTGTGGTGCGCATCAACATCAACCTGGCGCAACAACAAATTAACGTCAAACTAAACAGCGACAAAACCAGCGCGCGCCCCGGCGATAGCGTCACCTACACCGTCCAAACCAGCGATTTGAACGGCAAACCGGTGCAGGCCGATGTCTCGCTGGCGCTGGTGGATCAGGCCGTGCTGGCGCTCGCGCCCGCTGTCAATCCATCTCTGCTGGAGGCTTTTTACCCGGTTCGCGGCCTGAGCGTCACGACCGCATCAAGCATCGTCCTCAACGCCGAAGATTTCAACGCCAACTACCAGGAATCCGCACCGGATGGCGAAAAGGCTGGCAGCGGCGGCGGCAAAGGCGAGGGGCAAACCGGCATTGTGACGGTGCGCCAAAACTTCAAGGATACCGCCTTCTGGCAGGCGCAAGTTCTCACCGACAAAAATGGTCAGGCGCAGGTAACGCTCAGCCTGCCCGACAACTTGACAACCTGGCAAATGACCGCCCGCGCCGTGACGGATGACACGCGCGTTGGCGAAACAAGCAGCGAACTGCTCAGCACGCGCCCACTGCAAATTCAATTGCAAACGCCGCGCTTCTTTGTCGTGGATGATGTCGTCACACTCGGCGCGGTGATTCACAACAACACCGCCACGGCGCTGACCGTCAATGTCACACTGCAGGCCGAGGGGCTGATCATCAACACGGACGCGCAGCAAAGCGTGCGCGTGCCAGCTCGTCAGCAAGCCTACGTCACCTGGGAGACCAGCGTTCAACCCGGCGCTCAGCGTGTAGATTTAACCGCCAGCGTCCGCAGTTCCAGCGCCGGAACTGGCAGTTACAGCGACTCGACCAAACCAGAGCTGGGCATTTTGCCCGGGCAGGGCCTCCCCGTTTTGGCCTATCACGTCATCGAAACAGTCGGCAGCGCCGGAGTGTTGCGCACCGCTGATTCGGTGACGGAGACCATCAGCCTGCCCACCGGGATGGATTTTCTCGATGCGGCGCTCAATCTGGAAGTTTCGCCCTCGCTGGCAGCCTCGATGACCGACGGCCTGACGTATCTGAACGACTATCCTTACCTGTGCATGGAGCAAACCGTCTCGCGCTTTTTGCCCAATCTCATCTCGCTTGAAGCCCTGCAATTGGCTGGCAAACCCACCAGCGACCTGCAAAAGGCGCTCGATGCGCAAGTTGTTCCAGCGCTTCAACGCATCAACAATAATCAGAACGGCGATGGCGGCTGGGGGCTGTGGCCGGGTTCTGATAGCCAGCCGACCACCAGCGCCTACGTCATTTTCGGCCTGCTCGAAGCCCAAAAAGCGGGCTACACCGTTTCGGAAAATGTGCTGGAATTGGGGCTGACTTATCTGACCGACAACCTGCCACACCCGGGGCAAAGCGCCCCACACTGGCAACAAAACCGCCTGGCCTTCATGCTCTACGCTCTGGCGCGCGCTGGCCGCCCCGACGACAATCACGCCCAGGCCCTGTTCACACACCGCGACAACCTCGACCTGTACGGCAAAGCCTTGCTGATGCAGGCTATGCGCCTTTCGCACCCGGAAGATGATGGCGTCGCAGCCCTGCTTTCAGAAATCAACAGCGCGGCGGCGAAATCCGCGGCGGGGGCGTGGTGGGGTGAAAGCGCCACTGATTATTGGAACTGGAACACGGATACACGCACAACTGCCATCGTCCTTGATGCGCTGATTGCCGTTGATCCGCAAAACGCGCTAATTGCAGATGGTATTCGCTGGCTGATGAAACACCGCGACGGCCCGCACTGGTATTCGACTCAGGAAACCGCCTGGTCGCTGATGGCGCTGACGCACTGGCTGGCGCTTTCCGGCGAGTTCGAGACAAATTACGCTTACGCCATCGGCCTGAACGGGACTCTGCTCGAAAAGCATCAGGCCAACGCCGATAATTTGCGCCAAACCACCACCCTGCGCCTGGATGCTGAGAAACTGCTGGCCGACACGGTCAACACGCTGGTCATCACACGCGGCGACGGTCCCGGTGCACTGTACTACACCGCATTCATGGATTACAGCCTGCCGGTCAAAGACGTGACCGCCCTCGACCAGGGCATTCTCGTTTCACGCCAGTATTTTCACCCAGATGATTTGAAAACTCCCATCAGCACAGCGGCGCGCGGTGAGTTGGTGCAAGTCAGACTGACCATCATCGCGCCCGCAAGCCTGCACTACGTCGTGATTGACGACCCGCTCCCCGCCGGGTTGGAAGCCGTTGACGCATCCCTGCAAACCTCGCAACAAACACCGCAAAGTTATCAGGCCAATGATTACAACCGCTACGGTTGGGGTTGGTGGTACTTCTACTACAAACAAATTTACGATGACAAAGTGATCATGTCTGCCGACTATCTCCCCGCCGGGACGTACACCATCACCTACCTGGCGCGCGCCAGCATGGCAGGCGAGTTCCATGTTCTGCCATTGACCGCCAAAGAATTCTACTTTCCAGACGTGGCCGGACGCAGCGCCGGAAGCGTGTTTGTGGTGAAATAATCTACCGCGTGACGCGAATTTTCACCTCGGCGCTGACAATCGGTTGCCCGTCAGCGCCGGTTCCGCGCGCCTGAAAACGGTGCTCGCCCTCAGAGAGAAACCACCACCAGGTGTAGGGCGGCGCGTCAAAGACGGCGACCTGAACGCCATCCACCCACAACGTCACCTGACGCACACCCGCGCCCGCCAAAACTTCGACGGGCAGTTGTTGAGCTTCGCGCGGCAGAGTTGCGGCAAGACGATATTCTGCCCCGGCTTGGGGAGAGCGCAAAACCAGCGCAGCAGAATCAACTGCGGGAACGGATGAAAAATCAGAGAACAGAATCAAACCCTGAGAGCGCGCCCAGCGCTGCGCCTGAGGCGGCAAATCGAGGACGGTAACCGGCTGACGGCGTACTGACGGCGTTGCTTCACTGGCGAGTTGCCCGGTCGCCGCGTCCAGCCAAATTTGGCGATAAACGTTATCGGGTTGAGTTGGCTCCGTTCCGGCAATGAACCATTCCAGAGCGGTTTTATCGCACAGCGGCGTGGGCAACAGCCCGGAATAGGTGCAGACTTCGCGCTGAATCAGCCCATCCGGGCGGATAAAAGCCTCGGCTGGTTTGCCGCGCAACAGGGCGCGAATGATATCCTGCCAGATGGGCGCGGCACCCGTCAACCCGTTGACATCGCGCATGGACTGATAGTCGCTGTTGCCCACCCAGACACCGACAACCAGGCTGGGGGTATAACCAATCGTCCAGTTATCGTGAAAGTTGGTCGTGGTGCCGGTCTTGACAGCGGCAGGGCGCTCAATTTGGAGCGTGCTATTTTTGCCAAAACCCAATTGGCGGGCATTGTCATCACTGAGAATATCGCTAATCAGCCAGGCGGCGCGCGGGTCGAAAACCTGAACAGGCGCGGGCGGCGCGGGCTGGTACAGCAGATTGCCATCTGCGTCGCGGATGTCGAGAATGGCGCGATAGTGGCTAAAAAAGCCGTTGTTGGCGAGCGCGGCGTAGGCGTTGGTCAGTTCCAACAGGCTCATTTGCCCGCCGCCCAGCGCCAGCGAAAGGTCGTACTCATCCGGGCTGGAAAGCGATTCGATGCTAAGACGGTTGGCGAGGCGCGTCATCTCATTCACGCCAACTTTTTGCAGGGTGGCAACTGCCGGAATATTAAGCGAGGAGGCCAACGCTACCCGCGCCGAAACGGGGCCATGCTCGCGGCCATCGTAATTCTTGGGCAGATAGGGCTGGCCGTCGCCAGTGATAAAAGTCGTTTCCACGTCGAAAAGCGGGGTGGCGGCTGTCCAGGGAGACGGGTTTAACGGGTCAAAGGCTTGAGCGTAGAGAAAAGGCTTGAAGGCGGAACCTGGCTGACGCCGGGCAATTGCCATGTTCACCGCTCCAGCGATGGACGCATCAAAATAATCGGCGCTGCCCGCCAGCGCGAGAATCTCCCCAGAGCGGGCATCCAACACGACGGCGGCGGCGTTGTTGAGATTATGGTCAAGATCGTTATCCTGTTTGAATTTATCAATCTGATGAGAAATCGCGTCTTCGGCGCTGGTTTGAGCGCTCAAGTCGAGGCTGGTACGCACCACCAAACTGGCGCGCGGGTCAAGGGCGAGAGCGTCGAGTTCGGCCTTGACTTGCCAAATAAAGTGCGGGGCGCGAATGGGGAAAGGCGCAACGTTGTACGTCAGCGGAGTTTGTTCAGCCTGCTGACGTTCAGCAGAACTGATGAAGCCGTCTTTTTCCATCAACCCCAAAACGATGCGTTGACGCTCTTTAGCCGCTTCCGAATGGGTAAAAGGGTTGTAAAACGCCGGGGCCTGCGGCAGTCCGGCCAGCAGGGCGCACTCCGGCAAGAGCAAATCAGCGGCGGGTTTGCCAAAGTAAGTCTGGGCGGCGGCTTCCACCCCATAGGCGAAACCGCCGTAGAAGGTCTGATTAAGATACAGAGCAAGAATTTCATCTTTGGAAAGCGCACGCGCCATCTGCCAGGCGAGAACACTTTCGCGCAGTTTGCGGCGCAATGTGCGCTGGGAGAGTTCGTCGCGCAAAAGCAGGTTGCGGGCAACCTGCTGGGTGATGGTGCTGCCACCCGCGAGGGTTTCGCCGCCTTGCAGGTTAATCCACAGCGCGCGCAGAATGCCTTGCGCGTCTACGCCAGGGTTGGTGTAAAAATTTTCGTCTTCAACGGCGATGGCGGCCTGCTTCATGCACAACGGAATACTCTCAAGAGCGATAACCGCGTGCCGCCCGCCGTTTTCGGGCAGAATCTCGTAGAGCGGACGCCCATTTCGGTCAGTGATGCGGATGGAGGGGGTGTTGAGGCGTTCCGGCAGTGAGGCAATGGCAGGCAGGTCGGCAAAAGTGGCGTAGGCAACAACGAGACCGAGGGCCAGGGCGACGACAACAGTAAACAGAAAAAATTTTGGGGAGAAACGCATGGAAAAATCGGCAGTTGATCAGAAAACTAAAATGTGATAAACATCACGAACATACCATGACATTCTGCGATTGTGTGACAGCCATCACAACCACTACACTATTCGTAAACGTTGACACATTAAGTAAAGGTATTCCATGCTAAGAATCAATCGCCAAACTGATTACGCCGTGCGCGTTGTGCTTGCTCTTGCCAAGCGGAGCGAGGCGGTACGCCTTTCCTCGGCGGCCATCCAACAAGAAATGTTTATCCCAGCCTCGTTCATGGCACGGATTGTCGCGCAGCTGGCGCAGGCCCGGCTGGTAGCAACTTTCCCTGGGCGCGAGGGCGGTTTGCAACTGCCACGCCCCGCCAGCGAAATAACACTCAAAGATGTGGTCGAGGCCTTCGAGGGACCAATTCTGCTCTCGGAGTGCCTGCAAGTCAAGGGTGAGGACGATTGTCCCTTCCAAGCGCATTGTCCTGTGCGGACAAAATGGGGGCGCGTACAAGTTGCCATGCTGCGCGAAATGGCGTCCATCAATTTTGCGGATTTAGCGGAAGAGGCGCAATCCATCCCATTGGTTTCAAACGGCAACCTCGTTTTTCAATTCTAAGTTTCAAAAGGAGAATGTATGGATATCGTAACCCTATCTCGATTGCAGTTCGGTCTCACGACCATCTACCACTGGCTCTTCGTCCCGCTCACGCTGGGACTGGGCTGGTTCGTGGCGTTCATGCAAACGCGCTACTACCAGACCAAGGATGAGACCTGGCGCAAGATGACCAAGTTTTGGGGCAAGTTGTTCCTG
>MNXJ01000080.1 GCA_001872455.1 Anaerolineae bacterium CG2_30_57_67 | reverse complement strand
CCCTTCAACCATCCGTGAAAGACCTGTTGCTGTTGCATAGCCAAATGTGCTGAGCAAATAATCTGTGTATAGTTCCAAGTGTTGTTTGTTCATGTACAAATTTTACTCGGATTCCGCACCTGCTGCGTAACATCAGTTATCGGTGAAATTCTTGCACAAAAAGCAAGGAAATTAACCACAAAGGGTCACAAAGAGTCACGCAGTTTTTTGGTTTTCCTTTGTGTTGCTTCGTAGTCAAATCTCTTTCGGCTTGTCCGAGTTAGGGAACAGGTCTAATGACCACAAGTCTTGTAGCCTGCACATTCTTTACACATGAGCCCAGAACTTATCTGGATGCCTGTCAATTGGTGGACGGCAGTTTCTTACGAGACTGTCAACCCCACCTGCGCGGGTACACCCGTCAAATCGTAGGTCATGCCGCCGGTGATGTGCACGGGGACAATTTCTCCAATCGGCAGTTGACCTTCGACCAGCACCAGACCGTCAATTTCGGGCGCGTCGCGGTACGAGCGCCCAATCGAAAGGCCGTTATCGTAGCCTTCCACCAGCACCGGCAGGATTTTGCCAACATACGATTGGTTGATTTGCAGGGAAATCGCCTGCTGAATTTCCATCAGCCGCGCCCAACGCGCTTCCTTCACCTCGGCGGCTACCGGGTCGCCGAGCGGCTCGGAGGTCGTTCCCGGCTCGAAGGAAAACTTGAAGGCGCCGACGCGGTCGAAGCGAATCTCTTGCACAAAATCCAATAGCGTCTGATATTCTTCGTTCGTTTCGCCGGGGTAGCCGACGATGAAGGTGGTGCGAATTGCCAGGTTGGAAATTTTGGCGCGCATTTTTGCCAGGGTGGCGTGTACCCATTCAATGTTGGCCGGGCGCTTCATGCGGCGCAGCGTGGCCGGGTGCGCGTGCTGCAGCGGAATGTCGAGGTAGGGCAAAATTTGCGGGCGGGCGGCCATCACGTCAATCATGCGGTCGGTGACGTAGCCGGGGTAGGAATACATGACGCGAATCCAGTCCATCTCCGGCACATTGTCGGTGATGGCTTCCAGCAGGGTCGCCAGACCATCTTTCAGCCCCAAGTCGTGGCCGTAATCGGTGGTGTCCTGGGCAATCAAAATTAATTCTTTTACGCCCGCCGCGCGCAAATCGCGGGCTTCGGCCACGATACTTTCCAGCGGGCGGCTGACGGCGGTGCCTTTGATGAGCGGAATGGCGCAAAAAGCGCAGGGACGGCGGCAGCCATCCGCCACCTTGAGGTAGGCGCTGGCCCCGGCCACGCTAACGCGCCGCGCGCCGTGCTCATCTGCGCCGACGGTGGGACTTTCGGGCAAGTGATAAATGGGCGCGGGGTGCGGCGTGGCGCGTAGTTGGCGCGTCAATTGCACAATATCCATCCAGCGCCGCGTGCCGAGAATGCCGTCAATGCCTGGCACCTGGCGGGCGACCTGTTCGCCGTAGCGCTGGGTGAGACATCCGGCGGCAATCAGCAGCTGATTGGGGCGTTTGCTTTCGGCCAGTTCGCCCAGCACCGCCAGCGATTCTTCTTTGGCCGGGCCGATGAAGCCGCAGGTATTGACAATCAACACACTGGCCTGCGCCGGTTTTTCGACGGCGCGAAAGCCGTCTTCCAATAATAATTGCGCCATCGAATCCGAGTCGACGGTATTTTTGGCGCATCCGAGTGAAACAAGGTGAAAGGTTTTTGAGGTTGGCATACGTTACGGCTCCACAACGGGCGCCAGGCTTGGGGTAAGGGTAAGGGTGGGGGTGCGCTGGAAGCGCGGTGTATTGCTTGGGGTTGGGCTGGGGGTGGGGGTGGGGGTTGCCACGCCCTTCAGGGTGTAAATCAGGTTGACGACTTCGCCCAAACTGCCCATGCGTCCCTGGTCAAGTTGATTAAAAAGCACCTGCACCGCCGCGCCGTTGCCGGTCAACACTTCCACGCTCTGGTTGCCCTCAAAGGTCAGCGCCGCGCCGGGAACCACCCGCTCGTTGAGTTTTAATTCGCCATCCACCAGCACCCGTAGCAGCGTGCGCTCGCTAATCAACAACGTAATTTGGACGACGGTGCCGGGTAACGGCGTGGGCGTGGTCAGCGCCTCGGTTGGAAATTCTGCGCCAGAGACAATTGGCGTCGCCAGTTCTTCTAAACCGGCGGCATTTTGACTGGTCGGCGCGGCCTGCGCGCTGGGCGTTGCCAATAACACATCAGAAATGGATGGGCCAGTGGTGGCCTGAGCGCTATTGCCTGCTTCAGAAATTCGCACCGCGCCCCACAGCACGAGCGCAAAAATGATGACAACCATTGTTGTGCCAAAAATCAGGTCGGGGCTCATAAAACGACGCAGAAACGGCGAAAAAGTGGGCCGATTTTTGCGCGGCGCAATGCTGGGTTGGCGTTCGGCGCGGCGCGCTTGCAGGGCTTCGGCAAATTGTAAGAGCAGGGCTTCGGCATTCATATCCAAAAAGGAAGCGTAAGTGTTCAATGTGCCGCGCGCCTGTACCGGCGAGGGTAATTCGTCCAATTCCCCGGTTTCGAGGTGTTGCAGGTTGGCTTTGCGGATGCGGGTATGGCGTTCAATCTCATCCAGCGTTAGGCTCAATGCTTCACGCCGTAGACGCAACGAAATGCCAATATCGCGCAGCAGCAAATCAGATGGAGCGTTGGAGATGGGAGCGGGCGACGGCTGGGGTTTGGATTCTGCTTCTGCAATCGAATCTGGCGATAGCGTGGTCGGCGTGGTGAATACGTTTGAATCGGCTCTGGCAGCCGGCGCAGGCTGAAGTGGAGAAGCGCCCGGCTGAGGGCTGGATTCTGTTTCGGCAGCGGAGGCAGGCCGAGGCGTCGTTAACGCGGATGAAGCGCTGGAGTCGGCTTCGGGGGCGGGGCTTGCGCCTGGGGCGGCGAGAAACTCGCCCGCGTTCAGCCCCAAAAATTCGGCGTAGGCGCGTAAAAACCCGCGCGCCTGGGCAACAGAAGGCAGGCCAGAAAGGTCATCGGCCTCCATCGCTTCGAGGTAGTGGACGCGGATGCGGGTGGCCTGCATGGCCTGTTTCAGGCTGAGTTTTTTGGCTTCGCGCGCGGCGCGCAGAGTTTGGCCGGGAGTGGGCATGGGAAAAATGAAAATGCAGAATGGTGAATGAAGAATACGCTTCGTCATTCATCATTCTGCATTTATCTTTCAGCAGAAGTTTTTATTCAGCGGCAGGTTCTTGTGCAGGGGTGGGTTCTTGCGCAGGGGTCTGGGCTTCGGCAATCGGGCTGGCGTCGCCTTCACGGTAGGCGATGACTTTGATTTCGGGGATGAGATCAACCGTCAAACGGACGTGGGCGACAAATTCGCCCAAGGAACGGATGGGTTGAAGTTCGATTTGCTGACGTTTGATTTCGACACCGGTTTTGGCCTTGAGGGCTTCGGCGATTTGCTGCGTGGTGATGGAGCCGTATAACTTGCCGGTTTCGCCCGCTTTCACGGGGAAGGCCAGCGCAACGCCAGCGACGACTGCGGAAACAGACTCCATCTCATTGTTGAGGATGGCGCGGCGCTTGGTGGCTTCAGTTTTGATTTTTTCAGATTGTTTCAGCGCCCCGGGGGTGGCGAGCACGGCCATGCTTTGCGGAAGCAAGTAGTTGCGGCCAAAGCCATCGGCTACTTTTTTGATTTCTCCGGCGTGACCAAGCTTGTAAACATCTTTGATAAGCAGTACTTTCATTTTTTTTCTAGCCCTTTCGTGGCAAAAATTTACTGCGCCAGGCGCAGTAGGGAATGTAGAGCGAAGGGTACAACGCTCTGGGCTGGTATTTTACCAGATTTTTAGTTTCGGCGCGGTTACAGCGCAGGTTTTTTAGCGCGCCACGCTTCGGCGGCGGTCGCCTGTTCGTAGGCGTATCCGGCGCGGAAGAGAATCTCCTCGCGGTAATCGGGCGCGAAGAAGTGAATCCCAACCGGAAGCCCCGCCGCGTTGAAACCGGCGGGAACAGACATGCCCGGCACCCCGGCGTGATTGCCGGTGACCAGCAATTGGTCGGCGTACTGCATCAGCACCGAGTCGCCGTACACGCCGCCGATGGCGAAAGCCGCGTCGGGCGTGGAGGGCGTCAGCAGGGCGTCCACCCGGCCAAAAGCCTCGTCAAAGTCGCGGCGGATGAGTGAGCGCACTTTGAGCGCGCGGTTGTAATATTGCTCGCTGTACTGCGCCGCCGAAACGTACATGCCCATCAAAATGCGTAATTTCGGCTGCAAGCCAAAAGCCTCGCCGCGTGTTTTGCGGTACATCTCGCGCAAATCGCCCGCCGATTGGGCGCGGTAGCCATATTTCACCCCGTCGTAGCGGTGCAAATTGGAGGCCGCCTCGACGCGCGAGATGACGAAGTAGGCCGGAATGCCGTACTGCGTGTGCGGCATGGCGATATCTTCCACAATTTCTGCGCCGCGCAGGGCCAAACGCTGGGCGGCATCGGTGACGGCGTTCTGAATTTCGGGCGGCAGGGCGCGTTCCACCAGTTCGCCGCTTTGCGCGTCAAAATAGGTGATGCGGAAGTAGTCGGGCGACAGGCCAATTTTCAGGCCGCGCACATCTTTTTCCATTTCGGCCAGATAATCGGGCGTGGCGACGGTGGCGGCGGTGGCGTCGCGCGGGTCGGGGCCGGCCATCACTTGCAGGGCCAGCGCCGCATCGGAAACGCTGCGCGCCAGCGGGCCGGGGCAATCCAGCGAGGAGCCGAAGGCGATCAGCCCGTAGCGCGAAACCCGCCCATAAGTTGGCTTCAGCCCGACGACGCCGCAGTAGGCGGCGGGCAGGCGAATTGACCCGGCGGTATCGGTTCCCAGCGAAAGCGGGCTTTCGTACGCGGCGACTGCCGCCGCCGAGCCGCCGGACGAGCCGCCCGGCACGCGCGAGGTGTCCCAGGGGTTGCGCGGCGCGGGCTGAAAGGCGGAGGATTCGTTGGAGGAGCCGTAGGTAAATTCGTCCAGGTTGACTTTGCCGAGGGTGATGGCCCCGGCGGCTTCGAGGCGTTCAACGGCGGTGGCGGTGTAGGGGGCGATGAAATTGGCCAGGATTTTGGAGGCGGCGGTGGAGGGCGTGCCTTCGACGGTGAAAATATCCTTGACGGTGAGCGGGACGCCCGCCAGGGGGCCGGGTTCCTGCCCGGCGGCAATTTTTGCGTCCACGGCTTCGGCCTGGGCGCGGGCGCGGTCTGCCGTCAGCGTGATGAAGGCGTGGATTTTTTGGGGTTCGGCCTGCGGGTCGCCGCCGAGCGTCCCGGCCTGGCCGTCCACGCGGGCGATGCGCTCCAGGTGCGAATCGAGTACGGCGCGCGCGGAAACCTGTTTCGAGCGGACGCGCCGGGCAATTTCGAGGGCAGAAAGTTCAAAGAGTTCCATTATTTCAAATCCTGGTGCGGGGTTTCGGGGACGACGAGGTAGCCTTCGGCGACTTCGGGTGCGCCTTGCAGCAGGCGGGCGGGCGCTGGGTGCGGATGGGCCACATCGCGGCGCAGGGCAGGCGAGTTTTGCGGGGTGTATTCCACGCCGCGCGAGGCGACCGGGGTGTTTTCGTCCAGCGGGACGGCCAGCATTTCGCGGATGGATTTGAGCTGGTTGTTGAGCTGCCGCCGCAGGGTTTCGCTTTCCTGCGCCGAAAGTTGCAGGGCGGCCAGGTCTACCAGGTGGGCAAACACGTCGGGGGTGATTTCGTCATTCATGGGAAGAGTCCTCTTTGGGGGTAAGGATGAATGATTTTAACATTGTTGCCGCATTTGGGCCGCTTTGTTTGAAGGTTTCGGTGTGCAGGCCGCATTCGGTTTTGCTCTTGCCGTCCCAGCGTCCGGCGCGCTCGTCTTCGCCGGGGCGGATGGCGCGCGTGCAGGGGCGGCAGCCGATGCTGCGGTAGCCTTTTTGGAGCAGCGGGTGAACCGGCAGGTGGTGTTCGTCCATGTAGGCCTGCACCTCGGGGCGCGTCCAGCGCAGCAGGGGATTGATTTTCAGCAGGCCACCGGGTTCGCTTTCCAAAAATTGGGCGTTTTTACGGTTTTCCGTCTGGTCGCGGCGGATGCCACTGACCCAGGCGTCCATGCCCTGCAGGGCGCGCTGGACCGGCTGCACTTTGCGGATGAAACAGCACAGGTCGGGGTCTTCCTGCGGCAGGGTACGTCCAAATCGGCTCAGAAAGGGCTGCCAGGAGGCGTCAGCGCGCAAATCCTGGACGTTGAGGCCCAGGGTGCGCTGGAGTTCTTCGCGGAAGAGCAGCGTTTCCCAAAAGTGCAGGCCGGTATCTAGAAAAAAAATTGGTGTTTGCGGGGCGATTTGGGAAATCATGTGCAACAGGGGCAGGCTTTGGCTTTGGAACGAGGAAGTGAGCGCCAGGCGCGGAGCAAACGTTTGCGCTGCCCAGGCGAGAATTTCCTGCGGGGAGCAGGTTTCAAACGCGGTGTTGAGGCGCTGCTGTTCGGTGGGGGAAAGTTTGACGCTCATCGGCGGGGAGTATACATCAGACTTCCGAAGTCTGATGTGATGATATTTTGCTTGACAAAGGTTCAGGGCGAACGTAAAATGATTGTGACCACATCTGGAACCACAATTGGAGTGTTCAAAATGACAGAAGAGATTGGCATTCGAGAGTTGAAAGCCCGCGTATCGGAAGTGGTGCGCGCTGTGAAAGAAACCCGCGCCCGTTACATCATCACCCAGCATGGCAAACCCGCTGCGCTCATCATTCCCATTGACGCGGAAATCAAAAAGACGGATGTGGACGAAGTTTGGGCGCGGCTGGAACATTTGGGTGAGGAGATTGCCCAAAATTGGACAAGTGAAAAAAGCGCGGTCGAAATTCTCTCGGAGATGCGGCGATGAATTCACCCGTGACCATTGACGCCAGTGTTTTTATCAGTGCATTTACGCCTTCTGAGGAAGAACACGAAACCAGCAAAACGTTCATGCGCGGCGTAAGAGATTCTAATACGCCTATCATCATCCCTACCCTTGTCATTCCCGAAATCGCGGCTGCCTTCGGCCGTGGACAGGGAAAGCCTGACCTCGGTTATGCGTATGCCATTCAAGTCAGTCAATTTCCGAACAGTACGCTCATTGTTCTGGATGAAAGTTTGGCGGAAACCGCCGCCAATCTGGCCGCGCACTATCACCTGCGCGGCAGTGACGCGGTCTATGCCGCAGTTGCAACGCGTTTTGCAACCGAACTGATTTCCCTGGATAGGGAACATTTGGAGCATTTGAAACAAGTTGTTTCTGTCAGAAAGCCATAGCGTGATTCGCAACATCCCGCACCAATCGAAATTCAACAGTTTGACCTTGTTCTGGTAAAATACGCGCATGGCTTTTTCTTCTCTTTCGCTGATGGCAATGCCCCGTTTTTTCCCCCGGACAGAGTGAGGGAAGGCGTCGTCACGTCACCCCGGAGGCTGTCCGCAAACGGATGGCCTTTTTTGTTGCAGGAGGTTTCCCATGCCCGAAAACATCTTGATTGCGATTGCCTGGCCCTACGCCAATGCCGAAATTCACGTTGGCAATATCACCGGTTCGCATTTGCCTGGCGATATTGTCGCCCGCTATCACCGCCTGAAGGGCAACCGCGTGCTGATGGTCAGCGGAACCGACTCGCACGGCACGCCCGTCACCATCCGCGCTGATGCGGAAAATTTACCGGTGGAAGCCGTCTATAAAAAATTCCATGCCTCGTTTCTCGAGGTTTTTCAGGGCTACGGCATCACCTACGACTTGTTCACCAGCACGCACACCGCCAATCACTTTCGCGTTTCGCAGAGCATTTTTCTGGCGCTAAAAGAGAACGGTTTCCTCTTCACCCAAAAATCCATGCAATGGTTTTCTCCCGCCGCTGGCAAGTTTTTGCCCGACCGCTACGTGGAGGGAACCTGCTACCTGTGTGGCTACGAGGGCGCCCGTTCTGACCAGTGCGACAAGTGCGGCAACGTGCTCGAACCGGAGAAACTACTCAATCCGCGTTCCAAAGTGGACGGTTCGACCCCCGAACTGCGCGAAACCGAACATTTCTACATTGATCTTTCCAAGCTGGAGCCGCGCGTGGTGGAATTTCTAAAGGAACGTTCTGACCACATGCGCGAAACCGTGCTGGGCGAATCGCTCGGCAAAATCACCGCCGAGGGGCTGAAGCCGCGCCCCATCACCCGCGACCTGGATTGGGGCATTCCCGTGCCGGTGGAAGGCTGGGACGGCAAGTGCCTGTACGTCTGGTTCGAGGCCGTCATCGGCTACCTCTCCGCCGCCATCGAGTGGAGCAGCATCAGCGGCGGCGAGTGGAAGGATTGGTGGAGCAACCCGGCGGCGCGGCAATATTACTTCATCGGCAAGGACAACATTTTCTTTCACACATCGCTCTGGCCCGCCGAATTGATGGGCGTGGGCCAACAATTTGCCGAAATTTTCAGCGGCGAGCCCGGCGTTTCTCTGACTCTGCCGCATGATGTTCCCGCCAATCAATTTATGAACCTGCAGGGGCAAAAAATCAGCGGCAGCCGCAACTGGGCGGTGTGGGGCCGCGATGCGCTGACGCGCTACGACCCCGACGCCATTCGCTACTATCTGACGGTGAACATGCCCGAAAACAAAGACAGCGACTGGGATTGGGACGATTTTGTCGCCCGCAACAATGGCGAACTGGTGGCAACCTGGGGCAACCTCGCCAACCGCGTGCTTTCCTTCAGCTTCAAACAGTGGGAAGGCCACGCCCCGACGATTGACCCTGCCAACTTGCGCGAAGCCGACCGGGCCTTGCTGGCCGCCATCGAAGCGGGATTCGCATCCGTTGGCGGGCTGCTCGAGGCGGTGAAGTTGCGCGACGCCCTGCGCGAAGCCTTCCACCTGGCGACGGAAGTCAACCGCTACCTGGATGCCAACGCCCCCTGGACGGCCATCAAAACCGACCGCGATTCTGCCGCGCTGACGATTTTCACCGCGCTCAAAGCGATTGACTCGCTGAAAGTATTGTTTGCGCCCTTTTTGCCCTTCACCAGTGCCCGCCTGCATGGCTTTTTTGGCTACACTTCCCCGCTGTTTGGTGAACAATTTACGCAGGAAATCCCCGATGCGCTCGGCACGCATACTGGCCTGCGCTACCGCCCGGCTTCGGAAACCTGGTGGCGGCCCAGTGATTTTCAGCCTGGCGCGCTGCTCAACCCGCCCGCCCCGCTCTTCAAAAAATTGGATGAAAAAGTGGCCGAAGAAGAAATGGCGCGGTTGGGGAAGGTATAGAGGAAAAAAGAGGAGGAGATGAAGAGATGGTGAGATAATTTTTCTCACCATTCCTTTATCTTCTCCTCTCCTTTTCTTATCGTCTCATCTTCCCCTTTCGCCTCACTCAAATTCCAACTCAATTTCTTCGTCGCCCTGCCACTCGTCGCGCTCAATTTCGATGTCGCCGAAGAGAGTTTCCTGGCGGGCGGCGATGCGATAGCGCTTAATCAGTTCCAGCATCGCCAAAAAGGTGACGACCACTTCCAGACGGCTGTGCGCCGAGGCAATCAACATCTGAAACGAGGCGCGCTCTCCGCTGTTGAGCCGCTCGGCAATGAAGGCGATTTTTTCGCGGATGGTGACTTTGGGGGCGGAGATGACCGTTCCCAGCGCCTGTTTGTCTTTTTCGTTCAGAAAAACGCTTTCGGCGGCCTGAAACAAATCCTGCAGGGTCAGGTCGCTCATGTCGAGGCGGCCTTCCAGCTTAGGCGGCGGCGACAGGCGCAGGTGGGTGCGCAGTCCGGCTTTTTCGCGTTCTTCCAGCCAGGTGGCGATTTCTTTGAAGCGTTTGTAAATTTTCAGTTGGCGTGCCAGATTCTCGGCGGGGTCTTCCTCGCCGGGTTCGCGTGCTGGCGGGCGCGGCAGCAACGCTTCCGATTTGATTTGAATCAATTTGGCGGCAATCACCAAAAAGGCGGAAATTTCCTCCGCTTTGGTATCTTGCATGGCGCGGATGTATTTGAGGTATTGGTCGGTGACCATTGCCAGGGCGATGGCGGTGATGTCGAGTTCGGCGCGCTCAATCAGCTGCAAAAGCAGGTCGAGCGGCCCGGCGTAAACCGGGATTTGGACGGTGTAGTTGCCGGTTTGGTGGCTGGCGATGTTTAAATCCATGCGCGAAATTATATCAGGCTAATTTGGGACAGGATAAATGGGATAAATGGGATGAAGGGGATAAATGGGATTTTTTTGGGATAAAATACGTTGCATATGTTTGAATAGGAGTCGGTTCATGGTGGATTTGCTTTACCCTGAATTAACGCATGAGATTTTGGCGGCCTGTTTTGAAGTCAGCAATGAGTTGGGCGCTGGTTTTTTGGAATCGGTGTATCACAAGGCGCTTATCATTGCCTTGCAGCAAAAGCATTTACAGGTACAATCCGAACTCCCGTTGGAAGTCCTCTTTCGCGGCCAGTCGGTGGGTTATTTTTACGCCGATTTGCTGGTGGAAGATAAAGTAATTGTGGAAATCAAAGCCGTTGCCGAGTTGATGCCCCAGCATATTGCGCAGGTGCTGAATTATCTCAATGGTACCGGCGTTGAAGTTGGGTTGTTGGTCAATTTTGGAACGCCCAAGATTGAGTACCGCAATTTGCGCAAGCCGCATAAGAGAATGACAGGACGAAGCGATGTGACAGGATGAAGCGATGTGACAGGATGAAGGGGATAAATGGGATAGAATTGTTGCTCTTTTACCTCTATCCCCTTTATCCTGTTTATCCTGTAAAAATTTATCCCTTTCATCCTGTTTATCCTGTAAAAATTCATCCCCTTCATCCTGTTTATCCTGTAAAAATTTATCCCTTCATCCCGTTTATCCTGTAAAAATCATCTTCACTGTAAAGAAAATCATGTCCATCCTTACCCACCTCGACGAACAGGGCCGCGCCAACATGGTAGATGTCGGCCACAAAACTGACAGCGAGCGGACGGCCATTGCCCGCGGCGAAATTCTCATGCTGCCCGCCACCTTTCAACTCATCCGCGCCGGGCAGATCAAGAAAGGCGATGTGCTGGCCGTTGCCAAAATTGCCGGAATCATGGCTGCCAAACGCACCGCTGAACTGATTCCGCTTTGTCACCCGCTGGCGCTGACCAAAGTGGACGTGGAACTCAGCCTCGACGAAAGCCTGCCCGGCGTACAAATTTCGGCCACCGCCAAAACTATTGGCAAAACCGGCGTCGAAATGGAAGCCCTGACCGCCGTCTCCGTGGCCGCATTGACGGTCTACGACATGGCAAAAGCCGCCGAAAAAACCATGAAAATTCAAAACATCCGCCTGGTTGAAAAACACGGCGGAAAAAGTGGAGATATTGTCAATGAGTGAACGGTTATCCAGTGGAGTAATCCAGTAATCCCGTTGAACAGCAAAATCGGCCAACCGGAAAACTGGAGAACCGAGGAAAACATATGAAAACGAAAATTCTATTCTTCGCTACCCTGCGTGACAAAACCGGCACCCGCGCCACCGAAGTGGAACTCGCCCCCGGCGCCACCCTCGCCAACCTGAAGGAAATGCTCATCGCGCAGTTTCCCGCCCTCGACGCGCAACTGATGCAGCACTGCCTGGCTGCCATCAACCACGAATACCGCTTCGACGCCGACGAAATCCCCGCCGCTGCCGAAATTGCCTTCTTCCCGCCCGTCTCTGGCGGGTAGCCCATTTCACCAAAAATCAGGAGATTCTTAACTCCATGTTCCCCACCATCACCTCCATCACCGAAGACGAACTCGACCTGAACGCCCTGCTCGACGCCATCACTTTGACCTCCACCGGCGCGGCGGCCATTTTCACCGGCATGGTGCGCGGCGTCACCACCCGCGGCGACGCCCACGAAACCACCTACCTCGAATACGAAGCCTACAAACCAATGGCCGAAGCCAAAATGCGCCAGGTCGCCGATGAAATCCGCGCCCGCTGGCCGGTTGTCGAAGGCATCGCCCTCGTCCAGCGCATCGGACGGCTCTACCCGCGCACCCCAACCATTCTCATCGCCTGCACCGCCGCCCACCGCGACACCGGCGTTTTCGACGCCGCCCGCTACGGCATTGACCGCCTAAAAGAAATCGTCCCCGTCTGGAAAAAAGAATTCAAACCCGACGGCGCCGAATGGGTCGAAGGCGACTACCACCCCCAGCCCGGAGAATAAATGATTGCCTGCACCAACTGCGGCAGACCCTACCCCGAAAAAGGCGCGCCCCACCACTGTCCCAAGTGCGGCGGGCTTTTTGATTGGAAAACCTTTCCAGAATTTGACCCCGCGCAGGTGGACGACTCTCAGCCCGGGCTGTGGCGCTACCGCCAGGCGTTGAGCGCCTCCCCGCTGGAAGTTGCTCCCGTTTCATTGGGCGAGGGCCGCACCCCGCTGGTTTGGGCCGACTGCCTCGGGCAGCAGGTCGCCTTCAAATGTGAATTCGCCAACCCGACCGGCTCCTTCAAAGACCGCGGCATGACCGTCCTGCTGAGTTTTCTCAAAAGCCGGGGCATCACCTCCGCGCTGGAAGATTCCTCCGGCAACGCCGGGGCCTCCTTCGCCGCCTACGCCGCCCGCGCCGGAATCCAGGCCGGGGTCTACGTCCCCGTTGCCGCCTCCGGCCCCAAAATTCAGCAGGCGCGCGCCTACGGCGCAGAAATCTTCCCCATCTCCGGCTCCCGCGCCGACGTTTCCCGCGCGCTGGAAGCGAAAATCTCCGGAATTTTCAACAAAACCGCCTACGCCAGCCACGCCTGGCTGCCGCAAAACCTGCCTGGCTACGCCACCGCCGCCTACGAAATTGTCGAACAAATTGGCGGCGCGCCCGGGGCGGTGCTTTGCCCGGTTGGGCAGGGCGGATTCTTCCTGGGGCTGTATCGCGGCTTTGTGGCGCTGCAACGCGCCGGGGTGATTACCACGCTGCCGCGCATGATTGGTGTGCAGTCGCGCGCCTGCGCCCCGCTTTGGACGCTTGCCAACGCCGGTTACTCGGCTTATGGCCTGGTGATGGAAGGCCCGACGGTTGCCGAGGGCATCCGCGTCCGCGCGCCGCTGCGCACGGCGGCGCTGATGCGAATTGTCGAAAGCGGTCACGGCGAATTCCTCGCCGTGGACGAGGCCGAAATCCTGCCGGGGCGTGACCAACTCGCCCGGCGGGGGTTGTATGTAGAGCCAACTTCCGCAGTCGTCTGGCCTGCCCTGGCCCAAATTCTTCCCAAAATCTCCGCTCCGGTTGTCGCTGTTTTGACCGGCTCCGGGCTGAAGAGCGGCCAGTGACCAGTAATCAGTGACCAGTAATCAGTTGTCAGTTGTCAGTGGTCACTTGCTACTTCTCTTCTTCTCTTCTACTCATCTTCATTCCCCCTTCCCTCGAGGTTCTATGGAAAAAATCGTCATTACCGGCATGGGAACCGTCAACCCGCTCGGGTTGTCGGTGGCCGAAACCTGGCAGAATGTCATTCACGGCGTTTCCGGTGTTGGGCCAATTACGCTCTTCAACACCGAAACCTGGCAGCACGAGTGGACGGTTAAAATCGCCTGCGAAGTCAAAAATTTTGACCCGGCGCGTTACATGGACGCCAAAGACGCCCGCCGCCGTGACCGTTTTGAGCAGTTTGCCGTGGCCGCCGCCAAAGAAGCGCTGGCAATGTCGGGATTGGTGGTCACGGAACAAAACGCCGGACGAATTGGCGTGATTGTCTCCTCGGCCATCGGTGGGCTGAAATCGGTGCAGGATGCCATTTTCACCCTCAAGGATGAAGGCGCGCGCAAGGTCAGCCCGTTTCTGATTCCGATGCTGATGCCGAATGGCGCTTCGGGCATCGTTGGCATTGAATTTGGCCTGAAAGGGCCGTCCTTTTCGGTGGCGTCGGCCTGCGCTTCGGGCGCGGATGGCATCGGCACGGCGATGATGATGCTGCGCGCTGGCGTGGTGGATGCGGCCCTGGCTGGCGCCAGCGAAGCCACCATTTGTGCCACCGGCGTCGGCGCGTTTGACCGCATCGGCGCGATGAGCCGCCGCAACGATGATTATTTGATGACGCCCCAGCCCTTCGACAAAAACCGTGACGGCCTGGTGATGGGCGAGGGCGCGGCGGTGCTGGTGCTGGAAACGGAAAGCCACGCCCGCGCGCGCGGCGCAACCATTTACGCCGAAATGGCCGGGTACGCCGCCTCTGCCGACGCCTACCACGTCACCGCTCCAGACGCCAACGGCGCGGGCGGCGCGCGCGCCATTCAGCTGGCGCTCGAATCGGCGCATATTCGCCCGGAGCAGGTCGGTTACATCAACGCGCACGGCACAGCCACGCAAATGAACGATGCGTCTGAAACCAAAGCCATCAAAACCGCTTTTGGTGAGCTGGCCTATAAAACCCCAATTTCCTCCACCAAATCCATGACTGGTCACATCATGGGCGCAACCGGCGCACTGGAAGCCATTTTCTGTGTGCAGGCGGTACGCGAGGGAATTTTGCCGCCCACCATTCACTATGAAACGCCCGACCCGGAATGTGACCTGGATTACATTCCCAACGTGGCGCGCGAACAGAAAATAGAAATTGCCATCAGCAACGCCTTTGGTTTTGGCGGCCACAACGCCGTGCTGGTGGTGCGGCGTTATAAATAAAATTTACGGGAATTTTTTTTGCAGCGGCTTGACATCGTTGGTTGGGTCAGGTAGAATTCAGACCGCTAAAAATGTTGGGCCTGTAGCGCAGTTGGGAGCGCGCCTCAATCGCACTGAGGAGGCCAGGGGTTCGAATCCCCTCAGGTCCACTATAATTTACAGACAGCATTCCGTTGAATGCACAGATACAAAAGTCCTACTCGCAATGAGCGGGACTTTTGTATCCCTATGATTTTCCAGCCTGCCTGTCCATAGGTTTCCAGATAGACACTTAATCTTTGGGCCTTCAGAATTGTCCGTGAAAAGTGCCATATTTTGGGGCGCTGCCACGGAGATTCCCCGAGAGCCTAATCTTTTTCCGCCAACGCCATCAGCCGCAAGAGTCGCAATTCGTCATAGTTCACTTTTCCGCCCATCTTATCGAAAACTGGCTTGAGAAAATCAGTACCGAATTCGTCAAATGCGGCAAAAACGGCCTGCTGTTCATTTGGACTGGTGGATGTCAGCGCCTGCAAGTCAACGCCGTTTCGCAGGCGCTTGCCAGCGACAGCGTAACGCGTCAAATGGTCGAGAATCGTCGCCACCGAAACGTTATACCGTTTCATCAGGGTAGCGACGCTTTCGCCGGTGTTGTACGCTTCGGCCACAAGCAGGGTGCGCTCGGAAAGATTGCCCTCGTCTTTGGCTTTTCTCCCGGCGGAAGAAGTGGAACTGGAAACGGTACGCGGGCGGGAAATTTCCTTCAGCCCGTGTTTCTCACAGTATGGACGCAAAATTGACAGGAAAATTTCGCCATATTGCGCGGCTTTGGCCTGCCCGATGCCTGAAATGATCAGCAGGCTTCTGGGCGACTGTGGATAATAGGCGGCCATTTCGACCAGGGTTTTATCTGAAAAAATGACATAGGGCGGTACTCCGGCCTCGTCGGCCAGGTCTTTGCGTTTTTGGCGCAGAATTGCAAACAGAGCATTGTTGTATTCCAATTCAGTTTGGCGGGCCTTTTCGTTGCGCGGACGTTCCTCGGCTTCCTGTAACTGCCCGTAGATGGCGGCGCGCTTTTTGAGGGCGGTCAGCGCCTTTTCGGTGAGAGTCAAAACGCGAAATTCGCCGCTCTGCGCCAAGTAGCCCTGCTGCAGCAGTTGGCGCGCCAAGCCCTGCCATTGTTTTTCGCTCAGGTCTTTGCCGATGGCGTAGGTGGAAAGCAGGTCGTGCTGATTTTGCAGCACTTTTTCGTTTTTGGAGCCGCGCAGCACGTCAATGACGTGCCCCATGCCAAAACGCTGACCGGTGCGCCAGACGCAGGAGAGAAATTTTTGCGCGGGCAGGGTGATGTCTTCCAGCGCGGGCGGTTCGGCGTTGCAGTTGTCGCAGCTGCCACATTTTTCAGCGCTGAAGGTTTCGCCAAAGTAGGCCAGCAGTGGTTTGCGGCGGCAGTGGCGTTCATCTTCGGCGTAGCGCACAATGGCGTCGAGGTGCGCCATTGCCACGCGGCGTTCTTCGCCTTTCTTCTGGTCAATGAAAAATTGCAATTTGGACGCGTCGCCGTAACTGTACAATAGCAGGCAGTGTGCCGGAAGCCCGTCGCGCCCGGCGCGGCCAATTTCCTGATAGTACCCCTCGACGCTTTTGGGCAGGTCATAATGGATGACGAAACGCACGTTGGGTTTGTTGATGCCCATGCCAAAGGCGATGGTGGCGACGATGATTTGGACGTCATCGCGGATGAAGGCTTCCTGGTTGCGGCGGCGCTCGTCGTCGCCCAAGCCGGCGTGGTAGGGGCGCACAGCCAGGCCGTGATGCGCCAGCGCGGCGGCCAACTCGTCCACCTGTTTCCGGGAAAAGCAGTAGATGATGCCGCTTTGGTCTTTGAAGCGTTCCAAAAAGCGCAGCACCTGACGCTGCGCCTCGCGCTTGGGGACGACTTCGATGTAGAGATTTTCGCGGTTGAAACTGGCGACAAATTCGTTGGCCTGAGAAAAGCCCAGGCTGCGGGCAATATCCTGCCGGACGCGCGGGGTGGCGGTGGCGGTCAGCGCCAGGCAGACGGCTTGCGGGTAGCGGCGGCGCACTTCCACCAGCTGACGATATTCTGGGCGAAAGTCGTGACCCCATTCTGAAATGCAGTGCGCCTCGTCAATCGTCAGCAAACTGACTTGCAGCGCGTCGAGCAGGTTGAAAATGCGCGGGGTTAGCAGGGTTTCTGGCGCGAGGTAGAGCAATTTGACCTGTCTGGCGCGCACCGCCTGCATGTTTTCGGCGTAGGCTTCGGGCGAAAGGCTGCTGTTGAGAAAAACCGCCGCCACGCCGCTGGCGCGCATCTGCTCCACCTGGTCTTTCATCAGCGCAATCAGCGGCGAAACCACCACCGTCGGACCGGGCAAAATCAGGGCGGGGATTTGGTAGCAGAGCGATTTTCCGCCGCCGGTCGGCATGACGGCCAGCGTATCCTTGCCCGCCAGCACATTCTCAATCACCTCGTGCTGCAACGGGCGGAAGGTGTCGTAGCCAAAAGTTTCTTTGAGAATGGTGGCGGGCGTGGGCATGGCGCAGATTATAAACCAGCCCAGACGCGAAACCACGCCACATCTGGCACGGCTTCGTCGTAAAATGGAGGCGGTTTCATACACTCTTCTTATGTCTTTCTTTGATTTTGCCAACTATCCCCCTGCTATAATCAACATGCTCGTTTGCTGCAAAAATCAGCCAAATGTTTTTATCCCATTTATCTCATTTATCTTGTCCCGATTTTTAGAAAGGACTGCCGCACATGATGCGATTTGACCGCTTTACCGAACGCGCGCAAGAAGCTGCCCAGCGCGCCGCAGAAATTATCCAGCGTTACGGACACAATCAGATTGACACCGAGCATATTTTGCTGGCGCTCATTGAGCAGCCCGGCGGCGTCATCCCGCAAATTCTCGAAAATCTCAATATCAACGGTCAGGCACTGGCCGACCGGCTGGACGCCACCCTGCGCGCCAGCCCCAAGGCTAACATCTTCGGCGGCGGCGCCGGGCAAATTTTCATCACGCCGCGCGTCAAGCGTATTATTGATTTGGCAAATGAAGAAGCCAACCGTCTGAAGGACGAGTTCATTTCCACCGAACACATTTTTTTGGCAATTTTGACCGAGCGCAACACGCCCGCCGCCCGCATTCTGGAGACTTCGGGAATTACCCGTGAGCGCACCTACGAGGCCATTCAGCAGATTCGCGGCGGACAGCGCGTCACCGACCCGCAGGCCGAAACGCGCTACCGCACCCTCGAAAAATACTCACGCGATTTGACTCAAATGGCGCGCGAAGGCAAACTCGACCCGGTGATTGGGCGCGACAACGAAATCCTGCGCCTGATTCAGGTGCTCTCGCGCCGCACCAAAAACAACCCGGTGCTGATCGGCGAAGCCGGAGTGGGCAAAACCGCCATCGTCGAGGGGCTGGCGCAAAAAATTGCCAGCAACGACGTGCCAGAAATCCTCAGCGGCAAACGCGTCGTCGCCCTCGACCTGGGCGCCATGATTGCCGGTTCCCGCTTCCGCGGCGAATTTGAAGAACGCCTGAAAGCCGTCATGGAAGAAGTCCAGCGCTCGCAGGGCGAAATCATCATGATGATTGACGAACTGCATACCGTCATCGGCGCGGGCGCGGCGCAGGGCGCCATGGACGCCAGCAACATGCTCAAGCCCGCCCTGGCGCGCGGCGAGCTGCAATGCATCGGCGCCACCACGCTCGACGAATTTCACAAACACATCGAAAAAGACGCCGCCCTCGAGCGCCGTTTCGCCCCGATTTATGTGGACGAACCCTCGGCGGCAGACGCCATCAAAATGCTGCATGGCCTGCGTGACCGCTACGAAGCCCATCACAAAGTGCGCTACTCGGACGCCGCGCTGGAAGCCGCCGTTCACCTGGCTGACCGCTACGTCACCGACCGTCACTTGCCCGACAAGGCGATTGACCTGATGGACGAAGCCGCTGCCAAATTGCGCGTGGCGCTGTATTCCATGCCGCCCGAACTCAAGGACATGAAAAATGAAATTGACCGCCTGACCGCCGAAGAAGAGCAGGCCGGTCTGGCGCGCGAGTATGAACGCGCCGCGCAGAAAAAATCGGAACGGCTGCGCATCGAAGGCGAGTACAAAACCAGCCGCGAAAAATGGGAAGCCGAAAACCATATTGACGAAGTGGTGGATGTCAACGACATCGCCGAAGTCGTCGCCCAGTGGACCGGCATTCCAATGACGCAGATGATGGAAACCGAATCCGAAAAACTGCTGCAGATGGAAGAGCGCCTGCACGAGCGCATCATCGGCCAGGAGGAAGCCATCCACGCCATCAGCGACGCCATCCGCCGCGCCCGCTCCGGGCTGAAAGATCCCGCCCGCCCGATTGGTTCCTTCATCTTTATCGGGCCGAGCGGCGTCGGCAAAACCGAACTCGCCAAAGCCCTGGCCTGGTTCATGTTCGACGACGAGGACGCGCTGGTGCGAATTGACATGAGCGAATACCGCGAACAGCACACCGCCAGCCGCCTGTTTGGCGCGCCGCCCGGCTACGTCGGCTACGAGGAAGGCGGCCAGCTGACCGAGGCTGTGCGCCGCCGCCCCTACCGCGTGGTGCTCTTCGACGAAGTGGAAAAAGCCCACCCGGAAGTTTGGAACTCGCTGCTGCAAATTTTGGACGATGGCCGCCTGACCGACGGACAGGGCAACGTGGTGGATTTTCGCAACACGGTCATCATCATGACCTCCAACCTCGGCACCGAGTTTGTGCGCAAAAGCGGCGCGCTGGGCTTCCTGCCGCACAACGGCGATAACGAAGAACGCGACTCGCACGAGAAAATTGAGCGCGCGCTGAAAGGCACCTTCCGCCCCGAATTTCTCAACCGCATTGACGAAATCATCATGTTCTCGCCGCTGACGGTGGAACAAATGGAAAGCATCGTGGATTTGCAGATGAAGGAAGTGCAGGGCCGCCTGAACGAATACGGCGTCACCGTCCGCCTGTCACCCGCCGCCCGCACCTGGCTGGCAACTCAGGGCTACGACCCGGCCTTTGGCGCGCGTCCCCTGCGCCGCGCCATCCAAAAATTTGTCGAAAGCCCGCTTTCGGTGGAACTGCTCAGCAAAAAGCTGGTTCCTGGTGGCGAGGTCACGGTGGACGTGCAGGATGACAAGGTCATCTTCCGCTAAACGCCAAAATCATCTTTAGTATCGTATCAGTGAAATTCTTGCACAAAAAGCAAGGAAATTAACCACAAAGGGTCACAAAGAGTCACGAAGTTTTTTAGTTTTCCTTTGTGTTGCTTCGTGGCCTTCGTGGTCAAATCTCTTTCGGCTTGTCCGAGTTAGGAACAAGAACTCCAAAGCCTCCCGACTTTGGAGTTCTTGTTCCGGCCTGAAGGCGCGGCGGGGGATGGCGGAATCGTGTAAAATGATTACTCATCGAAAGGAAACTCATGCAAACCGAAACCAAACCCTTCTGGAAATCCCCCTGGGCAATTGCGCTGATTGTTCTCGCGGTTGCGCTGTGCTGCTGCCTGGTTGTTCTGGGCGTGGGCGGCTATGCGCTCTATCAGTTCAGCCAGCAACTACCGCCCGCGGTCACCGACCCAACCATTCAGGATTTCATCACCCCCACCCCAGCGCAGGTGACGCGCGTCCCGGTGGAAAGCATCCCGGTGGATACGCTTCAGACGCTGGAAGATACCGTCGTCCCGGTCAACGACCCGCTCGACCTGGCGGAACGCCTCGGCAACAAGCCCAACGTTCCGGCCAGCGTGCCCAGCGGCCCCTTCAGCGTGGGGGCAAAACAACAGTTCTGGGCCAGCAACGTGGACACCAACGAAAACTTCAAGGTGGACGCGACTCTGCGCTATGAAACCGCCCACAGTTATTTTTGGGTGCAAGACGGCGTGACCTACAAGGAAAGCGAACTGCGCGCCCTGGCCGACGCCTTTGAAAATAAAATCTACCCAACCGACCGCGAATTTTTCGGCTCGGAGTGGACTCCGGGCGTGGACGGCGACCCGCACATTTACATTCTCTACGCGCGCGGGCTGGGCGGCAACCTGGCTGGTTATTTCTCCTCCGCCGATGAGTTGCACCCACTGGCGCACGAATATTCCAACGCCCACGAGATGTTCGTCTTTAATGCCGATAATGTGGATTTGGGCGAGCAATTCACCTACGGCGTGCTGGCGCACGAATTTCAGCACATGATTCACTGGTATCAGGACCGCAACGAAACCTCCTGGCTCAACGAAGGCGCTTCCGAACTGGCGGCCTTCCTCAACGGCTACGACATCGGCGGCTTCGACTGGCTGTTCACCGCCAACCCCGACCTGCAACTGACCGACTGGCCGAATGACCCCAACGCCACCAGCCCACATTACGGCGCGGGCTTTCTCTTCACCGATTATTTTCTCAACCGCTTCGGCGATACGGCCACCCAGGCGCTGGTGCGCCACCCGCAAAATGGCATGGACAGCGTCAACGCCGTGCTGAGCGAAATCAAGGCCAGCGACGCGCTCACCGGCCAGCCCATCACCGCCGACCAATTCTTCGCGGAATGGACGGTTGCCAACTACCTGAACGACGCCTCCGTCGGCGACGGACGCTTCGCCTACGCCAACTATTCGGCGCTGCACACGGCTTCGGAAACGGATACCATTTCCAACTGTCCCGGCGATCTGAGCGGGCGCACCGTCAGCCAGTACGGCGCCGACTACATCCGCATCACCTGCTCTGGCAGTTACACCCTGCGTTTTGAAGGCGCCAGCCAAACCAAATTACTGCCCGCCGACGCCCATTCCGGGCGCTACTCCTTTTGGTCGAACAAGGGCGACGAATCGGACATGACCCTGACGCGCGAATTTGACCTGACCTCCGTCAGCGGCGCGGCCAGCCTGAGCTACTGGACGTGGTACGACCTGGAAAAAGATTACGACTATCTTTACCTGGTCGCTTCCACCGACGGCGGCCAAACCTGGCAAATCATCACCACGCCCTCCGGCACTGCCGAAGATATTTCCGGCAATTCCTACGGCTGGGGCTACAACGGCGAAAGCGGCGGCTGGAAACAGGAAACGGTGGACCTTTCGGCGTTTTCCGGGCAGAAAGTGACTCTGCGCTTCGAGTATGTCACCGACGCCGCCGTCAACGGCGAGGGCTTCCTGCTCGACGACGTTTCTCTGCCCGAAGCCGGCTACAGCGCCGATTTTGAGACAGATGACGGCGGCTGGCAGGCGCAAGGTTTTTCGCGCGTGGAAAACATTCTGCCGCAAAAATTCTCCGTCACGCTGATTAAGCGCGGCGCAACCACCAGCGTCGAGATTCTCCCCGTCCCCGCCGACGGCCTGCTGGAAGTTCCCCTGACGCTGGGCGGCGATGTGAGCAACGTCACCGTCGTCATCAGCGGTCTGACGCCCTT
Source organism: Anaerolineae bacterium CG2_30_57_67 (assembly GCA_001872455.1). GTDB lineage: Bacteria > Chloroflexota > Anaerolineae > Anaerolineales > Villigracilaceae > UBA8950. The sequence continues at coordinate 22,030 of MNXJ01000080.1, read as the reverse complement.
CACCCGCGAAACAGGCGCCTACAACTTGAGCGTGCGCTAACCGCTCCATCTTTAAATCAAAAACGCCGGTCATTTGACCGGCGTTTTTGTTACTTGTCTTTTTTCGCGGCCTTTTGACGTTCACGCCGCGCCAGTAACCAGCCATGCAGGGTAATGTTCACCACGCGCTCCTTGCCCGAAAATAATTTCTGGATATTGGGGCGCAAGGCCCAAATCAGCAAGGCTTCGGCCACGAGGCCATAGATGACATACGACCAGGGCAAAAGCCCCTGCGCCGCGCGCACAGCAAAAACGAGAATGGCAAAAAAAGCCACGCTCATGGTTGTCACTGACGCATAACCCAACCCGAAAAAAACCATCGCGCCCAGCGGAACGATGATGAGAACAGAAAGCGGCCACAATCCCAGCGCGCCGCCAACAGCGGGCGCGCCGCCTGCACCGCCGCGCAAACGCTTGAATTTGCCCTTTTCGTCCCACTCCGGCAGAAACGCCGAATAATTGTGCCCCAAAATTGCCGCAATGGGCGCGAGAATGTGTACCCACTCATTGGCCGTGAAAGCCTGCGCCAGCCAGACCGCCACTGCGCCCTTAAGAATATCCATCATGGCAGTTGCCAGACCAGCCCAAAAACCGGCGGCGCGCAAAGCGTTGGTGCCACCGGTGCGCCCGCTTTCCACGTTACGGATATCTTTGCCAGTTTTGAGTTTGACGATAATCAGCCCAAAAGGAATCGACCCCAAAAGATAACCAAGCATAACCAGAACAGCATCCAGCATCAACTGCATTTTTTTGCCTCCGTAGATGATTCGATTCTCTGAAAATTTTAGTAGCAGACCGTTTGTTGTAATGCCAAAGAAACTCGTTACGACAGGGAAAACACGTCTTTTGCTGGATAGTTGCCAGCGAATGCGTCAGACCAGACTAAAAAACAAACCTACGGACGCAAGAAGAGCGCTGCACCCCAAAACACCAGCAAAACCAACCCATTTTCGATGCTGGTGCGCCAGAGCGGCGTCTGTTCTTCCTGTTGAATGCCCCATTGCGTCAGCGCGTAGAGCGGGCCCAGAATCGCCAGACCGTATTGCGCGGGCGCAATCGGCCAGTAGTGCAAGGCTGCCGCCAGTTGTGCGCAAACCAGCCCGATACCCAGCGCCCATTGCGCTTGCCAGCGTTCCAGGCGCAAGTGCATGGCGCGCAGGCTGACCAGCGCGGCGGCGGGGAAAACTGTCAATAGAATGAATGCCAGCCGTGCATTCGAATATTCCAGCGCGGCGGTTAATACCAAAAAGAAGGCAAAGGAAAGCGCCGCCAGCCCGGCAGAAGCCGCCGGGGAGCGCGGGTCAGAAACGTCCAGCACAATGTATTCAGAAATAAAAACCAGCAAGAGTAAAACCGCGCCCAGCCCCAACGTCAGCCACCAGCCCGCGCCGTTGAGTGTGTAGAGCGGAATGCCAATTGCAAAAGCGGTCAGGGCGGGTAAAAGCCAGTGTTCGGGGCTGGAGGCGCGCTCGTAGTTTGGATGAGCGCGCAAAAGCCAATCCATTCCAGTGGCGGCCAGACCGGCGGCCAGCAACGAGGTTACTGCGCTCAAGTTGAATGGAATCGAAAAAACCACCCCCAGAATATTCCAATCGAGGCTGGGACGTCCGGTATCAATCAGGCGCGCCAGAACGTAGGCCAGCAAAACAGAAGCCAGCAAAACGCTGAGACGATTGGGGTCGGGGATGGTTCGTTTCACGGGCTGAATTTTACCCGTTTTTATTCAAAGTTCACGTCCACGCTCATGCCAGCGCGCAGGCCAGCGGGATACGGTTGGTCGAGGCGCAGCGTAGTTTTGTAGACAACATCACCGCCCAGGGCGCTGGCAACCGGCGAGATGTTGATGACCGCGCCGGTGAGCGTTTGCCCCAGCGCTTTGATTGTCACGCTAACGGGATCGCCGACCCGCACGCCAACTACGTCCTTCTCGCTCAAGTCGGTAGTTTCAACCTGCAGGGTGTTCGTGTTGCTGATGAAAATCAGCGGTGCGCCAGGCTGAGCGTATTCACCGGTATTCAGCCCCACACGGACAACTTCACCAGCAATTGGGCTGACAATGCGCGAGGCAGCGAGGCGTTCCTGTGCGCTTTGGACAGCGGCGCGGGCAGTTTCGAGCGCCACCAAACTCGCGCCGGTGGCTTCGGGGGGAAGCGTCTCACCACGCAAAACACCCAGATACCAGGCCGATTCTTGCGCGGCGGCCTGAGCGGCATCAAGATTGGCGCGGATAATGGCGGCGTCAGTGTCGGAGGGCCTGCCGGTGATGTAGTTGTATTCGGCCTGAAGCGCGTTGAGGCTCAACTGCGCTTGGGTCATGGCGTAGAGGGCGTTGGCTTTGCGCGTATCGCCATCGGGCAGGCGCGCGACGGTTTTGTAGGTATCTTGAGCGCGGCTGAGGCTTTGTTTCGCCAGGTCAATTTCGGCCTGCAGGTTTTCAATGCGCGTGTCGGAAGCGCGCGAAAAGTTGATGCCAGCGGCTTTGTCTTGGGCTTGTTGCAGCGCCTTCTGAGTGTTGGCAAGCGTCAGCTCGGCAGCGGCGATGGCGGCGGGCGATGTCATTTCCTTGAGGGCGCGCTCGGCCAGCGACAGGTCAGCCTGCAGACTGGCGTTTTCCAACTCGGCCAGCAAGTCACCCGCGTTGACAGAATCTCCTGCCGAAACGCGGATGACGTTCAGACGGCCCGGCGCGCCAAAGGAAAGGGCGGCCTCCTGGGCGGCGATGACAACGCCCGAGGCGCTAACTCCGCTCCTTGACGGCGCACCCGATGCGGGAGCGGAAGTTCCAGCATCCAGCGCAATGGTCGGTAAAGGCGTGGCAGAAGCCTGCGCGGTAGAGCAAGCCGTCAGGGTGAAAATCAGAAAGATGTAGATGAGTTTGGTTTTCATGGTTGCCGGCTTGTGTTACAGGACAATCTGCCCGTCGCGCAGGGTGATAACACGGCGGGCATATTTGATAACACGCGGGTCGTGGGTGGCAAAAACAAAAGTGACGCCAGTTTGCTGGTTGAGGCGGGTCATGATTTCCATCACCTGCTCCCCATTGGCGGTATCGAGGTTGGCAGTCGGTTCATCAGCCAGGATGAGGGCGGGGTTGGTCGCCAGGGCGCGGGCGATGGCAACGCGCTGTTGCTGTCCGCCGCTCATCTGGTCGGGACGGTTTTGGGCGCGGTCGGCCAGACCAACAGATTCGAGTAGTTCCAAAACGCGGGCGCGGCGGGCGGCAGGCGCTTGACCGTTGAGCAGGAGCGGCATTTCGACATTTTCGTAGGCGCTCAGGGTTGGGATGAGCGCAAAAAATTGAAAAATAAAGCCGATGTGGCCGCGGCGTATATCCGCGCGTTGGTCGCGGTTGAGGCGGGTGACTTCCTGACCGTTAACCCAAACTGCGCCGCTGGTGGGCTGGTCAAGGCAGCCGATCATTTGCAGCAGCGTAGTTTTGCCAGAACCGCTGGGTCCGACCAGGGCGGTAAATTCGCCGCTTTCGATGCTGAGGTTAACTCCGTTGAGGGCGTGGGTTTCGGTAACGCCAGTTTTGTAAAGGCGAGTAATGTTTTCAATTTTGACGACTTCCATTTTGAGTTCTCTTTCTCCGGTTGTGCGGTTATTCGGTTTTCCGGTTGCGCGGTTATTCGGTTTTCCGGCTTACTCGTTTACTGGCTGGCTTGCTCATTTGTTTACCTGTTCACTTTCCCCGCAACGCATCAGCCGGTTCCATGCGCGCGGCCAACAGGGACGGGTAAAGGCCCGCCAACAGGGTGACAATCAGAGCGACGATAGACAAGGTGACAGCGTCGCTGAGGTTCAGGGATGTGTAGATGGTATCTTGAATCAGAATGCCAGTCATGCCCATATTGCCAATGTAAAAGCCGTAGGTGGTGTAATACCAAACCATCGCGCCGCCAATCAGATAACCGAGCAGAATGCCACCAATGCCAAGCAGAAAAGATTCTGCCAGAAACATGGACAGAATACGGCCTGATTTCATTCCGATGGCAGAAAGGATGCCAATTTCACGGGTGCGCTCAAAAACCGACATAATCAACGTGTTGGTAATGACAGTAGCGGTAATTCCCAAAACGATGAGATAAAAAATCACCATAAACCCGCCTGCCATCTGTTCAGTTTGGGTCAGCAGGGCGTTCATCTCACGCCAGGTGACGGCCTGATACTGCGAACCGGTCAGCGCAGATTGCACGGTTTCAGCCTGCTCTTTGTCGTGAAGCAGGATAAAGATGATGCTGGCATGATTCTCTGTCCCGACAAGGGTCTGCGCTTTGGCGAGCGGCAGAAAAACTGTCGCGCGGTCGTAGCCGCTGATGCCAGTGCTGAAGATGCCGCGCACGCTGAAAGGCTGTTGGACGATTTCGCCGCTGGCAGTGTTGGCAAGCAAGGTGAGCGAATCGCCAACTTTCAGGTTGAGTTTCTCCGCCAGGGCAAGGCCAATCAGAATACCGGAACGGTCATCGGCGCTGAGAAATTCGCCGCGCAACAGGCTCTGGCGGTACATCTCGTTGGCAGACGAGGCCGGGTCAATCCCAATGATGCGCACGCCGCGCGATTCATTCCCAGCCGTAACAATTCCGCTGGCGAACAGGCGCGGGGTCGCGGCCAGCACCGGCGGCAAGGATGCAATTTTGGCGGCCAGCTCAGTCGGGTTTTCCACCAGGTCTTTCCAGGCCAGGCTGGTTTTGGCGGCGTTGTAATCAGCCACGCGCACCTGCAGATGTCCACTTTCAAAGCGCAGCGTATTCTCCAGCGCGCCGCGCATTTCCCCATTCACAAAAGCGGCCATCAGCAAAAGTACGCCCAGACCCAGCCCAAGCGCCAGCGCCGAGAAGAAAGAGCGCCGTTTGTTCCGTAAAAGGTCACGGAAAGCAATTTTGAATAATTGAATCATGGTCTTTTCCTGTGCGAGTTTCTGAGTTGCTAATTCTGCGGCCATCCGATTGATCGGTTGGTCAACTGGCTAGCCGGATAACTGTTCAACCGTGTTTACACGTAGTGCAGCGCTTCTGCCGGTTCGCGGCGCGCAGCTTCGATGGCCGGGTAGAGTGAGGCCAGTGCTGAAACAATTGCCACGGTGATGGCGCGTTTGGGCAGTTGTTCCAACCCCAGGCTGGGATAAACTTTGCCGTTGATGAGCGCCATGTATTCGGTGATGTTGGAAAATTGGCTAAAATCCAGGCCCACCTGACCAACGATAAAATTAATCGTCAGCCCGAGAGCAATTCCGGCCAGCACGCCAACTACGCCGATCATGATACCTTCCAGCACAAACAAAAGCCCAATCTGACGCGGACGCAGGCCAATCGCGCCGAGCATTCCAATTTCGCGGGTGCGCTCGTAGACGGCCATCATCAACAGGTTGAAGATGCCAATGCCCGAAATCAACAAAATGAAAATGCTAAAAACATCCATTGCGCCGCCTTTGGCGCCGATGGCGGCTTTCAGCTCAGGAAAACTCGTCTCCCACGAGACAATTTCGGCCTGTGGAAACTTGGCTTGCAAGGCGTTTTTGACTTCGGTTTCCTGCCCGATACGCTGTAAAACAATCGTCACTTCGGTCGTCTGACCGCTCAAGTGATATAGATTTTGGGCTTCACTTATCGCCATATAAACGCTGCGTTTTTCTAGGTCGGCCATACCCAGGTCGTAAATGCCGATGATGGTGACGGAGCGCGTGCGCATTTGTTCATGTTGCGCGCGTCCGGCCAGGCTGATGCGCTCGCCCAGTGTTACGCCCAAGGCGTCAGCCAGTCCGCGCCCAATCACAATCACATCTTCGTCGGCAGCGGTTAAGAAGCGTCCCTCGCGGATGTTTTTGGCAATTACGCTGACCGGGGCTTCCACCTCCGGCTCGATGGCGATGATGCCAACTGGAAAAGCGCCTTCCGCACTGCTGACCAATCCGCCAGTGTTGATACGCCGACTAGCGGAGACAACTTGCGGCAGGGCGCGGGCGGACTCAGCGATGGCGGAATCATTTTCCAGCGGCAGAAGCGGGGTTGTATCACTTTTTTCCTGATAGCCGGGGGCATGAACCTGCACGTTGCCGCCAAAAACCTGAATGGCATTGCCGTAAATGGCTTGTTCGAAGCCGGTCATCAGCCCATCGTAAAACATCATCAGGCCGAGAACCAGCACAATTGAAATGAGAATGGTCGCCGTGCGGCGTTTGTGCCGCCAGATGTTGCGCCACGCCAGGCGCAGGTAAAGTTGCATGAGAAAGTCCTTTCTTGCAGGCCCTGCGCTCAATGCGTTCAGGCCACGTTACGCAAACCGTATTCCATCACATAAAGAGTCTGGTCAATCATTTTTTTCGCTTCGGGCGAGTGCGCCCAGGTTGTCACATCTTCCTGCTGGCTGATTGGTTGTAGCATGGAATTGGTAATGACATTGCTCCAGGTTTCCATGACCAAAACAGCCATCTCAATATCTACTTTTGGGTTCAGTTCACCTTGTGCGCGCGCCTGATTGACCATGGCGGTTAGCGCTGCGCGGCTACGCTGACGTAAATCGGCAAAAATGGGGCCAAAATACAGCCCATCGGTAAACAATACGCGGCTGATTGCTTGCGCCAAACGCGGGTAGGCCGAATTAAACTCCATGCCAGTCTTAATCACCCAGCGAAAGTAGGCAAATGTATCCAGCCCTGTATTTGGAGGATGTTTATCGCGGAAAAAATCTGTCTTCTCGTTTTCTAAAATACGCATCAGATGATTGAACAAGTCGCGCTTGTCTTCAAAATACTGGTAGAAACTACCCTTTGAGATGCCGCTGTTGGCGACAATCCGGTTGGTGGATGCGTTTTCTAATCCGTATGCTGAAAATTCGTCGCTGGCGGCTGCGATGATTTTGCGTTGTTTTGCTTCGGGGAGGTTGAGAAAGGTTTGCTTTGGCATAAAGTATGACTTCGTGGTCATATGACCTGCTGGTCACATTGTAAAGTAAAGACGTTAAAAAATCAAGTGGTTTCTGCTGGGTGCGCACGCAAATCAGGTCAGGGATGGAGTCGAAAGTCTCCCGACTTTCGAGCAAAATCAGGCCATTGGCAGGGCGCTTCGCGAAGCGCCCACTCTACTTTGACAATCTTTACGTGCACATCTGCAGTCTGACGCCATCGATCCAAACCCACCTTTTCGGGCGTGCTTTTGCATTTTCTAGTCAACGGTTGGGCGCTCGCCCGGTTGCCCGGCCTGAAGGAATTATTGCCAAAAACGGAACAGGCTATAGCCCATGTAAGCCGCATCGAGCGGGATGCCCAATAGCATGGCGAACAGGTCAATCACCATCCAAAACGAGTCAGAAACAAAGGGGACATACCATAACAGCAAAATCACAATCCACATCGAAAACTGGCCGAAGAAATCCATTTGCGCGCGTAGGGGAACGTTGAGGTGCGGACGCAGCGCACCGTAGCCATCAAAGGGCGGCACCGGCAGCAGGTTGAAAAAGAAGGCCGTCACCTGCAGCAGCGCCAAAAAAGCCAGCCCCGGCCCAACCGGCGAGGAAACTACCGCGTCGAAGCGCAGAATGATTGCCAGCACAATCGCCACAATCAGGTTGGAACTTGGCCCGGCGATGGAAACCGCCGTTTCCCACCAGCGATTTTTCAGCCGCCAACTTTCGATGTAAACCGCGCCGCCTGGCAGGCCAATCCCGCCCATAATGAGAAAAAGCATTGGTAACAAAATCGAATACACCGGGTGGGTATATTTGAACAGGTCGAAATCGAGATAGCCTTTTTCTTTGACGGTGATGTCGCCGCCCTTGTAGGCCACCAGCGCGTGCGAAAATTCGTGCAGCGAAAGCGAAAACAGCCAGCCCAGCAAAACCACCAAAAATGTGACCATGTTTATGCCTCGTAACCCTGCGGATGACTGGTGTGCCAGTCCCAGGCCGAAGCCAGGATTTCTTCCAGGTTGTCGTGCTGCGGCTGCCAGCCGAGCTCGCGCCGAATTTTGGCGGAGGAAGCCACCAGCCGCGCCGAATCGCCGGGGCGGCGCGGCGCTTCAATCACCGGAATTTTCACTCCGCTGACTTTTTGCGCGGTTTCGATGACTTCGCGCACCGAGTAGCCGTTGCCAGAACCCACGTTGTAAATCAATTTGTCATGCTCGCCCAGCGCGTCCAGCGCCAGCAAATGCGCCGAAACCAGGTCGAGAATGTGAATATAGTCGCGGATGCAGGTTCCGTCGGGCGTGGGGTAGTCGGTGCCGAAAATGGTGGCCGCTTCGGCTTTGCCCTGCGCCACCGCCAACACGCGCGGGATGAGATGCGATTCGGGCTGATGCGCTTCGCCGTGACCGGGGCGCGCGCCGCAGGCGTTGAAGTAGCGCAGCGCGGCAAAGTGCAGGCCGTGAATCTGGCGATACCAATCCAGCGATTGCTCCACCATCAGTTTGGTGAAGCCGTAGGTGTTGGTCGGCCCCAGCGGCGAATCTTCGCGGATGGGTTCTTCGCTCGACTGGTAAACGGCGGCAGTGGAGGAAAGCACAAAGCGCCGCACGCCCGCGCGCACGGCCATATCCATCAGCGAAAGCGAATTGACGGTGTTATTGCGGAAAAATTTTCCCGGGTCTTTCATGCTTTCGCCCGCTTCGATGAAGGCGGCGAAGTGCATCACGGCGTCATATTTTTTGCCGGTCAGCGCCAGCGCCAGCGAATGGCTGTCCGATAAATCGGCGTGGATAAATTCGGCGCCCGCCGGAACCGCCTGACGGTGCCCGGTGACCAGCGAATCATAGACGGTGACGCTGTGCCCGGCTGAAATCAGCGCCTGGGCGGTGGCCGAGCCAATGTAGCCCGCCCCGCCAGTGATAAAAATGTTCATAGAAACTCCTGAAAAAAAAGATGAAAAACGGCTGAATCGTTACAGCGGCGGAAGAATCGCCAGATGCCATTCCGTAGCCTGTTGATAGGCGTGCGCCAGGCGCAACAGAGCCGCTTCGGCAAAATGCGGCCCCATCAACTGCATGCCAACCGGCAGCTGATTTTCGTCAAAGCCCACCGGGAAAGCCAGCCCCGGCACCCCAGCCAGGTTGGCGGGCAGCGTAAAAACATCTTCCAGGTACATCGCCAGCGGGTCGTCGCCGTGCGCCCCAATCGGAAAGGCGGTGGTCGGCGCCACCGGGCAGGCAATCGCATCCACCAGCGAAAAAGCCTGCTCAAAATCACGCTTTATCAGCGTGCGCACCTTCTGCGCCTGGCCGTAAAAAGCGTCATAATAGCCCGCCGAAAGCGCGTACGTCCCCAGCATAATGCGGCGCTGCACTTCATCGCCGAATTTTTCGCCGCGCGTTTTGGTGAAAACATCCCACATCGTCTCGGCCTCGGCGCGCGGGCCGTAGCGCACGCCATCAAACCGCGCCAGATTGGCACTGGCTTCCGCCGGGGCAATCAGATAATACACGGGCAGGGCGTACTCGGTATGCGGCAGCGAAATTTCGATAATTTCTGCGCCCAATTGTTCAAAAAGAGCAATCGCCTCGCGGATTTTTTTCTCGACTGCGGGCTGAATCCCGTCTATGAAATATTCCTTCGGCACGCCGATGCGGACTCCCTGCAAGTTGTCCGGCGCCTCAAGCGAAATTTCCCCGGCTGGAAGATTTTGCGCGGTCGCGTCCAACGGGTCTGACCCCTGCATGGCGCTGAAAATTGCGGCTACATCCTGCGCCGAGCGGCCAAACGCCCCGACCGAATCGAGCGAGGAGCCGTAGGCCACCAGCCCGTAGCGCGAAACCCGCCCATAGGTTGGCTTCAGCCCGGTGACGCCGCAAAACGAAGCGGGCTGGCGCACGCTGCCGCCGGTATCCGAACCGAGCGCGGCGCAGGCCATGCGCGCGGCCACCGCCGCCGCCGAACCGCCCGAAGAACCGCCCGGCACGCGCGACAAATCCCAGGGGTTGCGCGTCACGCCATAAGCCGAATTTTCGGTGCTGGAACCCATCGCAAATTCATCGGTATTGGTTTTGCCAAGCACAACCATTCCGGCCTCTTGCAATTTTTTGACGGCTGTCGCCGTGAAGGGCGGGATGTAGTTTTCCAAAATTTTTGAGCCGCAGGTGCAGGGCATGCCCGCCACCGTCAGCACATCCTTCACTGCCAGCGGAATCCCGCTCAGCGGCGAGGGCGCGGCTTTTCTTTTTCGGCTTTCATCGGCAGCGTCAGCCTGTTTCAGCGCCCCGGGCTCGTCGACGAAGAGAAACGCATTCAGCCGCCCATTTTGCGCGGCGATGGAATCCAGCGCCGCGCGCGTCAGCTCGCGGCTGGAAATTTCTCCGCGCTGCAACAGACGGCTGGCTTGGGTCAGGGAAAGAGTGGCGAGCGACATGGCTTATTCTTCGGCAGACGGCGTCCCATCGCCAAACACCGGCGGGATTTTGAATTGTCCGGCTTCGCGCTCGGGCGCATTTTTGAGCAGTTCGTCGCGCGTCAGGCCGGGGCGCGGCTCGTCGGGGCGCAGCGGGCTGGCCGCGCCGAAAATGCTTGCCGTTGGCGGAATACTGGCCGTGTCCAGTTTTTGCAATTGCGCGACGTAATCAAGAATGGCGGAAAGCTGCAGGCGATAACGCGCCTTTTCGGCCTCGCTTAAATCGAGGCGCGCCAGCTGGGCAATATGTTCAACTTCTTGCAGGGAAAGGGACATGGCGCGAATTATACCCGCGCTTTTAACTGGGAGCGTTTGAAAACTCCTCGTTCCAACCCTGCGATATGCACGCGGCGCGGACTGAAGTCCGGCCTGATTTCGTCGTAAAAGTCCGCTTAAGCGGACTTGGTTGGGCTGAGGCCGGGCTTCCAGCCCGCCGAAAAAATGGCTGGACCATCCAATATGGTATATTTTGCCCATGCGAATTCTTTTCGTGGCCGATGGCCGCTCCCCGATTACGCTCAACTGGCTGCGACACTTCACCGAAGGCGGCCACCAGGTTTTCCTGGCGTCCACCTTCGACTGCGCCCCGCCGCCCGGGTTGGCCGGATTTCGCTGGATACCGGTCGCTTTCAGCGGGGCGAAAAAGGCTCCGGCAGCGGCGGGCAGCCTGCGGCGGGGAATTTGGGGCGCATCCGCCCTGAATTTGCGGACCGCGCTGCGGCAGTGGCTCGGCCCGCTGACGCTCGCCTCCGCCGCCTCAGCCTTGCGCGCCTTCCAGCGCGAAATCCGCCCGGATTTGATTCACGCCCTGCGCATTCCCTACGAGGGCATGTTGGCCGCTCAGGCGGCGGAAGACATTCCACTGGTCGTTTCGGTATGGGGCAACGACTTCACCTTGCACGCGCCCGCCACGCCGCTGATGCGTTTCTTTACCACCAAAACTTTGCGCCGCGCCGACGCCCTGTTGGCCGATTGCGCGCGCGACATTCGCCTGGCGCGCGCCTGGGGTTTCGCCGTCGAAAAACCCACGCTGGTGACGCCCGGTAACGGCGGCATCCGGCGCGATGTGTTTTTTCCAGCCGCCACACCGCCCGCCGAACCGGTGATTCTCAACCCGCGCGGCTTCCGCGCCTATGTGCGAAACGACACCTTTTTTCGCGCCATTCCGCTGGTTTTGCGAGAAATGCCGCAGGCAAAATTCCGCTGTGTTGGCATGGCCGATGAACCGCGCGCGCGCGCATGGGCGCAGCGGCTGAAAATCGAATCTGCGCTGGAACTGCTGCCGGTGTTTTCGCCCGCGCAAATGGCCGACGCTTTCCGCGCCGCGCAGGTGATGGTTTCACCCAGCACGCACGACGGCACGCCCAACACCCTGCTGGAGGCGCTGGCCTGCGGCTGTCTGCCCGTGGCTAGTGATTTGGAGTCAATTCGGGAATGGATTACCCCCGGCGAAAATGGTCTGCTGGTCAATGCCGCCGCCCCGCAAGCGTTGGCGCAGGCCATGCTGCGCGGCCTGCGCGACGCCGATTTGCGCGCGCGCGCCGCCGCACAAAATGCCGCCCTGATTGCCGAAAGAGGCGACTACGCAGAAAATATGCGGCGCGTGGAAGTGTTCTACGCGCAAATTTAAGCCGAATCAGCAACCTGCCTTACGTTGGTATCTTTTCAAAAAAGCAAAGAACCTTTTTTTGTAACTGTTCAGCCATCTTGTCTCTAAACACGTACCGGCGGGCTGGAAGCCCTGCCTCAGTACACGGAAGCCTTTTGGCAACCCGCGCATGTTGTATCACGGGCGTGAGAAACGTAAATCACGCCACGCTTGTTTTCTGCGCCTTACAGACGACTGCTGAGCCATACCCTACCACCCGCTCATAATCGCCGGTGACATCGCCGGAGGTGGCGCGCGCCAGCACGTGAACATTTTCGCCGCCCAGCGCGCGCGCAGCCCACAGCACTGCCGCCAGCGCACCCAAGCCGCAGGCTTCGCCGCGCCCGCTTTCTTCCAGGTCGAACAAACCGTCGGGGTCAAACCGGGCCAAAGTCTCCAGCATGGCATCATCCAGCCGACGGGCAATCGCTTGCGGGTAGAAGTGTGAAAGGTCGCTGGAAGCAATCAGCAGGGCGTTTTTGCCTTTCAGCGTGGCGGCCAACGCTTCGCCAAGGGCGCGCGCCAGCAGACGGGTTTGGGCGCGGAGCATAACCGGCAGAAGCGTAAACTCTGTTTTGATGGCGCGCAAGACAAAGGGAAGTTGAATCTCCAGCGCGTGTTCGGGGTCATTGGCAACCGGCGTCAGGCCAATCTCCAGGCGCGAGACCAGCTCGCGGTTCAAAACATCCACCAGCGCGGTATCCACAGACACATTTCCCAGCGGCGTGCTGTAAAAAGCGTGGGCGCTGGTCAGCAAGGGCGCGGGGTGATAGGCGTGCATGGGCGCGAGAATGGCGACTACTTGCGGGGTGCATCCGCGCACGGCGGCGTAGGCGGGGCCGGCGACCGCGCCGGAATAGCGATGCCCGGCGTGCGGTGCAATCAGCGCCACGACATCTTTCAGCGCGGGCGCGTCACCTAAAAAAGTATCTATCTGACGCGCCAAAAGCTGCGGATTGGCCTCGTACCAGGTTCCAGCAATGGGGGAGGGTCGAATGGACGAAACGGGAGGCATTGGTAGAAATCCTTTCTGACTCTACTGACGGCTGGGCAGGAAACGGGTGGATTGAAACGCTAGCGCGGAAACCATTCCGCCGCCCCGGCGTCATCGCCTGCCAGCAACACCCCGCCCGTGACGTGGGCGCGGTAGAAGAGGATGAAGTCAGCGCTTTTCGAAAGTTGTAAATACCGCTGAGGTCAAGACTTTTTGACACAGTTTGTAGTTTACCAGTTTTCCATTTTTAGGAACTTGGAAGTTAAATCTTTGTACAAAAAGTAAGAAAATTAACCACAAAAGGTCACAAAGAGTCACGAATTTTTGAAAAGCCACTCTTTTCGACAAAATACATCCACTTACAAGCAATACTGTTTAGTTAGCGGTTTCGGGGTCCAACGTCTCCCCGTTGGCGCCAAAGTCGGGCGACGTTGGACTCCTTATCTAAACAGTATTGCACTTACAAGAGCGTTAACTCTGGTGATTACCCATCTCTTTGCTCCACCCTGCAAAGCGGCATCAATATCGCACAACGTAGCGCGACATTTATGCCGCTTTTGTCCGCAGGATAAAAATTGTCGGCTTGTGGGCAATCACTAGCACTAACTCAACTGTAACGCGCTTGCTGTTGAAATGACCTTGTACGGTTATCAAAGTGTCCTTGTGCTACCCTTGCACCGTGATTCTTTCTGATTTGCTCTTCCAATCTGCTAATATTGAAAACCAGCGTCAGACGCGCCGTGGTCTCGAAACCTTTATTCAGGCCTGCGAAAGCGATTTTCAAACTGGTCTGATTGAGTTTTTTCGCCCGAATGCCGAACGTTATGCTGCCCTGATGGCGCACGGCCAGGTTGTCAACGTCTATCGCCTGGATGGGCGGCTCCAGCAGATCGCTCCTGAAACCTGGCCTGCGTCCCTGCTGCCAGGCGAACAGGATTTTATCGTTCGCGCCTTGTCGCTTACCCCGCAAACGGTGCGGCTGGTTAAAATTCTGGTGGAACAGATGGAAACCGGCCAAACGCTAAAAGCGGAAAACGTGACGCTGGAAGAGCAAGTGGCGCAGATGGGAAACCTGCCTCAGCCGAGCCTGCTTCACTTTTCCTGGAAAAATGCTGAAGCCCTGGCGTTGCTTCCCGGCGCAGGCCGCCCGCCGCGCCATAGCCTGTTCATTGCCGCTGACCAGATTTTGCACAGCGCCGGAAGTATGGTGGCGCTCTACGGTTGGCGCGAGCCGCTCCAGCAGTTGAGTGGTCACCACTTCCTATCAGAGTCGCCCGCCTGGGAAGAGTATGTTTTACACCATGCTTTTGTGGTAACCGTGGCACGCCTGCTTTCACGTTTTGAAGAACTGACGGGCCGTATTTTGCTCAACGCGCTTATTCGTGAAATGAATTACTCAGCCTCGGCGCACGGTTGGAACATTAGCCTGACACCTACCAGCGTTACAGACCAGGCCGTTTTCTCCTCGCCGCAACAGGCCGCTGAAGTCTACCGCCGAATGTTGCAAATTATTTCCAGCCACCTCGAGATTTCCATTGGCACGAACTTACTCCATCTGCTGCGAACTGAAAGCGAAATGCGTTTGCGCTCGCCGTATCGGCAGACGTTTGAAAAATATCTGGCGGTCGCGTTGCAAAAAGATTGACCAATTTCCGTAACTCGTGTAAAATGTCCCCTCGCCATCATGCAGCGTAGCATGGTGGTTTTATGTATTTATGGACATCCCATCTCGTAGGAGTAATCATGTCGCCTGTTTTGCACACCAAGAATTACGCGCGTATTGCAGTAGACCTTAAACTGCCTAATCTGATAGAAATTCAATTAGATTCGTTTGAGCGCCTCAAACGTGAAGGGCTCGACGACCTGTTGCACGAAATTTCGCCGATTGAGTCTTACAACAAGGGCATGAAACTGTACTTTCCCAGTCGCGGCCCCGAAAGCCAGCAGTGGGGCTTGAAATACTGGTTTGGCGAAGCCAAGCATGACATTGAAGAATGTGTCGAGCGCGATCTGACCTATTCCACCCCGTTGTACGTCTCCGTACTTTTGGCTGGGCCGGATGTGCCGGAACCCATCAAACAAGATATTTTCTTGGGCGATTTTCCCGAAATGACCGATAAGGGCACATTTATCATTAATGGAACAGAGCGTGTGGTCGTTTCGCAGTTAATTCGCTCGCCTGGCGTCTACTTCGAAGCGCCGGTAGACCGCTCCACCAACCGCCGCCTGGCGATGGCGAAACTCATTCCTGACCGTGGCGCGTGGATGGAGTTTGAAACCCGCAAAAACGACTACATCATTCTGAAATTCAACCGCAAACGCACCGTGCCGATAACGGTTTTCTTGCGTGCACTGGCCGCTGTGGATGATGGCATTGCCGATTCGCCGCTTAAATTTGGCACTGACGAAGAAATCATTTCTCTGTTTCAGGATGTTGACACCAACCCTGAGCGCATGTTCATTCCATCAACCCTGCGCCAGGAGCCGGAATGGGATTTGAGCGGCCATCAAACCGTTGCCAACGCTGCGTTGATTGAATTTTTCAAACGTATGCGCCCCGGCGACCCGGCTACGCTCGATAATGCGCGCGCCTTCATGATTGAGCAACTCTTTGACCAGCGGCACTATGACTTGGAGCGGGTGGGCCGCTACAAGCTCAACCAAAAGCTTGACCTGAATATTTCCGTCTCGCACCGCGCCATTAGCAAGCAAGATATCATTCGCCTGGTGCGCCGCATGATTTTAATCAACAACGAAGTTGAACCGCCCGATGATATTGACCACCTCGGCAATCGCCGCGTCAAAACTGTCGGTGAACTGATTCAGAACAAACTGCGCATCGGCCTGCGCCGCATGGAACGCGTCATCAAAGAGCGCATGTCCATTCGTGACCAGGAGCAACTCTCGCCGGTAACGCTGGTCAACATCCGCCCGGTGGTGGCTTCTTTGCGTGAATTCTTCGGTTCCAGCCAGCTGAGCCAGTTTATGGACCAGACCAACCCGTTGGCTGAACTTCGTCATAAGCGTACGCTCTCGGCTCTCGGCCCTGGCGGTTTGCGACGTGAGCGCGCCGGTTTTGATGTGCGCGATGTTCACCACTCGCACTATGGCCGCATCTGCCCAATTGAAACGCCTGAAGGCCCGAATATCGGCCTGATTGGCCGCCTGGCATCTTTTGCGCGCGTCAACGAATACGGCTTTATCGAAACTCCGTATCGTCGTGTCATCAAAAGTATGAAATGCGACGATGCAGCGCTGGTAGGCCGCGCTTTACGCGAAGAAATTCGTCATGGCGATGCCGTCATTGCCAATGTAGGAGACCGCATTGACGCCACCCTGGCGGCTAAACTGGCCGACCTCGGACGTGAAATTTTGATTGTGCCATTCGTTTCCGAACACATGGAATATCTCTCCGCCGATGCGGAAGATAAATTTGTCATTGCCCAAGCCAACGCGCCGCTCAGCGAACATCAAGAATATATTGGCGGGCGTATTTCCTGCCGCTATCATTCCGGCTTTGTTTTTAATAACCCTGAAAGCCTGGACTACATGGACGTGGCCCCGCATCAGGTTGTGGGCATCAGCGCCGCCCTGATTCCATTCCTCGAACACGATGACGCCAACCGCGCGTTGATGGGCTCGAACATGATGGCGCAGGCCGTGCCGTTGGTGCGTCCTGAAGTTCCCACCGTTTCGACGGGCATGGAATCGTATGCCGCCAAAGACTCCGGCCAGGTGATTGTGGCCGAGGCGGATGGCGAGGTCGTTTCAGTGACGGGCAAAGACATTACCGTGCGCGATAACGATGGCACAATGCATGTCTACACCTTGCGCAAATATCAGCGCTCCAACCAATCCACCTGCATTGACCAACGTCCGGCGGTAACCAAAGGCCAAATTGTCAAAAAAGATGACATCATCGCCGACTCGTCCTCCACGGATGGCGGTCGCTTGGCGCTGGGGCAAAACCCGGTAGTGGCGTTCCTTTCATGGGAAGGCGGCAACTTTGAAGACGCCATCCTTCTTTCAGAACGCTTGGTACAGGATGACCGCTTCACTTCGGTTCACATCGAAAAACATGAAGTGGAAGCCCGCGACACCAAACTCGGCCCCGAAGAAATTACCCGCGACATTCCCAACGTGGGTGAAGAAGCCATCAAAGATCTGGACGAAGGCGGCATCATTCGTGTTGGCGCGGAAGTTGGCCCGAATGACATCCTGGTTGGAAAAATCACACCCAAGGGTGAAAAAGAGCTTACGCCTGAAGAGCGTCTGTTGCGAGCCATTTTTGGCGAAAAATCGCGCGATGTCAAGGATACTTCGCTCCGCATGCCTCACGGCGAGCGCGGTAAAGTAGTGGAAGTCAAAGTCTTCACCCGCGAAGATAACGCTGACCTCTCTGCTGGCGTGGATACGATGGTGCGCGTCTCAATTGCCCAACGCCGTAAAATCACTGCGGGCGATAAGATGGCCGGCCGCCACGGCAACAAAGGCGTCGTGTCGCGCGTCGTCCCTGTCGAAGATATGCCTTTTCTCGAAGACGGTACGCCTATTGACATCATCCTTAACCCGCTGGGCGTGCCAGGCCGTATGAACATCGGTCAGGTGCTGGAAATTCACCTCGGCTGGGCTGCCAAACGTCTTGGCTTCCGCGCGATTACACCGGTATTTGATGGCGCGCACGAGGAAGAAATTGAAGCCGAGCTGGCGCGCGCCTGGCTGGTGGATGAAGCCTGGCGTCAGATTGGCTTGGTTGCCTGGGATTGGCTTTACGAACAAGAATTTGACCCCGAAAGCATCCGCGACGATGATGAAGTTCGTATGCTTTACCTTGAACACTGGCTGGGCGATAAAGATTACGACATCAACAAAATGGCGATTGATCCCTACTACGCCCGCATGATGACTGCGCGCCAGTGGCTTAAAGAGCAAGGGTACGACCCCGAAGGAGTTTTCTCATTCACAGATGCTCCGTCCCGGCACTTTGAAGAACCAAAAGATGTCCGCGCCGTTGAAGTCTGCCTGCGCTTGTGGTTACACAACCTCGGTCACGATGATGTCCCTGCCGAAGCGTTGATGACCACCGCTCAAGAGGCCATGATCGCCTCGGGTCATCCGATCCCGACCCTGGGAAAACAATATCTGCGTGATGGTAAATCCGGCCAACCTTATGACCAACCTGTTACTGTTGGCGTGATGACTATGCTCAAACTGCATCACCTGGTCGAAGATAAGGTTCACGCCCGTTCCACTGGCCCATACTCGCTGGTGACACAGCAACCGCTGGGTGGCAAGGCGCAATTTGGCGGTCAGCGCTTTGGCGAAATGGAAGTATGGGCGCTGGAAGCCTACGGCGCTGCCCATATCCTGCAAGAAATGCTCACCGTCAAGTCCGACGATGTTCAGGGACGTGTCAATGCTTACGAAGCCATCGTCAAAGGCGAGCCAATTGAGGAGCCAAGCATCCCGGCATCTTTCCGCGTGCTGGTTAAAGAATTACAAAGCCTGGGACTGGCGGTTGAAGCCATCAACGAAACCGGTGACGTGGTTAAGTTTGGAAAAGACGAGGAAAAGGCTCACCCGCCCAAACTTTCTACAGGTCTGATGGGCATCGGCTCCGACCTGGATACTATTGTGTAGCGCTTGACGACACAAACGGCGTGTGATAAAATCGCACTTCGTTATGCAATAGGTAAGGTTATTCCGTTCCTTGCGTCAGCCGTGTGAGGTCATCTGGCAAGAAAAAGATGGCCTCACACTTTCACTGCCATCAATTGTTTTATCAACAATCTGTATCTTGTTTCGGAGGCGAATGTGCCAACAATTAACCAATTAATTCGCAAGGGCCGCCAGTCCAAAAAGGTCAAGTCCAAGGCTCCAGCGCTTCAGTTCACCCTGAACTCGATGCGCCAGCGCCGAGTTCGTCAGGCCAGTGGCGCGCCCCAAAAGCGTGGCGTGTGTACGGTCGTGCGCACGATGACGCCTAAGAAGCCTAACTCCGCGTTGCGTAAGATTGCTCGTGTGCGTCTGACCAACGGCCTCGAAGTGACCGCTTATATCCCTGGCGAAGGCCATCAGTTGCAAGAGCACTCTGTGGTGCTGGTGCGTGGTGGTCGTGTCAAAGACCTGCCCGGTGTGCGCTATCACATCGTCCGTGGTTCGTTAGATACAACTGGCGTTGCCAAGCGTCGTCAATCCCGTTCGAAGTATGGCGCCAAACGTCCCAAGCCTGAAGCCGCTGGCGCCGCCAAAGGCAAGAAGTAATTTCTGGAGATAGAACATGCGTAGAGGAAAGCCCGAAGAACGCCCCCTTGCCCCGGACATGCGCTACAACAGCCTGAGCCTGTCCATTTTTATTCAGCATGTGATGCTGAGTGGTAAAAGAAGCCTGGCCTATCGTTTGATGTACCAAACCCTGGATTTGATTCAGGAAAAAACGGGAAAACCGGGTATCGAAATCTATGAGCAGGCCATGAAGAATGTTGGTCCTGCCATGGAAGTCCGCCCCCGCCGCGTCGGTGGCGCCACCTATCAGGTGCCGATGGAAGTTTCATCGGCGCGCCGAGCGGCGCTGTCCATTCGCTGGATCCTTACCGCGGCGCGTGCCCGTTCTGGGAAATCTTTCCCGGAGAATTTGGCCGCCGAGTTAATGGACGCTGCCACAAACCAAGGCGCGGCCATTCGCAAACGCGAAGAGACCCATAAAATGGCAGAAGCCAACCGCGCCTTCTCCCACTATCGCATGTAGTTTTTTGTAGAGGTAACCTGAATGGCCCGTAAGTACCCGCTCGAAAAGTACCGCAACATCGGCATCATTGCTCATATTGACGCCGGTAAGACGACTACCACAGAGCGTATTCTCTTTTATACTGGTAAAACCCACCGCATTGGCTCTGTTGATGATGGTACTACTGTCACCGACTGGATGGCCCAGGAGCGTGAGCGGGGTATTACTATTGTATCTGCGGCAGTCTCCGCAGAGTGGAAGGGCTATCAAATCAATGTGATTGATACCCCCGGTCACATTGATTTTACTGCTGAAGTTCAGCGTTCTTTGCGCGTCTTGGATGGCGGCGTGGTTATTTTTGACGCCGTTCAAGGAGTAGAGCCGCAATCCGAAACGGTTTGGCGTCAAGCCGACCGTTATGGTGTACCACGCATCTGCTTCATTAATAAAATGGATCGCGTTGGTGCTTCCTATGAACGCTCACTTGAAACCATCCGCCAGCGCTTAGGTACTCATCCGATTCCCATGCAATTGCCGATTGGTTCGGAAGCGACTTTTAGAGGCGTTGTTGATTTGATGGAAATGCAGGCCATTTTTTGGGAAGACGACTTGGGTGTCGAGCCTCGCTACGCCGAAGTGCCTGCCGATATGTCAAGCGAAGTTGCGGCCGCTCGCCACGAAATGGTAGAAAAAATTGCTGAAACGGATGATGATCTGACCCTTAAATATCTTGAAGGTGATGAGATTACCGTCCCTGAACTGAAGGCCGCTTTGCGCAAAGCCGTTATCTCTGGCCGCGCGTACCCGGCTTTTTGTGGCTCTTCCCTCAAAAACAAGGGCGTTCAGGCTGTGCTGGATGCGGTGATTGATTACCTGCCTTCCCCAGCAGACATTCTGACTGTACATGCGACTGACCCTGACTTCCCCGACCAATTTGTGGAACTCAAAACAAACGATGATGAACCGTTAACCGCGCTGGTCTTCAAAATCGTGACCGATCCTTACGTTGGCCGTTTGGCCTACCTCCGTGTTTATTCTGGTAAATTAATCCAGGGAACCACCGTTCAAAACTCCACCAAGGGTAAACGCGAACGCATTGGACGGTTGATTCGTATGTACGCTGACCGTCGTGAAGATATCAGCGAAGTTCTTTCTGGTGATATCGCCGCCGCGCTCGGTTTCAAAGAGTCATTTACCGGAGATACCCTGTGCGATACTCGCAATCTGGTGCTGGAAAGTATTTCTTTCCCTGAACCCGTGATTGCAATAGCCATTGAACCCAAAACCGCTGGCGACCAAGAAAAAATGGGCGAAGCCCTGCGAAAACTTTCGGAAGAAGATCCTACCTTCCGGGTGCGCTCTGATGAAGTTACCGGACAAACGGTGATTTCGGGCATGGGCGAACTCCACCTCGATATTCTGGTAGATCGTCTTTTGCGCGAGTTCAAAATTCAGGCGAATGTAGGTAAACCGCGTGTTGCTTACCGCGAATCGATTACCCGCCGCGTCGAGAAGGTTGATCTGAAGTACGCCAAACAATCCGGCGGCCATGGACAATATGGTCATGTGGTCATTGCTATGGAACCCGGAGAACGTGGATCTGGCGTTATTTTTGAGAACAAAATTGTTGGCGGCACCATTCCGAAAGAATATATACCGGCGGTAGAAAAAGGTATCAAAGAAGCATCCGAAAGCGGTGTTTTGGCCGGTTATCCTGTGGTTGACCTGAAAGTCACCCTAATTGATGGTTCTTACCACGAAGTCGACTCCAACGAAATGGCTTTCAAGACAGCAGCGTCCATGGCCTTCAAGGAAGGTGTTCATCGCGGCGGCGCAGTTTTGCTGGAACCCATTATGAAGGTTGAAGTTGTTGCCCCCGAAGAATATCTGGGTGATGTCATGGGACAAATTAACAGTCGCCGTGGCATGATTCAGGGCATGGAAGTCCGCCCGGGCAACGCCCAGGCAGTTAACGCCATGGTACCCTTGGGTGAAATGTTCGGTTATGCGACCGACTTGCGCTCTGCCACTCAAGGACGGGGTGTTTCTTCGATGGAATTTAACCATTATGCGCCTGTTAGTGACGCCGTGGCGCAGGAAATTATCAAAGCGTAAGATTCTTTTCATCACTTGCACAAGGAGTAATTATTCATGGCGAAGCAAAAGTTTGACCGTTCCAAACCGCACCTGAACGTAGGGACGATGGGACACATCGACCACGGCAAGACGACCCTGACAGCGGCCATCACC
>MNXJ01000031.1 GCA_001872455.1 Anaerolineae bacterium CG2_30_57_67 | reverse complement strand
CGTGTTCGGTCTGTTGAGCCTTTTCGCTTTTGCGCTCGTCTTCAAAGATGTCGGATAATTTTTCCGTAGCCAGGGCTTTCCACTTGTAGAGCTGGTTCGGGTGGATACTCTGTTCCGAGGCGATTTGCGCAATGCTGCGCTCTTCTTTCAGAATTTCGATGACGATTTTGGCCTTTTGTTCGGCGGTGTAATGTTTTTTCATGCGCTTAATTTACACCTTAAATCGACTCCTTTTTTTGTCTAAATTTAGTTTACCACTTCATCAATACGTCTCATCTCATCTCATCTCATCTCATCTCATCTCTTCTCTTCTTGTCCTTACTTGTTTCCTTGTCTACTTCTTTACTTCTTTTCTGCCAGGCCGACCGCTTCTTCAAAAATCTTCAGGCCCTGGTTAATTTCGTCTTTGCTGATGGAGAGTGGTGGGGCGATGCGGATGACCGACCGCGAGCAGCCCAGCAAAAGCAGGCCGCGCTCGAAGGCGCGGTGGACGACCGCGTCGCGCAGGGCGGCGGCGGGTTCCTTGGTTTCGCGGTCGGTCACAAATTCCACGCCAATCATCAGTCCGAGGCCGCGCACTTCGCCGATGGAGGGGTGGCGGGCGGCGATTTCGCGCAGCGCGTCCAGCGCGTACTGGCCGACTTCGGCGGCGTTTTTCAGGTATTCGCGTTCCAGTAGTTCGATGGTTTTGAGCGCCGCGGCGCAGGCCAGCGGGTTGCCGCCGTAGGTGTTGCCGTGTGAGCCGCGCTCCCAGGTCATCACCGATTTGCGTGCCACGCAGGCGCCCAGTGGCATGCCGGATGCGATTCCTTTGGCGGTGGTGAAAATATCGGGTTCGACGCCAAAGTTTTCGATGGCCCACCATTTGCCGGTGCGCCCCATGCCGCTTTGCACCTCGTCCGCAATTAGCAGAATGCCATATTTGTCGCACAGCGCGCGCAGGGCCGGGAAAAAGCCCGCCGGGGGAACGATGTATCCGCCCTCGCCTTGAATCGGCTCCAGCAAAATGGCGGCGACTTCTTCCGCGGGGACAATCTGGCGGAAGATTTGCTCCTCGATGTAGCGCACCACCGTTTCACCGTAATCTTCGCCGGTTTTGCGTTCCAAAATCGGGCGGTAGGGGTTGGGGAAGGGCGCGTGGACGACGCCGTTCATCAGTGGGTAAAAGCCTTTGTGGTAATTGGATTTGCTGGCCGTGAACGTGACCGCGCCCATGGTGCGCCCGTGAAACCCGCCAGTGAACCCAATGAAGTTGGTGCGCTCGGTTTTGTAGCGGGCCAGCTTGATGGCGGTTTCGATGGATTCGGTGCCAGAGTTGGTCAGGAAACTGACGGCGGCTTCCTGCATCGGGGCAATTTTGTCGAGCTTTTCGCCGAGCTCAATCATGCCCTGGTGGTAAAAATCGGAGGAGATGTGAATGAATTTTTCGGCCTGGTCCTGAATGGCTTTGACGACTTCGGGGTGAGCGTGGCCGGTGGAATTGACGGCGATTCCGGCCATGAAGTCGAGAAATTGATTGCCGTCCACGTCCCACAGCCACGAGCCTTTGCCGTGGTCCATCACGAAGGGATAGTCACGCGGGTACGAGGGCGAAATGACCGCCGAATCGCGTTTGAGCATGGCGCGGCCCTTGGGGCCGGGTAACTTCATTGCTTCCATAGAAAACTCCTTTTGAAAAATGTTTTTTTACGTCTGATGTTGCGCTGTGCAACGTGGAATTTGCGCTGGATGACTCTTCCCAGAAAAAAGCGGAACGGCCAGGGGGAGGCTGGCCGAAATTCAGTTGTCGGGAACGGAGAGCATGACCAGCGCCAGCGCGCCGAGCAGCCCGGCGTCATCGCCCAGCGCGGCGTTGGCGAATTGCAAATTTTCCAGATAGGCGGGGTTGAAGCAGTTTTCGCGCAGGCTGGCGTGGAACGGGTCAAATAATACCGGGCCGCTGCGCGAAACGCCGCCGCCGAAAATGACAATTGACGGGTCGAAGGAAGCCAAAAAATTGGCGACGGCCAGCCCGAGGTAGCGCCCGGCGCGCGAAAAAGCCTCCAGCGCCAGCACGTCGCCACGGCGGGCGGCCTCGCTCACCTCGCGCGCACTGAGGCTTTTTTCGCCAGAAAGAGACGATTCGCGCCCGGCGGCGATTTGCTCGCTGACGTAACGTGCAATTGACGGCCCCGAAGCAATCGCCTCGATGTGGCCGTATTTTCCGCAGCCGCACAGCGGGCCGTCAGGCCACACGGTGGTATGCCCAAGTTCGGCAGCCAGGCCGTGAAAGCCTTGCAAAAGTTTATCTTCAGCAATCACCCCGCCGCCAATGCCGGTGCTAATCGTCAGAAACAGCACGTTGTGGTGGCCTTGTCCGGCACCGAATTTCCACTCGCCCAGGCAGGCCAGGTTGGCGTCATTATCCAGAAAAACCGGCACACCAAAGCGCGCCATCATCTTTTCGGTGAGCGGAAAATTGCGAAATTCTTTGATATTGGGTGTGGCGATGATGACGCCGCTGTGCGGGTTGAGCGGCCCCGGCGAGGCCACGCCAATCGCCAGCACCGGGCCGTCTTGGGGCCAAATCGAGGCAACCAGCGCCTCGAGACGCTCATAAACGCCGGGAACATCGGCGCGGGTGCGCGCGCGTTCCACCTTCAGCGGCGTAGTCGAATTGCGCGCAAACAGTCCCGCGCGAATTTGGGTTCCACCCAGGTCAACAGAAATGAAATAGGCCATAGAACTCGATTATACAGCAAGCCGCGCCGCCGCCCTTCCTCTCCCCAGGTGACATTTGTCCAAACTCCGCGGATTTGACGGATGCCTGCAAGACTGCTAAACTCGGCGCGTGATGAATTTTATTTGGATGGAAATGAAGGGAATCTTGCGCTGGCTGATGCCTGGTTTGGGCGTCAAGCGCTGGTTTGCCCTGATTTTGCTCGGCCTGACCCTGCTCGCCGTTGGCTTGGCGCTGTTCCTGCTGGACGTTTATCGCACGACGCCCCAAGAAAGCGCCTTGACCCCGCTGCTGGCGACGGTTTCGCTGCGTTTTCTCGACCGCGTTTTTCGTGTAATCATCTTTAGCGTGCTCGGCCTGGGGCTGATGATTTGGGGCGTGGCCGGGCTAAACCGCGCGCTCATGCTTCCCTTTTTGCGTCCCGGCGAAAAACTGGTAGACCAGATTGCGCTGTATCGGCGTAAAAAACGTGGCCCACGTATCGTCGCCCTCGGCGGCGGGCATGGCCTGTCCACCCTGCTGCGCGGCCTGAAAAGCCAGACCACCAACCTGACGGCGATTGTCTCAGTGGCGGACGACGGCGGTTCGTCGGGACAACTGCGCCAGAGCCTGGGCATTCTTCCGCCCGGTGACATCCGCAACTGCCTGGCTGCCCTCTCCAACGACGAGGCACTGCTCACGCAACTGTTCCAATACCGCTTCAATAGCGAATCGGGCTTGGGCGGCCACTCGTTTGGCAATTTATTTATTTCTGCCTTGGCCGAAATCACCGGCAGTTTTGAAGAGGCCGTGGCCGAATCGGGGCGCGTGCTGGGGGTGAATGGCCGCGTTTTACCGGCCACGCTGCACAATGTCCACCTCGTCGCCGACGTGGAACTTCCCAATCAGCCGGGCAGCGTGCGCGTCCAGGGCGAAAGCGCCATCCCCGAAATGCCGGGCCGCGTGCGGCGAGTCTGGCTCGAGCCGGATAACCCCTTCGCGTTCCCCCCCGCCATTCGCGCCCTGCTCACCGCCGACCTGATTGTGATCGGGCCGGGTAGCCTTTACACCAGTATTTTGCCCAACCTGCTCGTCCCCGATTTATTGGACGCGATTCGCGCCAGTCGGGCGCTCAAAGTTTACGTTGTCAACATCGCCACCCAGCCCGGCGAAACCGGCGGCTACAGCGTTCTCGACCATCTCCGCGCGTTGGAAGAGCATACTTACCCCAATTTGGCTGATATTATCGTGTACAATTTGCGCTGTGACCTGTCGCTTGCCGCGCATTCGCAGTGGGTGAAACTGCCCGAAGGCACACCTTCCACCCGTTTTTATGGCGCCGATCTGGTGGATGAAAGCAATCCCTGGCGACACGACGCCGATAAACTGGCGCGTGTGCTGATGGATTTGCTGGACGAAAAAACTGGCCCGCTGCGTCAGGCCGCCTGAACCTGTGTCAATTTCCTGAAATAATGATAATTTGCGCGTTATTTCAGGTTTTTGTGCTAAAATAATGCCTTGTGCAAAATTTCACAATAAAACCTGAGGAGGTTTACAATGACTGTTAAAGTTGGTATCAATGGTTTTGGGCGTATTGGACGCCAGGTTTTGAAGGCCATTCGTGAGCGCTACGCTGACGAATTGGAAGCCGTCGCTTTCAACGATATTGGCGATATGAAGACGATGGCGCACCTGCTCAAATACGACTCGAACTACGGCCGTTTTGGCGGCGTGGTCGAGTTTGAAGAAGATGGCTTGATTATTGACGGCGTGAAAGTGAAAGCCTTCAAAGAAACCGACCCGGCCAACATCCCCTGGGGCAGCCTGGGCGTGGATATCGTCATCGAATCGACCGGTATTTTTACTGTCAAGAGCGATGGCGTCAATAAGAAGGGCAAAGCCGTCAAAGGCGCGGAGAATCATATCACCAAGGGCGGCGCCAAAAAAGTCATCATCTCGGCGCCCGCTGAAGGCGAAGATTTGACCATCGTCTTGGGCGTCAACGAAGATAAATATGACCCCGCCAAACATCATGTCGTCTCCAACGCCTCCTGCACCACCAACTGCCTGGCCCCGGCAGCCAAAGTTGTTCATGACGCGCTGAAAATTAAACGCGCTTTCATGACCACCATTCACTCCTACACCAACGACCAGAAAATTCTCGACCTGCCGCATTCCGACCTGCGCCGCGCGCGCGCCGCCGGACTGAGCATCATCCCGACCACCACCGGCGCCGCCAAAGCCGTTGCGCTGGTCATCCCCGACCTGAAGGGCAAGCTTGACGGGTACGCGTTGCGTGTACCGACTCCGACCGTTTCAATTGTGGATTTCACCGCCGAAACCGAAGCGGAAATCACCACCGAAGAACTGCGCCAGCTTTTCCGCACTGCCGCCAAACAGCCCCGCTTCCAGGGCATTTTGCAAGCGGTTGACGAACCGCTTGTTTCGATTGACTACAAGGGCGACCCGCACAGCTCCTCGGTTGACCTGCCCTTCACGATGGTCTTGGGCAAGGAAAAGAGCAACTTTGTCAAAGTCGTCACCTGGTACGATAACGAGTGGGGCTATTCCTGCCGCACCGCCGACCTGGCCGCGTTGATGGCGAAATCGCTGTAAGGGCTGTCCGATTTATCGGTTATCCAGTTAATCGATCCAAAACCGGAAAACTGGAAAACCGGATAACCGGATAACCGGAAAACTGGATAACCGGAGTTCTCATGAACAAAAAAACCGTACGAGACATTGACCTGAAAGGCAAGCGCGTTTTTATGCGCGTGGATTTCAACGTCCCAATGGCCGAAGGCCAGGTGACGGATGACAAGCGCATCAAGGCCGCTTTGCCGACCATCAACTACGTGCTGGAGCAGGGCGCATCCGTCCTGCTTGCCAGCCACCTTGGCCGCCCGAAGGGCGGCTTTGACCCGGAATTCAGCCTGAAGGCCGCCGCCGAAGTTTTGGCTGGGCTGTTGGGGCGCCCCGTCAAAATGGCCCCCGACTGCGTTGGCGCCGAAGTGGAAAAAATGGCGCAAGCCCTCCAGCCGGGCGAAGTGCTGATGCTAGAAAATACCCGTTTCCACGCTGGCGAAGAGAAAAACGACCCGCTGTTGGCGCAGCAAATGGCCGCCCTGGCGGATATTTACGTCAACGACGCCTTTGGCTCGGCGCACCGCGCGCACGCCTCCACCGAAGGCATTGCCCGCTACCTGCCAGCCGTCTCCGGTTTTTTGATGGAGCAGGAACTGGAATACCTGGGGCGCGCCGTTGCCAACCCTGAACATCCCTACATCGCCATTTTGGGCGGCGCAAAAATCAGCGACAAAATTCTCGTCGTCGAAACCCTGCTTTCAAAGTGCGACAAACTCATCATCGGCGGCGGCATGGCGAATACGTTTTTGGCCGCCAAAGGGCTGAATATGCAGGACAGTCTGGTCGAAAGCGCCTCGGTTGAGTTGGCGCAATCTATCCTGAAGAAGGTCGAAACCAAACTGGTTCTGCCGGTGGATGCTGTCATTGCCGATAAATTTGACGCTGACGCGAACACGCAAACTGTGGCCGTGGACAAAATCCCCGCTGGCTGGCGGATGCTGGATGTTGGCCCGCGCACACTGGACCTGTATCGCCAGATCCTGACGGGCGCCAAACTGATTGTTTGGAACGGCCCGGTTGGCGTCTTTGAGATGCCCAAATTTGCCGAGGGGACGTTTGCCCTGGCGAAAATGCTGGCTGAAAGCGGCGCCATCACCGTCATCGGCGGCGGCGACAGCGCCAGCGCCGTCAAGAAGGCTGGCTTTGCCAAGAAGATGACGCACGTCTCCACCGGCGGCGGCGCCAGCCTGGAATTCCTCGAAGGCAAGCAACTGCCCGGTGTGGCCGCGCTCAACGACAAGTAGTTAACGGACGATAATGCCCAGATGGTTCGCTACCGGGCGCTCACGGCCAGGAAGATAAAGGTCTATGGGCGAATTTATCACCTGCAGACCTTTTCCCGGCCAGTCAATCACCATTGTGGATGAGCCGCCGCCATCAAGCAGGATGGCGTTTTCGCCGCCGTAGAGCGCCATCAGTTCGGCCAACTCGGCAATTGTTGCGCCGTCGCTGTAAAAAGGCTGACGGCCATCCACGACAATCAAAATTAGATGATTTCCCGACCCATCAATGCCGACTGCGGTACGCGGAGCAACTTCGGCGCCAACCAGGTTTTCCTCCACGACGCCGTTTTTTATCAACCAGGTACTGCCCGAAATAGCGCTGTAAATTCCTCGCGGGGGTTTCTTGAAAGAAGCCGCGCCGCGCCGATTGATGTACAGAGTTGGAAATTTCCCGCCCTCGTTTCCAATTTGTTTTTGCGCTGAAGCCGAAAATCCATTGGGCTTGACCGGGTCGCCGGTATGCGGGTAGTAATCCCAGGGC
This sequence comes from Anaerolineae bacterium CG2_30_57_67, assembly GCA_001872455.1. Classification (GTDB taxonomy): domain Bacteria; phylum Chloroflexota; class Anaerolineae; order Anaerolineales; family Villigracilaceae; genus UBA8950. The sequence continues at coordinate 37,709 of MNXJ01000031.1, read as the reverse complement.
GAATTTGACCACCAGGGCGTAAATCCATCGCCATTGATGGCAACCTGCACCCCAAACTCGCGCGCAAATTGTGAGGTTGTGCGCGCATTCAGCGGCAAATCTGCCCCTCTGCCTTTTCGGTCGGGCGGGGTAATCAGCACTTCGATATTGTCGCAGGTTAAATCTACGCTGACGATGTGTACCACCAACGGGCGAGGCAAGCTGTGCGTGCGCCGGTAGTAGATAATGCAGGGGTAAATTCCTTCGTGCATTTCCACCCGCGCCGGACGGGTGGCGTAATAGACAACAATGAACGTTGTTGCGCATACCAGTCCTGTTCCCATTAGCCACAGACAAATCTTTCTTAAATTCATTTTTATTCCTTGTTATGCGCTGAGTCCAAAGTCTCCCGACTTTGTGTTGAAACGAGATTTGTTGGAGTTCTGAAAAAAAACTGGATAAAAGTACTCTATTTCACAGACGATATTGTATAATGTTTTCCGACCTATTCAGAAAGGAGAAAATATGAAAATAAATTTTGCCATGTGGCGCAAAGCCTCGTGGGAACTCATCAAGATGGAAAACAAGCACGAGTGGGATGCGCTTGATGTGATTTCCAAGTGGCTGATTGCCACCCGGTCGGCGGTGACGGCGGTCACCATTTACTCGTCCGTCATTGGCGGGCTGTTGGCCTGGCGCGATGGACAATTTTCCTTCTGGCCGTGGCTGATTGTGACGCTGGGGCTGTTCATGGCGCACGGAACCAATAACTTGCTCAATGACTATACCGATTTCTCGCGCGGCATTGACAAGGATAATTATTTCCGCACGCAGTACGGGGTTCACCCGCTGGTGCAGGGCTTTTGGACTAAATCACAGCAAATTCAGTGGTTTTTGGTCAGCGGGGTCATCGCCTTTTTGTCGGGCGTATTCGCGGTAGTTTATACCGGCGCCAACCCCTATATTATCGGCCTGTTCGCTTTTGGGTCGCTGGTTTTGCTTTTTTACACCTGGCCGATGAAATATTGGGCGCTGGGCGAGCTGGCGATTTTCGTCATCTGGGGTCCGATCATGATTGCGGGCGTCTATCTGGTGCTGACGCTGGGCAAAGGCAACCCCATCCCCGCTGATTTGTGGAAGGTGGCCCTGGCGGGTGTTCCCTTTGGCCTGAGCGTCGCCAGCATTAATGTCGCCAAGCATACCGACAAGCTCAATGACGACAAGAAAAAAGGCGTCGGCACTTTCCCGGTGCGCGTTGGGCAGACGGTGGCCCGTTACACCACCATGGCGACGATTGTCATCGCCTACGTGGTTGTCATCTATCTGGTGGCGATTGGTTACTTCTCGGTTTTCATGCTGCTGATTCTGTTCGCCATCAAACGGGTTTTTTTTGCGCTGGCAGTTTTGCTCAAACCCCGCCCGGAAGGCCCGCCCGCTGGCTTTGAAGCCTTCTGGCCGACCTGGTTTAGCGGTTTCGCCTTCTACCACAACCGCATGTTTGGCGGCATGTTTGTGCTGGGGATTTTGCTGGACACCCTTTTCCGTAAATTGCCGCTGAATTTCCCCGGCGGAATCAACGGCCTGGGCGGCGTGGCGCTGGCGATTGGCCTGGTGATTGCGGGCGTCCAAATGGCGCGCGAGAAATCTAAGAAGGCGGCCTGATATGCCCGAATTCAGCAACGAAGAACGCAATGGACGGTTGCGAACCACCGTCACCCTGCAGCCCGGCGAGCGCGTTTCATTTTGCCGCTGTCAAAAATCAGCCGATTTGCCGTTTTGCGACGGGACTCACAAAACCTGCGAAACGACTTTCGGCCCGCTGATTGTCGTCGTTCCTGCGCCCGAAAAAGCGCCGGAAAACTAATTAGGTCGAGTCGGCAGGTTGACCAGTGCCACCCCAACGAGTGTCAGCGCGCCGCCCAGCAAGGAAATCAGGCGGATGGCCTCGTTCAGCATCAGCGCCGCCACTACCAGCGTCACCAGCGGCTCAATGTAGATAAAAACCCCCAGCTGCGTCGCCGGTAAATCCTGCAGGGCGTCATACCAGGCGATGTAGGCCAGCCCGGAGCCGAAAATTCCCAGTACCAGCAGGCTGCCCCAGCCGCTAGCGGTTAGCGCTGAAAGTTCACTCAGCCCCGGCCCGAATCCAAACAACCAGACGATGGAAAAAATCCACCCGCAGAGCATGACGTAAAACATCATGCGCGCCGCCGGGTGGTTTTTTAATCCACTGCGCGAGAGCACCGAGAAAACCGCCCAATTGACCGCGCTGATGAGAATCAAAAAATCGCCAGGCACGCCGAAGTTGCCGCTCGCCAGGCTGGCGAGGTCGCCGCGGCTGACAATCAGCAGCACGCCAAACGCCGCCAGCGCAATGCCCGCCACTCTGCGCCAGCCCAACTGCTCGCGCAGAAACATCCAGCCGAGCAGCGCGGTAAAAATCGGAATGGTGGCGACAATCCAGGCGGTGGTGGTGGCGGCAGCGGTTTGCAGGCCGGTGGCTTGCAGCCATTGGTGAAAGGTGACGCCCAAAAATCCCAGCAGCGCAAAGTAACCCCATTCGCGCCGCTTTGGCCAGGCGAATTGTTTGCGCAGGGCGACTGCCAGCCCTAAAATGATAACGCCCATGCCAAAGCGTACCCAGACGATGGTGGCGGGCGAGGCCTCGCGCAGGGCCAGTTTGGTGGCAACAAACGTTCCGCCCCAGACGCTGACGGCGAACAGGGCTTCGATGTAGATGAGAAGTTTGTTCTTCAAAATCAATGGCTCAAGAGAACTTGCCGCGCAATCACCATGCGATTAATTTCACTGGTGCCTTCGCCAATCGTCATCAGGCGCGCGTCGCGGTAAATGCGTTCCACCGGATATTCGCGGCTGTAGCCGTAGCCGCCGTGAATTTGAATGGCATTGCGCGCCACGCGTTCACCAACTTCGGTGGCGAAGAGTTTTGCCATGGCCGCTTCCTTGCTGTACGGGCGGCCTTTTTCTTTTAGCCATGCGGCGCGGTAGACCATCAGGCGCGCCGCGTCAATTTCGGTGGCGGCGTCGGCCAGCATGAACTGAATGGCCTGATGTTCGGCGATGGGTTTGCCAAAGGTCTGGCGGGTTTTGGAATAGTCAAGCGCGGCTTCCAGCGCCGATTGCGCCAGCCCGAGCGAGAGCGCCCCGATGCTGATGCGCCCGCCGTCGAGCGTAGCCAGGGTTTGCTGCAGGCCGCGATTCTCCTCGCCGATCAGGTTTTCGAGCGGTACGCGCACGTCTTCGTAGGTGACGGCATGCGTGGGTGAACCTTTCAGCCCCATTTTCTTTTCCGCCGGGTGAATTGTCAGGCCGGGGGTGTTGGTCGGGACGAGAATCATGCTCAATGAGCGCGAGCCGCCCGCCGGGTTGGTGCGTACCAGCGTGATGATGTATTCGGCAATCGAAGCGTTGGTACACCACATTTTTGCGCCGTTGATGACCCACTCGCCGCCCGATTTTTCGGCTTTGGTGCGCACGCCGCCTTGCAAATCGGAGCCTGCGCCGGGTTCGGTCAGCGCCAGCGCGCCCAGTTTGGCGCGTCCGCTGGCAACCAGTGGCAGCCAGCGTTTTTTGATGGCGTCGGTGGCGTAGAGCGCAATCGGTGAAGTGCCCAGCCCGTTGTGCGCGGCAATCGCCAGGCCGGTGGAGCCACAGCCCCAGCCGATTTCTTCGATGGCAATCGCCGCCGAAACGGCGTCCACGCCTGAGCCGCCGTACTGTTCGGGGATGGAAAGTCCCAACAGGCCGAGCGGCCCCATTTTGCGGGTCGCTTCCCAATTAAAGGTGGCGTTTTCATCCACTTCGTGCGCTTTTGGTTTGATTTCTGCCGCCACGAAATCGTGAACGGTTTTTTGCCACATGCGTTGTTCTTCGTTGAGTTCGAAATCCATGATATTTTCTCCTTTGGCGATGGAAATAATGACTTGAAGTGCATTTCTTTCGTGTTTTACCGATACACAATCACCCGTCCGTCTTCAATTTCCACACGCAGGGTGGGCAGACTTTGGGTGGATGGCCCTTGTTGCAGTCCGCCGGAACTGTCGTAGCGTGAGCCGTGACAGGGGCAGGTGAAGCCGTCGGCGCGGGTCTCAACGGTGCAGCCCAGATGCGGACAGGTCAGACCGATGGCGCTGTATTTTTCGCCGGAGCGAATTAGCAGGGCGGGGATGTTTGCCAGCCGCGTGCGCGATTCTAGCGCGTAGGCGTCGGTTGACCCGGCGTCGAAGCGCTGCGGCGGGGGCGGGTCGGGTTGATAACTAAGAAAACGGCCGAGGATGGTCAGCCCCATCAGGCCGCTCAATCCGAGCAGGCCGCGTGTCGTCAGGCGGAGCATGTCACGGCGGGTGAGAGTCATTTAGCGTACTCCTTCCAGAAGAGTCAAAACTAGCCAAACCAATATCAGCGTTCCGGCCAAAACCTGCGCGGCGCGTCCGGCGCGCGGGAACCATTTTCCCTGTTGTTCTGCGGGCAAGGCCGGGAAGATGTAGGGCAGGGCGGCCATCAGCGCGGCCATGACCAACGGAATACCCACTCCCATCCAAAAGGCGTCGCCCAGGCGCAGCAGGCCTTGCAGCCACAGGAAAAACCACGGGGCGCGGATGTCGCCCAGCGGGATGGCGGCGTCGCGGATGGGGGCGGCCAAAGGTGCGGGAAAGAATATCGAAATGACCAGCAGCACCAGGCTGGCCAGCCCCATTGTCAGAATCTCGCGCCGGAGCAATTCGACGCGCGACAGGCGTTCTCCCGCCTCGGGCGGGGCAGAAATGCCGCCATCGCGGCGCACGCGGAAGATGTGCCAGCCGGTGAAAAGCAACGCCGCCAGCGTCAGCCCGAAGATGTGCCAGGTGTAAAAGCGCGTCAGGGTGGCCGGGCCGGGGCTGTCTCCGCCGATGACGAAGCCGTAGAGCGCCTCGCCTGCCAGCGGAATGGTTTTGAGCAGGTTGGCGCCGACCACCAGCGCCCAGTGAATGCCTTCGTCCCAACGCAAAATGTAGCCGCTGAAGTTCATCAAAAGTAAAATGGCGAAGACCAGCAAGCCGAGTAGAAAGTTGAATTTGCGTTGGGCGTTGTACGCGCCGGTGAAAACGACGCGTAACAGATGCACAACGCCGACAATGACCAGTGTTTGCGCCGCCCAAAAGTGCAGGCCGCGGATCAGCGCCCCGAATGGCACGCTGAAGGTGATGATTTGTACCGATTGTGCGGCGTTTTGCGTGGTTGGGATGTAAAAGAACATCTCCAGCGCGCCGGTGACGGCGAGAATCAGCGTCAGAAAAACGGCCAACCCGCCCGCGCCGAGAGTGTAGCGCCAGCGCATCTGCGCGGCGGGGATGGTCGGTGGGTGTAGGTGCAGGAGAAAACTGGGGCGGGTTCCCGGCGCGGGGCGCGGAATGGGGTTATTCGCAAATAGCAGTGAGCCGGCCAGCCCCAGCCCGAGCAAAACTGCCAGCCAGCCCTGCCCGCTAAACTCGCTCTGCCGCTCACGGATGGGCAGGTGAACCGGGGAAATGGAGGCTTGCGCGATGTCGAATTGCTGGTCCTTTGCCAGCGCGCCGTTTTCGCGCAACAGGTAAGCTGTCAGCGTCCAGGATTTTTCCTCGTTGAGTGAGCCGGGATTCCACCACGGCATGGTTTTCTGAATGTAGTTTTTGAGTTCTTGAGCGGTGGTAAAACGCGCCAGCGTGCCCGCGCCAACCAGCGCCGGAACCTGATGTGGCAAATTGAAGCCCAGAGGCGGGTGGTTGCTGGCATGGCACTTGGATGTCCAGCAATTTTTATCTTCGCCAAATTGCTCGCGCCATTCGTCGGTTAAGCCCTGGCCTTTATCGCCGTGACAGCTGAGACAAATGCCCCAGTATGGAATTGCGCCCTGATCTGCCAGCGTTGGGTTTTCAGGGAGGCTGGGCTTTTCAAGACGTGGGTTGAAGGGTATCTGTGTGGGGTTGGGCGGCTCGCCGCGCGCCGCGTGGGCGGGCGCCGCCAGCAAAAGCAGGGAAAATCCTACCAGAAAAAAGCCAAGTGCCATGACCGCTCGGAACTTCATAGCGCAATCGCTTTTTTAGCCTGATACTGCGCTTCGGAAATAACGCTCATACTGTTATTTGTCACCAGAGGGGGTGAGTTCTTCATTGTCTTGCAAATCTCCTTTTTCGTAGGCGCTCAGCCAGGCGCGGGCCTCTTCCAGATGGTCAGTGGGGACGCAAATCTGCGCGACGCCCAGAGGCACGCCGCTGAATCCGTAGGTTTGCCCGACGCTTTCCTGAAAAATCATGACTGGAATCCCGTCGGCTTCCAGCGCGCCCTTGAAAATTTCGGCCTGCAAACGGTCACTGGCCTCCAGCAATAAAACCCAATTTTCAGCGTTGGTCATTTTTCCTTCTTTCTTGAATTAATGCCACGTTATAACAAATACAACGGTGAATAAAATGCTGACAAGCAGTTGTCGCATTCCGATGGCGATTGGTTTTGCCCCGCTGGCCGGGTGTGCCGCGCCCCATAGCGTTTCGCCAAACTGAAGCAGGTACGCCAGCCAGACGAAGGGCGCAATGATTGCAAAGGCGCTCAACGCCGCCGCAAGCAAGAGATTGAAGGTTGTGTACGTCAGGGCGCGTTCCCCGGCCTGAAAGCGTTCTGCCAACGCTGGCAACGATTGCCAGTCGCGCTGAGCCAGGCGCAGGTAGGCGTGGACGATTGAGGCCGCCGACTGAAACCAGGTCGAAATCCACAGCCACCAGCCGAGCGGGTCGTAACTGCCTTTTCCCACCCAAAACGCGGCGGGCGCAGCCAGTGCCAAAACGCCCGTGGCGAGAATTTCTATTTCCACTTGATGGCGTTCTTCGCGTTTGCTGACCAGCCACAAGTGCCAGGCGAAAACCGGCGCGGCGGGGATGGCGAGCCATAAAATCGTCGTATAACCCAGGTGAATCAGTTCGAACACTGACAGCAAAATGAGAACCCCGTACATCAGCATCCAGAAGCGCGCGGAGGGCAGGTCAGTGCGTGAGCGTCGGCCTGTATAGGCTTTGACGGCGATGGTCACTGGCTGGCGGATGAGAAAGGCAGCCAGCGCGGCCACAATCAGCGCCAGCGAGGCGGCGTTGAAATTTTTCCCGGCAAACAGACCGATCAGTAGGGGGCTGAAAATAAAGACCCACGAACCGTGGTCTTGTGGCAGGGCAATGTGACGCTGAAAAAGTCTGTTCATGGCAGACCTATTTTAGCACTGGCTATAATTTTTGGTTTGCAGAAAATCGTTGGTGAACGGTACCAGCATCAGCAGGTTCTGGCGTTGGCTGTTTGCAATAGTACGAAATCAAGGCGCATCTTCTCGGTCTGGCTTTTCGCAAAACCTTCGCAATGGTGTGCGGGTTTCAGTCTTAAAGCGCCGGTAAACTGCCGGTGGATGCTTTGGCGGCAGTTTCAGCGCTGATAGCGTGGTCGTGAGCCATGCTTTGGTAGGCTGGGTCGCGGCGTTGTTCCAGCCATTCGGCCACGGCTTTGTGAAATTGCGCCTGGTTGCGGTGTGAAAGCAAACTGTATGCCACGTCGCGCAGGTACGAACTCTTGAAGATATATTCCTGCTCTGCTGAAAATTGTGAGCCAGAACGAGGAAAAGCCAGCTCGGCTCGGATTAACTGGCGTAAACCATCTTGCACAAAGCGTTCCACCACCGACGCGGGGATATTGACGATGGGCGTTGCGCCCGGCAGGGGCATGGAGCGCGCCTCGGCCAGCACTGCGCCGACCCAGAAAACCCGTCCCACCACCGAAGCCAGCAGGGCAACCGTTCGCGCTTCGCGCGAGAGATTATCGAGCCGGGCTTGCAGGGTGGCGCGCAACGATTCGGGCATGTTTTCCAGCAGGCGGGCTTGAATTTCGCTGGGGATAATGGCTGCATTCAGCAGGTTCGATTTGAGTAGACTCTTGACAATTTCTTCCAGGAAGTAAGGGTTTCCCTCGGCGCGCGCGCCAATTTCTGCCAGCGCGTTGGCGGGCAGGGAATGCAAATCGGGGTAGGCTTGCGCCACCAGGTCGGCGCTGAACGCAACCGGCGCGAGATGCAGCACTCGCGCCAGGTTGTGCCACTGCGACTGAGTCTTTAAAAAATCGGGACGCGCCGCGCCAACGATAAACAGTGGCAGGGCGGGTTCGCTGGTGTTTAGCAAGTAGGTAATCAGTTGCAAGCTTTCGCGGTCAGCCCATTGCAGGTCGTCTAAGAGTAGAATTAGCGGATGTTTGGCGCTCATGCGGCGCAGCATTTCGCGGGTGAGAAAATGTACCCGGCGCACGTTTTCCTCTCCAGCGGGCGCATCGGCGCTGGGGCGTAGACCAATCATCGCTCCCAGCACCTGCGTTATTTCCAGCCGGGTGTCGGGCGGCGCTTCCTGATATAGCTCGTTGACGCCGGTTTGCCATCTTTGCGTGGCGGTTTCTACGCGCTCTTCGTCGCGCACGCCAAAGCGATTGCGCAACAAAGAGCGCCAAAGGTAATAGGGGATGTGTGATGCCTGCGACAGGCCGCGAGTGGAAAGCACTGTCAGCTCTTCGGGTAAGGCTTCCAACTGGTTGTTGAACTCCAGCAAGAGCCGCGATTTTCCAATGCCCAACTCGCCATTGATAAGCGCCATGAGTGGGCTTCCAGACTGGCGGGCTTGTTTAAAAAGGGCCAGCAGGCGTTCTATTTCGTCATTGCGCCCCACCATGTTCGTTTCCAGGCTTTCGGCGCTCTGGTAGTGGATGCGCCCGGCGGCGGTTAATGCCCCTTCTACGGCGTAGGACTGAACTTTCTCGGCTTTACCCTTTACCTGGGTGGGTTCCAGTCGCCGCACGCGAAAACTGCCGCGCACCATGCGCAGGGTACTTTCGCCGATTACTACGGTATCGGCTTCGGCAATTTGCTCCAGCCGCGCGGCCAGATTGACGGTATCGCCGATGACGGTGTACTCCTTGCGCTTTCCTACGTACCCGGCAAAGACCAGCCCGCTATTGACGCCTACGCGTAGTTTGAGATGTTCTGCGCCGGGGATGGCGGTGGTTTCGCAAAACTCGTCCAGCGCGCGAATTAGTTCCAGCCCTGCGGCGACGGCCTGCTCGGCGTCATTGTCGCTGGCGAATGGTGCGCCCCAAATTGCCATAACGCCATCGCCCAGATGTTTGTCAATATAGCCATTGTGGGCTTCGACGGCGCGGTCAAGACGGTTCCAGATACCTTTGATTAAGTCGCTGACGGTTTCAAAATCAAGTTGCTCGGCCAGGCTGGTAAAGCCTTGCACATCAGCAAATAGCACGCTTGCCAGACGGCGTTCTTCAGGATACTTGTTGGACGAATTTTCGAGGCTCATGCCTTTAATCTTACCCAAAATAAGCGCTATTGCGCATTGTGTCTTTCTTGCAATTTTTTACGAGGCCATCTGCTTTTCGCATCCATCTATGACTTCCCTGCGTCGCCGCGGTAAGATTCTCGCTTTGCAGTAGTCATCTATGCCGCGGCTTAAAAGTCGCGTTACGGCTGGTAACATCAGTTATTGAGAAAATACGGAAAATTTGTAGTTGGTGGATAAAATTTTCATATTGAAAGTTGCTGACTGTTTACCGTGCGGACTTCAAAAACCTGATAACATCGCCGATGTTCCGGCTTCTACCTCAAATGGAATATAAAACGACGAGAAATGGAGTTGAAATGAACATTGCGATTATTGGCGCGGGTCCGGCGGGGTTGATGGCGGCAGAGACATTGGCACAAGCCGGTGCGCGGGTGACCGTTTACGATGCGAGGCTCAGCCCGGGGCGAAAATTCTTGCGCGCTGGGGTCGGCGGGCTGAACCTGACGCATTCGGAGCCGCTGGATGTTTTCCTCGCGCGCTACCGGCCTGCCGCGCCCCTGGAGCCGATATTGCGCGCCTTTGGCCCACAGCAGATGGTGGCCTGGGCACGTGGATTGGGCTTTGAAACTTTTGTCGGCACTTCCGGGCGCGTCTTTCCGCTGGGCATGAAAGCCTCACCCCTGTTGCGCGCCTGGCTCAGACGGCTGGATGCGCTGGGAGTCGTGTTCCAGTTTGGCTACCGTTGGGCCGGCTTTGCCCGCCAAGACGGCACACTCATCCGTTTTCAGACCCCTGACGGTTTGAAAATTATAGCCGCCGACGCTGTGATTCTGGCTTTGGGCGGCGGCAGTTGGCCGAAACTTGGCGCTACTGGCGGCTGGGTAACGCTTCTCGAAGCGCAAGGCGCGCCGATTGCGCCGCTTAAGCCTGCCAACTGCGGCTTTGATGTGACCTGGAGCGAAGTTTTTAAAACCAAATTTGACGGCGCGCCGCTCAAGGCCGTTGCCGTCAAATTTGGCGAACTCTGCAAACAGGGCGAATTCATCATCACCTGCGAGGGCGTCGAAGGCAGTCTCATCTACGCCCTCGCCGCCGACTTGCGCGATGAAATTGATGCGCAGGGAAGCGCCCAGCTCTTTCTTGATCTGGCGCCTGGTTGGAACGTCGAAAAACTAATTCAACGGCTTGCGGCTCCGCGCGGCTCGCGCTCGCTGAGTCATTACCTCGAAAAGGCCGTCGGGCTGAAAGGCGTCAAGGCCGGGCTGCTGTGGGAATTTGTGCCGCGCAAAGACTTTGCCTCCCCGGAAAAATTAGCCGCCGCGATTAAAAGCTTACCCGTCCCGCTGATTCGTCCGCGCCCGCTGGCAGAAGCCATCAGCAGTGCGGGCGGCGTGCGCTTTGATGGGTTGGATGAAACCCTGATGTTGAAAGCTCTGCCGGGCGTCTTCTGCGCCGGAGAAATGCTGGATTGGGAAGCCCCGACCGGCGGCTACCTGCTGACGGGTTGTATGTCCACTGGCAAATGGGCGGCAGAAGGGCTGATCAGGTGGCTTAACCGCTGACAACTTCAGTGGTTAAGGTTGGCGCGGCGCGCGGCGGCGAGCCATACAAAAACTCCGCTGCCCAGAAACCCGACAATCGCCGGGCCGGGTTGCGCCCAAAAAACGCCCTGCCCGATGGTTTGCAAAATCCATGTTAGCGTGTAGAGTAGCGCCAGCGGAATAAGCGGCAGGTCTTTGGGATTGACGGCCAGGGTGATGAGCGCCGAGATGACAAACCAGCCCAGGTAGTTACTGAGTGGAATGCCGAAATACTGGCCGGGAATTTCCCAGACCCAAAAGCCCCAGCTCACCATTTGCGGGTCGAGAAACAAATCCCAGGCGGTGAAGGCCAGCGCTGAAAATAGCGCGTAGCCAATATTGGAGAGAAAATTAGTGGTGGGTTGACGCTGAAGAATTATCTCCGCAATGGCCCAGGCAGGCGGGAGCATCATCAACCAGGCGAGCGGAATGAGCAGAGGAACGCCCATCAGTTGCGGCTGGAGCAGTTCGGTGTAGTGATATTTTCCAAACGGGATGCCGGTAGACGAGCCGAGCAACTCTGCCAGGTAGGAGCAAACTCCGATTATGACCAGCGTTTTCAGCACGCGCGGCCAGCCCCAGGCGTGTGATAAAACCATCAGCACGGCGGCGGCTTGCATCAGTACGCCCGCGCTCATCCCGCGCATCAGCCAGCCCTCGCCCAAAATCCAGCCAACGATGGGCAGGGAAATCAGCGTGAGAACCCAAAGCAGAAGCGGCGTCAGGTTGGAAAAGTCAGTTTTGCGCATAATCGCTATATCCGCCGATAAACTCTGTCAGCCGGCTATTTTTCAACTCCAGAATGCGGTTGACGGTTCGGTCGAGAAAATAACGGTCGTGCGAGATTACCAACACCGTGCCGTTGAAATCCTCCAGCGCATTTTCCAGCGCTTCGGCAGAAGCGATGTCAATATTGTTGGTCGGCTCGTCCAGTAATAGAAAATTAGCGCCAGAAAGCACCAGCAAGAGCAATTGCAGGCGGCTGCGTTCTCCACCTGAAAGCGTGCCGATTTTTTGGGTGGCTTGCTGATAGGTGAACAGGTAGCGAATTAGAAGCGCGACAGCGTTTGATTCGCTCCCGTTTCCGGCGCGGCGTACCGCATCAATCAGCGTCTGGTTGAAGTCCAGCGTTTCGTGTTCTTGGGCATAATAGCCCATTTTGACGCTTGGCCCAATCCGAATTTCGCCCGTATCGGGAATTTCTGCCCCCAAAATTAGCCGCAACAGCACCGACTTGCCCGCGCCGTTGGCTCCCACCAGCCCGACGCGCTCGCCGTGCCGCAATAAAAACGAGATGTCTTTCAGCACCACCTTCTCCGGTTCGCGCGTCGGGAGCCGAAACGTTTTCGAGACGTTGATTAATTCCAGTACCTGATTTGAGCCGCGCCAGCCGTTTAGTTCCAACCCCATCCGCCGCCGCTCCAGGGTCGGGCGCTCCAGTTTTTGAACCTTTTCCAGGCGCGTTTGCATGGAGTGCACCCGGCTGGCAAATTTTTCGCTCACTTTTACCCAGGTTTGGTACCGTTTAAGCGCCAATTCCATGCGATTAATCGCCCGCTGCTGAATTTGAAACAATTCCTCCTGTTTTGCCAGGCGCTGTTCCTTGTCCATGATGTATTCGGTATAGTTGCCCACAAAAGTCGTCAGGCGGCCATCTTCCACCTCCGCAATTTGTGTCACAGTGGCATCCAGCAGGGTGCGGTCATGCGAGATCAAAACTACCGCGCCGGGGTAACCCACAATTAATTTTTCCAAAAAAGCCTTGCCGGGCAAGTCGAGGTGATTGTCAGGCTCATCCAATAGCAAAGCGGAGGGGCGCAACAAAAGCAAACGCGCCAGGCCGATAAGTTTTTTCTGCCCGCCGCTTAACTGTTTGATGGGTTTGAAAATGTCAGAATCGGGTAGACCCAGCCCGCGCAGAATTTCCCGCGCCCGCGAGGGGTAGCCCGCGCCGCCCAGCGACTCGTACTCAGACAGGAGCCTTTGTTGCGTTTCGAGGGCTTTTTCCAACGCTGTGGCGTTTTCGTACACCTGCGGCAGGCCGAGTTGCGTTTCAACAGCGGTTAACGCCGCTTCCAGCTGCGCCACGCGCGGATTGCCTTCCAGCGTCACCGCCAGCGCTGTTTGATCAGGGTCAAACTCCGGGTGCTGGGGCAGGTAGCCAAGCGTCGTCCCTTTGGCGCGTACCACGTTTCCGCCGGGTTCCGGCGAATTTTCTGCGGTGATGAGTTTCATCAGCGATGATTTTCCGGCTCCGTTGGGGCCAATCAGGCCAATTTTCTGGTCGTGTTGAATTTCCCAGTTTAAATTCTGAAACAGCGTGCGTGCGCCGAGAATGAGACGAACGTTGGTGAGGCTGATGGCAATCATAAAAACTCCCAAAAAACAAAAAGCGCCGCAGGAAAGCCTGCGGCGCTTGGAAAGAAAAATGAATGGTTACTTTCGGGCAACAGGCGCAACTAGACAAGGAATGCCGCTGACAAAGCCGCGCATACCGATGTAAAGTATGGAGTTATTGCACATTTCGTAACGCATGGGGGCATTATACCAGCGGGTGCTAATTTTTGGAAATTGTTGTGTTCATGTCACCCTGTTTTGGGCTGAATGGCAAGTTGTTAGCCAGCGGATAGCCAAATAATGTGTTTGCGCGGTATGATTTTAAATATTCAATCATGCGCTTGGCAATCTGGCGTTAAGGTTTTCCCCCTGAAAGGACTTCTTATGCTTACCAAACTTCGTGAACCCGTCAGCGGTCTGACGCATCTTGGCGGCGCGCTTGCCGCTCTGGGCGGGCAAGTTCTTTTGCTGACATTGGCCTGGACGGGTGTTGAAAAATTTATTTCGGTGTTGGTCTATGGTATCAGTCTGGTTGGGCTGTTTTCGGCCAGCGCCGCCTATCACCTGGTCAATGCCGGGCCGCGTGTTACCGCTATTTTACGAAAACTTGACCATTCGGCCATTTATTTACTGATTGCGGGAACCTATACGCCAATTTGTGTCAATGCCTTTACTGGCTTTTTTCGCTGGGGGTTGCTGGCCGTTGTCTGGGGCATTGCCCTGATTGGGATTCTGGTTAAAATTTTCTACATGGGCACACCGCGCTGGCTTTCCGCTGTCATCTATGTGCTGATGGGTTGGATTAGCGTTTTGGCTGCCGGCCAGATGACGACCGCGTTAACGCCGTTTGCGCTTGGCTGGTTGGTGGCTGGCGGCGTGATTTACACGCTGGGCGCGGTAGTTTATGCCACTAAAATTTTCAACTTTGCGCCAGGAAAATTTGGCTTTCACGAGGTCTGGCACATTTTTGTTTTACTGGGCGCGCTGGCGCATTTTGTGGCTGTTGTGGGCGTCATTGTCTGAAATGACTATCGTTAACGAAACAGATGGGACGCTACTTGCCTTTGGTTGAAATCTTGAAGGGTAAATACAGCGGGCAGAATGAGACGAAGCTGGTTAGCAGGAAGACCACGCCCAGGATGAGTAGAATAGTCCCGAACAGGCCAGAGACGATGTTGGTGAAGTATAGTCCGGCGAAAACCAGCGCCAGTACAACGCGGATGATGCGGTCGGCGGAGCCCATGTTGGTTTCAAATTTCATATCAAATCTCCTTGATGGAATGAACGATTGAAGCGGGAAGATGTGCCATTTGCGTCGGCTTCATTTTCTTTTGTCGCTTCGTTGACGATAATGATTAGATACCTGTGCGCCAGAAAAGTGGCAGATTTGCCCGTGTTCTCGTTTGGTAGCCAGGAATTCTCAATATAACAACGACATCATGAGAATTTCTGTTTGGTGGCGCACAGAGCGGCACTTTCTGGTACAATGTCATTTGCAAGCCGGAACTTTCAAGAAACGAATCAAGCCCCGGTAACTCCGACCGGGGTTTTTCTGTGTGTAAAAACCCTTCTCATTTTCCTTTTCACCATTCACCCAGCCCTATTTCCTATGCTCACTGAACGTAAAAATCTTCGCAACGTCGCCATCATTGCTCATGTAGACCATGGCAAAACTACTCTGGTTGATTTTCTCCTGCGTCAATCGCACACATTCCGCGATAACCAGCAGGTGGCTGAACGCGTCATGGATTCCAATGACCTGGAACGCGAACGTGGCATCACCATCCTTGCCAAAAACACCGCCATCACATTGATTGACCCTGACACCAAAGAAAACGTCAAAATCAATATTGTGGATACGCCCGGCCATGCCGATTTCGGTGGTGAAGTTGAGCGCATCATGAATATGGTTGATGGTGTGTTGTTGCTGGTTGACGCCGCCGAAGGCCCCATGCCTCAGACTCGTTTTGTGCTTAAAAAAGCGCTGGAACGGGGTCACAAAGTGGTTGTGGTAGTCAATAAGGTTGACCGTAAAGATGCTGAACCCGCTCGCGTATTGAATGACACTTTTGATTTGTTTGTGGAACTTGGTGCGACGGATGATCAAGCCGATTTTCCGGTGATTTATGCCCAGGCTACTGCCGGACGCGCCGGACTGACGCCCGACCTCGGCCCCGACCTGAAAGTATTGTTCGATGTTATTTTGAGCCACATCCCCGCGCCAAAAGTTGATCTGGATGCTCCGTTCCAGATGTTAATCACGACTTTGGGCTATGATGATTATCGCGGCGTAACCGCTGTGGGGCGCATTTCCGCTGGAAAAATTCAGGCTGGGCAGAAACTCGCCCGTTTGACGGTAAGCGGGAAGAACTTGCCCGAAACCGCTCGTTACCTGTACACCTTTCAGGGGCTGAACAAAATTGAAATAACGGAAGCCATGGCCGGCGATATTATCTCTCTCGCCGGGTTGGAAGGCATCGGTATCGGTGAAACACTGGCCGACCCGCTCAACCCCGTCGCCCTGCCGCCCATCAAGGTGGAAGAGCCAACCGTTCGCATGACCTTTGGCGTCAATACATCGCCTTTCACTGGACGCGAAGGCAAGTGGAGCACCTCGCGCAAAATCCGTGAGCGCTTATTCGATGAGTTGCGTACCAACGTGGCTCTGCGCGTGGAAGAAACCGAAAGCGCCGAGAATTTTCTTGTCTCCGGGCGTGGTGAATTGCATTTGGGCATTCTCATCGAAACGATGCGCCGTGAGGGCTATGAGTTTCAGGTTTCGCGCCCCGAAGTTATTTTTCATAAGGCCGAAGATGGCAGTTTGCTGGAGCCTTATGAAGAAGTTCATATTGACACCAGCGCTGAAACCGTGGGCGTGGTGGTGGAGATGCTCGGTTCGCGGCGCGGTAAGATGATGGAAATGCACGAGACCGGTGATGGGCATGTGCGCCTGGTGTACATGGCTCCCACGCGTGGTTTGCTTGGTTTTCGCTATCAGTTTTTGACCGCTACGCGTGGTATGGGAATTATGCATAGCCTCTTCAGCAATTATGATGAATTGGCCGGCCCTATGGCGATGCGCTCCACCGGTTCGTTGACGGTGATGGAAGCCGGTGATACGACGGCTTACGCCTTGAAAAGCGCTGAAGAACGCGGTGTTTTGTTTATCAACCCTGGCGCTTCTGTGTATGAAGGCATGGTAATTGGCGAAAACGCCCGTCCTGGTGATATTAGCATCAATGTCTGCCGCAAAAAACATCTGACCAACATGCGCTCATCGCGCGGCGATATGGAAATTCGTCTGACACCTCCACGTCAGATGTCGCTGGATGAAGCCATTGAATATCTGGCTGATGACGAATTGCTGGAAGTTACGCCGTTGTCCTACCGTATTCGCAAGCGCATCCTCAATACCGAAGAACGCGGTAAACAGGTCAAAAAGTCCAAAGAAGCCTTGGGCGAAGAATAAAACGTCAAAAAGTCAACGCCGGTCGCAGACCGGCGTTGACTTTGGCTATACGGCTAAAGCCAATTTCGTTAGCGTTGTCGGAGTCCAACGTCTCCAGACTTTGGCGCCAAAGTCTGGAGACGTTGGACTCCTTATCTAGTCGCGCCACATCAAGAACCCGAATCTGGCAGGGATTTTTAGCCGATACGCAGCGCTTCCAGCGCCGACTGCGCCATCAGCGCAGCGGCGCGCGGTAAAACCGCTTCGTCGAAGTCAAATTGGGGGTGATGATGCCCGTACACCAGGCCGCGTTCCGCGTTGGTCGAGCCGACAAAAAAATAAGTGGCGGGAACTTCCTGCTGGTAAAAGGCGAAATCTTCCGCGCCCATGGTGAAATGTCCGCGCGTATCCACACTTTCGGCGGGGAAAAGCGTTTGGGCGGCGCGCTGCACGCTGCGCGTGGTGGCTTCGTCGTTGATGACCGCCGGGGTCAGGTCGCTCAATGCCAGCGCCGCGTCACAGCCCAGGCTTTCCGCCACGCCGCGCGCCACTTCCTCCAGCCGCTGCCCCAGCAGTTTGCCCACTTCCGGCTCAAAGTAGCGGATGGTGCCGCGCATTTCGACCTGCGCTGGGATGACGTTGAAGGCCTCGCCGCCGTTGATGCTGGCGAAGGTGATCACGGCGGCTTGCTGCGGGTCTATGTTGCGCGAGATGATGCTTTGCGCCGCGCTGATAATTTGCGCGCTGGCGACGACCGGGTCGATGGCCTGGTGGGGGATGGCGCCGTGCCCGCCTTTGCCTTTGACGGTCAATTTGAAGGCGCCTGCTCCGGCCATGACCGGCCCGGCGGCGATTCCCAGCCAACCGAGTGGTTTCTCGTTCCAGATGTGCAGCCCCAGCGCGCGGACGGGGCGCGGCCCTTGCAAAATGTCGTCTCGAATCATACTTTCCGCGCCGCCCAGGCCTTCTTCGGCGGGTTGAAAAACCAGTTTGATGGTTCCGGCAAATTCTGTGCAGTGGGCGTGCAGCAGTTTGGCAACCGTCAGGCCGATGGCGGCGTGGCCGTCGTGGCCGCAGGCGTGCATGACGCCCGGGGTTTGCGAGGCGTATTCGGCGTTGGTTTGTTCGCTGATTGGCAGAGCGTCAATGTCGAAGCGTAGCATCACGACCGGGCCGGGCTGATTGCCTTCCACTAGCGCCACGACGCCGGTTTTGGCAATGCCGGTGGAAACTTCCAGCCCCAGCTGGCGCAGTTCGCGCGCGAGAATGCCCGAAGTGCGCACTTCCTGAAAGCCGAGTTCGGGGTGCATGTGAAAATCGCGGCGCAGGGCTTGCGTGTAGGGGAAAAGCGCTTGGGCTTCGTCGAGGAAATTGGTCATGTCAGTTGTCAGTTGCCAGTTGTCAGTATCGGAGAACTTTGAATTTTTCTTCGTAGCGCGGGGCGTCGTCAGTGGAGTCTTCGGTGTGGCGGGCGCGCATACGTTCGGCCAGTTTTTCCGGCTCGCCAATCTGGCTTTTGTGTTCCAGCAGGGCGCGGATTTTGGTTTCCCAGGTGGCGGTCACGTCGAGGCTGGTGTTGGGCTGGCTGGTGAGCGAAACCCAAATTTCGGCGGGGCTGTGTGGCTCAAAGCCTTCGCGTTTGAGTTCCGGGAAGAAGAGTTCGTTTCCGGCGGCGGGGAAGATGGCGTCGAGGGCGGCTTGTCCGGCGGCGCGGTGGTCGGGGTGATTGAGGCCGTAGCTGGCGAACAGGTTTTGCGGGTCGCAGGTGACGATGACCTGCGGGCGGTGGCGGCGGATTTCGCGGCAGATGTCGCGGCGCAGCGCCAGGTCGGGGACGAGGGTGCCGTCTTCGTAGCCGAGAAATTCAACCGACTGCACGCCCAAAATTTTGGCGGCGGCGTTTTGCTCGGCGTGGCGGATGGCGCACAGCGCTTCGGCAGGCAGGTCTTGGTTGTGTTCGTTGCGGCCTTTGTCTCCGCAGGTCAGCAGGCAGTAGTGAATCTGGTGCCCCTGGCTGGCCCACAGCGCCAGGGTTGCGCCGCAGAAAAATTCCGGGTCGTCGGGGTGGGCCAGGATGACTAAAATGGTTTGGGGTTCGTTCCAGGGGTCTGGCGTAGGTGGCTGGAGTTGGTCATCCGTCATCAGTTTTTTCCTGATTCCTGTTCACCGATAGTTTTTTTGCCGCAGTCGCATTCGCCGCCTTCGTGTTTGTCGCACGGGGCTGCAGATTTGCGGCGCAGGGCTTCGAGTTCGTCCCAGGGTTCGAGCAAGTCGCGGTGAAATTCGCGCCAGACGGCGCGTTCTGGCCGGTCGGTGGGGCGTTCGGTCGGTTTGGGGTCAAGTTCGACGAGAACGGCGTCGCGCATGGGGAAAATATCAATGACTTTACCGGGGCCATCCGGGCTGACGACGCGCTTGTTGCGTTTGGGCAATTCTTTGCGCGCGGCGACGTATTGTTCGTATTCGTAGATGAGACAGCAGCGCAGGCGTCCGCACATGCCGGTGATTTCGGTGGGGGTGAGCGAAATGCCCTGTTCCTTCGCCATTTTGATGGAGATGGGGCTGAATTCGGTCAGAAATTTGGAGCAGCAGCGGCTTTCGATGCCGCAGGCGCCCATGCCGCCCAGCATTTTGGCCACGTCGCGCGGGCCAATCTGACGCAGTTCCACCAGGCTGTCGGGGTAGAGGTGCTGAATGTCTTTGCGCAGCGATTTCAGGTCTACTTTTATCTCACGCTCGCGGCCTTCGCTTTCGTCAGTGGAGAAAAGCAGGGTCAGGCGGGCGCCGTCGTAGGAAAATTCAGCGGCGACAACTTTGATTTCGAGCCTGAGTTCGGCGGCGCGGGCGCGGCCATTAATCATGGCTTCGGTTTGCTGTTGTTGCCAGCCCTGGCGCAACACCAAATCAGCGGCGCTGGCGCGGCGTTCGACGGATTTCCAGGTTCCTTCGGGCGGCGGGGGCGGGGCGCTTTCAAATTTTTGAATGACCTCGCCGATTTGTTTGCCGCGCGCCGTATCAACAATTACATGGTCGCCAATGCGCAGGTTTTCGATGTGGTTGGCGTTGAAGTGATAGAGTTTGCCAATTTTGCTAAAGCGGATACTGTAAATGGAGGGTTGCATGTTGCGATTATTTCCTATGGCTGGAGGCTCAAAATCAAGATGGAGCCTTCTCTGCCGCTAAAAAGAAGTGTGTAATGCTGGCCGATGCTTTGTTCAATCAATTTCCAGACATATTCATTGCCGCTGGAGAGCGTTGAATCGACATAAATTGCTTCCACGCCCGCCTGTTGCAAAACGTTGTAGAGCGCCTCGCTGTCATTGACGCTGGCGTATTCTTGCAGGAGTGAAAAATATTCCATTTTGGAGGCTTCCACCACCGCGCGAGAACCGGCGGCGATGCGGGTCTGGATGGGGTAGTGCTCTTCAAAATAGAGAATGGCCTGTTCCTCTGGCAGCTGCCCCGGCTGGCGGCCAACCAGCAGCGGAAATTCGCCCCGCGAGAGCAACCCGGCCATCAGAAAGATGCCCAGCCCAAGCGTGTAGGCGCTCTTTTTCCAGTCACTCTTGCCGGGGCTGATGGCTATTATCCGGGCGATGGCAATCGCGCCCAGGAAGGTGACGGCGCTGAAGGTGAGCGAGGGTAGTTGGGCGGCGATTCCGATCAGGGCGAGTGCGCCAAACAGGGCTGTGGCTCCCCAATATCCGCGCGGCGCGTTGATCTGCCGCATGAGGAAATCCACCCCGAAGGCGGCCAGCACGAATGTGACGTAAAACGGGCTTTGAAAATAGCCGTAGCGAAAGAAGGTGGCGAAATAGACGCCCAGGTAAACCAACCAGCCCAAAAGCAACGTCAGCAGGGTGAATTTTTTTTTGGCAATCAGGCTGATTACCCCCAGCAGGGAGAAAATTACCAGCAGGTAGGCGCTGCGCTTGCCGTAGGCGTCATAGAAGGTTTGCGGCAGCGAGAGCAGAATGACCGGGATGCGCCGCGAAAATTCTGCTGGGTTGCGCAGGATGGCGCGCAGAATGGAATTATTGTTTTCTTCGGGTGTGCCGAATTTTTTGTAGGCATCCAGCACGCCGCATTTTTGCTTGTTGAGTTTGCAGTCATCGCCGCCGCGGTAGACCAGCTGCTGCCCCTGAACAAAGGCGACGTACGACCTTTCGGAGGTGCCGACTTCCAGTACGCCGCGCGCGGCCCAATATGCGCCCAGATAGCCACCGACAATCAGGGCGAAAGGCGCCAGCAGGTTGAGCAGCATCTTGTGCCAGGGGGCTTTGGCTTTCAGCAACAGGCCGCCAGCCAGTAACAGCGTGACGCCAAACAGGATGATGCCATCGTTGCGCGAAAGCGCGGCCAGCGCCATAAAAACGGACATGCGCAGGGCAGAACGCGGGTCGTGGGTGTGAAACAAATTGAGCAATTGCCAGAAAGCCAGCCCGGAGGTAATGGCAAACAGCGCATCGCTGGGGTTGACCAGAATATCGGTGAAGAGCGGTACTGAGAAACCAATTCCAAGTATCAAAAGCGGGGAAAAGTAGCGGGCGGTTTCGCGGGCGAGCAGGTAGCTAGACAGCCACAGTAGGCAAAAAAGAACGATGCGCCCCCAGCTGGTAATTTGTAAAAACCAAAAGGGATCGTTTTGGTATATCAGGTAAAAAATGGCGTAAAGCAAAGCCACCAGCGGGTTGCGCGCCACGGACGGCCACAGGCCCTCCACAAACAGGCGGCCACTTTGAATGTAGGTGGCTTCGTCCCAGCGGTTGATTTCGCGCATCCCCGGCAGGAAAACCTGAAAGACCAAAAACATGTTGAGAAGAAAGAGCGCCAGGGCAATTTTTTGCCACGGCGCAGCTTCCTTCCAAATGTTCAGCGCTTTTTGCATCGCTTTTTAGATGATGTTGATACTGGGGGCGTCGTTGCCTCTCAGGGCGGCGACGCTCACTCTGGCGGCGACGTTTTCGGCGAGGGCTTTCAGCGCCTGGGCTGAGTCTGATTGCGGGTCGCTGACCAGGATGGGCGCGCCGTTGTCGCCGCCGATACGCACCTTCGGGTTCATTGGGATGCCGCCCAAAAACGGGACGTTGTAATGTTTTGCCATGGCTTCACCGCCGCCCTGACCGAAAACGTCCATCTTGGAGCCGTCTGGCAAAGTCAGGTAACTCATGTTTTCGACCACGCCGAGGATGGGAACTTGCAGCTGATTGAACATTTCCAGCCCGCGTGAGGCGTCTTCCAGCGAGACGGCCTGCGGTAGGGTGACGATGACGACGCCCGTCAGCGGCAGGGATTGCGCCAGCGAGAGCGGCGCATCGCCCGTGCCTGGTGGCAGGTCAATAATCAAATAGTCCAGTTCGCCCCACTCCACGTCGCTCAAAAATTGGCGGATGGCGCTGTTGAGCATCGGCCCGCGCCAGATGAGCGGTTGGCCGGGTTTGACCAGGTAGCCCATGGACATGATTTTGACGCCATAGTTTTCGGCGGGGATGAGTTTGTTTTCGCGCGGGGCGGGCATGAAGGGCGCGCCCATCATCGTCGGCACATTGGGGCCGTAGATGTCGGCGTCCATCAGGCCGACGCGCGCGCCGCTCTGCGCCAGGGCGACGGCCAGGTTGACGGCGACTGTGCTTTTGCCGACGCCGCCTTTGCCCGAGGCGACGGCGATGGCGTTGCGGATGGGGGTGGTGACCAGCCCGCGCATGCGTCCGTCATGTGGCACGTCCGAGTCGAGTTTGACGGTAACCTTTTTCGCGCCGAGCGCTTCCACCGCTTCGCGGGCTTCTTTTTCGATTTTTCCGCGCAGCGGGCAGGCCGGGGTGGTGAGCATGACGCTGAAGCTGACGGTTTCGCCGTCAATCGTCAAATCACGCACCATGCCGAGCGTGACCAAATCCTGATGAAGTTCCGGCTCTTCGACTTTGCCGAGAGCCGCCAAAACAGTTTCACGGGTAATGTTAGCCATAATTCCTATACCGTTAGTGAAGTCAAAAGCCGTTGGGCTTTTGCCGGGTTGCAGGCGCAAATTATACCTTGTTTGTAACTGCCCACCCTAAAAATTCGCGTTAAGGGTTTGTCTTACTGCACAAAGTCTACACATGTGCCACCATTTTTGGGACACGGAGTTCACGAAAAACTTGGTCTAAATTACGAAAACCCCAGCCCGCGCTCCTTCAGCGAGACCCAGCGCCCGGCGCCAATCACCAGATGGTCGAGCACGTCCACATCCAGCATTTTTCCAGCCTGCAAAATGGCGCGGGTGACGGCCACATCGTCGGGGCTGGGGGTCGGGTCGCCGCTGGGGTGATTGTGAATCACAATCAGCGCCGAGGCGTTTTTACGCACCGCCTCGCGGAAAATTTCTCCCACCCGAATTTGCGAAGAACTGACCGAGCCGCGATACAAATCCACCGTTTCCAGCACACGATTGCGCCGGTCGAGCAGCATCACGCGCAAATGTTCCTGCTCCAGCGCGCCCATTTCGTATTGCACCAGCGCGGCGGCGTCGGCGGGTGAGTTGATGACCGGGCGCTCTTCGGGCGATTCGAGCGTCAGACGGCGGCCCAACTCAATCGCGGCCTTGATTTGCGCCGCCTTGGCCTCGCCCAGCCCGTGCTGATGAAGCAACTCATCAAACGGGGCGCGGTGCAGGCCGCTGATTCCGCCAAAGGTTTGCAGCAGGCGTTGAGCAACCTGCACGGCGTTTTCGCCGGGCACGCCCACCCGCAGCAGAATGGCAATCAGTTCTGCATTGGAAAGCGCTTGCGGGCCCAGCGCGGCCAGCCGCTCGCGCGGGCGGTCGGTTTCTTGCAAATCGGTGATGCGATAGGCGGGGCGGGGCGAATCAGATTCGGTCATGGCTAGTGAGAATCCAGCACTTCGGCAATGTGAACCACGCGCGGCGTTTTACCCTGACGATGCAAGCCTGCGGCAATGTGCAAAATGCAGCCCGTATCGGCGACGACCAGCGTCGGCTCACCGGGCAGCGCTTCCAGGCTGGAAATTTTCCGCTGCAGCATTTCGGCGCTGATTTCGGGGTGTTCCACGCTGAAGACGCCGCCAAAGCCGCAGCAATCGCTGGCGGCGGGCAGTTCCACCAGGCGCGCGCCTTGCACCGCCGCCAGCAGCGCCAGCGGCTGACGCTCCACGCCCAGGTGGCGCGTGATGTGGCAGGAAGCGTGATAGGCCAGGTCGCCGTCCCAGCGCGCGCCAACATCCGTCACGCCCAAAACATCCACCAAATATTGGGTAAATTCAAAGGTGCGCGCGGCAAGCGCCTCAGCGCGCGGCAGCCAGAGCGGGTCATCGGCAAAAAGTTCGGGGTAGCCGTCTTTGAGCATGGCCGCACAGGAGCCGGAGGGCAAAATCAGCGGCGC
This sequence comes from Anaerolineae bacterium CG2_30_57_67, assembly GCA_001872455.1. GTDB lineage: Bacteria > Chloroflexota > Anaerolineae > Anaerolineales > Villigracilaceae > UBA8950. The sequence continues at coordinate 13,645 of MNXJ01000031.1, read as the reverse complement.
GGGGTCGGCTTCAAAAACGCGGATGGTTTGTTCGGCCATGCGACGCGCATCGCTGCGCAGACCTGCGTTGAAGGCGGGCTGACCACAGCAGGTTTGCCCCTGCGGAAACGTTACATCCATGCCCAGGCGACGCAAAACATTGACCAGCGCCTCGCCGGTTTGCGGGCGAAACGTATCCACCAGGCAGGTGACGAACAATTGAACATGAGGCATGCTTTTTCCTCCGCGTGAGGGAAAGAGACGGGTCAGCGGGCTGCGCCGCCGTCAATGGTGGTGATGATGGTGTTGCGCGCCCCGGCCTGACGCAGCGCCGCCGCCACCGCCGCCGCCGTTTCGGGCGTCGCCAGGGCGAGCATGTTGCCGCCGCGCCCGCCGCCGCTCAATTTGGCGCCCTGCGCCCCGGCTGTTTTGGCTGCCGCCACCAACCGGTCAAGTTCGGCGCTGGAAACGGTCATTTGTTGCAGCAGCGCCTGATTTTCGTCCATCAGCGCGCCCAGGCGGGAAACTTCGCCGCTTTCGATGGCATTTTTGGCGGCCTCGACAATTTCCGCCACCTGGTCGAAGACTTTTTCCCAGCGGGCGGGGTCGGCTTGCCAGAGTTGGCGCACCGCGCCAACGGATTCTCGCGTTGGGGCGGCGATGCCGCTGTCACCAATCACCAGCGTAAAGGGGCGCACGACGCGGAAGGTTTGCAAAATTTGACCGCGCACAAAATAAACCGGCCGGGCGTAGGTGATGACGGTGTTATCAATGCCGGAGGGCGTGCCGTGATACAGTTTTTCGATTTCGTAGGCCAGGGCGTTGACCTGCTCGTCGGGCAGGGGCTGGCCGAGGGCGGCGGAAAGCGCCCGAATGAGCGCCACGCTGACGGCGGCGCCGGAACCCAGCCCCGAGGCGAGGGGAATGCTGGATGTAACGCGAATCCGCAGCCGGGGGGGCTGCTCCACGCCCAACGCCTGGCACACGCTGCGGATGGCGATTGCCAGTGGCGGCGGAGTCGCCTGCTGGAGCAGAGCCTCCACCGGGGCCGAAAGGCCAATATCGGGCGCATCCAGCCAGAGATTAAGTTTTCCGGTTGAACGGTTTTTCGGTTTTCCGGTTGGACGGTTGGGCGGTTGGGTGGTGATTTCCACGCTGGCAGCGACTTGCATCACCGGCACGGCCAGCGTCGGACGGCCATAGACGACAGCGTGTTCGCCAAAGAGAATGATTTTTCCTGGCGCGTCCGCCCGAACAATCCCATTCATCCCATTCATCCTGTCTTAAAAGCGATAAAACACGAGCAAAACCGCCAACCCCCACAACAAAATGGAAATTTGCAAAGGCCGGTCGGCCAGCACCACGTCTTCGGGCGCGCCGCCGGTTTCTTTGACTTGCAGCAAATATTGATAGCGCAAAATGCTGTAGATGATGAAGGGAATCGTCAGCATCATGGCGTGATTTTCGGGCAGGTTGGGCGCAGAGAAGGTGTACAGGCAATAGGTGATGATGGTTGTGCCGGAAGCCAGCGTAATGAGTTGGTCGAGAAAATTGAGCGTATAGCCTTCCAGCACGCGGCGCGAACTGCCCGCCAGTTCGGCCAATTCGGCGCGGCGCTTGCCCGCCCCCATCAGCAGCGCCAGAAAGATGGTGAAGAGATAAATCCAGGGTGAAAAGCGCAAAACGTCAATCAGCGTGACGCCCGCTGCCACGCGCAAAACGTAAAACGAGGCCAGCACGATGATGTCGAGCAGGGCAACGTGTTTGAGCCACTTGGAATAAAGCAGGTTGAGCAAAAAGTACCCGCCAGTCACCAGCGCGAAGGCGGGCGAAAGCAGGTAGGTCAGCGGAAACGCCACCAGCAAAATCCCCGCCGCCACGCCCCAGGCAACCGGAATGGGGAGTTTGCCCGCCGCGATGGGACGATTGCGCTTGGTGGGGTGCTTGCGGTCAGATTCCACATCAGCAATGTCGTTGATGATGTAGACCGCGCTGACAATCAGGCTGAAGACCAGCGCCCCGGCCAGCGTGTGCCAAATGGCTTCGAGGTTGGTCAGTTTGCGGTCAAAGACCAGCGCGGCAAAGAGAAAAACACTTTTTGCCCACTGTTTCGGGCGTATGGTTTTTATCAGGGCGTTGAACATGAAACCATTTTAATGCAGAATGGAGAAGGATGAGCGATGAATTGGGCAAGCCTGAACAATTGCTAAAAATAGTAATAAATTTGTGCTGTTTATCCATTTCGCCTCTGCACAAAACAGATACAATTAGCCGCATGAAACACGACCGCGACCGAAAAAGTTTACTCGCCGTCTATCTTGGCCTGGGCATCAATATTGTCCTGGCCGGGTTGAAAACTTCGATTGGCATTCTCGGCCACAGCCCGGCCCTGCTGGCCGAGGGCATCAACTCCACTTCGGACGTGGCTTATTACGTGGTGGCCGGAATTTTCGTGCGTCTGGCGAACAAACCAGCGGATGATGAGCATCCCTATGGTCACCGCCAGCTGGAGAGTATTGCATCGGTGGTGGTGGGTTCGTTCATCGTTGCGACGGCTGTCGCCGTTTTTTGGGGCGCAATTGACCAGATATGGAAACTCATCGAGGGAATCGTCCATTCCAACGGCGCATCCGACGCAGCCTTGTGGATGGTACTGGCAACGATGGGCGTCAAACTGTTCCTCACCTGGTTCGTGGGACGGCTGGGAAAGCAAACCAACAATCCTGTGGTACAGGCGTTGGCCTTCGACCATCGCAATGACTTATTTTCGGCTTCCGCCGCCGCGCTGGGAATTTTCCTCGGTCAGCGCGGCTTGCCGTGGGTAGACCCACTGGCTGGAGCGCTGGTGGCGCTGTTAATTTTACGCACTGGCATTTACATTTTGCGCGAATCTTCGGTGGAACTAATGGACGCTGTTCCCAGCCGCGAGTTGGGCAATCGAATTGTGGATTTATTGAGCGACATCCCCGGCGTGGAACAGATACAGGAAATTCAGGCGCACCGCTTTGGGCCGCACATCACCGTTAATGTGACGATTGGCGTGGATGGTAAATTATCGGTGGCGCAAGGCGATGAAATTGCCAGCAAAGTGGAGTTTTTGTTATGCCGCGTCATCCCCAGTGTCAGCCGTGTACATGTGCATTACCACCCTTCGGATGAATCGCACCGCGATATGACATTGGATCAAGTTCTGGCCGAAGCCCGCAAGCGCAGTGTAGATTATCAGCCACAGTATTTTGAATAATCAGCCTGCCAGCGCTTTTTCCACCAGACGGGGAATGTCCATGCTGGCGTGGGGCTGAACATCCAGCCAGGCCAGAAACTCGATGTTGCCTTTGGGACCAACCACTGGCGATTTTATCAGCCCGCGCAGGCTGAATCCCGTTTGACGGGCGAAATCCAGCACCTCGGCCAGCACGCGCTGATGAACTGCCGGGTCACGGATGACACCTGCGCCGCGCGCCGATTCCTTGCGGCCGGCCTCGAATTGTGGCTTAATCAGCGTGATGACTTCGCCGTTTACCGCCAGCCAGCGCTTCATGACCGGCAATAAAATTCTCAGTGAGATGAACGAGGCATCGCAGACGACCAGCGTCACCGCTTCGGGCAGCGCCTCGACGTAGCGGGCGTTGGTTTCTTCCATCACCACCACGCGCGCGTCCGAGCGGATTTTCCAGTGCAAAATGCCTTTGCCCACGTCAATCGCGTAGATTTTGGCCGCAGCGTATTGCAGCAGACAGTCTGAAAATCCGCCAGTGGAAGCGCCGACATCGGCGCAGACGCGGCCCGCCGGGTTGATGGGAAACGTTTCCAGCGCGGCGAGCAATTTTTCGCCGCCGCGTGAGACAAAACGCGGACCAGCCTCCACGGTCAGATCCACATCCGGCAAAAATGCCGCTGAAGACCGATCCACCACCTGACCGTTGACGCGCACCTGTCCGGCCATGATGATGGCCTGGGCTTTACTGCGGCTTTCGGTCAGACCGCGCTCCATCAGCAAAAGGTCGAGACGAGTTTTGGACATAACGCAATTGTAAATGATGAATAGCATCCACGGCGTGGCGTTCCGAAATTAGTGAAGATTGACAAGCACCAACGATAGACGCATATAATCCACCCACCTTCTTCTTACCTGCTTTGGAACGATCACCTATAAACCGGCATGAGGTGTACTTTGGTAAAATATCGTAACTGTGGACGCCACGGCAACTCCCTGAGAGCCAAATTCTTTAAGATGATTTTTAAATTTGTCTGGACACTTTTTCTGGCTGGCATCACGCTGTTAACTCTAGCGCGCCTGTTGACCGGCTTCACCGGCTGGTGGCGCACCTACAGCGAGAGCGAAGTTTCGCCCCGGCGCGTGGTCATTGTTTTCGGAGCGGGATTGACCCGCAGCGGCGAGGCCACTCCTATTCTGAAAGATCGTGTGCAAACCGCCGCCAATTTGTATTTTGCTGGGAAAGCCGAAAAACTGTTGATGAGCGGCGATAATCGTTATGAAAATTACAACGAACCCGAAGCCATGCGCCAATATGCCCTGGCGCTCGGCGTCCCCGACGCGGCCATCGTGCTGGATTACGCCGGGCGGCGCACCTACGATACCTGTTACCGCGCCAAAGCCATTTTTGGCGTTGAACAAGCCATTCTTGTCACGCAGGCTTTTCACTTGCCGCGCGCGCTCTACCTGTGCAACGCTCTCGGCGTGGATGGTATCGGCGTTATTGCGCAAAACATGTTCTACCGACGCTCTTCCCTGCTTTACTGGAATTTGCGCGAACTGCCGGCCACTTTTACCGCGATGAGCGATGTCTACATTACCCATCCCTTGCCCGTTCTGGGCACGCCAGAGCCTATTTTCCCGGAGGTATCTTTGCCATGAACCGCACCGAAGCCCTTGAACTTGTCCGCGAGCACGTCAAAAGCGAATCGCTCATCCGTCACATGCTTAGCGTCGAAGCTGCCATGCGTTTTTACGCTGAAAAATATGGTGAAGATGCCGACCTGTGGGGCCTCACCGGCCTGTTGCATGACTTTGATTGGGAGATTCATCCGACTGCCGAACAACATCCGGCTGAAGGTGCGCCTCTGCTACGAGCGCGTGGCGTAGACGAAATCGTCATTCGCGCCATTCTCAGCCATGGCGATAATACCGGTGTCAGCCGCGATTCGCGTATGGAAAAAGCGCTTAACGCCTGCGACGAAATCACTGGGCTGATTACCGCCGTTGCCTTGGTGCGGCCATCCAAATCGTTGCTCGACCTGGAGCCGTCTTCCGTTAAAAAGAAATGGAAGGACAAAGCCTTTGCCGCCGGAACCGACCGCGCCGAAATGGAAAAAGGCGCCGCTGACCTGGGCGTGGATTTGTGGGGCGAACACGTTGGTAACGTCATTGCCGCCATGCGCCGGATTGCGCCCGAGTTGGGGCTGATGGGCGGCTTGAGTTAAATCTGATCTTTGTTTACTGGCGGGTGCACCTGTCTTGGCGGGCCAGACCAGGGGAAAATACTTGAAAATGCCGCCGAGTTCCACACGTTCACTGCACTGAACCAATCTTTTCCACGCATCCTTGACTGGTAGCATCCGCGCGTCAAAGGACATTGTCAGGTAAAATCAGCCTGAGTAAAAACTATGATTACGACCCTGCGTGAATGGTTTTTTGCCAACCGTTCGTTGGTGCTGTTTGCCTACGGACAGGTTTTCTTTATTTTGGGACTGGCGATTGTGCTGCAAAGCCGTCAGCGCTCGCGCTTGCGCCTCGCGCGCAACCTGCCCTGGCTGGCGGCTTTTGGCATTTTGCACGGGCTAAATGAATGGGGCGATTTGTTCATTCCCATTCAGGCGCAGTTTGTCTCCGCACCCATCATCGAGCTGCTGGAATTTTTTCAACTGATTTTGCTGGCAGTTTCGTTTGCTTGCCTGCTGCAATTCGGAGTTGAACTGCTCAAGCCGCTGCCCACGCCAGCGCGTGGGCAGCGCTTTCTACCCATTGCTCTGCTTGTCCTGTGGCTGATTGTCCCCTTCGGCGGCGGGCTGATTTTGACCAGCGATATCCAAGTCTGGCAGTTGAACGCCAATGCCTGGGCGCGCTACCTGCTCTGCCTGCCGGGTGGATTTCTCTCCGGCTACGGGCTGCTCAAACAATCTGGTGGGCAAATCCGTTCGCTGGGGCTGAGCGCCATCGAGCGGCTGCTCAAAATTGCCGCCGGGTCGCTCCTCGCTTACGGCCTGCTGGGCGGCTTGCTCGTTCCGGCGCAGCCTTTTTTTCCGGCCAATTTCATTAACACGGAGATTTTTACACAGCTTTTCATCGTTCCCCCAGCCATTTTCCGCTCACTTTCTGGCCTAATTTTGGCAATTTCCATCATCGGCGCTCTTGAAGTATTTGACGTAGAAATGGAACGCCTGATTTTGCGCATGGAAGAAGACCAGATGATTGCCCTGGAACGTGAGCGCATGGCGCGCGACCTGCACGACGGCGCTCTGCAGCAGGTGTACGCCGCCGGGCTGCTGGCGCAGTCGCTACAAAAAAAAGCATCCCCCGAAACCGCCGAGGGCCTGCAGCGGCTGGTGCTGACCATTAATCAGAGCATTGAGCAGCTGCGCACTTTTCTTTTGCAGGGCGAAAAAGAGATTGAGAATATCGAGCTAATTCCTGCGCTGGAGGCGATTCTCGACGATACGCGCCGCGTCCTGCCGATAGCGACGCGCTGGGAAACGCCTCAGCCGCCGATTCTGACCCCGCAGCAAATCAGCCATCTGACGGCTTTCACGCGCGAAGCGCTCTCCAACGCCATCCGCCACGCCCAAACCGATTCCATCGAAATCGGTCTGTGCTACGTGGACGAACATCTGCGCCTGACCATCCGCGATTTTGGGCTGGGACTGGCCGAAGACCGCGAAGCCGGGTTTGGCTTGCGCAATATGCGCGACCGCGCCCGCCTACTCGGCGCAGAGCTACATTTTGAAAGCGCGCCGGGCAAAGGCACAACTGTCATCTTGGATTTACCGATGGAGACGACCCCATGATTCGCCTGCTGATTGTGGATGACCATGAAGTGGTGCGCCTCGGCCTGCGCACCCTGCTCGAAAACGAACCCGACCTGCAAGTCGCCGCTGAAGCCGCCAATGCGGAGGAAGCCCTGATTCAGGCGGCGCATTACCTGCCAGACGTGGCAATTCTCGACATTCAACTACCAGGGCGCAGCGGGCTAGAGGTCTGCCGTGATCTGCGCCAGAAATTTCCACAAATTCGGGCAGTCATGCTGACTTCCTCGGTCAATGAGAATTTCATTCTCGAGGCGCTGCGCGCGGGCGCGGCAGGTTATGTGCTAAAGCAAGTCGGCAGCGATGAGTTGGTGCGCGCCATTCGCGCCGCCCACAACGGCGAACTGGTGCTTGACCCGAAAACCGCCGCGCGCGTTGTCGCCCGCCTGAACGATTTGCAAAACAAAGCCGAAAGTGACGCTTTCCGCGACATTTCCTTGCGCGAGATGGATGTCTTAAATCTGGTGGCGCGCGGCCAAAACAATCGCGAAATTGGTCAGGCGCTTCACTTGAGCGAAATCACCGCCCGCAATTACGTCACCGCCCTGCTGGAAAAACTTCACCTGCGCAACCGGGTGGAATTGGCGGCCTACGCCATTCGCAATCACATTGAAGAACGAATGTAACGCGACATTTATGTCGCTGTGTGGTGATGATTACTGCAAAAACGGACAGGATTTCTCCTGTCCGTTTTTTGATTCTACAATGGAATGGTGCTTTACGCTTTTGGCACAAACAGGTCAAAGAAAGGTGGGAAGGTGCCGAGAATGCCGAGCAGCAGCAGAACCAGGGCAATCATGGCAATTTTGTCAAAATCCACGTCCTTGTCTTTCCACTGATTGCCGAGAACCGCCCAGGCGATGAGCCAGACAATTACCGCGACAGTGGTTTTGCCGGAAAGCGCGCCAACCGGGTTGTACCAATTCAAAGCAGTTCCGATGGCTGCCACAGATTCGCCAAGCGTGGTCATCAACCCCATGGTCAGGGCGCCAATTCCACCCGCCAGCAGGGCGGCGGCGGCTTTGCCGTTTTTGATTAAGATTTCAGTAGTCATGTCCATTCTCCTAAATTAGTGAATCGGCGCGGCTTTGGTGATGAAAGCGCCCAGCACCCCGGCAATCGCGGCGGCGGTAAAGGCCACAACAAAGAAGTTCATCAACGCCTTGCGGATTTTCGGCTCTTTAATCAACTGCGGGCCGTATACCGCGATGACATAAGCCACAACCGTTGCGGCGATTGGGGCAATCCAGGCAACATGCTCTTTGAATTCCATGCCGAATTTGTGCCATTCAGCGGTGTTGGCGGCAGAAAGGAGCAGAGAACGCGGGTAGGCGCTCAGGTCGGTGACATCAGCGCCGGGCTTGGCGCGATACCAGGGATAAACGATGTACGTCCCGGTGATAACTGTCGCCCAGACGATGGCGGCCATGCTAGCCACCCAGACCTTCATGCGCGCCATGCGCTCCTTCAGCCCTTCAGCCGTCAAGAATTCTGGGCGCAGGCTGTACAGGCCCACGATTCCGCCGGAGAAAGACAGCAGGAACAGTGCGCCGAAGATTAATCCGTGGAGCACGCCCCACGACTCACGAAAAGTGACTTCCATTTGGTGCCTCCTGATAGGGGATGAGAAATGACTTACAGGTTCATTATCCACCCCGGAGAAGCCAACCAACAGGTGCATTTGCACCTGTTTTTGGGGGTGAAAAAAATTATTTCCACTTTTCACTTGGTATAATTCCCCCACTTTTTCATCCTTGGAGCCAGAATGAGCCAAAAACCTACCGGCAATCAAATTCGTCAAACATTTTTAGATTTTTTCGTGGAACGCGGGCATACCGCCGTCCCGTCCATGTCACTCGTCCCGGGCGGAGACGCCACCCTGCTTTTCACCAACTCGGGCATGGTGCAGTTCAAAGATGTTTTCATCGGCACCGACAAGCGCCCCTACACCCGCGCCGTCGACTCGCAAAAATGTATGCGTGTGGCCGGAAAACACAATGACCTGGATGATGTTGGCCGCGATGACACCCATCACACCTTTTTTGAAATGCTCGGCAACTGGTCGTTTGGCGACTACTATAAAGAAGACGCCATCGCTTGGTCGTGGCAGCTGCTGACGGAAGTTTGGGGCTTGCCCAAAGACAAACTCTACGCCACCTGCTTTAAAGATGACAAGGGCAATATTCCGCAGGATGACGAAGCCGCTGACATCTGGAAAAAACAGCCCGGCTTCGACCCCGCCAACGTCCTTTTCTTTGGCCGCAAGGAAAACTTCTGGCAAATGGCCGAAACCGGCCCCTGTGGCCCCTGCTCCGAAATTCACATGGATTTGGGCGAAGAGCGCGACAACCTGCGCGGACAGCCGCATCAGTGCGGCGTCAATGGCGAATGCACCCGCTACCTCGAACTGTGGAACAACGTTTTTATGCAGTACAACCTGCTCCCCGGCGGCGGGCTGGAACCGCTGCCCGCCACGCATGTTGATACCGGCATGGGCTTTGAGCGCATTGTCTCCGTTTTGCAGGGCGTTGACTCCAACTACAAAACTGATTTGTTCCGCGGCGCGCTGGATGCGCTCTCCGAACTGACCGGCAAAACCCGCGCCGAAATCTACGCCGATTTCACGCCCTACCGCGTCATCGCCGACCATGCCCGCTCTGCCGCCTTCCTCATCGGCGACGGCGTCGTGCCGGGCAACGCCGGACGCAACTACGTTTGCCGCATGATCATCCGCCGCGCCGCGCGCTTCGGCGGAAAAATCGGCCTGCGTCAGCCCTTTCTCGCTCAGGTGGCGGACGCCTTCATCAGCGAGTACGGTGGTTTCTACCCCGAACTGACCCAGAACCGCCAGACCATTCTCGACAACCTGACCCGTGAAGAAATCCGTTTTGCGCGCACGGTGGAAAGCGGCACCGGCGTTTTGCAAAACCTGCTCGATGCGCTCAAAAACAGCGGCCAAAGCGTGCTTGATGGTCACGCCGCCTTCGATTTGTACGCCACCTACGGCCTGCCGCTCGAAATTAGCCGCGACATCGCCCGCGAACAAGGCCTGGATGTGGACGAGGCCGCTTTTCGCGCCGCGCGCGAGGAACACAGCCTGGCTTCCGGCGGCGGCAAAGCCATGGGACAAATGGGCGGCGACGACGCTGAATTTTTCTCCGGCATCTTCAAGGAGCTGCTGGCGCAAGGCAAACTCGGCCAAAAAGGCGTCGCCTACGACCCGTACAGCGGCGTCCCCGTCACCGGCGAATTGCTCGCGCTGGTGGTGGACGGGCAATCCATCAGCGAAGCGCAGGTCGGCGACCGGGTGGAAGTGATTTTGCCCGCCGTCAACTTTTACATCGAATCGGGCGGACAGATGGGCGATACCGGTGTCATTTCCGGTAGCGGCTGGGAAATTGAAATCAGCGACGTGCGCCGTCCGGCGGCGGGGCTGATTTCCTGCATCGGTGAGGTGCTCAGCGGCCGGCCCAAAGTCGGCGAGGCGGCCCGCGCCGAGGTTGACTCTGCCCGCCGCCACGACATCATGCGCAATCACACCGCCACGCATCTGCTCCACAAGGCGCTGCACACCGTCCTCGGCGACCACGCCCGCCAGGCGGGTTCGCTGGTAGCGCCCACTCATTTGCGCTTTGATTTCACCCACCCCGACGCCATGACCCCCGAACAAATTGAGCGGGTCGAAAAAATGGTCAACGAAGCGGTAGCGCGCGATATGCCCGTCCAAAAACAAACCAAAGCGCGCGAAGAAGCCGTTGCTGAAGGCGCGATGGCGCTTTTTGGCGAAAAATATGGCGAGGTTGTGCGCACCATTACCGTTGCGGATGACGCCGGGCGCTATTCGTATGAATTGTGCGGCGGCACGCATCTCGACCGTACCAGCGACGTGGGCGCTTTCCTGCTCGTCAGCGAAAGTTCGGCGGCGGCGGGCATTCGCCGCATCGAAGCCGTCACCGGGCGCGGCGCGTATGAATTAATTGCCAAACGCTCGGCCCTGCTGAAAACCGCCGCCGCTGCGCTCAAAACCGCCCCTGATGAAGTCCCCGCCAAAGTGGAGACGCTGCAGGATGAACTAGCCGCCGCCAAAAAACAACTGGCCGCCGCCCGCGCCGAACTGGCGCTGGCAACTTTCAGCCAGAAACTGGCCGAAGTCCAAACTGTCAGCGGCGTCACCCTGCTGGTGACGGAAATCCCCGGCCTGGAAAAAGACAGCCTGACTAAACTGGCCGACGCCTTCCGCGCCAAATTTCCGCAAAACGGTGTCTGCGTCATCGTCTCTGGTGAGCAAATCATGGCCGCTGTTACGCAAGACTTAATCAAAAAAGGCGTCAAGGCCGGTGACCTGGTTGGACATCTTTCGCGCCAACTGGGCGCGGGCGGCGGCGGCGCGCCGCACCTGGCCTTCGGCGGCGGCAGAGAGTTGACCAAACTTCTCAGCGCTCTGGCGAGCGTGTCGGGCTGGCTGGCCGAAAAGGTGAACTAGAGACCGTATTTATCGTTTATATCGGGTGCAATCCCATAAACTCCAGCCCGGTCGTTTCGTCCCAGCCCAGCATCAGATTCAGGCATTGGACTGCCGTGCCAGCCGCGCCCTTCATCAGGTTGTCGATGGCGCAAATCGAGACAACGTGACCAGTCGTCTCATCTAACTCAAAGCCGAGGTCGGCGTAGTTTGTTCCGGCCACGATTTTTGGTTCTGGCACGCGGTAAATGCCGCGCTGTTCTTTGACGATGCGCACAAACGGATTCTCGGCGGCGGCGGCGCGATAGGCTTTCCATAAATCTTTGTTTGCCGCGCCGGGCTTGATTTTGGCGTGCGCTGTCGCTAGCACGCCGCGCACCAAATCCACGGCGGTCATTGTCAGCGAGATGTTGCTCAGGCCCAATTCCTGCATCACCTCGGCGGTGTGGCGGTGTCCAAAGGCCGAGAAGGTTCGCACCACGTTGGCGCGCTCGGCATGCAGCGAACCGGCGTTGCCTTCCGCACCGCCCTCCGATGAGCCGACTTTGATTTCGAGGATGACCGGCGCGGACAAATCAATCAAATCTGCTTTGACCAGCGGCAGCAGCGCCAAATTGCTGGCGGTGGCGTTACAGCCCACGCCGCTGACGTAGTTTGCCGCCGCAATTTCGGCGCGGTGCAGTTCCGGCAGGCCGTAGATAAATTTTCCCAACCAGCCGGGCGCGGCGTGTTTTTCGCCGTACCATTTTTCGTAATCGGCGGCGTTGCGCAGGCGGAAATCTGCCGAAAGGTCAATGATTTTTCCCGCCAGCGCGGCGTAATCGTCAATGTGATGCTGCGCCTGTCCGTGCGGCTGCGCCAGAAAAAGCACATCCACCGGCTCCACCTGCGCCGGGTCGCTGAATTTGAGTTGCGTCCGCTTGCGTAAATTGGGGTGAACCTGGTAAACATACTCGCCCGAATGCGTGCGCGAGGTGACTTGTTTGATTTCGACTTGCGGGTGGCCGAGCAGCAGGCGCAGCAATTCGCCGCCGCCGTAGCCCGAACCGCCGAGGATGGAAACGGATGTCATAAATTGCTCCTTCCCGCCACCGCCATTACGTAGGCCACAATTTCCCCGGCAATATCCACGCCGCTGACTGGCTGCATGGTGTGAAATTCCATCGTGTGATTGATTTCGTTGACCATCAGCCCTCTGACGGGGTGTTCCACCAGGTCCACCGCCAGCACGCCGCCGCCGACTGCCGCTGTTGCCCGCAGGCACAGATCTTCAATCTCCGGTGTAATCGGGCAAAGTTCGCCTTCGCCGCCGCGCGCCGTGTTGGTAATCCAATGCTCCGACTTGCGATACATCGCCGTCAGCACCCGGTTGTCAATCACAATCGCGCGGATGTCGCGCCCCGGCTTTTTGATATATTCCTGAATGTAGAAAACGCTGTGCTGCACCGAGCCGAGCATCGCCTTGTGTTCCAGCACCGCCTCCGCCGCGTCGCGGTCGTTGATTTTCGCCAGTAGCCGCCCCCACGAGCCGACCACCGGCTTCAGCACCACCGGGTAGCCGAAGGTCTCAATTGCCTCCAGCGCCGCTTCCACCGAAAAGGCCACCATGTTGCGCGGCTGTGGCACGCCCGCCCTCGCCAGCATGGCCGAAGTGGTCAGCTTGTCGCCGCAAATTTCGGCCACCGCTACCGTGTTGACGGTCGGCACGCCAAAGGCGTTCAAAATCCGCAGCGCATACAGCCCGCTGGTGTAACTGATGGAACGTTCCAGCACCGCATCAAAAGCCTGCCAGCGCGCCGGATTTTCCAAATCGAACGAAATTTCCCGGTCGTCCAGCCGCTCGTAATCCAGGCCGAGCTTCTCCATTGCGCCAAAAATCCATTTTTCTTCCACGCGCACGCGGGAATAGAGAACGCCAATCTTTAGTCTTCTTTGCATAGAACCTCGTTAATAACTGATGTTACGCGATACACCGTAGCACGACATTTATGTCGTGCTGAAATTTAGCTGACGCCAATTTTTAGAGTCTATCCAAAAAACGGGGCAGGTGGGGCAAGGCCCGCGCAAATCGCAGATTTGCGCCACCGTTGGCTGCCCCTTTTGCCAATCTTTTGGACGGGTTCTTATCTGTTCAGTGCCTATCAAACGGCTCTAAAATTT
>MNXJ01000007.1 GCA_001872455.1 Anaerolineae bacterium CG2_30_57_67 | reverse complement strand
TCCGGTTCTGCACGCTCGAGTGCCTTGCGGATTACATTGCGCCCGTGGTGAAACTGCCTGCAAATCTCTCGCATGCTCAGCCTCTCCACGTAATACGCCTTGCGAATACGTTCGTAGTCTTCCACCGTTCTCATCTCCTGGGTACCTCCGGTTACTGATGTTACCGGAAATACGCTGCGGTGGTCTCGTTTTCGATGTCAATTTCTACGCCAGGTGCGCTCGTTTTATTTTACAAAAAACAGACCATAGGTTATCCCACATATGCGCACCACGCCTCGTATTTTGGCAATTTGCCGCGGATGGCGGCGTGATAGACTTTTTGGATGGCGCGCGTGACCGGGCCGGTTTTGCCGTCGCCAATGGCGCGGAAGTCAATTTCGCTCAGGCCGATACATTCGGCGGCGGTGCCGACGACGAAAACTTCGTCGGCGATGTAGAGCTGGTCGCGGCTGATGGGTTGTTCGAGCACCGGGTAGCCCAGGTCGGCGGCGATTTGGAAGATGGAACTGCGGGTGATGCCCTCCAGCACTGGGGCGGTGGCCGGGGTAATCAGTTTTCCGCTGCGTACCACGAACAGGTTTTCGCCGGTGCATTCGGCCACGTAGCCCTGCGGGTCGAGCAAAATCGCTTCGTCGAAGCCCAGCCGTACCGATTCGGTTTTGGCGAAATAACTGTTGGCGTAGTTGCCGGAGATTTTGGCCTTGGTCATCATCACGTTGGGGTGATGGCGGGTGAAGGAGGAGACGTTGGCGCGGATGCCTTTGGCGAGCGCTTCCTCGCCCAGGTAGTTGCCCCATTCCCAGGCGGCAATTGCCAGGGCGGGCTGGCCGCCATCCACGTTCAGATTCCAGCCGCCGCCGTCCAGGTAAATCACCGGGCGGATGTAGCAATCGCCGAAGCCGTTGACGCGCACGGTGTCTTTGATGGCGGCGCTGACCTGTTCGACCGTCCAGGGCAGGGAGCGAAAGCCGAAGATGCGCGCCGAATCGAGCAGGCGCTCGGCGTGTTCGGTCAGGCGGAAAACGGCTGGCCCTTTGGCGGTGTTGTAGGCGCGGATTCCTTCAAAAACCGCCGCGCCGTAATGCAGGGCGGGGGTGAGAAAGTGAATGGTGGCTTTCTCAAACGGCACAAGTTCGCCGTTCATCCAGATGAATTTCGATTCCATTGCCATAAAAAAAAACTCCTTTTGAATGCAGAATGAGAAATGTAGAATGATGAATGGTGAAGGATAAATGCAAATTCTGCATTCTTCATTCACCATTCTGCATTTGTTTGATGATTTCGTTCGTCATTTGCTGTGTGGTCAGTTTTCCGCCCAAATCGGCGCTGCGCGCTCCGGCGCAGATGGTTGCGTCCACGGCTTTTTCGAGGGCGGCGGCTTCGGCTTCGAGTTTCAGCGAGTAGCGAAGCATCATCGCCGCCGAGAGAATCGTCCCGACCGGGTTGGCGATGCCGCGCCCGGCAATATCCGGTGCGGAGCCGTGAATCGGTTCGTACAGGCCGGGGCCGCTGACGCCGAGGCTGGCGGAGGGTAACATCCCCATCGAACCGGCTAAAACGCTGGCCTCGTCGGTGAGAATGTCGCCGAACATGTTTTCGGTGACGACCACGTCAAACGATGCGGGCGAGGTAATCAGACGCATGGCGGCGGTATCCACCAGCATGTGTTCGAGGGTGACGGCGGGGTTTGCCTTGCCAATTTCGCTGGCGATTTGCCGCCACAGGCGCGAACTTTCCAGCACGTTGGCCTTATCCACCGAGGTGACTTTTGCGCGGCGGGCTTTTGCCAGGCGGAAGGCCAATTCTATCACCCGGCGAATTTCATAATCATAGTATTCGAGCGTATCCACGGCGCGCTCGCGGCCATCTTTTTTGTCGCGGCCTTTCGGCCAGCCGAAGTACAGGCCGCCGGTTAATTCGCGCACGACCAGCATGTCCACGCCCGCCAGTTTTTCGGCCTTGAGCGGGGAGGAATTAATCAGCGCCGGGTGAACTTTGACCGGGCGCAGGTTGGCGAAGACGCCCAACCCTTTGCGGATAGCCAATAGCCCGCGTTCCGGGCGGTCTTTGGCGGCGGGGTCGTCCCATTTTGGGCCGCCGACTGCGCCGAGTAAAACCGCGTCGGCAGATTGGCAGTCGGCCAGGGTTTCATCGGTCAGCGACATGCCGAATTTGTCAATGGAACAGCCGCCCATCAGCCGTTCGCTGAAGTGGAAGGTGTGGCCGAATTTTCTGGCGATGGCCTCCAGCGCGCGGACGGCTGCGGCGACCACTTCCGGGCCAATCCCGTCGCCGGGGAGTAGGGTGATGTTGAAGTTCATATTTTGTTTTCCAGTTGTTCGGTTGTTCGGTTGTCCAGTTGTTCGGTTGTTCGGTTGTCCGGTTGTTCGGTTGTTTATTATTCTTCATTCATCGTTAATCCATATTCCACCGCATCGGCCAGGGCGCGCCAACTGGCTTCGATAATGTTGGCGCTTGCGCCGACGGTTGTCCAGCGGCGATGGCTATTGCGTGTATCAATCATTACCCGGGTGGTGGCTTCGGTGCCGTGGTCGGAATCGAGAATGCGGACTTTGTAGTCGGACAGGTGAAAACGGTTCAATTGCGGGTAGTAGTTAATCAGCGCCTTGCGTAGCGCCAAATCCAGGGCGTTGACCGGGCCGTTGCCCTCGGCGGCGGTATGCAAAATCTCGCCGTTGACGCGCACTTTGACGGTGGCCTCGGCGAAAATGCCGCGCCCCTGGCGGTGTTCTACATTGACGGAGAAATCAATCAGTTCAAAGGGCGGTTTGTAGTACATTTCCTGCCGTTTGAGCATCATCGTCACCGAGGCTTCGGCGGCCTCGAAGGAAAATCCGCGCGCTTCCAATTCCTTGACCTCGGCCAGCACGCCGGCGACTTCCTCGCCTTCCACTTCCACGCCGTGTTCTTCGGCTTTGCTCAGCAGGTTGCCGCGCCCGGCCAGGTCCGAAACCACCACGCGCATTTTATTGCCCACTTTTTCGGGTTCGATGTGCTGGTACGACTGCGCGCTGCGCCGCATGGCGGCGACATGCACGCCGCCTTTGTGCGCGAAAGCCGATTTGCCGACAAAGGGTAAATGCTCGTCGGGCGTCAGGTTGGCGATTTCGGCCACAAAGTGCGAGAGTTCGGTCAGTTTGGTGAGATTTTCGGCGGGCAGGCAAGTGTAGCCCATTTTCAACTGCAGGTCGGCCATGATGGAAATTAAATTGGCGTTGCCGCAGCGCTCGCCGACGCCGTTGATGGTTCCCTGCACCTGAATTGCCCCGGCGCGCACGGCGGTCAGCGAATTGATGACGGCGCATTCCGAGTCGTTGTGGGTGTGGATGCCGAAGGGATGCGCGATTTGGGCGCGCATCCCGCTGATAATTTTTTCCACATCCCAGGGCATGCTTCCGCCGTTGGTATCGCACAGCACGAGAATCTCCGCTCCGCCGCGAATGGCCGCCTGCAGGGTTTCCAGCGCGTAGGCCGGGTCGGCCTTCCAGCCGTCGAAAAAATGCTCCGCGTCGTAAATGACGCGCTTGCCGTTGGCTTTCAGGTAGGCGACCGATTGCTCAATGATGCGCAGATTTTCATCCAAGGTGGTTTGCAAAACCTCGGTGACGTGTAAATCCCAGGTCTTGCCAAAAATGGTGCAGACCGGGGTTTGCGAATCGAGCAGGGCGCGCATATTGGCGTCGTCTTCCACGCCGCCCCTGACGCGGCAGGTTGAACCAAAGGCGGTGATCAGCGCATTTTTCCAGGGCAGGTCGCGGGCGCGCTCGAAAAACTCCACGTCTTTGGGGTTCGAGCCGGGCCAGCCGCCTTCGATGAAGGCCACGCCCAACTCGTCGAGGCGCTGCGCCACGCGGATTTTGTCATTGGCGGAAAGCGTAAAGCCCTCCGATTGTGTGCCGTCGCGCAGGGTGGTGTCGTAGATTTGGATAAGACTCATAATTGTTTCCAGTTTACAAATTAGGAATTGCGAATTAGGCCGTTTCTTTCCTAATCCCTAATCCCTAATTCATAATTTCTAATATCCTTTTCAAATCCCAAAATATAGCCCAACTCATCCACGCCGTTGAGCAGGCAGGTTTTGTTGAAGGCGTCGATGGGGAACGTGACTGCGCCGCCGGGGAAGGAAAGGGTTTGGGAGGCCAGGTCAATTGTCAGCTCGGCGCGCGGGGCTTCTTCGGCCAGGTCAAAAAGTGTCTGGTGCGTGTTGGCGTCTACAAGAATGGGCAGCAGACCGTTTTTTAGCGCATTGTTGCGGAAAATATCGGCAAACGACGTGCTGATGACGGCGCGAAAGCCGAAGCCGGTCAGTGCCCAGGGAGCATGTTCGCGCGAGGAGCCGCAGCCGAAGTTGTCGCCGGCCAGTAATATCTGCGCGTGGGCGGCTTCGGGTTGGTTGAGGATGAAACTTCGGTTGGGCGAACCGTCTGGCAGGTAGCGCCAGTCGGCAAACAAGGCTGCGCCCATGCCGTTTTTGTCGGTGGCCTTGAGAAAGCGCGCCGGGATGATTTGGTCGGTGTCGATGTTGTTGACGGGCAGTGGCACAACGCGGGAGGTAAGAGATGTGAATTGAGGCATGGGATTTTTGGGGAGTGAATGGAAGGAAGACGGGAGGGAGGAAACAAGGAAACAAGGAAACAAGGAAACAAGGAAACAAGAACTCTTCTCCTTGTCTACTCTTCTCCTTGTCTACTCCTCCCCTTCTCTATTTTCCTGCAAACAAACGCGGATCGGTGATGGCGCCGGTAAGGGCGGTTGCCGCGGCGGTGAGCGGGCTGGCTAAAAACGTGCGCCCGCCTTTGCCCTGACGGCCTTCAAAATTGCGGTTACTGGTGCTGACGGCGTACTGGCCGGGTTCGAGCTGGTCGCCGTTCATCGCCAGGCACATCGAACAGCCCGCCTCGCGCCAATCGGCGCCCGCCGCGCGGAAAATTTCGGCCAGTCCCTCGGCTTCGGCCTGTTGTTTGATTTGCTGCGAGCCGGGCACCACCAGCACGCGCAAGCCATCGGCCACTTTGCGGCCCTTGAGCAGAGAGGCTGCCAGCCGCAGGTCGGAAAGACGCGAGTTGGTGCAACTGCCGATGAAAACCACGTCCACTTTTTGGCCGAGCAGCGCCTGACCGGGGCGCAAGCCCATGTAGGCCAGCGATTTCTCCAGCGCGGCTTTTTGCGCCGGGTCGCTGATGGTTGCCGGGTCGGGGATGCGCCCGCTGAGGCCGATGCCCATGCCGGGGTTGGTGCCGTAGGTGATCATCGGTTCCAGGGCCGAGGCGTCGAGACTGATGATTTTGTCGTAGGTGGCGCCTTCATCGCTGGCGAGCGATTTCCAGCGGGCG
This sequence comes from Anaerolineae bacterium CG2_30_57_67, assembly GCA_001872455.1. GTDB lineage: Bacteria > Chloroflexota > Anaerolineae > Anaerolineales > Villigracilaceae > UBA8950. The sequence goes on along the minus strand of MNXJ01000007.1, from coordinate 10,597 downwards.
AGGGCTTGCTCCCAGGCCGCGCCTGCCGGGGCAAATTCGCGCCCATGCAGGTAGTCAAAAGTGGTATCGTCCGGCGCAATCATGCCCGCGCGCGCCCCGCCTTCGATGGACATGTTGCAGATGGTCATGCGTTCTTCCATCGAGAGGGCGCGGATGGCGGAGCCGGTGTATTCAAAAACGTGGCCGGTGCCGCCGCCAACGCCAATTTTGGCAATCAGCGCCAGGATGATGTCTTTGGCCGAAACTCCGGCGGGTAGTTTTCCGTCCACGCGCACTTCGCAGGTTTTGGGCTGGCGCTGGAGCAGGCATTGGCTGGCAAGGACGTGTTCCACTTCACTGGTGCCGATGCCAAAGGCCAGTGCGCCGAATGCGCCGTGCGTGGCGGTGTGGCTGTCGCCGCAGACGATGGTCATGCCGGGCTGCGTCAGGCCAAGTTCCGGGCCGATGACGTGGACGATGCCGCGTTTGGGGCTGTTCAGCCCGTACAGCGGTATGCCGAATTCGGCGGTGTTGATTTCCATCTGATGGATTTGGGCTGCGGCGATGGGGTCGGCAATCGGCAGGTGCAGGTCGCGCGTGGGCGTGGAATGGTCCATCGTGGCGAAGGTTTTCTCGGGGCGGCGCACCTTCAGCCCGCGCTGGCGCAGCCCGCTGAAGGCTTGGGGCGAGGTGACTTCGTGCACGAGGTGCAGGTCAATGTACAAAACGGCGGGGGAATCTGGTTGCTGGGTGACAACGTGCGCATCCCAGATTTTTTGGAAGAGAGTTTTTGGCATAGGTTTACCCCAGCATCACGCCATATTCTTCGCGCGGGGCTTCGTTTTGGGCAATAATGAGTTTGTTGAGCGCGTTGATATAGGCCTTGACGCTGGCGACGATGATGTCGGTATCCGCGCCGTGGCCGCCGTAAATGCGGCTGAAGAGCTGCTCTTTTTGGGCGTCCATCGTCTGCGCGCCATTTTTGGCCTGCACGCGCACGGTGACTTCGCCCAGGGCGTCAATGCCCTCGGTGATGGCGTGAATATTGAACTCCAGCAGGGTGTTGGGCGTGTTGATAATCGCATTCACCGCGCGGTAGGCGGCGTCCACCGGGCCGGTGCCGATTTCGGCGCGCGTGTGAATTTTGCCATCCGGCCCGCGCAGACGCAGGGTGGCTGTCGGCAGGCCCATCGTGCCACAGGTGACTTGTAGCCCGTCGAGGACGTAGAGCGAAAGCGGCTGGTAAAACTCATCCGCCATCAGCGCTTCCAAATCCAGGTCGGTGATGTGCTTTTTGCGGTCGGCCAATTCCTTGAAGCGGGCAAACGCTTGATCGAGTTCAACTTCATCCAGCGCGTGACCCATTTCGGCCAGGCGGGCGCGCAGGGCGTGCCGCCCGGAATGTTTTCCCAGCACCAGCCGCGTTTGGCTGACGCCGACATCTTCCGGGCGCATGATTTCATAGGTCTGGTTGTTTTTCAACATGCCGTCCTGATGAATGCCCGCCTCGTGCGCGAAGGCGTTGGCGCCGACGATGGCTTTGTTGGGCTGGACGACAATGCCGGTGTAATTGCTGACGAGTTTGCTGACGCGGCTGATTTGCGTCGTGTCAATGCTGGTTTCCAACCCAAAGACGGGGTGACGGGTTTTCAGCGCCATGACAACTTCTTCCAGCGAGGTGTTTCCGGCGCGCTCGCCGATGCCGTTGATGGTCACTTCGGCTTGCCGCGCTCCGGCGCGGATTCCGGCCAGCGCGTTGGCGGTCGCCAGCCCCAGGTCGTCGTGGGTGTGCACGCTGACGGTGATGCCCGCGTGCATGCCGGGCGTGTTGGCGAGAACGCCCGCAATCAGTGCGCCGAATTCATCGGGCGTGGTGTAGCCGACGGTGTCGGGGATATTCAGCGTGGTTGCGCCCGCTCGAATGGCCTCGCCCAGCGCCAGGTAGAGAAATTCCGGCTCGGAGCGCCCGGCGTCTTCGGGGCTGAATTCCACGTCCGGGCAGAGACTGCTGGCGTAAGCCACCATCTCGCCGATTTTTTCCAGCACCTGTGCGCGGGTCATGTTCAACTTGTGCTGCATGTGAATTTCTGAAGTCGCCAAAAAAGTGTGGATGCGGGGATGGGCCGCGCTTTTGACGGCTTCCCAGGCTTTGGCGATGTCGCTGCGGGTGGCGCGCGCCAGCCCGGCGATGACGGGGACGCGCGTGGAGGCCGGGTCAGCCCCGATTGGCGGGTTGCCCACTTCAACCGCGATGCGGCGCACCGCTTCCAGGTCGTCGGGCGAGGCGGCGGGAAATCCGGCTTCGATGATATCCACGCCCAGCCGCGCCAGGCTGCGGGCTACTTCCAGTTTTTCCGCCGAGGTCATCGTCGCGCCCGGCGATTGTTCGCCGTCGCGCAGTGTGGTGTCGAAAATTTTGACGTAATTTTTCATGGGGTTTCCAATTTTTCGGTTATTCGGTTGACCGGTTGTCCAGTTGTCCAGTTGTCCAGTTGTCCGGTTGTCCAGTTGACCAGTTGACCAGTTGTTTGATTACCAGTCACTGACCACTGACTACTGACTACTGACTACTGACTACTGACCACTGCTCACTATTTTTTCCAGTTCTCCGGCCTCAGCGAGCGGACGGCGGCCCCGGCGCGCCACATTTCTGAGTCGTGGATGGCGGCCAGTTCTTCTTCCAGCCGGGCGCGGTAATCAGGGCGGGAATTGGCTTCGAGCGTGATGCGCGCTTCGTTGCCGGTTTCCACGCTGGTATACAGGCTGCTGAAAACAGGCGCAACCGCATCGCGGAACTTGTCCTTCCAATCCAGCGCGCCGCGTTGGGCGGTGGTGGAGCAGTTGGCGTACATCCAATCCATGCCATTTTCGCCCACCAGCCGAATCAGCGACTGGGTGAGTTCCTCCACTGTTTCGTTGAAGGCTTCACTGGGGCTGTGGCCGTGTTTGCGCAGTTCGTTGTATTGTGCTTCCATCACACCGGCCAGCGCGCCCATCAACACGCCGCGCTCACCGGTCAGGTCGCTGAAGACTTCGCTTTGGAACGTGGTCGGGAACAAATAGCCCGCGCCGATGGCGATTCCCAGGGCGACGGTGCGCTCCCAGGCGCGGCCAGTCGCATCCTGATGCACGGCAAAACTGGCGTTGATGCCGCTTCCGGCGATGAAGTTGCGCCGCACGCTGGTGCCCGAACCTTTTGGCGCTACCAGGGCCACATCCACGTGCGGCGGCGGGATGACGCCGGTATCGTCCTTGTAGGTCACCGAAAAGCCGTGCGAAAAATAGAGCATGTCGCCCTCGTTCAGGCACTCGACGACTTTCGGCCACTGACTGCGCTGTCCGGCGTCTGAAAGCAGATATTGGATGACGGTGCCGCGTTCGGCGGCCTCCTCGACCGGGAAAAGCGTCTCGCCCGGAATCCAGCCATCGGCGACGGCTTTGTCCCAGTTTTTGGTGCCGGGCCGCTGGCCGACGATGACGTTAATCCCGTTGTCGCGCATATTCAACGACTGCGCCGGGCCTTGCACGCCGTAACCCAACACCGCCACAACTTCGTCCTTCAGCGCTTCGCGCGCTTTTTCCAGTGGAAATTCTTCGCGGGTGACGACTTCTTCCACGACGCCGCCAAAATTAATTTTTGCCATGAGTTCTCCTTTTTGAATGATGAATGGTGAATGATGAATGTCATTTTGTATGCTGCATTCATCATTCTGCCTTTGTTAGTATTCCGCCAGGCCGCTTTCGTCATCTTCGCGCCACAGGCTGCCGTTTGCGCCGGGGACGCGGCGCACGCCGTCGTTGACGCCGCGCGTCATCGCAACGCGCCCGGTGCGTACCATTTCGACAATGCCGAGCGGGCGCAAAAGTTCAATCATGCCCTCTATTTTGTCCTCCGTGCCGGTGATTTCGACGATGACCGAATCGGCCGCCACATCCACGATGCGGGCGCGGAAAATATCGGCCAGGCTGTTCACTTCGGCGCGCTTTTCGGGGCCAACCATGACTTTAATCAGCGCCAGATCGCGCGTTACCGAGGGCTGATTGGTGACATCCTGCACATCAATCACATTGACCAGTTTGTACAGGTTGGCCTCGATTTTGTGCGCGTCCAGGTCGCCGTTGGGGCAGTCCACCACCACCGTCATGCGCGAGATATCTGGTTTTTCGGTGCGGCCCACTGCCAGCGATTCGATGTTGAAGTTGCGGCGGCGAAAGAGCGACGCCACGCGGTTCAACACGCCGGGTTTGTTTTCTACCAATGCGATAAAGGTGTAATTCATGGGTTTCTCCTGCTTGCCAATTCTTTCACCGGCCGCTGAATCATCTGGTCGAGCGCCGCTCCGGCGGGAACCATCGGGTAAACGGCGTCTTCCTGTTCTACGCGGAATTCAAGCAGCACGGCGCCGGGAGTCTGGCGCGCCCAGGCGATGGCTTCCGCCACTTCGGAGCGCTGCGTCACCCGCCGGGCGGGGATGCCGTGCGCCTCGGCGATTTTGACAAAATCGGGTGAGCGCATATTGACTGCTGAGTAGCGCTTCTCAAAGAAAAATTCCTGCCACTGGCGCACCATGCCCAGAAAACTGTTGTTCATGATGGCAATTTTGACATTTGCGCCTTCCTGTACCGCTGTCGAAAGCTCGGCCTGTGTCATTTGAAAACCGCCATCTCCGGCGATGGCCCAAATTTCCTCGTTTTTGTGCGCGAACCAGGCGCCGATGGCGGCGGGCAGGCCGAAGCCCATCGTGCCCGCGCCGCCGGAAGTCAGCCAGCGATTGGGTTTTTCCAGCGCGTAATACTGCGCCGTCCACATTTGATGCTGACCAACATCGGTGGCGATGATGGCGTTGCCGTCGGTCGCCCGCCAGATGTCGCTGATGAGATGCGCCACATACAATTTGTCGTCCTCCGGCCAGTTCATGATGCTGCGCGCGTCGGCTTCGGCTTTCCAGCCGCTGATTTCCTGCAGCCATTCGTCGTGGTCGTATTCGTCCACCAGCGGAATCAGGTCGGCCAACACGGTTTTCAGGTCGCCAACCAGCGGCACATCAACGGCCACGTTTTTATGCACTTCCGAAGGGTCAATTTCGACATGGATTTTTTTGGCGCGCGGCGCGTAGGTTTTCAACGTGCCGGTCACACGGTCATCGAAGCGCATTCCGAAGGCCAGAATCAAATCGGAATTTTGGATTGCCAGATTGGTGTGAACTTCGCCGTGCATGCCCATCATGCCCAGGCTGAGCGGGTGTGAGGCCGGGAAAGCGCCCAGCCCCAAGAGTGTGCTGGCGACGGGGGTCTGTGTTTTGACGGCAAAATTCATCAGCGCCTCTTCCGCGCCCGACATCAGCGCGCCGTGTCCGCACAGAATAATCGGACGCCGCGCTTTTTCAATCAGCTGCAACGCCCGCGCCAGCGACTCTTTGGGGGCGTGGTCAACCGGCTGATAGCCGGGCAGTTTGACTGTTTCGGGGTACTCAAATTCTGTCTTTTCGATTTGCGCGTTTTTGCAAATATCAATCAGCACCGGGCCGGGGCGGCCACTGCGGGCGATGTAAAAGGCCTCGCGCACGGCCTCGGCGATTTCATCGGCGCGGGTAATGAGATAATTGTGTTTGGTAATTGGCAGGGTGATGCCGGTCACGTCCACTTCCTGAAAGGCGTCGCCACCAATCAGATGCGCGGCCACCTGTCCGGTGATGAAGACCACCGGTATCGAATCCATCATGGCTGTGGCGATGCCCGTCACCAGGTTGGTCGCTCCCGGCCCGGAAGTCGCCATCGCCACGCCGACCTTGCCTGAAGCGCGGGCGAAGCCATCCGCCATGTGCGCGCCGCCCTGTTCGTGCCGTACCAGCACATGATGAATGGGGTAATTGAGCATGGCGTCATACAGCGGCATATTGGCGCCGCCGGGGTAGCCAAAAACCACTTCTACGCCTTCGCGCACCACACATTCCCATAAGATTTCAGCGCCACTTAATTTCATAATTTTCTCCTGTCCGGTTATCCGGTTATCCGGTTGTCCGGTTCAAAAATCCGTTGATAAAACTGCGCCGGTATCCGCGCTGGTTACAAAGTGCGCGTAGCGTTTGAGCCATTTACTGGTGGTTGCGCTCACAAAAGGCGGCAGGGCGGCCAGGCGCTGTTGAATTTCTGCCGCGCTCAGCCGAACGTCCAGCCGCCGCCCGGCCAAATCAATCTCGATTTCATCCCCGTTTTGGAGCGCCGCAATCGGGCCGCGCGCCGCCGCTTCGGGCGAGACGTGGCCGATGCACGCGCCGCGCGTTCCGCCGCTAAAACGGCCATCTGTAATCAGCGCCACTTTGTCGCCCAGGCCGCGCCCCATGATGGCCGCGGTCGGCGAGAGCATTTCCTGCATTCCGGGGCCGCCTTTCGGCCCCTCGTAGCGGATGACGACCACGTCTCCGGCCTGCACTTCTCCGCCGAGAATCCCCGCCAGCGCCGCGTCCTGACTCTCGTAAATGCGTGCCGGGCCGCTGAATTTCATCATCGCCGCGCTGACGCCGCCGACTTTGACCACCGCGCCGCGCGGGGCGAGGCTGCCGAACAGAATTGCCAGCCCGCCGCGTTTGGAATAAGCGTTGTCGTAGCGCCGAATGACTTCCTCGTCCAAAATTTCCGCCCCGCGTATCGATTCGCCCAGCGTCGTGCCGGAGACGGTTGGCCGCTCAAAGTGCAGCATGCCCGTGCTGTGCTGGATTTCGTTGAGAATGGCCGGGATGCCGCCCGCGCGGTGTACGTCTTCCATGTGCCATTTGCCCGCCGGGGAAACCTTGCACAGGTGCGGCACTTTTTCGGCAACGGCGTTGATTCTCGTCAGCGGATATTCCAGCCCGGCTTCGTTCGCCAGCGCCAGCGTGTGCAGTACGGTGTTGGATGAGCCGCCCATCGCCATATCGAGCGCGAAGGCGTCGTCAATCGCTTCGGCGGTGATGATGTCGCGCGGTTTGATGTCGCGTTCCAGCAGGGTGAAAATTTGCGCGGCGGCTCGCTTTGCCAGCGCTTCACGCTGCGGGGTTTTTGCCAGCGCCGTGCCGTTGAAGGGCAGCGCCAGCCCCAGCGCCTCCATCAGGCAATTCATCGAGTTGGCGGTGAACATGCCAGAGCAGGAACCGCACGAAGGGCAGGCGAAACGCTCCAGCGTGGTCAGGCGCGCCTCGTCAATTTTCCCCGCCGAAAATGCGCCGACGCCCTCGAAGACCGAAATCAGGTCAATCGTCTCGCCTTCGGGGGTTTTGCCCGCCGCCATCGGCCCGCCGCTGATGAAAATGGTCGGCACATTGACACGCATGGCCGCCATCAACATGCCCGGCACAATTTTGTCGCAGTTGGGGATGCACACCATCGCGTCGAAGCGGTGCGCCTCCATCATCGTTTCCACGCAGTCGGCAATCAACTCGCGCGAGGGCAGCGAATATTTCATCCCGGCGTGCCCCATCGCAATGCCATCATCCACGCCGATGGTGTTGAACTCAAACGGCACGCCGCCCGCCGCGCGCACGGCCTCTTTGACCAGTTTGCCAAATTCCTGCAAGTGGACGTGTCCCGGTACAACATCCACATACGAATTGACGATTGCCACAAACGGCTTGCCAAAATCTTCTTCGCGCACGCCGGTTGCCCGCAGCAGGGCGCGGTGCGGCGCTTTTTCATAGCCTTTTTTGACGGTGTCTGAACGCATACGGCTCCTTTGAAAAATAACAAAAAAGAGCCGCTCCGATATGGTCGGAGCGGCTCTTTTGTTTCGTGTGAGAGTTTATTTCACCTTCACCGGCGCCAGTCCAACCACAAAGTAGCCCTTAATAATAAGGACCGCCAGCAGGACTACAAGGACGAAGGTGAAAGTAAAAGTGGACATGGGCTTTAGATTTCGCCCGATTATAGGCGACTGACGCGCATTGTCAAGCCGAAAATGCGCCAAAGCCGAAAATTTATGCAAATTTTATTTTTCCGTCAGGTTTTTCAGGCTTTCCGCCAGAACTTTGACGGCTTTCGTATATTCATTCAGCGTGATATGTTCATCGGGTGTGTGGTCAAGCGCCGAATCGCCCGGCCCGTAGACCAGCGCCGGACACTGCCAGACCGGGGCGACGATGTTCAAATCGGCGGTGCCGGTCTTGTAGACAAAGGCCGGAGCGCCGCCCTGACTGCGGATTCCGCTCAAAAAAGCGCGTACCAGCGAAGAGTTTTTCTCGCAGGCCCAGGCTGGAAGGGCGTACCCGACCGGCGAGATTTCCGCGTCTGACGAAATTTTCCGCAGGCTGGCGTACCACTGCTTTGGCGGCATTTCCAGCGGCAGGCGCGCGCCGACCTTCAGCCGCGCCCATTGCGAAAAATCATCCTGCCCGGCGGTGATTTCTCGCAGGGTGGGCAAAATCTGGTCGAAGGCGCGGCTTTTCCCGGCGTTGAAGGTTTCCGTTTGTTTGCGGATAGCCATCCAGAGTTCAACCGCCGCCTCCGCCGCGGTTTGCTCGCCGCTGGCAGTGTGAGTCTGCGCGCGCCGCAGGCTGATTTCGGCCCAGGCAACGCCTTTGTAGCCCAGGGCAATTCGGTCCCAGCGGTTGGGTTCGCCGACAATCAGAAAATCGGGGCGATATTTGTCCACGAGAAAGCGCGCGCCTTCCGAATTGCGTTCCTCTTCCACTGCGCCGATGACGATGAACTGCCAGCCCTCCAGCGCGCCGACTGCGGCCACGGCATCGGTGAAACAGGCCAGCGGCCCCTTGGCGTCCACGCTGCCGCGCCCAAATAAAACGCCCCCGTCCACGCGGACGGGAATTTCTCCCGGGACGGTATCAATATGCCCCAGCAAAACCACCTGCCGCGGGCCGCTGCCCAGCGCGCCGACGGCGTTCCCGGCGGCGTCCACAAACGCCTCCGCGTAGCCAAGCGCCTTCATGCGCGCCACCAGCCACTCTACCGCCCCGCGCTCCTGGCCGGAGGGGCTGTATTGCGACACCAAACCGATAAGGGTTTCAGAATCATTCATTCTGCTTCTCCATCTTGCCGCGCGTTATTCATCATTCTGCATTCTGCATTTCCTGCGTCAATACCTCGCCCAGCGCGGCGGCGACTTTGTCCAGCTGTTCATACGAAATCACCAGCGGCGGCAGCAGGCGGATGACCGTCAGCCCGGCGTTGAGGGCGATAATCCGTTTTTGCAGCAACGCTTTCAGGTATGGCGCGGCTTTTTCTTTCAGTTCGATGCCAATCATCAGCCCCAGCCCGCGCACTTCGCGGATGTTGGGCGATTGAATTGCCCGCAGTTTTTCCATCAGGTATTGGCCTTTTTCGGCAGCCTGCTGGGGCAGATTTTCCTCTTCCATCGCGGTCAGTGCCGCGACGCCCGCCGCCATGGCGAGCGGGTTGCCGCCAAAGGTCGAGCCGTGTGCTCCGGGCGTCAGGTTTTGTACCCGCGTTCCCAGCAGCGCCGCGCCAATCGGCACGCCGCCCGCCAGCGATTTGGCGACGCACAAAATATCGGGGGTGATGCCGGAATGCTGGTAGGCGAACATTTTTCCCGTGCGCCCAAAACCGCTCTGAATTTCGTCCACAATCAGCAGCGCGCCGCGCTCGTCGCAGATGCGCCGCGCCGCCTGCAGGTAGTCGGCGCTGGCCGGGTAGACCCCGCCCTCGCCCTGTACCGCCTCCAGAATCACGGCGGCGGTCTCGGCGCTGACGGCTTTTTCGAGCGCGTCGGGATTGTTGAAGGGCACGTGACTGAAGCCAGGCACCAGCGGCTCGAAGCCCTCGCGGTACTTTTTGTTGTAGGTGGCCGAAAGCGAACCGTAGCTGCGCCCGTGAAAGCCGCGCATGGCGGCGATGATGCCCGTCCGACGGGTGGCGAGCCGCGAAAATTTAATGGCCGCCTCCACCGCTTCGGTGCCAGAGTTGCAGAAGAAGACGCGCTCCAGGCCGGGGGTGAGCGCGGTGAGTTTTTCCATGAGGGCGGCGCGCTGGTCGTTGGGAAACGTCTCAAAAAGCGTGATCAGTTTTGTGGCCTGGTCGGCCAGCGCTGCCGCAATTTTGGGATGGGCGTGGCCCAGGTTGGCTACGCCGTGCCCGGCAGAGCAGTCAATGTATTCGTTGCCGTCTTCGTCGAAGAGGCTGGCGCCGCTGCCTCGCACGATGGCAAAGTTTTGTTTGACGTATACGCCGGAGGTGTGTTTGTTTTCGGTTTCAATGATGTTCATTGAATCTCCAATTCAAATGCAGAAGTGAGAATGCAGAATGATGAATTTGGTAGTACGCGCGCTCATAATTGTCGCGCGTATGTCGCGCAGTAGGCCGCGTTTTTTGCGCGGCCTACTTTCTTAACTGATGTTACGCGATACACCGTAGCACGACAATTTATGTTGTGCTGAAATTTGGCTGACGCCAATTTTTAGAGTCTATCCAAAAAACGGGGCAGGTGGGGCAAGGCCCGCGCAAATCGCAGATTTGCGCCACCGTTGGCTGCCCATTTTGCCAATCTTTTGGACGGGTTCTTATCTGTTCAGCGCCTATCAAACGGCTCTAAAATTTCAATTTTCCGGTTTCTGCGGCGCAACCGCGACATATATATCGCGCCACTGGTTCTTGCTGCGTAACATCAGTTAAT